>JAEWBF010000086.1 GCA_023391285.1 Verrucomicrobiota bacterium
GGGGAAGAGCATGGGGTGGTGCGGAGGAGTTGAGAGTTGAGAGATGAGAGTTGAGAGAGGGGTGGGGTGATGCGGACAGTTGCGCGGCGAGCGCGCAACCTACAAGGTCGGGGCGCATGGCTAAAGGTGACGAAGCTCCGACGGTGATTTTTTCGATGCTGGGCGTCTCGAAGAAGATCGAGCGCAAGGAAATCCTGCGGGATATTTCGCTGTCGTTTTTCTACGGCGCGAAGATTGGCGTGCTGGGTTTGAATGGGTCGGGAAAGTCGTCGCTGTTGAAGATTCTGGCGGGGCGGGACAAGGAGATCGAAGGGCGGGTGCATTTCGAGCCGGGGTATTCGGTGGGGTTGTTGGAGCAGGAGCCGCATTTGACGGCGGGGGCGACGGTGCGGGCGTGCGTGGAGGAAGGGGTGAAGCATCTGACGGATCTCACGGCGGCGTATGATGCGACGTGGGATGAACTCGGGGCGACGGAGGACGAGGCGGAGAAGGACAAGATCATGCAGCGGCAGGGAGAGCTGCAGGAGAAGATCGATGCGTTGGGCGCGTGGGATGTGGCGCCGCAGGTGGAGATGGCGATGGATGCGCTGCGGTGTCCGCCGGGCGATGCGATCGTGGACAAGCTTTCCGGTGGCGAGCGGCGGCGGGTGGCGTTGGCGCGGCTGTTGTTGCAGAAGCCGGCGATTTTGTTGTTGGACGAGCCGACGAATCATTTGGACGCGGAGAGCGTGAACTGGCTCGAGCAGCATTTGGCGCGGTATGAAGGCACGGTGATCGCGGTGACGCATGATCGGTATTTCTTGGATAATGTTGCGCAGTGGATTCTGGAGTTGGATCGCGGGCATGGAATCCCGTGGAAGGGAAATTATTCGTCGTGGCTCGAGCAGAAGCAGAGGCGTCAGGCGATCGAGCAGCGGACGGAGGATCGGCGGCAGAAAGCGATGGCGCGCGAGTTGGAGTGGATTCGGTCGGGCGCGAAGGCGCGTCAGGCGAAAGGTCAGGCGCGCATCAATGCGTATGAGACGATGCTGAAGCAGAACGTCGCGGAAAAGGAACGGGAGTTTGAGATTTTGATCCCGCCGGGACCGCGACTCGGAACGCTGGTGGTGGAGGCGAAGGATTTGGCGAAGAGTTATGGGGACAATGTGCTCTTCGAAGGCGTGAACTTTTCACTGCCGCCGGGCGGGATTGTCGGCGTGATTGGGCCGAATGGCGCGGGGAAGACGACGCTGTTTCGGTTGATCATCGGTGCTGAGAAACCGGATGCGGGGACGCTGCGCGTGGGTGACACGGTGAAGATTGCGCACGTGGATCAATCGCGTGAATCGTTGCCAAACGAGGCGACGATTTGGGAGGCAATCAGCGGCGGAGAGGAAATCATGAAGCTGCCGGGGCGGGAGGTGAATTCGCGGGCGTATTGCGCGCAGTTTGGGTTCACGGGGGCGGATCAGCAGAAGAAGGTTGGCGTGTTGTCGGGTGGGGAAAGAAATCGCGTGCATCTGGCGCGGCTGCTGAAGAGCGGGGCGAATCTGATTTTGTTGGACGAGCCGACGAATGATTTGGACGTGAACTCGATTCGCGCGCTGGAGGAAGGTTTGGAGAACTTCGCGGGGTGTGCGGTGGTGGTGTCGCACGACCGGTGGTTTCTCGATCGTGTGGCGACGCACATTTTGGCGTTCGAAGGGGACAGCGAGGTGAAGTGGTTCAACGGAAACTTCTCGGCGTATCACGAGGATTATAAGCGGCGCAAGGGGAAGGACGCGGATCAGCCGCATCGGGTGAAGTATCGGAAGCTCACCCGCAGCTGACGCCGCGGGAAGATCCAAGGACCAAGATCCAAGCTCCAGAGAAGGTTCAAAAACCAATGGAGCGCCGATGTGGGAGGGAGGGCCGCAAAGAGGCGCAGAAGGCGCAAAGAGACCGTGCGCGGTGGGGGCACCGCGCCTCCATGAGGCAGGCAGGAGGCGTAACGTGTTGGACGGAGGGTAGTGGCGGGAGTGTGGTGAAGTTGCATTTGCCAAATGGATACGTGGGCGGCAGAACCGCGGCTCCACTTTGACTCTTTGCGTTCGCAGTCTCGGGCCGGTTTGGCGTGCGGTGCGTCCGTTTATTTGGGCGGCGGGCGCGGGCGCGTGTTTGTCAGCGTTTGGGGCGGAGGCGATCGATGCGCGGTTGTTGACGAGCGAGCGGCGGGAGTTGCAGCGGGAGGGGCGGGTGATCGTCGAGTTGTTGCAGAATCTGCATTACTCGACGCGGCAGTTTCACGAGATCGGCGCGAAAGATATCGTGGAGCAGTTTGTGAAGCGGAACGATCCGGAGCGGCTGATCTTCAGCGCGGAGGACATGGTGTTTTTGCACCGTCGTTTCGATCGCAGTTTGAAGACGGTGTATCTGTTGAAAGGGGATACGCAGCCGGCGTTCGAGATGTTCGATCTTTATCGAGAGCGGGCGCGTGGGCGGCTCGCGTGGATTGGGAAATGGCTGGAGGGGGAGATCGATTTGACGGCGGATGAGTTCTATCGAACGCGGGAACCGGAGTCGGCGCCGTTGTCGGGCGCGGAGCTGGATCGGGCGTGGGAGTTGAGGTTAAAGCGGGCCGTGGTCGACGAGATCTCGGGTGGGTTGAGTTTGCCGGAAGCAGTGGCGGAGGTGCGACGCGGTTATGAGCGGTGGATGGAAGCGCTCGAGGAGATGACGGCGTTGCAAGCGCGGGAGGCGTTTTGGGAGGCGTTGATCGGGATGTTCGATCCGCACAGCGGGTATTTCGGGCCGGAGCGGGCGGAGGAGTTTCAGATCGCGATGAAAGGCGCGGTGGCGGGTGCGGGGCTGGATGTGTGGATGGACGACGGTGTGTGTCGGGTGTCGTCGATCCTGGCGGGCGGGGCGGCGGAGCGGGAGGGGAGCATCGAACCGGGCGACGAAATCGTGGCGGTGGCGGAGGAAGGCGGGGAGTGGACGGCGACGAGGAAGAAGCAGGTTTCGGCGATCGTGGCGCGGTTGCGCGGGAAGCCGGGGACCGCGGTGCGGATCGCGTATCGGAAAAATGGTGACGAGGAGCGTCGCGAAGTGACGTTGGTGCGGAGCGAGGTGGTGCTGCCGGAGCAACGGGCACGGGGAGCGGTGTTCGAAGTGCCGGGAGTAGGCGGGGTGACGCGGAGGATGGGGTGGATCGAGTTGCCGGAGTTTTATGCGTCGGGGGTGGAATCGGTGGACGCGAGTGCCACGAGGGATGTGCGGGAATTGCTCGAGCAGATGGAGGCGCGTGGCGTGGCGGGCGTGGTGCTCGATTTGCGGCGGAATCCTGGAGGGGCAATGACGGAGGCGACGGCGTTGGTGGGATTATTTGTGGGTGGCGGGCCGGTGTTTTTGACGAAAGGGATGGATGGGAAGCGGGACGTGCATCGCGGGATGGGCGCGGAGCCGGTGTATGAAGGACCGTTGGTCGTGGCGGTGTCGCAGCAGAGCGCGTCCGCGAGCGAGATCGTGGCGGGGGCGCTGCAGTATCACCGGCGGGCGGTGATCGTGGGGGCGAAGACGACGTTTGGGAAAGGGACGGCGCAGTCGTATATCGATTTGAACGCGAATCCGGTGCGCGGAAATGGAATCCTGAAGTGGGGGATGCTGCGGGTGACGGGACAGCGGTTTTATTTTCCGGATGGACGGTCGCCGCAGGCGCGCGGAGCGGAGGCGGATGTGGTTTTGCCGTTCACGGTGGAAGATGAGGAGAAGGTCGAGGCGAAGCTGCCGCTGGCGCTGCCGGGCGATGAGATTGCGGGCGTCGACGGCGAACGGGCCGAAGGCGATTTTGCGGTCGTGACTGCGGAACTGATTGAACGGATGAAGGCGAAAGTGGCGGAGCGAGCGGAGACGTGGGAGGAATGGGAGTTGCGTCGGCGGTATGCGGAGATGGTGCAGCGGTGGATGAGGCAGAAGGAGATTTCGGTGCAGTTGGAGCGGCGGCAGAAGGAGCGGGCGGACTATGAGACGGAGATGGTGGCGGTGTGGCGGCGGGCGCGGGAATTGGAGATGGGCGAAGGATATCGGGCGGAGGCGTTGACGATCGATGCGGTGCGGCAGGTGGAGGCGGAGCATCGGGCGTTGGCGCGGCAGCGTTTGCGCGACGGGGCGGATGCGCGGGCGGGCTGGCTGGCGGGGAATCGTTTTTTTGTGGAAGGCGATGGCGGCGTGGTGCGCGAGATGCGGTTGGAGCGGATGGGATTTCGCGCCTATGTCGGAGAAGCAGCGGTGTTGGCGGCGGAGTATGCGTCGGCGACGGGACGGGAGATCTCGGAGAGCGCGATGGCGGATGTGCTGCGGGCGCTGGAGCGTTTGGAAGGCTTTTCGGATGCGGCGGTGATCGAGAGTTTTCGGCGCGGTAATGAAAACGCGGATACGGCGGAGCTGCGGCTCGGCGCGGAAGCGGTGTTGCGCAAGCTGACGGAGCTGGATCCGGGATTGCTGCTGGGGCGCGCGATGCTGGACGTCGGGCTGCGGGAGAGCTTGCGGCTGACAGCGGAATGGGCGGCGGAGAGGGAAGGCGCGGAGGTGCAGATGAGCGCGGCGGGATTTTAAATTTTTTCCACATGGCTTCACTTCAACATTACAAGGCACTCGGCTGGGCGTTGGCGTTTTTCGGATGCGCGGGCTTTTCGTCGCTGATGGCGGCGGCCGCGGCGGTCGATGACGATTTGGGCGAGGAGGACGCCGAGGAGCAGGTGACGACGGCGACGCCGGTGGTCAGCGCGGGCGAGGTGAAGTTTTGGGAAGCGATGAAGCTGTTTCGCAGCAAAGCGCCGGCGGATCTGGCGGCGGGGCGGGCGGCGCTGGAGGCGGCGGTGGCGCAGGAGTTCACGCATGCGCAGTTGTTTCTGGCGGAGTGTTATCAGAGCGGCGGATACGGGTATCCGAAGAATGCGAAGAAAGCGGCGGCGTTGGTGCGACTGGCGGCGGAGCGCGGGAATGCGTTTGCGCAGGTGAGTTATGGGATGGTGCTTTTTTCGGGGATTGGTGTGCGCAAGGATGAGGAGAAGGCGTTGCAGTGGTTGAGCGCGGCGGTGGCGGACGGAGCGGATTACTCGCGTCCGATGCCGCCCGCGGATTTTCATACCGGGGCGGGTGAGCTGCCGCCGGAGCTGGGCGTGGCGGGAGCGGCGGCGGCGGATCCGGTAGCGAGCGCGAAAGCGCGCGCGCATTTCTTTCTCGGGTTGTTGTTGGAGAAACGAAAGGACATCGCGGGGGCGCAGGCGCATTTGGTGGCGGCGGCGACGGCGGGGGTGTCGGGTCGCGACGGCGTGATGCAAGCGGCGACGCAGGCGGCGGTGAATTATGCGTTGGGGCGCGGGGTGCCGCGCGATCCGGCGAAGGCGAACGAGATGTTGGAGCAGAGTCGCAAGCTCAGTCGTCACGCGGGAATCTCGCTCTTGCATAATTACGCGACAGCGAAGCTGGTGGACGATTTCGCGGTGTCGGAACTCGAGGAAGCGGTGGCGAAGGCGAGTGACGAGGCGGAAGGCGAGATGCAGATGAACATCGCGCGGATGTTCACGGATAAGAAGTCGAAGGACTACAATCCGAAGGAGGCGGTGACGTGGTTCGAGCTGGCGGCGGAGAGCGGGAAGCCGTGGGCGATGCTGGAACTGGGTTTTCTTTATACGCGGGGTGATTTGGGGAAGCCGGAGCCGGAGAAGGCGTTCGCGTGGTTTCAGCGGGCAATGGGCGAGGACGAGAAGAAGGTGAAGCACTACCTGGCGGTCGCGAACGTAGTGATCTCTTTATACAACGGGATCGGGACGGGGAAGGATGTGGAGAAGGCGATGGCGATGGCGCAGCGGCATCGGAATGATGAGATCGTGAGTTATCTGGCAGCGATCGGGCAGTGTCCGAAGAGCGCAGTCACGTTTGAGCAGTGGGTTGAGCTGACGAAGCGGTGGGCGAAGGAGAAGAAGGATGCGCAGGCGCAGTATCTCATGGGGATGCGGCATGAAGCCGGAGCCGGGGTGAAGCAGAACGTGAGGGATGCGCTGAATTGGTATCAGAAGGCGGCGAAGCAGAATAATCCGCTGGCGGCGCGGCGACTCGGACAGTTGCACCAACAGTATCCGGTGGAGTTGGCGGGCAATTATGGGGCGGGGATGATCGAGGCGGCGCGGCTTTATCGGATTGGCGTGGCGGGAAATGACGCGCCGTCGATCGCGTCGCTGGCGCTAATGATGTCGGAAGGCCGGGGAATGCCGAAGGATCAAGCAGAGGCGATCCGGCTTTACGAGAGAAGCCTGGCGATGGATCCGGACCTCACGCACGCGTTGAACAATCTCGGGGTTATTTATCAGGAGCGATTCGAGTTGGCGAAGAAACAATCGGACGACGCGGAGGAGCAGAAGAATCGCGAGCTGATGCTGAGCTATTATGAACAGGCGAACGCGAAGGAGGATGCGTATGGGGCGTTCAATCTGGGACGGCTGCACTATGAGGGAAAACTTGGGGAGAAAGACTTGGAGAAAGCATATGCGTTTTTCGAAACGGCGGCGGAGCGCGGACACGCGGTGGCGCGGTTTCGACTCGGGGATATGCACGAGAAAGGCGAAGGCGTGCCGGAGACGCCGGTCGAAGCGGCGTATCACTATCGGCTCGCGGCGCTGGACGGGCATCGCGAGGCGTTGCAGCGCTTGGTGAGTTTTTATCTCGAAGGTAAGGGCGGGGCGCAGGATCTCGAGCGGGCGCAGTTTTGGCTGACGAAGATGTTTGCGTATGGGGACGTGGCGGCGCTGGCGAAGTATGCGGATCTGGCGCAGCAGCAGGGGCAGCACGACGAGGCGGCGAAGATCTACAAGATGCTGCTGAAAGGCGGCGGTTATGCGGAGCGTGCGCTGGCGTATGATCGGTTGAGCCGGTGTTATCGCGACGGGTTGGGAGTGAAGCGGAACGTGAAACGCGCGGACAAGTATCGCGGGAAGGCGTTGGAGCTGGGGTGTCCGGACACGGTGTTGTCGGTGGCGATCGAGAAGCTGGGATCGGGTAAGGCGATGGAGGCGTTGAGCGACATGTTGCGGATCGCGGAGACGCATGCGGCGGCGGCCTATCAGGTTGGCGAGATCTATTACCGCGGGCGATTGGTGCAGAAGGATCCGATGCGCGGGATGAGTTATCTCAAGAAAGCGGGTGCGATGGGACACGCGGAGGCGATGTTCATGCTGGCGGATTTGACGGCGAACGGGGCCGCGGATGCACCGGGATTGGACGAGGCGATCAAGTTGGCGCAGAGAGCGGAGGCGGTGGGGCATCCGAAGGCGGCAGAGCTGCGCGAGAAATTGGAGGCGCGGAAGCGGGCGGATGGGGTGTAAGTTGAGGGTGGGAAGGCGAGTGCGCGGTGGGGGCACCGCGCCTCCATTGGAGGCGGCGAAAAGGCAGGGGGGGCGGTGGTGGAGACGGCGGGAGACCCCGCCCTACATGTTAAGGGAAGTTCGCGCTGGCGGAGGACGCGAGGAGGAGCATTAGTGGGCGCATGACCTCATACCCCTTGAATCGACGTGAGTTTGTGCGGAATGCTTCGGTGGCGGCGGCGGGATTGGTGATCGCGAGCACGGGCGCGCGATTGTTCGGGCAGGGGGCGGCGGGAGCGAATGAGCGGTTGCGGATCGGGATCGTGGGGTTTTCGGACCGGTTCAAGGACTCGCTTTTCCCGGCGCTGAAGCAGCTGGCGGGAGAGTTCAACCTGGAGATCGTGGGTGTATCCGATTTATGGAGTCGGCGGCGCGAGGAGGCGGTGGCGTTTTTTGCCCGGGAGCTCGGCGGCGTGCAGGTGCCGGCGTATCGGAACAACGAGGAGCTTTACGAGAAGGCGAAACCGGACGCGGTGGTGATCAGCACGGCGGATTTTCAGCACGCGCTGCATTGCATCGAAGGCGTGGAGGCGGGCTGCGATGTTTACGTGGAGAAGCCCTTTGCGGAGACGATGAAGGATGCGCGGGCGGCGTTGAAGGCGGTGCGCGCGAGCGATCGGATTGTGCAGATCGGGTCGCAGCGGCGGAGCGGGACCACGTATCACGATGCGAAGCGGTTCATCGATTCGGGGGCGTTTGGGGACATCGTGTCGGTGGAGATGACGTGGAATGTGAACCAGCCGGGGCGGTGGCGGCGGCCGGCGCTGGTGGCGGATTTGCGGGAGCAGGAGGTGGATTGGAAGCGGTTCTTGATGAATCGGCCGCGGGCGAAATTCGATCCGCGGGTGTATCTCGAGTATCGTTTGTTCTGGCCGTATTCGTCGGGAATTCCGGGGCAGTGGATGTGCCACCAGATCGACACGGTGCACTGGTTCACGGGTTTGCCGCATCCGCGGAGCGTGAGTGCGAATGGCGGGATTTATTTGTGGAAGGATGGGCGGACGAATTTCGACACGCTGACGGCGGTGTTCGATTACGGTCCGTTGAACGACAAGACGAAGGGGTTTCAGGTGACGTATTCGTCGCGGTTCACGAATTCGGCGGGCGGGACGAAGGAGATTTATTACTCGAATGGCGGTGAGTTGAATTTGGATACGCGGCGGGTGACGCCGAATGGCGGGCTGGAGGAGCAGCATGCGCGCCCGATGGGGATGCAGCCGAATTTGCTGGAGCCGCGGGAGCTGGGCGGGGAGGCGGCGGCGACGGCGGCGAACACGGGTGGCGACGCGATGACGACGGCGCATGTGCGAAACTGGTTGGAGTGCGTGCGTTCGCGGAAGCAGCCGAATGCGCCGGTGGAGGCGGGGTATCAGCATTCGATCGCGTGCATCATGGCGAATGCGGCGGGGCGGACGGGGCAGCGGGTGACGTTTGATGAAAAGCGACAGGAGGTGATGGTGGGGCGGAAGGTGTTTCATCTGTGAGGCTCCGGGGGCCTGCGAGGGGCGCGAAGCGGCGGCGGATTGGGGACCCGACAGGTCGGTGCAAGCAGCCCGCCCTACCTTGCGTTGGGGATAAATTGGGGCAGGGTGCGTCTCACTTCCATGAAACGGCTTTGGGCGGTTTTCTCCTTTTTACTTATCGCTATGACGGACGCGACGGCGGCGAACTCGAATAAGTTAGAATCAATTGTGCTCGGGGGCGGGTGCTTCTGGTGCACGGAGGCGGCGTATGAGTTGCTGCCCGGTGTGAAGAATGTGGTGAGCGGGTATGCGGGCGGGAAGGAGCCGGACCCGACGTATGAGCAAGTGTGCGCGCATCTAACGGGGCACGCGGAGGTGATCAAAATCGATTACGATCCGGCGGAGGTGTCCTTGGAGGCGGTGCTGGATTATTTCTGGCACGTGCACAATCCGACGCAGGTGGGCGGGCAGGGGAATGACATCGGGCCGCAGTATCGTTCGATCATTTTGTATGCGGACGAGGCGCAGAAGGTCGCGGCGGAGGCGTCGCGCGCGAAGGCGGCGGAAGAGTTTCGCGATCCGATCACGACGGAGATCGTGCCGCTCCGGAAGTTTTGGAAAGCGGAGGAGTATCATCAGGATTATTACCGGAAAAATCCGAAGGCGGGATATTGCTCGTTCGTGATCGCGCCGAAGATTCGGAAGTTGGAGAAGCAGTTGAAGGAGGCGGGAAAGTAGGCGGCGAAGAGGATTCGAGGAGGGAGGAACCGCGAAGGGCGCGAAGAGGCGCGAAGGATGGGGGCCGTCGCTTAGGCGGCGAGCTGCACCCAGGGCGGTCGAGGGGATTGATCGGGGCGTGATGCCCTCTCGCAGTTGCGGAGGGAGGTGCAACTTTGGGAGGCGGGAGGAGTCGGAAGGAAAGCGCGCGGCCGTGGTGGCGGCGTGCAAAAGGTTAAAACCTCAAACCCCAACGGCATCATGGATACGTTTATTCCCCTCATCAGTTCCGGCACGGCGGGTCCGCTCGGCGTGCTGCATTTGCCCCGGCTTTGGCTGAAGGCTTCGCTCGAAGCGCGTGGTAAACTGGATCCGCGTTACCCGGGTTGCGGGAAAGGGTTCGATCAGCTGACGCTGAACTCGCTCGGGTTGGACCGCGAGGCGACGTTGAACTTTATCCGAACGGAGAAGCCGACATATCCGCAGTTCGAGGCGTGGGTGAAACGGCAGCCGGGGGTGAAGCTGGATGCGGCGAGCATCGACCGGCACAACGCGGCGGTCCGCGGGTATATCCACGAGGACGATACGCGGCGTGGGGTGTTGAAGAACAATGGACTGCCGGATGATGCGAATGCGGTGAAGGATGCGGTGAGGTTGAACGATCTGGATAGCTGGCAGGAGTTTCACGAAGCGGTGTTGAAGTAGCGCGCACGTGGGGGTGGGGCGGGAGGGATGGATGCGCGGTGGCGGGAGTGCGAGAGCGCGAGCAAGTTCGCGGCCTACGGGGGCGCGGTTTTGAACGTGGCGAGGAGGGCGATCGAGTAGGCGCAGGCGGCGGCGAGGAGAAGGGCGGGGAAGCCGAAGGAGATCGCGAGGAGGGTGGCGGCCGCGGGCGTGGAGACGGAGAGGCAGCCGTTGATAGCCCACGCCCACGGGATGTGGTTGGGAGCGGTGGATTCGAGTCGGCGGAGGGCGAGGGGGAAGAGTTGGCCCATGAGGAAACCGAGGGGAAGGACGACAGCGAGGAGGAGCGCGAGTTGGAGGGCGGTGGGAGCGGCCTGAGCGAGGTGGGAGAGCAAGGGCAGGACGATGGAAGCGAGGAGCAGGAGCGTGCAGAGGAAAGCGAGAAGACGTGTTTGGGTTTGCCGGACGGCGGCGAGTCTTTCGGAAAAAAGAGAGCCTATTCCGGCGGAGATGAGGAGCGCGGTGATGATGATGGCCGCGGCGAGGACGGGACTGCCGAGGAGCGCGTGCGCGTGGAGGATGAGCGCGATTTCGACGGCCATGAAGCCAGCGCCGAGGCCGGCGAAGTAGAGGAAGACGTGGAGCTTGCCGGGTGTTTTCCAGCGGAGGCGGAAGAGCGGCAGGACGATGCAGAGGATGGCGAGGGCGAGGAGGAGGACGAGCGTGACGGCGATCGTGAGCGAGCCGAGTTCGAAGAAGGGGACGGAGTGGGAGCCGAAGGAGGAGGTGAGAACGGAAAGGTGGGTGAGGCGGAGGAATTGGGAAAAGTAGGGACGGGTGTCGGTCGCGGGGCGGAGTTCGAAAGGGTGATCGCGGTAGAGCGGTTCGCGCGGGCCGTCGACGAGGCGATCGACAAGGCGGAAGAAGTCGGGGTTTTGCCAGGCGTGGTGTTGTTCGCGTTCGGCGGGATCGAGGTCAGGGAGCAGAAGCGGGTCGAAACCTTGATCTGAGGCGAAGGTGCGGAGGGCGGCGAGTTGGGTGGGGGCCCAAGGTTGGTTGCGAAGGAGAAAGGTGACGGACGCCCAGCCGCGGAGGGCGATGAGGTGAGTGCGCGGGGAGGCGCCGGAGGATTCGGCGGTTTCGGCGAGAGTCGCGAGAAGGCGGAGGGGATTTCGTTCGGGGAAATCCATCCACGCGGTGATGGCGAGGACGCCGCCGGGCGAGAGGCGTTGGAAGGCGTCGGTGAAGGCGTCGCGGGTGAGGAGAAATTGCTCGGTGGCGGAGGCGAGGCCGGCGGTGCCGCCGAGGGCGCCGACAGCGGGAAAGCGGATGAGGTCGAAGGTGTCGGGTGTGCGGCGAAGGAAGGCGCGCGCGTTCGAGCGGGAGAGGGTGACGGACCGGAGCATCCATTCGGGCGCGAGCGGTTGAGGCGAGGAGGTGAGGAGGTGGACGAGCGCGGAGTTGGGTTCGACGACGGTGATGTGGGCGTCGGGGCGGAGCTGGGCGGCGAAAGCGGTCCAGCCGGAGGGGGCGTTTTCGAGAAGGAGGACGCGTTGGGGAGCGTGAAGGAAGGCGGAGGCGTCGGTGGTGGCGGCGAGCCAATCGGGGTTGTGCGTGGCGTTGGCGTCGAGGAGCGAGCCGTAAGGAAGGGCGTTGATGAAGACGGCGGGCTGGCGGGGGATTTCGCCGGTGAAGTGGAGGCTGGTGGGTGGGGAAGGGCGGAGCGCGGGAGCGTCGACGATTTGGATCCAGCCGTGCAGGCCCGGGCGTGAGGCGATGATGTGGACGTCGGGAAGATCGAGGGTGCGGCGGAGGGGTTTGAATTGTGAAAGGGTGAGTGTGGGCGGGAAGAGGAGGAAAAAGGCGAGAAGGAGGAGGGTGAGAGCGGTGGCGGCGGTGCGGATGGGGCGGGGGCGAAACGCGGTCAGGTTGACCGCGCTACTGAAGGAGAGGAAGGCGACGGACGCGGGGAGATGCGGAGGCGGGATGAAGGCGGCGAAGGCAAGGCCGAGGAGTCCGCCGAGACCGGCGCCGGCGAGGTTGGCGGCGTAGAAGCGGCCCGCGTGTTGCGCGTGACGCGTGAGGAGGAGCGCGGTGGCGAGGCCGGCGAAGAAGAACGGAAGAAGAAGGAGCAGGCAGAGGACGACGAGCCGCCAGGCGTGTTGGGCGGGGCTGAAGAAGAGGAGCGGAAGATCGACGGCGAAGGCGGGGAGTTGGGCGAGGCGGAGGCCGGCGGGGATTGAGACTGAGGTGGCGAGCAGGAGCCACGGGATGAGGGTGTCGGCCGAGCGGAGAAGGCGGACGCGGGCGAGCGAGAGAACGGTGCCGGAAATGCCGAAGCCGAGGAGGGCGAGTGCGACGATGAGGTAGGCGAAGTGGTGGCCTTGCGCCCAGCCGAGGAGCTGCATGAGCGCGAGTTGCTGAGCCGTGGTTGCGGCGGAGAGGAGGGCGAGAGCGACGAGGAGCGCGCGGCGGTGGGGCATGGCGCGAGGTGCGCGGCGGGGGCTAGGGGACTACGGACAACGGGACCACGGACTACGGACCACGGGACTACGGACTACGGATTCGGACGTCGGGTGGTGGGCCGGAGAAAGAGAACGATTTTTGGGCTTATCTTTTCTCGCGGGTGAAGGGGACGAAGGCGACGGGCATCAAGGTGCGGGTGCGGATTTTGCCGTTTTGCTTTGTGACCAAGATGAGGTTTTGGGCGCCGAATTGCGGGCCGACGGGAATGATCATGCGGCCGTTTTCGGCGAGCTGCGCGATGAGCGGGGGCGGGATGGTGTTGGCGGCGGCGGTGACGATGATGACGTCGAATGGGGCCGCGTCGGGCCAGCCGTGGTAGCCGTCGCCCTGGCGGAGGTGAACGCGTTCGTAGCCCGTGGACTCGAGGGTTTGGGCGGCGCGGACGGCGAGCTCGGGGACGATCTCGATGGAGTAAACGTGGTCGCTGAGTTCGGCGGCGATCGCGGCCTGGTAACCGGAGCCGGTGCCGATCTCGAGGATGCGGGTGTCGCGTTCGATGCGGGCGACCTCGGTCATGTAGGCGACGATGAAAGGTTGAGAGATCGTCTGGCCGTGTCCGATGGGCAGCGGTGAATCGTTGTAGGCGGCGGGGCGGACATCTTCGGGGACGAAGAGGTGGCGAGGCACTTTGCGGAGAGCGGCGAGCAGGCGCTCGTCGGAGATGTCGCGGGCGATGATTTGTTTTTCGACCATGCGATCTCGTTCAGGTTGGCGGGCGGTGTCGCGGCCGGTGGCGGCTCCGAAGGTGAGGAGCGGGAGTGTGAGCGCGAGAAAGAGCGGGGCGCGCATGGGGGAGTTTAGTCGCGCAGGGAAGAGGCGCAAGGGGCGGCGGAGAAAGGATTGGACGCAAGGAGGCGCAGAAGGCGCAAAGGAAGAAACGGCTCGCTGGCGGGGGGCGTCGCGAGAAGGGTAAAACGGCAATGAAGCCGTTTGTTTCAGTGGTGATGCCGGCGTGGAATGCGGCGGGGACGATTGCGCGGGCGGTGGGAAGCGTGCGGGCGCAGACGTTGGAAGCGTGGGAGTTGTTGGTGGTGGACGACGGGTCGGTGGACGGAACGGCGGAGGTGGTGGAGGCAGCGGCTGGAGGAGATGGGCGGGTCAAGGTGGTGCGACGTGGGAAGGAAGGGATTGTCGCGGCGTTGAATGCGGGCGTCGCTGAAGCGCGCGGGGAGTTCTTGGCGCGGATGGATGCGGACGATGAGATGTATCCAGAGAGGTTGGACGCGCAGGTGGCGTTCTTGAAGGCGGAGGGGAACGCGGGCGTGGGGCTGGTGAGTTGTGGAGTGGAGTTTGGCGGAGATCGCGCGGCGAGCGCGGGGTATGCGTTGCATGTGGATTGGATCAACGCGCTCGTGACGCCGGAGGAGCTGGCGTTGAACCGGTTTGTGGAATCGCCGCTGGCGCATCCGAGCGTGATGTTTCGGCGGGAGTGCGTGGAGCGGTGGGGCGGATATCGGGCGGGGGAGTTTCCGGAAGACTACGAGATGTGGCTGCGTTGGATGGAGGCGGGTGTGCGGATGGCGAAGGTGCCGCGGGTGTTGATGCGGTGGAATGATTCGGCGGGGCGGGCGTCGCGGGTGAAGGCGCGTTATGCGGAGGACGCGTTTTATCGCGTGAAGGCGGAGTATGTGGCGCGGGAGTTGGCGCGTGTGAGCGGCGGTCGCGAGGTATGGGTGTGGGGCGCGGGGCGACCGACGCGGAAGCGGGCGGTGGAGTTGGAGAAGTGGGACGTGCGGATTGCGGGGTATGTGGATGTGGATGCGAAGAAGTGGACGCGGGCGATTGGAGGAGTGGGCGTGCCGGTGGTGGGGCCGGAGGCGATGAAGGGGAAGGAGGAGATTTTTGTGTTGGGGTATGTGAGTGCGCGCGGGGCGCGGGAGTTAATTCGGGGGGAGTTGAGGAGGAAGGGGTTTGGGGAGGGGCGGGATTTTTTGATGTGTGCGTGAGGGGAGAAGATCCGAGTCTCCAAGATCCAAGCTCCAGAGAATCATCAAACATCATGGGAAAATCCGAGACGGAGGCGCATCGGGAATTGAAGCGGCTGGCGCTGGGTTGGGCGCAGACGAATGGGTTTTGTATTTGTGCGTGTGAGGTGCGGGTGCCGAAGAGCGGATATCGGGCGGACGTGGCGGGGTGTTCGCGGGGCGCGCAGCGGCGGACGGCGGTGTTTGAATGCAAACAGGCGCGGGCGGATTTGTTGAAGGATGCGCGCGGGGAGGAGGAGGCGCGGCGCAAGGTGGAGGAGTTGAGCGCGCGCGTGCGGAAGCTCGAGGAGCTGATCGGCGGGCACCGGCCGGATTTGCGGAAAGGCGAGGCGCTGTTTCCGGAGTTCGATGCGTGGGATTTTTCGGGAATCGAACACGCGACGCATCGGCGGGTGATCGAGCAGCTCGGGACGTGGCAGGGACGGGTGTTGCGCGGGACGAAGTTCGCGAAACTGTGGCGGTGGCGCGCGGCGGATTATTTTTATTTGGCGACGGAGGAAGGGATTTTTGCGGAGGCGGAGATACCGGCGGGGTGGGGATTGCTGGTGAGGCGCGGAGACGAGTTGGAGCTGGTGCAGAAGCCGGTCTGGGCGGAGGCGAGCGAGGAGGCGCGGGCGGGGCTGGCGGAGTGTATTGGGATTTCGGCTACGCGGGCGGTGAATCGGGAGATGCGGGTGATGCTGGAGCCGCCTCCGTGGGCGCGGGAGAAGTGAGCGGCCGTTTGCGCGGGAGACGTTTGGCGCAAAATTCGGCGAGAGCGGGGTAACAGGGAGCGACGACGGCCAATGCGGCGAGGGGCCATGCGATCCATGGCGGGATCGGAGCAAGTGCGGCCCAGGTGAGGAGGATGCCAACGGAAGCGAGAAGACAAAACGGGAGCCATCGGCTGGGCGTGGCGGCGGGGAGCGGTTCGTCGCCGGGCCTTGGGGTGAGACGGATACCGCGATCGGCGAGCCACCAACAGAACACGGACAACGGCACGGCGGCGATGAGGTCGACGGCGTAATGGTAGGCCAACGTGAGGGTCGTGGCGATCTGGAGGAAGCCAAGAGGGAGGCAGGCCCAGAAGAAACGGCGCCGCCACTGCCAAGCCGCGGTGAGGGCGACGAGACTGAAGGCGGTGTGCAGCGACGGCATCGCGTTGCGGTAATACCGGCGAGGGACGGTGATTTCACCGGGACCCTCGAGAACGGCGGTGAGGGTGGCCTCGGCCTCGGCCTGGCGTTCGGGGGTGTTGAGCTCGCGATGAAGCGGGGTGTAGGCGAAGATCGGCCCGATGGCCGGCACGATGCGATAGCACGTGAGGCCGGTGACGCCCACGAGGAAACTGACGAAGAGGGCGCGCCGGGCGTGCGCCCAAGCGCGGGCGATCTGAAGGCGGGCGATCACGAGCGCGACCAGGAGGCCCAGCAACCGGTAGGCGACGGAGCTCACGTCGTAAACCCACGGCGCGTCGTAGCGCCAGGAGTAGGCGATCTGGCTGGCGCTGAAGCCCAAGGACAGATCCATGCGCATGAGCGTGGGGTCCTTCACCTCAAGCGTCGCGACCGGCAAGGCGGCGAGGGCAAAACCACAGAAGGCAAAATAGATCAGGTAGGGCCCCCACAGCAGCGCGGTCTCTGCGATCGTGCCGACCACGCGACGCAGACTGACAAGGCCGGCCACGGGCAGAAACAATGTCAGCGTCAGCGCGGTGAGCACCATGCCGAGCATGGAGGATTCCAACAGGCGACCAATCGGGGTGGCCTGCGGCGTCGGGACCAGCAACACGCAGGCGAGCGTGATGGCCGAGGCGAGGAAGGCCGCGTTACGGGTCCAGGTGCGGCGCTCGGCTTCGGGCACATAGCGGAGCAGGGTCACGCTGTAGGCCAGCATCATCATGAGGTGGCTGGAGGCCGTAAAGGCTAGGGCGAGGTGGCGGTGCAGGATGACCCCGGCCCTCACCCAGCTGACTGGCGTCTGAAGATAGGCCCAGAGGCCAAATGCCACGAAGGCGAGGGCGACAATCCACTCCGCCGGCAGGTAACGGAAACGGAGGGGCGGCGGTTGGGGCAGGGGCGTCCCCGGTCGGTTCAGGGCCAGGACGTCTTCAGTCGGAAGGTAGCCGCGTTCCATGGATGCTTCGCTGCGATCGGAATGACGGTAGGGAAAACGGGCGGACGGGATGTTCGTTCGGAGTGGAGCGAAGGCCGGGAGGTCGGACTCGGGAGGGGCTCGCGCTGCGATGTCTGCGGCCGGCCCCGGGAGCGGTCGGCCGCGAGCCGCCGGCCGCCTTACGATTGGGGCGGGCGTTGTTCGTCGTTGGCCGCGCCGGCGTGGCGGCGGCGCCAACGCACCCACAGGGCCGCGGCGAGGACGGCTCCGGCGGCGAGGACGGCGGTGGTGGCGGGTTCGGGGACGGCGCTGACTGCGGCGGCAGTGATCGAGAAGCCGCCGACCACGTTGGTGAACAGCGAGACGCCGGTGTTGATGACGTAGTAGGAGAACGTGGTGCCGTCCAGGAACGTGTCGTTCACGTAGAGCGGGCCGATGCCGGTCGTGGTGCTGGACGTGGCGTTCCACGCGAAGGTGTGGGGGCCGAAGTAGGTGACGCCGAAATAGTAGGTCGTGTCGGCCTCCAGTATAAGCGAGGACGTGGCGGCGAAAGTGTGGATGCCGAGGGTGGTGGTGATGTCGCCGGTCGAGGCGAAGCTGGCGACGGGCGTCGGCAGGCTGGTGCTGTTTGGGGGAAGCGCGTCGTAAACCTGGAGTGAGAGGTCGGAGAGGTTGACGGTGCCCGAAGGCGTGCGCAGCAGGAGGTTGGCGGAGGTCAGGGTGTAGTTCTCCAGCGAGTCGAAGCGGAAGGGAATCACCACGACCGAACCGGTGGAGAAGTTCATGAACGCATAGTTGCCGCCGGGGACGGTTCCGTTCGCAATCGATTTATAGCCAACGGTGGTCGGCGTCCCCAGCGGGGCGGCGGGATTAGGCTGTCCTACCTCGGGCGGGGGCCCGCCGCTGCTGCCGCCGCCGCTGGTGCTGGGATCTCCGCCGCTTTCGCTGCCTCCACCTGTCTGTGCGTTGCTAGTTGAATCGCCGAGGGTGCTGGGGATGACGATGACGGCGGCCAAGTAAAGGAGCAGGACGGCGCCAAGCGGCTTGAAGCGGGAGGAGGCGGAAGGTGAGTGCATGGAAAGGGGCAGCCCGCGGGGCTTCTTCCCGGGCTGCGGCGTGATCCTAAGGGGTAAGGAAAGGCGCGACAACCCCCACGCGTGAGGGGTCGCTTTCCGGGGCGGACCGGAGCCAGTCCAGGTTGGCTGCGCGCAGATCGCGGCGGTCGAGGGCGTATTTCGGGGTTTGGAATTCGAGCCAGCGGTTGCGGTCGGTGTTGAGGACCGTGGGCGTGGCGGCGAGCAACGCGGGGAGTCGGGCGGCGGGCACGAGTTCCGTGGCGCGAAATTCGTCCAGGATGGGCGGACCGGTGATGCGCCGTTCCGCGGCGAGGGCGGGGTCGTCCCGCCAGCGTTCCCACACGGCGGGATTGAGGGTGGGCGGTTGGTCGGAGGCGAGGAAGCAGGCTTGTGAATCCACGCGCCACACGGAAAGGAAGCGGAATTCGGCCCGCGCCGAAGCGAGAATGGAGGCGATCTCGCGCGGGGTGAGGTGGTGGAACTGGATCCATTGCACGAGCACGCCGCCCGGAGCGAGGCGCGAGCGGGCGAGGGCGTAGAACTCGCGCGAGTAGAGATTCGTGGCGCCGGCGAACCAGACGGACGTGAGTTCGATCTGGATGGCGTCGAAGCGCTCGCGGGTCCGGAGGAGATGGTTGCGTCCGTCCTCGATGTGGACGCGGACCCCGGGCCGGTCGAGCACGCCGGCGTTGATGTGGGCAAACTGCTCCCGGGCGGCGGCGAGGTGGGCGGGCGAGAGCTCGGCGAGATCGACCTGGTCGAAGCCGAGGCGGGCGATGATGGACAGTGTCTGGCCGGAGCCGCAGCCGATGACGAGGGCGCGGTTCGTGGCCGGCGCGTGTAGCGCGGCGACGAGGCCGAAGCCGATCTGGGCGCGCATCTGCCCGGCGTCGTCGGCATCGAACTTGCCGTTCTGGAGCAGCATGCGAACGGGGGCGGGCTCGTCATTCCGCGGGTGCTCGGTCACGGTGACAAAACCGGTGGCGAAGTCCTCGCGAAAGAACGCGAGCCGGGTGTTGGCTGGAAGCGGGGCTTCCTGCAGGTAGACCGCGTGGCCGCTCGTGAGTCGGAGCCGATCCCAAGCGGGAAGCACCGCCAGCAAGCCGAGACCAATCGTGCCCGGCACAAACCAATCGAGGGGGCGCGGTCGTCGGAGCGCCAGGGCAAGCCATCCGGCGGCCGCGAGGAGGACGAGCCCCTGCAGGGCGCGTTCGGCGCCGAAGGCCGGGATGAGGACGAAGCCGGATATCAGCGCGCCGGCGATGCAGCCCACGATGTTGGCGGCGCAGAGTGCACTCACGGCGCGGCCGGGAGCTGCGGATTCCTCCGTCAGGCGGAGCAGTCGTGGAAAAACCTGGCCGGCGAGCGTGGCGGAGGGCAGCGCGATGAAGGCGACGACCCCGAACTTCACGAGTTCTCCCGCCCAGAAGGATTCGATGTTTTGCGTTGCGGCCACCCGCGCCATGAGCGGCCCGGCCCAGGGCCACAGGGCGTTGCCGAAGGCGAGCGCGGCCACCAACCACCCGAGCAACGACGCGAGCGGCGTGGTCTGTCGCGCGGCGGCGCGCCCGCCCAGCGCGAGGCCCAGCAGCACGATGGCGAGCAGGAGCGAAAAGCTATAGACGCTCGCGCCACACACGGCGCTGATGAGGTGAAACCAAATCACCTCGAGCGCGAAGAAGCCGAAACCCGCGGCGAAAGCACCCGCGATCGGGCCAGGCTGCTGACGAAGGGAAAATGACGAATGCGGGACGAGGGTGGGGGAGGGTGTGGTGTTGGGGAGGGTGGACCACAATGCGATGGCGACCGCGAAGCCAAGGACCGCGATGGTCCAGAGCGCGCCGTCGGCGCCGACGGTGTTAAAGAGGAGCGGCGGCGTGACGACGGTGAAGGTGAAGGCGCCGGCGAGGTTGACGGCGTAGTAATGCGTGATCCCCCGGCCGTCCCCGAGCGGCCGACCCGAGAGCACGGCGGCGAGCGTCGGGAGCTGGGCGCCCATGGCGAGCGTCGGGGGGAGGATCCAAAGGATCGCGATGCCCGTGCGCGCCGCGGCGAGCGTCACGGCGCTGCCGCCGGCCTGCGCCAGCCAGTGGCCGAGCGCGCGGTCGGTGGCGAAGAAAACCAGTCCGACGATCACCGCCCACGCGGCGATGAAACCTTCCAGCAGGGCGAGGCGGCGCGGCGCTCCGGCGGGATTTTTTGGACAAAGCCAGGCACCGAGCGCGAGACCGGTGAAGTAGACCGCGAGCACGATCGTCGAGGCCGAACGGCTCGAGCCCACGAGGGTGGAAAGGTATTTCTCGGAGATCTGTTCCAGCACCAGCGCGATGCCGCCGGAGCAAAAAACGGCGGTGGCCAGCAAACGTTCCCGGGCGCCGTCGGTGAGGAACGGGCGGCGGGGGGGAGCGGGTGGCATGGCGGCGGCGCGGGAGAAGCGGCGGAAGGAACGGAGAGCCTATCGATGGCGGCGCGCCGGCTCAACCCTCACGCGTGAGGGTTGGCGGGCGGCGTCATTTGCCGGCGAGCCGGCTGAGCGTCTGGACGGTGAGCGCGTGGCGGTTGGGCACGCGCAGCTTGCGCAGGATGTTGCCGACGTATTCCTGCACGGTGAAAAGGCTGAGGCCGAGAAGCTCGGCGATCTCGCGGTTCTGTTTGCCGTCGGCGATCCAGAACAGGACATCGGCTTCGCGCAGAGTCAGGCCGAGCTCGCGGAGACGCTGGCGCAGGGAGAGCGGAAGATTGATCTTCTGCAAGGCCGGCTGTTCGTGGCGCAACCACGCGGAGCGAAAATGCGGGCCGAACAAATCGAGCAAAGTCCGCTGGCGAAGCGTGAAATCGCGCCGGACGCGGTTGAAGGAAAGGGCGGCGATGGTGTGCGCGTTGACTGCGACCGGGAGGACAAGACCGTAAAGATAGCGGTTGCGCGCGAGGCAGTTGAGGTAATGGGGATGGCGCTTGAACTCGGAAACGGAAATCACGTCGGACATGCGGCGCGCGTGGGTCCGGCCCGTGCGATCGTAGTAGGCGACGAGCGGATTTAGGTGGGAGTTTTCCGAGTAATACTGCAGCTCCGCTTCCGTGTGGGGATTCGGTTTCGACATGGCCGCGGTGATCTGGCCGGTGCGGCGATCCAGCACGTGCATGATGCAAAGGTCGGCGGGAATCAGTCGATCCATCGCGGCCAGCACGGCGGAGGAGAAGTCAGCGTGGTCGTGCGCCGTGTTGATTTCGTAAACGGCGTCGAAAAGCGGACGCCAATGGCGCGGATCGATACGCTTCATCGTGGGCTGGAGCCGGATAGGCAGGCGCAGCTAGGCGGGGCGGGGAGCGCTTGGCAAGTGCGGGGTCGGAACGAACAGAGACCGATCTGTGATCTGTCGGTGGCGGAGCGGTGCGGCGCAGGGCCGTGGACCGTCAAAAAAAAGACGCCGCGCAGAGGCGGCGTCGTGGAAATCGCGATAGGAGCCGGTGGCGCCGCCGGACTAGAGGGCGGGTGGAAGCACGAACGCGAGAACGGCGATGAGGTGGCAGGCGGTGCCGCCGAGGGCGAAGGCGTGGCGGACGACCTGATGATAGCGGAGACGCTGCCAGACGTGGAAGGCGGAGCCGAAAGCGTAGCAGAGTGCACCGGCCAGCAGCAGCCAGAGCGCGGAGGCGGGGATGGATTGTGCGAGCGGTTTGAGGGCGACGAGTCCGACGACGCCGAGGAGAAGGTAGGCGGAACGGGAAAGGGTTTTCGCTCGCTCGCTGCCTTGCAGGCGGGAGATCACGCCGGTGAGGCAGAGGACCCAGACGATCGCACAAAGGGTTGAGCCCCACACGCCGCCCACGCCGGCCAGCAAAAAGGGCGTAGCGGTGCCGCCGATGAGAAGGAACATGGCGGCGTGATTGTGTCGGTGAAAGAGCTGGCGCCAGTGGTTGGCCGGCGCGCGGCGGATATTAATGAAAGCGGCGTAGAGCGCGACGAGGGTGGCTCCGAAAATCGCGGCGGTAACAATATCGAGCACACCGCCGCGGAGAGCGGCGAAGACGGCGAGCAGGACGAGGGCCGCGATGGAGGTGGCAAGGCCGACGGTGTGGGTGAAGTAGTGCGCGATGGTTTCGCCGCGGGTGTAAGAGGCGGGGACGGGTTTCGCGGAGGTTTTGGCACGTTGGCGACGGGCTTGGACGAGGGCGTCGGCTTTGGCGTCGCACCACTGGATGAGGGCGCGCGGGCGCGGGCTCTTGAATTCCGCGGGGTTCCACTCACTACCGTGCACGTAGAGGGATTTCGGGAGAATGAAGGTGCCGAAGAGCCAGTCGAAGACGGGGAGGGTGAAGAAGCCGGAGATGGCCTCGTTACAATCGATGACGGCGTGATGGCGGAGGTGGAAGCTGTAGACCTTGCGCCAGAACCATCCGAAGTGACGGTGTTCGATGAGCGGCGCCCAGCGTTCGAACGGCCAGTGTTCGATGGCGTGAAAGATTTCGTAGAGTGCGAGCGCGAAGGCGAAGGCGGCGTAGCCGGCGAAGAACCACGGGAACGCGGGCGAGATCCATTGAAGGAGCGCGAGGAGCGGCGTGATGATGGCCGCGAACACGGCGAGGGTATACCAAGGGAAGAAGGAAGCCTCGCCCTGTTCGGGTTCAGTGACGGGGTAGATGTTTTCGACGAAAGGAACGGTGCGGCCGCCGGGTGTCGTGCGCCGGCCGATACGCGTGAGCGAATGGTGGAGCGTGTGTTGCTTGTAGAAGCGGTTGAGGAAAGGGACGACAGGCTTGTGGAGGACGTAGCGGTGAAAGATGTATTCAAAGAAGCACGTCAGGAGGTGCATCAGGAGAAACGCCGCGAGGAAGTGGCCGGCGGAGGCGGAGAGCTGGGCGCGCCAAACGGTGTCGGGTGCGACGAGCTTCAGAAGTGCAGCGAGGCCGGCGAGGGAGGTGGCAACCGTAAAGAGAAAGAGAGGAAGCGAGAATTTCTCCTCGACGTGCGCGTGGCCGTGTCCGGCCGGATTATCGATCATGCAGAGTTATCCGACCCATTTAGCGGCGACGCAACTGCCGAAAGCAAAGGGGCGCAGGCTTGGAAGAAGGGGGATTTCTTGATGTGTGCGTAGCTGGAGGGACTTGAGCCACCGAGACACAGAGGCGTGAGGGAGATTTAGGTCGTCAGAGATGAGGCGTGGAGTTGAGTGGAAGGCGTGGGCAAATCGGAGACGGAGGCGCATCGGGGGGTGAAGCGGCTGGCGCTGGGGTGGGCGCAGGCGAACGGGTTTGTGATGTGTGATGTGAGATGCGGGTGCCGAAGAGCGCTTATCGGGCGGACGTGGCGGGGTGTTCGCGGGGTCCGGAGCCGCGGACGGCGGTGTTCGAGTGCAAACAGGCGCGGGCGGATTTGTTGAAGGATGCGCGCGGCGAGGAGGAGGCGCGGCGCAAGGTGGAAGAGTTAAGTGTGCGCGTGCGGAAACTCGAGGAGCTGATCGGCGGGCACCGGCCGGATTTGCGGAAAGGCGAGGTGCTGTTTCCGGAGTTCGACGCGTGGGATTTTTCCGAGATCGAACACGCGACGCATCGGCGGGTGATCGAGCAGCTCGGGACGTGGCAGGGACGGGTGTTGCGCGGAACGAAGTTCACGAAACTGTGGCGATGGCGCGCGGCGGATTTTTGCTATTTGGTGAGCGAGGCGGGGACTTTTGCGGAGGCGGAGATTCCGGCGGGGTGGGGATTGCTGGTGCGGCGAGGCGAGGAACTGGAGCTGGTGCGGAAGCCGGTGTGGGCGGAAGCGAGCGAAGAGGCGCGGGCGGGGCTGGCGGAGTGTATTGGAATTTCGGCTACGCGGGCGGTGAATCGGGAGATGGGAGTGGTGTTGGCGAGGCCGGAATGGGAGAGGGAGGTGAGGGAGCGGCGCGCGGGGGACCCCGACGAGTCAGAGCAGCCGCGCTAGGTCTGAAGAGGAAGGGTGAGGCGGAAGGTGGTGCCGTGGGAGGAAGTGGAGGCGAGTTCGAGGGTGGCGGCGATTTGGCGGGCGAGGAGCTGACTGATCGCGAGACCGAGGCCGGTGCCGCCAAGCCGGCCAGAGCGACCGGGAGTGAAGAGGTGTGGGCGCAAATCTTCGGGGATGCCGTGACCCTCGTCGGCGACGAAGGCGGTGAGCGTGTGGGCGGTGGCAGAAACGTTGACGGTGACGGCGCGGCCGCGATCGGTAGCGGAGAGGGCGTTGGCGACGAGGTTGTGGATGATGAGGCAGAGCAGACCGCCGCGGTGGCTGTCGAGAGGGCGGAGCAGTTGAACGCTGACGTGGAGGCGCACGCCTTTTTCGGTGGCGGGCGCGGCGTTGCGGCGGCGGATGATTTCGGCGAGTTCGTCGGCGGTGAGCTCGTAAGTGGTGTGAGCGGCTTGGTCGCTGAGAAGATCGGTGGTTTCGCGGATGAGGGTTTGGAGACGATTGGCGTAGGCGGCTGCGGCGGCTTGGTCGGTGTGGACGACGGCTTGGAGGCTCAAGACCGGGCCTTTCAGATCGTGGATCAGGTGCGAGGTGATTTGACCGAGAGCGGAGGCTTTGGCGGCGAGCGAGAGTTCGAAATGGGTGCGGGCGAGTCGCTCGCTGCGTTCGGCGAGAGCGTGTTGTGAACGAGTGAGCGCGAGGTAAGCGCCGATCATGATGAGGGCGATCAGCGCGAGGCCGAGAGCGAGAACTTGGAGGGTTTTGCGACGAACGTTGTTGTTGAGGGCGGCGAGGTCGGCGGCGAGTGCGCGGGCGTCGAGATGATAGCGGACGAACCCGAGGAGTTTACGGGCAGGATCCGCAGGCCGCGAAAGAGGGAGGATGATTTCGAGGACGGGACTCGTTTGAATTGGCGAGGCGTCGAGGCGAAAACGGGAGAGCGCGAAGGCGGGGTGGAAGCGGCTGATGGGGCGGCCGTTTTGGAGGAGCACAAAGTCATCGAAGGGAAGTTCGACGAGGGGCTGTCTGACCGGGATGTGTGCGACGGTGACGCCGGTTGAATCGAACAGCGCGAGAGCGAGAATGCCTTCGCGGCGGGCGTCGGGCAGGAGGGCGTGAATCGAGGCGGAGGAGGTGAGCTGTTGTTGGACGACGGGCTGCAGGATGGCGGCGTCGCGCTCGATCATCTTGCGACGAATGTCCTCGGCGAGTTCGCGGCTGTGGAAGACGACGAGGCTGGAGAAGAGGACGGTGAAGAGAAGTCCGAGGCCGAGCGTGAAGAAGCGAGACGTCGGCTGGCGAAAGAGGACATCGTCAAGGAGAGATCTGACGGCTTTCCTTGAAGAGGGCGACTTGGGCGGCGTTGAAGAGCAGCCGGCGTTGGGCGGGGGAAAGTCCCGGCAGCAAGATGGCGGCGCGGTAGTCGCGGTAACGATTGAAGTTTTCCTGCGCGGCGTAGTCTTGGGCGAAGCCGGTGAGGAGCGTTTCGATGGTGACACCGGAGTCAGCCGGGTGGGAGGTCTGGTAGGCGTGGAGTTCGTGGCGGAGTTGAGCGTAAGTGAGGTCGAGTGCGGTGAAGCGCCGGGCGAAATCCTGGTTGATGCGCTCCATCCGGAAGAGCGCAGCGGAGCGGTTGGCGTCGGGTGAGAGCTGACGATCGGAGGCGGGAGTAGCGGAGAGCTGGAGAGCTTTTCTTATGCGGACGAGTTCGACGTGGTGATCGGGGAGGTCGCGGCTGAATTCTTCCTGTTGGTGGGCGACCTCGCGGTGAAGATCGATTTTAGCCTGGCCGGCTTCGGCGAGGCGTCGGGCGAGGTCGGGCGGGAGCGGAGATTTTTCCGGGGCAGCGAAAGCGGGCAGCTCGACAAGGTGCGGGCGGATTTCTTCGGCGAGGGATTCGAGGCGTTGGAAGCGATCGGCCTGGTTGAGGGCGAGCCGGGTGTAGGCGGCGGTGCGTTCGCCAGGGAGGATGCGGGCGCTTTCGCGTTCGACCGTGTCGACGAGTTCTTTTTTGAGTTCGGTTTTGAGTGACTGAAAGGCGGAGAGGTCTTGAGCGACGGAAGGCGGGAGCGTCTCCGGAAGTCGGATACGGGCGCCAGCGGGGGAAAAGAAAAGGGCGGATTGCGCGGGCGGAGAGAAGGAGAGGGCGAGGTCGAGGGTGACTTCATTCAGCAGAAGACGCTGCTCGAGGGAGAGGCCGGATTGGAATTGGGCGGCCGAAAGGACGTCGATGACGGTTTGCTGGGCTTTGCGCTGGGCGGCATCGCGGGCCCGTTCCGGTCGGACCGCGCGGATGTCGAGGGCGGGATTTTTCATGAAGCCGTTGTCCGTGAGGTCGGCGCGGATGGCTTCGGCGTCGCTTTCGAGGGCGAGCAGGGAAGGGGTTTGTTCGGCGGCGAAGGTGGTGCGGAGGGCGAGGCGTTGATCGGCGGGGGCCGTTTCGATTTCGGCGAGTTTGGTGCGGAGGGATTCCACGGCGGCGCGGCGGTCGCGGAGGTAACGGGAGAGGCGTTCGCGTGTTGCGCGGGGAAGTTGAGAGTAATCGGCCTGCCAGCGGCCGGAGAGAACGATGGAGCGATTGTGTTGGTAGTGAGACGCGACGAAGAGGTAGCTGAGTGGGACGGAGTAGATTTCGCCGACGTGGTCCGCGATGGTTTCGGAATAAGGAAGATGGTCCGCGGGAACGACGAAGGCGGGCTTCTCGGTGTAGTAGAGGGTTTCGGGAGCAGGCGTGGTGGTGTGAGGCGGGAGCGCGGGCGCGCGAGGAGGGACGCGTTGCAAGGACTCGCCCAGAACAGGTGGCAGAGGCGGAAGAAAATACGGGCCGAAGCTATCGCCGTGAAAACGAGCATTGGCGAAGGCGAGAGGCGACGGCCGAAGAGATGTGTCGGGGTAAACGCGATGATGTTCGCTGGGGTTTGGCACATAAGGATCCGTGCCTGGGCGAGGGGTGGGAGGTGGGCCCTCCCTTCGGCTGATCTCCTGAGCGGAGACGGGGAGCGTGACGAGCAGGGCGACGGCAAAGGCGGGGCGGAGAAAGCGCGGGGTTTTCATGGGGTGCTGTGGCCGCGGTTTGATTTGCGCGTGGCGTGCCAGAAGTTGGCGGAGTCGCTAAGTCACTGTTGGATCAACACATGTTTGTCGGTGGAGTGATCGTGTTCTTCGTGAGAAGAATCATTTGGGCAAATGTCCCCACGCGAGCCAGGGGAGCTTGGGTGAAAGGTCCCAATTTAGGGGGCGGTCGGAGTGTTGTTCGCTTCGAGACGGTAGCGAAGGAAGTCGCGGGTGACGCCGAGGCGGCGGGCGGCGGCGGAGACGTTGCCGTTGGTTTCGCGGAGGGCGTCGGCGATGAAGGTGTTCATCGCGGCTTCGAGGGAGAAGCCGTCGGTGGGGAGACGCCAGGTGGGATTGCGCCAATCGGCGGGTGCGACGGGAATGGGACCGAGCGCGGCGAAGTCGAGGGGCTGGCCGTTGGAGAAGATGACGGCGCGTTCGATCTCGTGGGAGAGCTCGCGGAGGTTGCCGCGCCACGGCTGGGCGCGGAGGCGGGCTTCGCCTTCGGGCGTGATTGTCAGATTTGGCAGGCGGTGGCGCGCGGCGATGCGGGCGAGGAGATGGCGGGCGAGTGGAATGAGATCGTTGGTGCGCTCACGGAGGGGAAGAGCCCCAGGCGGGCGCGTTTGGCGTCGGTGAAGGCGCCGCGCTCGTGGCCGAAGAGTTCGGCGTCGGCGAGGGTATCGGGCAGCGCGGCGCAGTTGACGGTGACGAAGGGGCGATCGGCGCGCGGGCCTTGCTGGTGGAGCCAGCGGGCGAGGACGGTTTTGCCGGTGCCGGTTTCGCCCTCGATGAGGACGGGCGGAAGGTTTTGACCGAGGCGGCGATCGGCTTGGACGACGGTTTCGAGTTGTGCGCGGATGGGCGCGAGCGCGTGACCGAAGAAGAGTTCGGCGGCGGGTGGAGTGGCGGCGCCGTGTTGGTCGCGGCGATCGGAACGACGGAGCGTGCGGCAGCGAGCGAAGGCGAGCGGGAGTTCTTCGACGGCGAACGGTTTGGCGAGGTAGTCGCCGGCGCCGAGGCGCATGGCTGCGATGGCGGGTTTGACGCCTTCGAGGGCCGTCATGACGACGATGCCGGTGGTTTCGGGAAACGCGCTGGTGCGGAGGAGATCGAGGGCGTCGCCGTCGGGCAGGTGAAGATCGATCAGGGCGAAATCGAAGCGGAGCGTGTCGAGAAGACGGCGAGTTTCGGCGAGCGTGGAGGCTTCGCTGACGTCGGCGTCGAGCTGGCGGAGATGAGCGGCGAGGCGTTTGCGGAGAACGGTGTCGTCGTCGAGCACGAGAATTCCGCAACCCCGGGTAAGGGCGGACTCGAAGAGCATGCGTGGGGTGGCGCGGTGTGGTTGTAGTTGAATTCTGGTGACGTGACGGGCTGGCGGTCGCGGGGCGGCGCGTGGGGAGCCCGACGAGTCGGGACAAGCTAACGCGCCTACCTGAGGGGGCGGACGGCGACTTCTTTGAAGTAGATGGTGTCGCCGGGGTCGTGGGTTTGGAGGCCGATGTAGCCGTGCGTGGGGCGGACGTGTTCGCGTTTGGGCGCGGACCAGGTTTTGCGCGGAGCCACGTCGGTCGCGGCGGAGTCGAAGCGCGTGACGTTCTTACCGTCGAGATCGACGAGGACTTCGGTGCCGCGGAGCGTGATGATCATGGTGCGCCAGCCGTCGGCGGGGGCGGAAGGAAGCTCGTCGGCGGGGGCGTAGGAATAGATGGAGCCGGTGCGGTGAAGGGAGTCGCCGCTGTCCATGATTTGGACTTCGAAGCCGTGATGGATGGCATACCAGCCGCCGTTTTCGGATTCGGAGGCGGCGGCCATTTTTTTGGCTTCGTCGGCGGAGAGGGAGTTGTTGGGGCCGCGGGTAACGCCAATGAGGTCTTTGCGGCCGATTTGGTCGAGGATGCCGCGGTCCATGCGGATGTGGACGCCGGCGTTGTCGTTGGGTTCGGCGGGACGGTAGACGATGCGGATCTGGCAGTCGCCGAACGTTTCCTTCGTGTAAACGAGGAGGCCGAGACCGCGGGCGTCGGGCTCGGTGCGGAGGGTGTTGTTTTCGACGATCATCTGGCCGAAGCCGACGTGCTGCCAGGCGGGGGCGACGCGGTTGTTTTCGATGAGCGGCAAGGGACGCCAGTCGGCGGTTGCGGCGGGAAGCGTGAAAGCAAAGGTGAGCGCGAGGAGAGTCGCGAAGGTGGGGCGCTTCATGAGAGGGATGAGGTTGCGCGAATGTTGAGGGAGGACGAGCGTTCCGCAAAAAAGAAACCGCAGCGTGAGGGCTGCGGTTGGTGATGGAGCGAGTGCGCTCCGGCGGCGGAGCGCGCACCTTGCGGGATGGTTTACTTGGCGGCGAGAGCGGCGCTCGGTTTCACCTCGGTGTAGAAGACGGTGCGGGTGAGTTGGGCGGGGAGGTCGCCTTCGGGGAGGACGCGAGCTTCGACACCATCGATTTCGGCGTAGCCGATGACCATGGTGTTCACGCGTTTTTCGGTCACGGAGCGGCCGGGGAGATTGAATTCGCGTCCCTGATTGAGCCAGAGACGGCGTTCGGTGAGGCCGGTGAACCAGCGGGTGCGGCCGAGGCCTTTGGGGTCGTCGGCTTCGACGATGTCGGTGGGGACCCAGCCGTAGTTAGGAACGAAATATTCGGCCCAGCAGCGGTAGCCGGGATCGACCTCCTTGCCGTCGTTGGTTTCGCGCAGGCGGTAGCCCATTTGCAGGCGAGCGGGGATGCCCCGGGCGCGGGCGAGTGCGATGAAGAGCGAGTGCATGTTGGTGCAGGTGCCGCCGCCGGCGGTGAGGCAGATGTCGGCGTCGCCGACACCGCTTTTCGGTTTGGAGGCGTCTCTCGAGTAGTGGTCGGTGAGGTCGGCGACGGTGGCGAGGAGGCGGTGGGCCTGGACGGCGACGTTGGTTTCCGTGCCGCAGGCATCGTTCGCGATCTTTTCGATGTTGGGCGTGACGCGCATATGCGGGGCGTCAAGGCGGAGATCGTGGGCGAAAAGGCGGCGATGGGAGTCCGTGATGGGGCCGACTTGGGCGGGATCGATTTCGACGAAGACAGGGCGGCGGCGCACGGTGAATTCGATCTTGGACGCGAGCGAGGCGGCGGCGGGGTTTTCGACCTCGACGAGCATGAAGCGATTGCCGCGATCGGGGTCGGTGACGATTTTCCACGGGCCCGGGGCGGAAGAGACGGAGAAGTCGAGAACCTCCTGGAAGCGTTCGTCGTCGGGGATGGCGATCCACCATTTGATGGATTTCGCGGAGGCGGGGATGTCGGAGAGAGTGACGGTTTGGCGGACGTGATAAGTGCGGGTGGTCTCGGTGGTGGCGTCGGCGTGGAGGAAGGACGCGGTGCAAAGAGCGAGGGAAAGGAGGGCGGGGAGTTTCATGGGTGAGCGGAGGAGCGGGTGGGGTGGGTTAAAACTTCCAATTCAGGTCGACGCGGAAACGTTTGCCGTCCTGACGGCTGGTGATGGCGTCGACGAGGAAGAGGCGGGCCATGAGGTTGAGGTCCTTGGTGATCGCGTAAGCGACGCGGAATTCGGAGCCCTTGATGTCGGTAAGGTCGGATTGCGGACCGCTGCCGAAGCGGGCCCAGTCGTCCTGTGCGTAGGAGGCGTTGGTCGCGAAGGTTTCGACGTGGGCGTAGTAGTAGCCGGCGCTCCACGTGCCGGGATCCTTGAGTTGGCCGGCGACGATGGAGAAAACGTAGCCGAGGGTTTCGTCGGTTTGGGAGGCGGGGAATGGGGCGATCTCGGCGGCGCTGTAGTCTTTGAAGTTGTGGAAAACATCGACGCCGAGAGCGACGGGGAGGCCGGCGACAGGCGTGCTCCATTGGGCGCTGAGGACGCCGACGAGGTAGTCGCGTGCGCCGTTGCGGTTGCGGAGGAAGCGGGCTCCGGATTCGCCTTCGAAGGCATGAAGGCCGGCCGCGATGATGAGGCGGGAGGTGTCGACGCTCGTGGTGTATTTCAGCTGAGCGGCGAAGAGCTGGCCGTTGAGGTGATTGATGCCGTCGGGAAGGGCGAAGGCGCCGAGCGTGGTCGTGAGGGTGCCGGAGCCGTGTTTGTGGTCGAAGGAGGCGGCGACGCCGGTGGGGGTGATGTCTTCGTCCCAGAAGAGTTCGTTTTGTTGCCAGAACGGAGAGCTGTTGCGGCCCAGCCAGGCGGTGGTGGTGCCGCGTTTGTAGTGGAGGAAATAGCGATCGAGGGAGAAGCGGAGGTCGTCGCTCGGGCCATCGTCGGTGGCGAAGGTGAGGTGGGGCGACTGCTGACTCTGGGGATGGCCGCTGCGGATACGCGCGCTGAAGGACCAGGCGGGATCGAAAACATAGGTGGCGTTGGCGCGCAGGCGAAAGCGGCCGCGTTCGCGGTCGGTGCGCAGTGCGCCGGTGGCGGTGTGGGAGTCCCAATCGGATTCGTAGCGAAGACGGAGGTCGCCGTTGATGTTGAGATTGGGCGCGACCGTGACCGCGATGGCGGACGTGGTGGCGGCGAGAAGGAGAGCGAGCGCAGCGGCGCGGCGCGGAAGAAGCGGGGAACGGGGGGACATGGGTCGGGAAGGGAGGCGCATGCGGGGGCATGCGGAGCGGGGACTCGCGGTTCAGCGCACGGAAATGGGCAGGGCGGGCAATCGCGCGGGGACGAACGTGGACGTTCGAGGGGCGAATGGCGGATGGGAAGCGGTGGGATCGCTCGACAAACTCGCGAGGAGCGCAACGTTGCGCGCTATGCCGGAAATCACTCCCCCTAATTTGAACGACGCTGGAATGGAGGTGGGCACGCTCTTCGTGCGCAGTCGCAATGTGCTATTGGCGCGAGCGGAGTTCGGGGACTTGTTCGTCGATTATTATCTGCATTTGGGGAAGCATCAGATCCGGCCGGCGCCGGAGGCGGATGCGTTGTTCAAGAAGGCATTGGCGGCGTTTGTGCTGCATTGTGCGTCGCGGCCGCGGAACGAGCTGACGGCGTGGACGATCAATTTTCAGCAGCCGTTGTTGAATGTGTTTCTGATCGGCGACAACGAACTCGGCGCGGTGGCGGGGCGGGTCTTCGAGGAGAATGTGAAGGAGATGCCGGAGAATTTGTTTTATGCGGACGTGGTGCGCGGACGCGGAGAGAAACGGCGGAGCACGGTGAGTTTCAAAGGTGGCGATCCGATCGAGGCGGCGGAGAAATTCTATGCGCAGAGCGAGCAGCGAGTGGCGCGATATTTTCAGTTGAGCGAAGAAGAGTTCGCGATGGTGACGGAGCATCCGGATTGCGACGTGGGGTGGCTGCACGCGCTCGACGTGGAGCAGGTGAGAAAGCTGGACGACGCGGAGACGCTGGTGCCGATGGAGACGCGCGTGTATCGCTGGCACTGCGGATGTAATCAGGAGCGGATGCTGGAAGTGTTGGCGCCAACGATGCGGCAGGATCCGGAAGGGCTGTTTGGGGAGGAGCAGAAGATCGAGATTCGGTGTCCGCGGTGCGGGGCGCGTTATGCAATCACGCGGGAGGCGCTGGAGGCGTTTGTGGCGGAGAAGTAGGCGGACTGATTTCTTAACCACAGAGGCACAGAGACACAGAGTAGGAAGGGGGGCAGGAGGACTGGGTGTCTTGGTGCCCCGGTGGTGAAACACCGGGATTGCCATCGCGGGGGCTTCCCGGAAAGACAGCGCACAATGTCTGTTTACGAAATCATTGGCACGGTGTTGGGGGTGATCGGCGTCGGGCTGATGATTCGGCAGAATGTGTGGGGGTGGCCGGTGGGGCTCGTGCAGGTGTCGGTGTATGCGTGGGTGTTTTTCGAGGCGAAACTGTATTCGGACGCGCTGCTGCAGGTATTCTTTTTTGGGATACAGGCGTATGGGTGGTGGCACTGGTTGACGGGCGGGAGGGGGCAAGATGCGGAGTTGGCGCAGGCGAACGGCTCGGCGGGACCCCGACAGGTCGGGGCAGGCTGCCTCGCCCTACCGGTGACGAGGTTGCGGGGGCGGGCGGTGGTGGGGTGGGGCGTGGCGGGGTTGGTGGCGACGGCGGCGTGGGGGGAGCTGATGCGGCGGAACACGGATGCGGCGCTGCCGCATTGGGACGCGTTTATCTTGGTGTTTAGTCTGATCGCGCAGTGGTTGCAGGCGCGGAAGCGGCTCGAGTGCTGGGCGGGGTGGATGATCGTGAACGTGATCGCGGTTGGGGTCTATTGGACGAAGGACCTGCGGCTGACGGCGGGGCTATATGTAATCTTTTTTGCGATGGCGGCGGCGGGCGATCGGGCGTGGCGGAAGAGTTGGCGGGGAGGGCAAGAAGCCGGTGAGGAGGCGGGAGCGGGCGTATGAATGTGGTGCAGCGGATTGCGGTGTTCGGGACGGAGTCGACAGGGAAGACGCGACTGGCGGAGCGACTTGCTCGGCATTTTGGGGTGAGCTGGGTGCCGGAATATGCGCGGGAGTTCTGGGATGCGCACGGTGTGATCGGGCTGGAAGACATGGTGCCGATCGCGCGCGAGCAGTGGCGGCGGGAGGATGAAGCGGTGCGCGCGGCGGAGGCGAAGGGGGAGCGTATCGTGATTTGCGATACGGAGGCGCTGACCACGATGTTATGGAGCGACCTGTTGTATGGGACGTGTCCGGACGAAGTGCGACGCGGAGCGGAGAAGCGGTGCCGGAGCTATGCGTTGTATCTCTTGCTCGAAGCGGATGTGCCGTTCCAGCCGGACCCGGCGCGGTGTTTCCCGGAGCAGGAGGATCGGGCGAAAGCGGCGCGGGTGTGGCGCGGTGCGGTGGAGCGGCGCGGGCTGGCGTTTGTGGAGATCCGCGGCGGTTGGGAAGAGCGGGAGCGGGCGGCGATCGCGGCGGTGGAACGGCTGCTTGCGCGCGGCTGAGTCTCGGAGCCGTGGAAGTTGCGCGGCGAGCGCGCAACCTACAGGGCGCGGGTGAGAATCTGGGTGAGCTCGGCGGGGGTGAGGGGGAGCGGGTTGGCTTTCATGCTGCTGGCGCGCGAAGCGGCTTCGACGATTGCGGCGAAATCGGCGGGCGTGATGCCGTAGGTGGAGAGTTTGGGGATTGGAAGCGCGGTGAGGCGGTCGGGGGTCCAGCGGATGAGGTCGGGGGCGGTGGCGTGGGGTTGCGCGGTGATGACGCGGGCGAGTTCGTCGTAGCGGGCGAGTGAGGCGTGGGCGGGGGCGCGGGATTGGAGGGCGGAAAGATTTGCTTCGATGACGTGGGGGAGGAGGGCGGCGCAGACGGCGCCATGGGGCGCGGGAAACATGCCGCCGATGGGGCCGGCGAAACCGTGGACAGCGCCGAGGCCGGCGTTGGCGAGGGCGAGTCCACCGAAGAGGCTGGCGAGCGACATGTCTTCGCGGGCGGAGGTGTCACGGCCATCTTCGACAGCACGGTGGAGCGAGCGGGCGGCGCGGCGGAGGCCTTCGATGCAGACGGCGTCGGTCAGGGGATTTGCGCGGGAGGAAACGTAGGGCTCGATGAGTTGCGTGAGAGCGTCGAGACCGGTGGTGGCGGTGAGGGCGGGTGGAAGATCGTAGGTGAGTTCGGGATCGACGAGCGCGAGGCGGGGCAGCATGTGCGGGCTGCGGAGGGAGACTTTGACGCGATGCGCGGGAGAGGAGAGGACGGCGTTGCGGGTGACTTCGGAGCCGGTGCCGGCGGTAGTGGGAATCGCGATACAGGGCGCGGCGGGGTTAGGGAGTGGTTGGGCGCGGCCGACGACTTCGAGGTAGTCGTAGAGATCGCCGGAGTTGGCGAGGAGGGCGGCGATGGCTTTGGCGGAGTCGAGGACGCTGCCGCCGCCGAAGCCGATGACGAAATCGCAGCCATGGTCGCGGGCGTGAGCGGTGGCGCGGGTGATATCGTCGGTGGTGGGTTCGTGCGCGATGGGGGAGGTGGTGACGGGCAGTTCCGTGGCAGCGAGGAGGTCGAGGGCGGGTTGCGCGCGGGCCGGGTCGCGGCCGGTGACAACGAGGGGGCGGCGGCCGAGATCGCGAGCGGCGGAGGGGAGTTGTTGAAGCGTGCCGGGGCCGAAGAGGATGCGGGTGGCGGTGGCGAATTCGAAGGGCATGAGAAACGGCGCGGGCAGTGTCGGGGCGTAAAGCCCCTCCCATAGTGAGCTATTCGGCGGGGGTGAATTTGGTGCTGGTGCGGGCGGTGGCCATCATGGGGGCGACGGTGTCGCGCCAGGTGGCGTAGTGGGCAGTGGCTTTGTGGGCGGCGGGGGCGTCGGGGGCGTCGGGCGTGCGGTAGGCTTCGATGAGGAGGAAGCGATTGGGGTCGTCGGTTTGTTGGAGGAGGTCGAATTGGGCGATGCCGGGTTCTTGGCGGCTGGCGTGGGCGTTGGCGAGGGTGGCGGCGATGAAGGCGTCGCGGTGTTCGGGGATGACTTGGATGTGGACGTGGACGATGAGCATGGGGAATGGAAGGAGCGCCCGCGAGCGGGTGGGCTACAGGGTTTTGAGGCGGATGTTGCGGTATTGGATTTTCATGGGCGGGCCGACGTGGACTTGGACGCCGATCAGGCCATCGAGGCGACGATTCTTCGGGTCGTCGTCGATGACGATGCTCATGACGTGGCCGTTGACGATGTGAGTGAGGACGTTGCCGCGGATGATGAGGTGGTAGGAGTTCCAGTCGTCGGGTTTGACGTGAGCGGCGAGGGCGTCGGGGTCGCCGAGCGAGGCGAGGAGTTGGGGCTGACCGTGCTCGGTGACGCGAACCATTTGGCCGCGGTAGGCGAGGAAAGTGCGGCCGCGTTCTTCGTAGTTTTGTCCGATCCAGCGGTCGGCGTTGTCGATGTCGGCTTGATAGCCGGCGAGCGACCAGGGCGCATCCGTGAGTTGGATACTGCGATAGTTGATGCCGCTGTTCCCGCGGGGCGTGACGCGGTAGTCGAGTTTGAGCTCGAAATCGGCCGGTGTGCCGCCGCGCCAGATGATGAAGGTGTTTCGTTTGACGAGGGTTTCGGGGGTGATCTCGCCGACGAGATGGCCGTCTTCGACGCGCCAGTAGGTCGGGTCGCCGTCCCAGTCGGTGAGCGTGCGGCCGTCAAAAATGGGAGCGAAGCCGGAGTCGTCGGCGGACGGGATAACAGGGAGGTTGGCGGCGGACATGGCGGGGGTGAGGAATGCGAATGCAAACGCGAGGGGTAATTTCATGGCCGAGAGGCGTGTGGAGGTGGAGGCGTCGAGCGGATGCGAGAGTCTCATTGGATTCTTCACTCGTTCAGAATGACGAAGGGAGCGAGGCGAGGGGCGGGGTTGCGCGGATGAGGTTCGTGGTTCTCGCTGGAGAGAATGAGTGAAGAGACGGATTATTTCGATCGCTTCGGCGGGGTTGGGCGGCTGGTCGGGCGCACGGGCCTGGAACGGCTGCGGGCGGCGCATGTGTGCGTGGTGGGTGTCGGTGGGGTGGGGTCGTGGACCGTGGAAGGGTTGGCGCGCAGCGGGGTGGGAGCGCTGACGTTGATCGATCTGGACGATGTGTGCGTGACGAATGTGAACCGTCAGCTGCCGGCGTTGGATGGACAGATCGGAAGGCCGAAAGTGGACGTGTTGGCGGAACGGATACGGGCGATCAATCCGGGGTGCCGCGTGGAAGCGGTGACGGAGTTTTTCACGGCGGCGTCGGCGGAGCGGTTGTTGCGCGCGAAGTTCGATTTCGTGGTGGATGCGATCGACAAGCTGTCGAACAAGGCGCTGCTGATTGCGGAGGCGCGCCGGCGCGGCCTGGAAGTGTTGACCGTAGGCGGGGCGGGTGGGAAGCGGGATGGGACGCAGGTGCGCGTGGGGGATTTGGGCGATTCGTTCGGAGACGAGTTGTTGCGGCAGGTGCGCAAGAAGCTGCGCAAGGATCACGGTTTCGCGCACGGCGAGCAGACGGGGAAGATGCACTGGGGCGTGCGCTGTGTGTGGTCGAGCGAGGCGCCCGTGTTTCCGTGGGCGAATGGGACTTGCTCGAGTGAACGCGAGCCAGGTTCGGAGGTGGCGTTGGATTGCGAGAGCGGGTTTGGAACGGCGGTGTTTGTGACGGCGGCGTTTGGGTTGGCGGCGGCTGGAGACGTGGTGCGGGCGATTGCGAGAGCGGGCGAGGTTTAGGGTTTTGGGTTTTGAGTTGTGGGTTGGGGGATGGGGCCGAAGAGGCGGATGAAGTTTTGGGTGACGGCGGTGGTGAGTTGTCCAAGCGAAAGGTCGCGGAGTTGGGCGAGGGCGGCGTAGATGGCGGGGAGGTTGGCGGGGTGGTTGATGGGGTTGCCGTCGGCGAGGCCGGGGAGTTCGTGGGTGCGGTGCGAGGCGGGAAGAGGCATCGCGGGGGCGTCGGTTTCGACGAGCAGGCGATCGAGCGGAAGCGTGCGGAAAACGTCGCGTTTGGCCGATTGGCGTTCGCCGAGAAAGTAGCCGTTGAAGGAGAAGTAAGCGCCGAGCGTGGTGAAGTCGCGGGCGAGTTCGGCGGAGCCGCCGTAGGCGTGGAGGAGAAAGCCGCGGGGCGGAAGCGGCGTGGAGCGAAGGACGTCGGCGAGGGCGCCCCAGGCGTCGAGACAATGGATGGTAACGGGGAGGTTGCGCTCGGCGGCGAGGCGGAGTTGCCAGGTGAAGGCGTCGAGTTGTTCCGCCAGGGGGGCGCGACGGAGGCCGGTGAGACGAAGGTCGTCGGGGCGAGCGCGATCGAGGATCCAGCGATCAAGGCCGATTTCGCCGATGAAGGCGCGCGGGTGGGCGTCGAGGATGCGGAGGAAGGTTTCGCGCCAGTGAGGGGAGGCGTTGCCGACGTTCCAGGGGTGGAGGCCGTAGGAGGGGAGGAGGGTGAGTTGAGCGTTGAGAGATGAGGGTTGAGAGTCGGAGTGGGTGCAGAGGGTGGTGACGTCGGGCCAGTCTTGTTCGCTGGTGCCGTTGATGACGCAGGCGCGGATGCGGAGCGCGCGGAGATCGGCGAGGACGCGGTCGCGGTGCGGGGCGAGCCAGGGGTCTTGGAGGTGGTTGTGGGCGTCGAAGAGCGGCGCGACGGGCGCCGGGTTCATGGTTGAGAGTTGAGAGATGAGAGCTGTTGTGCGGCGAAGGCGCGGAGAGCGGTGCGGACGGCGGCGAGCCCGTGACGGCGGGTGGGGGAGAGATTTCGCGAGAGCTGGAGGGTTTCGAGCGGGTCGGTGGTGGTGGCGAGGAGTTCGGCGGGGGTGAGGTCGCTGTGGAAATCGGTGAGGAGCGTGACGAGGCCGAGGACGACGGGGGAGTCGGCGTCGGGGTGGAAGTGGCAGCGGCCTTCGTGGAGTTGGGAAACGAGCCAAACGTTTGAAGTGCAGCCCGGGATGCGGTGGGCGGGCGTGCGTTGTTCGGCGGAAAGTTTGGGGCGGCGGCGGGCGCGTTCGACGACCGTGGCGAGGCGTTCCTGAAGGTCGTCGATGAAGACGAGATCGTCGAGAAGCTGTTGCTGGCGGGCGGTCAAACTCACGGGAAGCGCAGGCTGATGAAATCGGCGCTAAAATCCAATCGAAGTTGGCCGTTAATAGGAGAGACGCGCCGCGCCATGATCGACAATGTGCTCATACCGCTTTCCGGGTTCACCCTGCCGAACGATTTTCCGTGGAGGGTGCGCTTTATCGCGGCAGTGGACGAGCATTTGCAGCGGTTGCGGGCGACGGGGCACTATGTGCCGGCGCGGTTCTTCGGATATTTTTTCCGCGGGAATGTGCCGATGGCGGTGAGTGGAAACTGGACGGTGACGTTGGATTTGCAGCCGCCGGTGTCACAGCTGCCGGAAGTGGTGGACTACGTGACGCAAGGTCAGTTTTCGATCGCGAGTCCATCGCGAGATCGTTTGCCGGATTACATGTTGATTCACGATCGGCGGGATGGCGCGTGCTGGTTGTGGGGTTTTGATCAAGGGATGCGTTTCGTGGAAGCGACGGATCCGGTTTTCGAGGTGGAAGGCGATGGATTGGACGGAGCGAAGGATCCGAAATTTTTGGGGCCGTAAAATGGTGCGTGTCGTGATTGCGCGGTGAGGGCACCGCGCCTCCAAGGATAGGGACGGAGCGGAGTGGGAGGCGCGGCGGGGGGCTTTTGACGGCCGGCGGAGGTATGCGCACGGTGAAGGGTGGATCGATTTTCGTTGGTGCCGTGGTTTTGGCGGGCGTTGCGCGGGCATAGCGTGACGTTTGCGGCGCTGTTTGCGTTGGGGATTTTGGGCGTGTCGGTGGTGGGCTGGTTTCGGCATGTGTTGAGGGAGCTGGGCCTGCCGTGGTGGGTGTGGCTGGTGTTGCCGGCGGTGGGGATCGCGGTGTTGGCGCGGAAGGAGAAGACGTGGTTGCCGGATCCGGAGCGGAGGCGGCGGTGGGCACGCGCGGTGATGGCGGTGGCGATTGCGGCGGTGATGCTGATGGCGAAGTTTTCGCCGAAGCAGCCGGAGCCGGTGAGGAAGGCGGGGGAGCCGCAGGGGCGGGCGCGGGTGCAGGGGCGGTGAAAGACGTGGAGCGGGAACGACTTTGACGCGGCGGAACGATTACGGTTGAGCTGCGCGCGTGAGACTCGATCTGCGCGGCTACGCGAACAACGTGCGATGAAGAGGCTAGTGGAAGCTTCCGAGCGACTGCTGGCGCGACGCGCGGCGGGATGGGTGCTGCTGGCGGTGGTCGCGCTGGTCTATCTGGCGGCGTATCGGCTGCACGATCTGTATCCGGGAATTGGCGACGGGGCGAATCGCGACGGCTGGTGGACGTGGTCGGACCAGTTGAAGTATTTGCGTCAGGCGGAGGCGATTGCGGCCGGAGAGGTGAATGCGGAGACCTATTTCTATCCGCTGGGGTATTCGCTGCTGGCGGCGCCGTTTGTGAGGTGGATGCCGGCGCACGCATTTTTGTTGCCGGACCTAGCGTTGGTCTTGGGGGCGGCGGCGATGTGGTGGAAGCTGGGGCGGCGGTGGTTGAGTGCGGCGGAAGTGTTGGGCGTGGGAGTCGTGTTTGTGGTGACGCACTCGTGGCTGCTGGCCGATTCGGTGGTCGTGCCGTGGAATACGTTGGCGACGCAGTTGACGATGTTGGCGGGGGTGTGGGTGGTCGTGAGAGATGAGCCGCTGGCTGGCGCGGGCGGACGCGAAGGACGGCGCGTGTGGATTTTGGCGGGGTTGGCGGCGGCGACGTATTGGGTGCGGCCGGTGGATGTGGTGGCGTTTGGGCCGTTGCTGGCGTGGGCGGTGTGGCGAATTCCCACTTGGTGGGGACGAGTGCGATGTGGGGTGGCTGCGGGTTTGGTGATGACCGTGGCCTGGGCGATGGTGGGCGGGCTGAATCTGAAAGTATTTGGGAGTTGGCGGACGCCGTATGAAGCGGCTTCGATGGAGACGGTTGGGTTTTTCGGGTATCCGGTAAGCTATAAGTTCTTCTGGTTATTTTTGGAGGGGATGCCGCTGTTTGGGGAGGTGGAGCCGGGATTGTTGTGGCGGTATCCGTGGATGTGGTGGGTGGTGCCGGCGGCGGTGTGGTGGGTGAGGAAGGACGGTGGCGGGGGGGCGGCAGCCGTGGGCGCGGTGGGAGTGAACGCGTTGGTGTATTTGAATTACAATGACCTCACACCGGCGGGGATTTATCGGTTCACGCTGATTCACTATGTCGCATGGTGGTTTCCGCTGATGTTCCTCGCGGTGGTGGCGGCGGCGAAGAGCGTAGCGGTGGAAGGTGGAGCGAGGAGTTTCGGGAAGTGGGCGGTGGCCGGTCTGGTCGTGGTCGTGATGGGCGCGGGGGTGCGACTCGAACCACGCGTGGTGGGAGTGCGCGAGGAGGCTGGCGGGGGATGGCGGTTACCGGGCGAGCGGCCGGTGTTGGTCTGGGCGCGCGAGGAGGCGGTCGAGCGCGTGAAGGCGTTGAGATTGGACGGGCAGGCGTTGGTCGAGCCGTCGCAGTATCTGGTGCCTTATGTGCCTTCGGATTTGAAGGTGCTGCTGGGGAGAAAAGCGCGCGGGGAAATGTTAACGATGGCGGAGGGCGGACGGATAGAAGGAGAGGTGGAGGTGGGGAGGTTGGCGTGGACTTGGCGGATCAGTTTCGATCGCGTGCGCAAGGCGGGGCGGTGGGTGATGTGGCACGCGGGGTGGTGAGGGGAGAAAGAGAAAGATAAAGAGGAAAGAGAAAGATGGATCAGGGGGCGAGGGGAGGCATGGGGAGGTCGAGGGCGGCCGCGGTGGCCCGAAGGAGTTCGGCTTCGGAGATCGAGACGGAGCCGTTGGCGCTGACGACGTGGGCGGCGGCGAGGAGCGTGCGGTGTTTGATGGGCAGGCTCGCGGCGGAGAGTTTGTCGAGGGCGCTGTCGAACGTGGTGAGATCAGCGGACGAGGCGGCGAGGGCGAGTTGAGGCTCGATGAGTTTCAGTTGGGCGGCGCCGGTGGCGAAGGCGGTGCGGGCTTCGTCTTCGTTGGCGGTGGCGACGTGGGCGAGGGTGGAAAGGACGGTCGCGATCTCGCGAACGAGGGCGTTGAAGGAGTGGTATTGAACCGTGGCGGACTTGGGCGAGCGGCCGAGCGCGAGGGTGCGCGTGAGGAGTTTTTGGACGGCGTATTCGAACGGCGATACGTGGGCGTCGGCGTGGACGAGTTCGTCGAGCGTGGTGAGAAAAGGATCCAGTGCGGAGCGCGGGAGTGAGCGGAGGGCGGGCAGTGTGAGTTGAACGAGCGGGAGCTTGTGTTCCGCGCGGATGGCGCGGAGGTCGGGCGCGAGGCGATCGAGGGTAGCGAGGATTTGGGAGCCGGCGTGTTGGGCGACGAGGGAGCGCTGGCGCTGGCGGAGTGCAGGATCGTCGGCGAGGAGAAGCGCGTAGAGGAGGGCGGGTGCGTCGGTTTCGGAGTGCGCGGCGTCGCGGAGAAGTGGAGGAACGGAGGCGAGGAGGGTTTCGGCGGAAGTGACCTGGTCGGGGGTGAGCGTGCCGATCGCAGCGATCGCGGCGGCGGCGGAGAACGTTTCGAGTTTCGGGGGTTGGGTTTTGGGTTGGAGTTTTGGCGGGTGGAGGCCGGCGGAGACGAAGGATTCCGAGGAGACGTCGACCTTTTCGGGGGGCGTGAACATCTGGCCGTCGAAATTGGGGTCGATGGCGCGGATGCGTTCGGCGAGCGGCGGGTGCGTGGACCAGAGCCCGGTGAAGCCGGAGCGGAAACTTTGGGCGAAGAAGAAGTGGCCGATCGCGGCGGCTTTGCTGGTTTGGAGGCGGGAGCCGAGGGCGTAGCCGCCGATTTTCTTCAAGGCGCCGGCGATGCCGTTGGGGTTGCGCGTGAATTGGACGGCGGAGGCGTCGGCGAGGTATTCACGTTGTCGTGACACGGCGGCCTGGATGAGGCGGCCGAAGAAGAAGCCGATGTAGCCGATGATGAGGAGGGCGAGGCCGGCGAAGACGATGAACGCGAGGATGCCGCCGGAGTTTTTATTGCGTCCGGAGCTGCGGGGGACGCGCGTGTAGCGGAGCGACCAAAGGATACCGCGGCCGGCGAGTCCGAGGACGAGGATGCCGAAGAGGAGCGCGGTGAGGCGGAGGTTGAGCCGCATGTCGCCGTTGAGGATGTGGCTGAACTCGTGAGCGACGACGCCCTGGAGTTCGTCGCGGGTGAGTTTCTCGAGCGTGCCGCGGGTGACGGCGACGACGGCATCGGAGGTGGTGAGGCCGGCGGCGAAGGCGTTGATGGCCGGCTCGTCGTCGAGGATGTAGACGGCGGGGACGGGCGTGCCGGAGGCGATGGCCATTTCTTCGACGACGTTGAGGAGGCGGCGCTCGCGAAGGTCGGTGGTTTGCGGCGAGACGCGGCGGGCCTTGACGCTCTCGGCAACGGCGGAGCCGCCGGCGGAGAACTGCGACCACTTCGCGAGGGAGGCGAGGCCGACGATCGCAATCGTGGCGGCGGAGACGCCGAGGAGGAGGGGAAGGTGGAGGAGTTGAGAGTTGAGGGGTGAGAGTTGAGTGTCGGGAGCGTAGCCGTAATCTGAATACGCGGCGGCTTGTTGGGCGTTGAAGAAGCGGAGGCCAATGATGGCGGCGAAGTAAGCGGCGGCGATGGTGCCGAGGACGGCGAGGACGAAGAGCACGACGAGACGCGTCGTGCGTTTTTTCGCGCGGGCTTGGGCTTCGAAGAAGTCCATGTGCGGCTAGCCTAGAGCTGAGAGCTTAGAGCCCAGAGCTGGAAAGACGGCTCACCCGGAGGGTTCGCGCGAACTTAGGTGAACTGGACTTTCGGAGCGTTGCGCTCGGTGGGGTCGTCGATCTTGAAGAGCTCGGCGGGATGGAAGCCAAACATGCCGGCGAAGATGATGTTGGGGAAGGTTTCGCGAGCGGTGTTGTAGGTCATGACGCTGTCGTTGTAGGCCTGCCGGGCGAAGGAGATTTTGTTCTCGGTCGAAGTGAGCTCCTCGGTCAGTTGGGCCATGTTTTGGTTGGCTTTCAGGTCCGGGTAGGCTTCGGAGACGACCATGAGGCGCGAGAGGGCACCGGTGAGACCGGTTTCGGCGCTGGCGAGGTTCCGGACGGCGTTGGCGTCGGCGGGGTTGGCGGCGGCGGACTGGGCGGCGGCGGCGGCGATGTTGCGGGCCTTGATGACGGCTTCGAGGGTTTCGCGTTCGTGTTTGAGGTAACCCTTCGCGATCTCGACGAGGTTCGGGATGAGATCGTAGCGGCGCTTCAGTTGGACGTCGATTTGCGCGAAGGCGTTTTTGAAGCGGTTGCGGAGGGCGACGAGGGAGTTGTAGATGCCAACGGCCCAGAGGCCGAGCACGAGGAGGAGGGCGGCGAGGATGCCGAGGACAACGAGTGCGCTCATGATGGGGAAGGATTTGGAAACGAGTCGAACCGTGCGATGTCGCAGAGCGTGGTGCGAGTAGGAACGATTTACAACGCGGTTGATTGTTTCCAGCGGGAGCAGCAAGTTGGGCGGGCTGTGATGCGCTTCCGCTTTCTGATGATTTTGCTGCTTGGCTGGGTTGCAGCGGAGGGGCGTGCGCAAACGCCGTTGAATGTGGCGGCGCCGCTGTCGGTGCCGCGCGCGGAGGGGGTCACGCGCGGTGAGGACGCGATGTCGCTGACCGCCGCGGAGCGGGCGCAGGAGCTTGGATTTTCATCGGCGGCGGAGGCGATTTACCGGCAGTTGCTCGAGCGCGGAGGGTCGCAGGCGGAGGCCGCGACGATGGGGCTGGCGACGGCGTTGCTGGATCAGGGGCGCGGGGCGGAAGCGGAGCGGGTGCTGCACGCGTTCGAAGGGCAGCGAACGGCGGCGTGGCATTTGCGAAAAGGGTTGGCGGCGTGGCAGCAGGGGTTTTTGACGACGGCGAAAAACGAGCGCGACGCGACGCGGCCGAACGAGCTGACGCCGACGGAGCGCGGGTGGCATTTTTTCCTGCAAGGACTGATCGCGATCAGCGATGGCGAGCCGGACAAGGCGGCGGTGTTGTTTGGGCAGGCGGCGGAAGCGACGCCCTCGGCGCCGGCGCGGGCGCAGTTTCAATTGAAGCAGGAGCAGTTGCGGCTGCGGCGCGGACAAGTGACGGAGGCGAGTCTCGCGTCGGCGCGTCGCAACATGGACGAGTTTTCCGGGCGAGCTCGTGGTTATCAATGGACGCGCATCTATGCGGCGATGCTGGACGAACTTGGCCGCAAGGCCGAGGCGGCACAGGTATTGGAAAGGCAATTACAGGCGATGCCGGCGGAGGAGCGGACGGAAGGCGATGAAACGCGGCTGTTGCTCGGGTTGATTGCAGGAGGTGAGCAGGGGGCGGGAAGGGCGGCGTTGGAGCGATTGCTGGAAAGTGGAAGCGACCGGGGGAAGCAGCGGGTGGCGCTGCAGCTGCTCGCGCGGGCGTCGGGGCAGAATCCGCAGCGGTCGAATTTCAAGCGGCTGCTCGATCGGCTGATCGACGGTGCGGCGCCGCATCCGTTGTTGGAGGATTTGTTGTTGTATCGGGCGCAAGTGGTGTTGGCGGCGGCGCGGGCAGGCGGCGCGAGCAGCGGATATGCGGCGGCCGAGGAGGATGCGCGGGCGCTGCTGCAGCGGTTTCCGGGGTCGCCGTTGAAGGCGCACGCGTATGCGGTGTTGATGCAGGCGGCATGGGAGCAACGGCGTTATCGAACGGCGGCGGACAATGCGGTGCGGGCGCGGGCGGAGTTGCCAGCGGGGCCCGAGCGGGCGGCGCTGGGACTGTTGATTGCGGAGGCCTGGTTTCGGGCGCGCGATTATCGGAGTGCGGCGGACGCGTATGCCGCGGCGATCGCGGAGCGTCCGCCTGGGGTGGATACAGGAGATTTGCTGTTTCAGCAGATGCTGGCGGAGATTGAAGCGGGCGCGCCCGAGACGGCGGCGGCGATGTTGGACGAGTTGGCGAAAAGTCCGGCGCTGGATCTGGAGAATCGCTGGCAGGCGGAGTGGAATCTGGCGCGGGCGCTGCAAGTTCGAGGGCGGACGGTGGAGGCGTATGAACGCGTGAGCCGGCTCATGGCGGAGGGGATCGAGGGCGCACGCGGATTGGCGCCGGAGTTGCGGGCGCGGATGGCGTGGTTGCAGGCGCGACTCGCGTCGTCGGCGGGCCGCCCGGAGCAGACGTTGCAATTGGTGGAAGGATTTGGAGCGGTGCTGGAAGGCGTGTCGCCGACGTTGCGAGGTGAGATCGCGAGCTCGGCGGCGTTGTTGCGGGCCGAAGCGAATTTCGCGTTGGAGCGGGATGAGGCGGCGTTGGAGATTCTGCAGAAGTTGCGCGTAGATTTTCCGTCGTCGGACGCGGCGATCTCGTCGTATTTCCTCGAGGCGGATCATTACGCGGTGCAGGACAAGGCGGCGGAAGCGCAGCAATTGCTGACGAAGCTCGCGGAGGATTTTCCGAACAGCGCGTATGCGCCCTTCGCGTTGTTGCAGGCGGCGCGGCAGGCGGAGCGGCGTGGGCAGGAGGCGAATTTGAAGGAGGCGAACCGGTTGATCGAGGATCTGGTCGGGAAGTATCCGCGCAGTGAGTTGGTGTTCGCGGCGCGAATGAAGCAGGGGGACCTGTTGCGGAAGTTGAACGATTTTCCGGCGGCGCAGCGCGTGTATGAGGAGGTGGTGAATCGTTTTCCGCAGCGAAGGGACGTGGCGCTGGCGCAGCTGGCGCTGGCGGAGACGCACAATGCGCAATCGGCGAACGAGCCGAGTCATGTGGAAAGTGCATTGCTGCTGTTCGAGCACGTGCGCGATCGGATCGATGCGCCGGTCGACGCGCGGGTGGAGGCGGGGTTTAACCTGGGGTTTCTCCATGCGCGGCGTGGGCGCGCGGCGAAGGCGGAGGAAGTGTGGTGGCGGGACGTGGTGAACGAATTTCTGCTCACGCCGGAGCAAGCGCGGCAGTTGAGCGACAAAGGACGATATTGGATGACGCGGACGCTGCTGGAGCTCGGGACGCTCTATGAGCAGCAGGAGAAACTGGATCAGGCGAAAGAAGCGTGGTCGCTGGTCCTGGAGGCAAAGCTCGGCTACGGCGAGGCGCTGGCGAAGGCGCGGCTCGCGCGATTTGGGGCGGCGGGAGCTGCGCTATGAACGATGCGTTTGGCATTTACGCTCGGGGTTGAACGGGCTCTAAGGACGGAGCGATGCGCGAACTCGATCTGACACTTTTTGCCCGCGGCGGGCCGATGATGTGGGTGTTGTTGGCGATGGGGTTGATCGGCGTGGTGTTGTTCGTGGAGCGAACGCTGTATCTCCATCGCGGGCAGATCCGTTCGACGGCGTTCGTGAATGGCATCAAGAACATCCTGGCGAAGCGCCGGATCGTGGAGGCGTTGACGGTGTGTGAGGAGACGCCGGGGCCGGTCGCGGCGGTGGTGAAGGCGGCGTTGCTGCACGCGGATGACGAGGCGGACCGCATGCGCTTCCACGTGCAGGAGGCCGCGGTGATCGAGTTGCCGGCGCTCGAGCGTCGACTGGGGGCGATCGCGGCGATCGCGCAGGTGGCGCCATTGGTGGGGTTGTTGGGAACGGTGCTCGGAATGACGACGACGTTCCTCGCCTTCGAGCGCGATTATGCGACGGCAAGTGTGCTGGCGAACGGGATGTGGCAGGCGTTGCTGGCGACGGGCGGGAGTCTGATGCTGGCGATCCCAGCACACCTGGCGTATCACTTTCTGACGGGGCGGGTGCGTGCGATCGTGCGCGACGTGGAGTGGGCGGGCAACGAGATCATGAGGTATTTGTTAACCGAATACAGGCAGGAGTTGGCGCCGGTGGAAGAGGAGAAGAAGTCGTGATCACAAGGCCATTGGATTTGGCGAACCGGTTGCGGCCGGAACCTCGGAGCTTCGACTACTGGTTCTTCGTGAATGTGGGATTGCTCGTTTTGTTTTTCTCGTTGTTCGGTTCACGGTTCGTTTTGGCGCCGGGGCTTGGGCTGGATTTCGAGATGCCGCGGATCGCGGGGGCGCGCGGAGGGGCGTCGACGACCGAGCGGGTGATCAGCGTGCGGCCGGCGGGGCAGATTTTCGCGGCGAACGGTTTATTGAATCACGCGCAGCTGGCGGAGTGGTTGCGGACCGAGGCAGCGAAGTTGCGGGAGCCCTCGCTGCTGGTGCGCGCGAGTGCGGACGTGCCGGTGGCGGAGCTGGCCGAGATTGTCAGTGCGGCGCGGGAGGCGGGATTTGTGCGAGTGGTGTTGGGTGCCGAAGAGCCGACGGGGCGGGGGCAGTAGCGATGGGCGCGCGAGGAGGCGATCGGAGACGTTGGATCTGGGCGATGGGCGCGGGAGTAGCGGCGGGGGCGATTCTGGCGGTGCTGGCGGCGATGACCAGCCGAGCGGATCTCTCCGGACGCGAGGACGGAGGGTTGAATCGGGAGCTCGCGCCGGTGGGGATTGCGCGATTCGACGGGGAGGCGGCGAATGAGGTTTTAGTGGAGGAGGCCATGTTGCGGGATCCGTCGCCGCTCTTCCTTCCTTCGCAGTGGAGTGCGAGTTCGGATGTTTTACGCGGCGACGTGTGGAGAGATCCGCAGGCGTCTTTTCAGGATTTTGCGCCGAAACTGAAGTTTGCGGAGTCGCGGTTGGCTTTGCAGATGCCAGCGGCGGTGGCGGTCCCAGCGCGGGCCGGGGAAGCGTTCGATGTGGAGCAGTCGCGGCGTCCCTTTGCTGGATTTGGGCAGTCTGGTGAGGAAGTTGAAGCGCTGCCCTCACGAGTGGCTTTCTTGGAAGTGGTTTCAGCGGGGGATGGGCAACGGGTGATTTCGCAGCCTCTGGTCAATGCCGCGCCACCGGGGGACGTGCCGTGGCGGCCGCTGGAGTTTCTTGTGGCGCTCGATGTGCGCGGCGTGGTGGGTGCGCCGGTGCTGACGGAGAGCTCGAGTGTGGCGGCCGTGGACGGTTATTTTCAGGATTACTTGCTCAAGGTCCTCCACTTGGGGGAGAGGCTTGGCCCGGGTTTCTATCGCGTGGGGATTGGACCGTAACCACGGCGCAGGCAACCGGAGCTGCGGGCGCGAAAAAGAGCAAGTTTGCTGTTGACCTGAATTTTTCAAAACAGCACTTTCTCTCCTCTTTTCGTTTTTTGATCCCTCCCTCGGTCTGCCCAGATAGCTCAGTTGGCAGAGCACGTCCTTGGTAAGGACGAGGTCGCCGGTTCAAGTCCGGTTCTGGGCTCCAGGTCAAACGTCGCGCGACTTCCGCGACGTTAAAATAGAGGTCATCAACACATCTAAACCACCCAACGTCTCCGAACTCCCATGGCTAAAGGCACATTCGAACGCAAGAAACCGCACGTCAACGTCGGCACCATCGGCCACGTCGACCACGGTAAAACCACGCTCACGACCTCGATCCTCGCGGTCCAGGCCCGCAAAGGTCTCGCGGAGGTGAAGACCTACGCCGACATCGCGAAGGGCGGCACGGTGCGTGACGCGTCGAAGATCGTGACGATCTCGGTGGCCCACGTGGAATACGAGTCGGACAAGCGCCACTATGCGCACGTCGACTGCCCCGGTCACGCGGACTTCGTGAAGAACATGATCACCGGCGCGGCGCAGATGGACGGCGCGATCCTCGTGGTCTCCGCGGCTGACGGCCCGATGCCCCAGACCCGCGAGCACATCCTCCTCGCCCGTCAGGTCGGCGTTCCGCAGATCGTGGTGTTCCTCAACAAGGTGGACCTGATCGACGATCCCGAGCTGCTCGACCTCGTCGAAATGGAAATCCGCGAGCTGCTGTCGAAGTATCAATTCCCCGGCGACACGGCCACGATCGTTCGTGGTTCCGCCACGGCCGCTCTCGAAGGCAAGCCGGAAGGTGAGAAGGCGATCGCCGATCTGATGAATGCGATCGACACGGACATCCCCGAGCCGCAGCGCGAGATGGACAAGCCCTTCCTGATGTCCGTCGAAGACGTGTTCTCGATCACGGGTCGCGGCACCGTCGCGACGGGCCGTATCGAGCGTGGCGTGGTGAAGGTCAACGACACCGTCGAAATCGTCGGTCTCCGCGATACGGCCACGACCGTTGTGACCGGCATCGAAATGTTCCGCAAGCTGCTCGATAGCGGCCAGGCCGGTGACAACGTTGGTCTCCTTCTCCGTGGTGTTGAAAAGGACGGCATTGAGCGCGGTCAGGTGCTCGCCGCTCCGAAGTCGATCACCCCGCACAAGAAGGCTAAGGCTGAAATCTACGTCCTCTCGAAGGACGAAGGTGGCCGCCACACGCCGTTCTTCAATGGCTATCGTCCGCAATTCTACTTCCGCACGACGGACGTGACGGGCGTCGTCAACCTCCCGCAGGGTGTCGAGATGATCATGCCCGGTGACAACATCACCGTGGACATTGAGCTGATCGCCCCGATCGCGATGGAAAAAACTCAGAAGTTCGCCATCCGCGAAGGCGGCCGCACGATCGGTGCCGGTCGTATCACGGACATCGTCGAATAAGCCTCGGGTAAGGATTTAACAGACCTCGCCGAGGCCTCTTGAGGGGGCCTCGGCTGCGTCGTCTAAAGGACATTTCTCACAGGCGTGTAGCTCAATTGGTAGAGTAGCGGTCTCCAAAACCGTCGGTTGGGGGTTCGAGTCCCTCCGCGCCTGCCAAATCTTCGTTCATGAAAAACCCCTTCAGTTCCGTTCGCATCTTCACGATCGAAATCGTGGACGAGCTCAAGAAGTGCACCTGGCCGACCATGTCGGAACTGCGTGACTACACCATCGTGGTGATCGTTGCATCGATCATCCTGGGTGTTTTCACGAGCATCAGTGATTTCTCCCTTTACCAGTTCGTGGACCTTTTCACGCGTCTGGCTAGCTAACCCGCCCGCCCATGTCCGCCCAAACGTCCGCGCCTGCCGACGCGCAATGGTTCGCGCTCCACACCCTCTCCGGTCAGGAGAACAAGGTGAAGGCCTACATCGAGAAGTTCAAAAAGGCCGAGGAGCTCGACGACTATATCTTCGAAGTCCTTCTTCCAACCGAAGTCGTGTCGGAAGTGAAGGGCGGCAAGAAAAGCACGAAAGTCCGTAAACTTTACCCGGGCTACGTCTTCATCCAGATGCGCCTCTATGGAGAGGACGCCAAGGTGATCAACAAGCCCTGGTATTTCGTGAAGGAAGTCGCCGGCGTGATTGGCTTCGTAGGAGGCGATCGCCCCGCCGCGCTGCGGCAAGCGGAGATCGACGAAATCCGTGCGCGTATTGAAGCGGCCAGCGGCAAGGAAGTGCCGAAGGTGCAATACAGCGTCGGCGAAGAAGTGAAGATCACTGACGGCGCGTTTGCGTCGCTCACGGGCCGCATCGACGAGATCGATCCCGAGCGCGGCAAGCTCAAGGTTTCTGTTTCCATTTTCGGCCGGTTCACGCCGGTCGAGCTCGAATACTGGCAGGTGCAACGCAACACCGAGTGATGCGACGCCTCTTTGTCACCGCCGACGTTCGCCCAACGACAAAATAAACACCCGCCACCTCACTTAAATGGCCAAGAAAATCCAAGGCTACATCCGCCTCCAACTGCCTGCCGGCGCCGCGAATCCCGCGCCCCCGGTCGGTCCCGCGCTTGGCGCGCAGGGCGTCAACATCATGGCGTTCTGTAAAGACTTCAACGCCCGCACCAAGGATCAGAACGGAATGATCCTGCCGGTCGTCATCACGGTCTACACCGACAAGAGCTTCACGTTCATTCTCAAGTCGCCGCCGGCCTCCGTCCTTCTCAAAAAGGCGGCCAACGTCGCCACCGGTTCGGCCAAGCCCAACCAGGACAAAGTCGGCAAAGTCACGCGCAAGCAGCTCGCCGAGATCTGGAAGATCAAGAAAGCCGACATGAACGCGAAAGACGAGGAAGCTGGCATCAAGATCATCGCCGGAACCGCCCGCAACATGGGCATCGAGGTCGTCGACTGAACCCCTTTGTAGGCCGCGAGCTCGCGTGCGCTTTCGAGTCGACCTCGAGCGCCTGCAAGCAGGCGGCCTACATGCCTACAATCCAACTCATCGCGGGAGTCCGTTCCTGGACGTTCGCACCGCAAGGAGTGATACATGCCAAAAAAACACAGCAAACGCTATAACAGCGCCCTCAAGGTCGCTGATCTCACCAAAGAATATCCTCTCGCGGAAGCCGTGGAGGTCCTCGGGAAGTTCCCGAAAGCCAAGTTCGATGAGACCATCGAGCTTTCGTTCCGCCTGGGCGTGGACGCCACCTCCGGCGAGCAAAACGTCCGCGGCACCACGCCGCTGCCGAATGGCTCGGGCAAGAAGGTCCGCGTGCTCGTCTTCACGGACAATCCTGAAGCGGCTCTGGCCGCGGGGGCGGATCACGCCGGATTGGACGACATGATGGCGAAGATCAACAACGAGGGCTGGCTCGACTTCGACGTCGCGATCGCGACCACCGAAGCGATGAAGAAAGTCCGCACGCTCGCTCGTGTGCTCGGTCCCAAGGGCCTCATGCCCAACCCGAAATCGGGCACCGTCACCGACGATGTCGTCGCCGGGATCAAGGCCGTGAAGGCCGGCCGCGTCGAATTCAAGATGGACAAGACGGCCAACCTCGGCGTCGGCGTCGGCAAGCGTTCGTTCACGCCTGCGCAGATCCTCGAAAACGTGCAGGCCGTCGTCGAAGCCGTGGGCAAATCCAAGCCGGCGACTTTCAAAGGCAGCCAGTTCATCAAGAGCGTCACCATCTCCTCGAGCATGAGCCCCGCGGTGAAGGTCGCGTCCACCGAGTTCTCGAAATACTAAAAGGAGCCCGAACCATGAGAGCCGAAAAACAATATTTGATCGATGAGGTCAGCGGGCACCTGAAGAAGTCCGACTACGTCATCCTCGCCAATTTCACGAAACTCACCGTCGGAGAAACCGCGGAACTCCGCGGCAAACTGGCCGATGAGAAAGCCGAGTTCCACGTCGTGAAGAACAGCTCGCTGCGCGTCGCGGCCAAGGCCCTCGGCCTGCCCGATATCGACAGTGCGCTCGTCGGCCAGACCGCGATCGTCGTCGGTGGCAGCAATTCCGCCGGTGTCGCGAAGGTGCTGAAGCAATTCTTCACGGCCAAGCAGAAGCTCGAAGTGAAGGTCGGCGTGATCGAAAAGAAGCTCATCAGCGCTGACGATCTTTCGGCGATTGCCGACCTGCCGCCGTTCGACGCGCTGCGCGCTCAGTTCTTGAGCCTGCTCACGAGCAACGCCGCCGCGTTCGTCCGCGTCCTCGACGCGAAGGTCAAGAAGGAGCAGCCCGATCAACCCGCTGCTCCCGCCGCCTAAACTTAAGTCTTAAACTTTAACCCAACCCTTTTTCCGGCTCCGCCGGAAAATCGTCCATCGAATCAGGCTAGGGGATACGTCTCTTAAACGCGTTTCACTCTTCGAAACCGCTAGTCCGATTCAGGAGAAGTCAACATGAGCAACATCACCAAAGACCAAGTCATCGAGTGGCTGTCCGCGCAGTCCGTCCTCGATCTCGCCGCCCTCGTCAAAGACCTCGAAGGCAAGTGGGGCGTTTCCGCTGCCGCCGCTGTCGCCGCCGCTCCCGCTGGCGCCGCCGCTGCTGCCGCTCCGGCCGCTGAGGCGCAGACCGAGTTCACCGTCGTCCTCAAGGAGTCCGGCGCGAACAAGATCGGCGTCATCAAGGAAGTGCGTGCGATCACGGGCCTCGGCCTCAAGGAAGCCAAGGATCTCGTCGAAGGCGCTCCGAAGCCCGTCAAGGAAAACGTCGCGAAGGCCGAAGCCGAAGAGATCAAGAAGAAGCTCGAGGCCGCTGGCGCGAAGGTCGAACTCAAGTAAGACCCATTGGCGTTTTTTCTGACACAACTGCCGATTTCATCGGGACAGGCCGTGCTTAACCGCGGCCTGTCCTTTGCCTTTTCTCTTTCCGTTCTTTTCGTCCGTTTTTCGCCGCGTTCCGCCCGTGAGGTGGACGCGCGCGCTGTCTGATTTTTTCCCGGGAATCCCATGGCCGACCGCACCCATTCTGAACGCAATAACTTCGGCAAGCTCCGCGAAGTGATCCAGCCGCCGAATCTCATCGAGATTCAAATCACGTCCTATCTCGACTTCCTGCAGAAGGGCACGCCCGAGAAGCAGCGCAAGCCGCAGGGCCTCGAGGCCGTGTTTCGCGAGGTGTTCCCGATCCTCTCCTACGACGAGCGGCTCACCCTCGAATACGTTTCCTACACGCTCGGCGATCCCAAGAACTCGGAGATCGAGTGCCTCCGCGAAGGCATCACCTATTCCGTTCCGCTTTACGTGAAGCTTCGCCTCCGCGAAGAAGACTTCATCAAGGACGAGGAAATCTACATGGGCGAGATCCCCATGGTGACCGAGCGCGGCTCGTTCATCATCAACGGCGCCGAACGCGTCGTGGTTTCTCAACTACACCGCTCGCCTGGCATCGCTTTCGAAGTGACGCCGCATCCGAACGGCAAGCCGCTCCATTCGTTCCGCATCATCCCGGACCGCGGCACGTGGCTCGAAGTGCAGTTCGACAATAACGACCTGCTCTACGTATATCTCGACCGCCGTCGTCGCCGTCGGAAATTCCTCATCACGACCCTGCTCCGCGCCGTCGGATATTCGAGCGACATCGACATCCTGAACCTCTTTTACGAGATCAAGGACCTGAAAGTCTCGAAGGCTCTCGACATGGAAAACGTGTCGACGCTCGTGCTCGTCGAAGATGCGATCGATGCCCAGAAGGGCGTCGTGCTCGCGCGCGCGTTCGAACCGCTCACGAAAGCGATCGTGCGCACGTTCGAAAAACACGATATCACGACGCTGCGCGTGATCGACACGTCGGCCGACGAAGGCGCGATCATTCGTGCGCTCAAGAAGGATCCGACCCGCAACGAAGAGGAAGCGCTCAAGGAAATCTACAAGCGCCTCCGCCCCGGCGAGCCGCCGACCACCGCGAACGCCAAGGCTCTCCTCAAGCGCCTGTTCTTCGATCCGAAGCGCTACGACCTCGGCCGCGTCGGTCGTTACAAGGTCAACCAGAAGCTCGGCCTCAAGGTCGACCTCGAGCAACGCATTCTCGAGTCCGGCGACGTCGTCGCCGCGACGAAGTATCTCGTCCGCCTGAAAAAGGGTGAGGGCGTGGTCGACGATATCGATCACCTCGGCTCCCGCCGCGTCCGCACCGTCGGCGAACTGCTCGCCAACCAGTGCCGCGTTGGCCTCAGCCGCACCGAGCGTCTCGTGCGCGAGCGCATGACGATGTATGATCAAAGCGTCGACTCGATCACGCCGCAAAAGTTGATCAACCCGAAGGCGCTCACGACGGTCATCCGCGACTTCTTCGCTCGTTCGCAGCTGTCGCAGTTCATGGACCAGATCAACCCGCTCGCCGAGGTCACGCACAAGCGTCGTCTCTCCGCGCTCGGGCCGGGCGGTCTCAATCGCGAACGCGCCGGCTTCGAAGTCCGCGACGTTCATCCGTCGCACTACGGCCGTATCTGCCCGATCGAAACGCCGGAAGGTCCGAACATCGGTCTGATCAACTCGCTCTCGACTTACGCGCGCGTCAACGAATTCGGCTTCATCGAAACGCCGTATCGTCTCGTCAAAGAAGGCCGCGCCGGCGACAAGATCGAATATCTCACCGCCGACCAGGAAGAGGGCAAAGTCATCGCTCAGGCGAACGCCGAGATCGACGACAAGGGCCACTTCATCGGCAAGGTCACCGTGCGTAAGGACGGCGAGTTTCTCGAAGTCCCCGCGTCCGACGTCGACCTCATGGACGTCTCGCCGAAGCAGGTCATCTCGATCGCGGCGGGAATGATTCCCTTCCTCGAGCACGACGACGCGAATCGCGCGCTCATGGGTGCGAACATGCAACGCCAAGGCGTGCCGCTTCTCCAAGCCGAAGCGCCGTTCGTCGGCACCGGCATCGAAGAGCGCGTCGCTCGCGACTCGAAGATCGTCGCGGTCGCCGAAGAGGCCGGCATCGTCGCTTCCGTTGACGCAAAGCGGATTGTCATCACGCGCGACGGCGAGATGCCGCGCAATCTGAAGACCGATCCGAAGAACGGCGTGCACGTTTACGAGCTGCGCAAATTCATGCGCTCGAACGCGGGCACCTGCTTCAATCAGAAGCCGATCGTGAAGCTCGGCCAGAAGATCAAAGCCGGCCAGATCATCGCCGACGGTCCTTCGACCGATCACGGCGAGATGGCCCTCGGCCGCAACGTGCTCGTCGCGTTCATGCCGTGGAACGGTTACAACTTCGAAGACGCGATCCTGATCTCCGAGAAGGTTCTGCGCGAAGACATCTTCACTTCGATCCACATCCAGGAATTCGAAGTCACCGCCCGCGACACCAAGCTCGGGCCGGAAGAAATCACGCGCGACATTCCGAACGTCGGAGAAGAAGCGCTCAAGAACCTCGACCACAACGGCGTCATTCGCGTCGGTGCGGAAGTGAAGCCTGGCGACATCCTCGTCGGCAAAATCACGCCGAAGTCCGAGACCGAACTCGCTCCCGAAGAAAAGCTGCTCCGCGCGATCTTCGGCGAAAAGGCCGCTGACGTGAAGGACACCTCGCTCGTCGTTCCGTCGGGCGCCGCCGGCATCATCATGGACGTGAAGGTTTCCTCCCGCATCGATTTCGAGAAGGAAAAGCTCTCGCCGTCCGATCGCCGCCGTCAGGTGAAGCAGATCCAGGAGGAATACAAAACGCAGATGGACAAGTTGCGCGAAGGTCTCACCGAGGCCCTCTCCAACATCCTCCTCGGCGAAAAGATTCCGCTCGACGTCATCAACGGCGAAACCGGCGAAATCATCATCCCGGCCAATCGCAAGATTACCAAGACGCTCCTCCGCAAACTCGCGGCCGTCTCGAAGCACGTTCAGATCGATCCGTCTCCGGTCCGTATCAAGATCATGGAGATCATCGGCTCGTATCAGACGAAGTTCGACGAGCTCGAGACCGACCGTGAGCGCAAGATCGGCGGCATCGAGTCCGGTGCCGACGCCGGCGACGGCGCGATCAAGCAGGTCAAGGTCTACATCGCGACGAAGCAAAAGCTCGAAGTCGGTGACAAGATGGCCGGCCGTCACGGTAACAAGGGCGTGGTCGCCAAGATCGTGCCCGAGGAAGACATGCCGTTCCTCCCGGACGGCACTCCGATCGAAATCTGCCTCAACCCGCTGGGCGTGCCTTCGCGCATGAACGTCGGTCAGGTGCTCGAGACGCACTTGGGCTGGGCCTGCAAAAAGCTCGGCATCAAGGTCGCGACGCCTGTGTTTGACGGTATTCCGGAAAAGAAAGTCCGCGAATACCTGAAGGAAGCGAAGCTGCCGCACTCCGGCAAGAGCACGCTCCTCGACGGACGCACCGGCGAGAAACTCGATCAGGAGGTTGTCGTCGGCTACATCTATATGATGAAGCTGAACCACCTTGTGTCGCACAAGATTCACGCGCGCGCGGTCGGTCCTTACTCGCTCGTCACGCAGCAGCCGTTGGGCGGCAAAGCCCAATACGGCGGTCAGCGTTTCGGCGAAATGGAAGTGTGGGCGCTCGAAGCCTACGGCGCGGCGCACACGCTCCAGGAACTCCTCACCGTCAAGTCCGACGACGTGCAGGGACGCACCAAGATCTACGAGTCGCTCGTCAAGGGCGACAACACGCTGCAGGCCGGCACGCCGGAATCCTTCAACGTGTTGATCAAGGAAATCCAGTCCCTCGGTCTCGACATCAAGCTCAACAAGAGCGACGCGCTCGGCTTTGGCACCTGATGCCGCCGGGCTTTCCGATCCGTTTTTAAACAACAGCAGGGAAAGACATCATCATGATTCAACCCAACGAGACCGCCTCCTCCGTCGCTCGCACCGAAGCTCGTGAAGCTCTCGGTGACGAAGTCGCCGCGTTTGACTGCGTGTCCATCACGGTCGCTTCGCCCGAAACCATCCGCAAATGGTCGAAGGGCGAAGTTAAGAATCCCGAAACGATCAACTACCGCACCTTCAAGCCCGAGCCGGGTGGTCTCTTCTGTCAGAAGATCTTCGGCCCGGTGCGCGACTACGAGTGCGCGTGCGGAAAATACAAGCGCATCAAATACAAGGACGTCGTGTGCGATCGCTGCGGCGTCGAAGTGACCATCGCGCGCGTCCGCCGCGAGCGCATGGGCCATATCGAGCTCGCCGTTCCGGTGGCGCACATCTGGTTCTTGAAGAGCATGCCGAGCCGTCTCGGTCTCTTGCTCGACATGACCGCACGCTCGCTCGAGCGCGTGATCTACTACGAGAACTACATGGTCATCGACCCGGGCAAGACCCCGCTCGAGCCGCACCAGCTCCTCACGGACACCGAGTATCGCCAAGCTCTCGACGAATACGGTGACGATTCCTTCGTCGCCAAGATGGGCGCCGAAGCGGTGCGCGATGCGCTCGTGAAGACCGACATGGAAGCGACCGTTGCCGAGCTGCAGGAGCAGATGCGTGCGACGAAATCGAAGCAGATCAAAAAGAAGCTCTCGAAGCGTCTGAAGGTCATTCAAGGCTTCATCCATTCGCGTTCCCGTCCGGAGTGGATGGTTCTCGAAGTGTTGCCCGTCATCCCGCCGGACCTGCGCCCGCTCGTTCCGCTCGAAGGCGGCCGCTTCGCGACTTCCGACCTCAACGACCTCTATCGCCGCGTCATCAACCGCAACAACCGTCTGCGGAACCTGATGCAGCTGAAGACGCCCGATGTGATCATTCACAACGAAAAGCGCATGCTGCAGGAAGCGGTCGACGCTCTCTTCGACAACGGCCGTCACGGCCGCCCCGTCACGGGCGCCGGCAATCGTCCCTTGAAGTCCCTCTCGGACATGCTCAAGGGCAAGCAGGGTCGTTTCCGCCAGAACTTGCTCGGCAAGCGCGTCGATTACTCCGGCCGCTCCGTCATCGTCATCGGTCCCGAGCTCAAGCTCAACCAATGCGGTCTGCCGAAGAAGATGGCGCTCGTCCTCTTCGAACCGTTCATCATTCGCCGTCTGAAAGAACTCGGCTTCGTGCACACCGTCCGCGGTGCGCGCAAGATGATCGAGAAGAAGTCGCCGGAAGTGTGGGACATTCTCGAAGAAGTCACGAAGGGCCACCCGGTGCTGCTCAACCGCGCGCCGACGCTCCACCGTTTGTCGATCCAGGCGTTCGAGCCGGTTCTGATCGAAGGTGAAGCCATTCGCGTTCACCCGCTCGTTTGCACCGCTTACAACGCGGACTTCGACGGTGACCAAATGGCGGTCCACGTGCCGCTTTCGCTCGAAGCGATCATGGAGTGCAAACTCCTCATGATGGCGACGTCGAACATCTTCTCGCCGTCCTCGGGCAAGCCGATCCTCACGCCGTCGCAGGACATCGTTCTCGGCGCGTATTATCTCACGATCGAACCGCGCAAGAAGCCGACCAAGGAAGAGCGCGTTCCGTTGCTCTCCGGCCTCCAGGAGGTGCTCTACGCCGTTGCTGACGGCGCGATGAAGAAACACGATTGGGTTGAAATCCCGAATCCGGATTTCGGTCGCGACACCGTTTACGGTAACAAGGAGAAGAAGACGCTTCGCACGACGGTTGGCCGCGTGATCTTCAACCAGATCTGGCCCGCCGATCTCGGCTTCATCAACTTCCCTGTGCCGAAGGGCAAACTGGGCGACTTGATTCTGAATACCTACAAGACCGTGGGTAACCAGGAAACCGTCGTCACGCTCGACCGCCTGAAGGAGCTTGGTTTCCAGACCGCCATGCAGGCCGGCATCTCGATCGGTATCGACGACATGATCATTCCGGAAACGAAGAAAGACATCGTTGCCGACACCCGGAAGAAGATCGCCGAAGTCGAAGGCCAGTTCAACAAGGGCATCATCACCGAAGGTGAACGGAAAAACAAAGTCATCGACTTGTGGACCGGCACCACGGATCGCATCGCCAAGGAAGTCTTCGCCAAGCTCGAGAGTAACGAAGGCCGCAACGAAGTTAACCCGGTTTACATCATGATGGACTCGGGTGCGCGTGGTAACAAACAGCAGGTTCGCCAGCTGTGCGGCACCCGCGGACTGATGGCCAAGCCCTCCGGCGAAATCATCGAGCGTCCGATTCTGTCGTCCTTCCGCGAAGGTCTGACCGTTCTCGAATACTTCATCTCCACCCACGGTGCCCGTAAGGGTCTCGCGGATACAGCGCTGAAGACCGCGGACGCCGGCTATCTCACGCGCAAACTGTGCGACGTGGCCATGGACGTCATCATCGCCGAAGACGATTGCGGCTCCCGCGACGGCGTGTGGAAGAAGGCGATCTTCGAAGGTGACGACGAAATCGTCGGCCTCCGTGAACGCATCATCGGCCGCTTCTCGAGTGACGATGTTTTCAACCCGCTCAGCCCCACGGAAATTCTCGTCGGCTCGGGCGAACTCATCACCGAGGAAATCGCCTCCAAGATCGACGAAGTGGGCATCGAGCGCGTCAAAGTCATGTCGCCGCTCACCTCCACCTCGCAGCACGGCATCGATGCAAAATCCTACGGCATCAATCCCGCGACTTCGAAGGTCGCCAAGGTCGGTGACTCGGTTGGTATCATCGCCGCGCAGTCCATCGGCGAACCTGGCACGCAGCTCACGATGCGCACGTTCCACATTGGTGGCGTCGCTTCCGGCGGCTTCAAGACTCCTGAAATCCGCGTCCGCGCATCGGGCACGGTGAAATACAAGGGTCTCCGCCTCGTCGAAACGGCCGAAGGCGCCGCGATCGTGCTCAACAAAACCGGCACGATCCAGATCGTCGACGCCGACGACCGCGAACTCGAGACCTACAACATCGTGGTTGGCTCCTTCCTGCACGTCGGTGACGGCGAGCAGATCGAGAAGGGCGCTATCCTCGCGCAGTGGGATCCCTACAACATCCCCGTGCTTTCCGAAAAGGGCGGCACGCTGGCGTTCAAGGACATGATTCCGGGTGTCACGGTGAAGCGCGAACTCGACGAATCGTCGGGCCGCATCGCCACCGTTGTTATCGAGCACAAGGAGGACTTGAACCCGCAGATCGAAGTGCGTGACGCGAAGAACAAGCCGCTCGCGGCTTATTCGATTCCCGTCGGCGCGCAGATCGCCGTCAACGAAGGCGACATCATCCAACCGGGTGCGTTGCTTGCGAAGACGCCGCGTCAGGCTTCCAAGACGAAGGACATCACCGGTGGTCTCCCGCGCGTCGCCGAGCTCTTCGAAGCTCGTCGTCCGAAGGACGCGGCCGAGATGTCGCGCATCGATGGTATCGTCTCGTTCGAGGGCACCGTTCGCGGCAAGCGCAAGCTGGTCGTCAAGAACGACGAAACCGGCCAGGAAGAGGAACACCTCATCCCGACCGGCAAGCACATCATCGTGCAGCCCGGCGACGTCGTGCACAAGGGTCAGCACCTCACCGAAGGCGCCGCCGATCCGCACGAAATCCTCGAAATCCTCGGGCCCTCCGCGCTCTACGACTTCCTTATCTCACAAGTGCAGGAAGTGTATCGCCTCCAAGGCGTGACGATTAACGACAAGCACATCGAAATCATCATTCGTCAGATGCTCCGCAAAGTCCGTATCACCGATCCGGGCGACACGGAAAACTTCTGGGGTGAGCAGGTCGATCGTGCGGCGTTTCTCGCCGAAAACCGTCGCATCGAAGAAGCGGGTGGCAAACCCGCCGAAGCCGAGCCGATCCTCCTCGGCATCACCAAGGCCTCGCTCGAAACCGAGAGCTTCATCTCGGCGGCGAGCTTCCAAGAGACGACGCGCGTCCTCACCGACGCCTCGACGCTTGGCAAGGTCGACTACCTCAAGGGCTTCAAGGAAAACGTCATCATGGGTCACTTGATCCCGGCGGGCACGGGCCTTCCGCGCTACAAGAACCTGAAGATCACGTTGCCGTTCGGTGCGGATCTCCCGACTGAAATGGGCGAGCCGCAGCAGGTGACCGAAGCGAGCTGAGCGATCGCGCCACGCTAAACTCTTCAAAGCCGCACGCGAAAGCTTGCGGCTTTTTCTTTGTGTATGCCGGCGTGTTCGTGGGCGCGCGAAGCCTAGGAGAGGGGAGAGAGTTCCGCCCCGGTTCTCTCCGTCAAACATCCGTCGAAGCAGACGAAAAAAACGCTTGTCAGGGCCGAAACATTCTCTGATCCTCTCAGTCCCTCCCGCCAAAAACCCTATCTTTGAGCCTAGCTCGGTAGGGTTTTATCGCCCGGCCTCACCGCCGGGCGTTTTTTTTTGCCCCGGAATTTTTGCGTGGTGGATTTGGTTCTTGTGTTCAACCGAGGACACCCAACGGTCCCGCGTCCCACTTCTCCTCAGCGCGTTTTCGGACTCGTCTGAAGAACGCTTTTGTCACTCGCGAGCTCGGCTCTGCATCCAAGTTTTCGCGACGACACCACCTTTTCGCCAAAAAGTTCTTGCCGAGCTTTTCGGCTCCGGTAGCGTTTTCCCCTTTTCTTCAATTTTCACTCTTCACCATGCCGACCATCAATCAACTCGTGCGCAAAGGGCGCCGCAAAGTGCGCATCAAGTCGAAGTCTCCTGCGCTCGACGGCAATCCGTTCCGCCGCGGTGTTTGCGTGCAGGTCATGACGCGCACGCCGAAGAAGCCGAACTCGGCTATCCGTAAGGTCGCGAAGGTGCGTCTCACGAATGGCAGCGAAGTGATTTCCTATATCCCGGACGAAGGCCATAACCTTCAAGAGCACTCGATCGTGCTCGTTCGCGGTGGTCGCGTGAAGGACCTTCCCGGCGTTCGCTATCACATTGTCCGCGGCACGCTGGATGCGACTGGCGTCGAGAAGCGTCGTCGCTCCCGTTCCAAATACGGCGTGAAGCGTCCGAAGGCTGCCAAGTAAACCATCGTTCTTTTTCGAATCTAAAAATCCGCCATGTCACGCCGTCACAGAGCCGAGAAGCGCCAGGTTGTGCCCGATGCCCGCTACAAGAGCCCGCTCGTCGCGCACCTCGTCAATGTCATCATGAAAAGCGGCAAGAAGAATCTTGCCCAGCGCATCGTCTACGGCGCGTTCGAAAAAGTCTCCGAGAAGCTCGAGAAGGGCGATCCCGTGGATCTCCTCCTCGGTGCGCTCGAAAATGCTCGTCCGCGTCTCGAGGTGAAGAGCCGTCGAGTCGGAGGCGCTACGTATCAAGTTCCCGTTGAAATTTCCTACGAACGCCAGGAGAGCCTCGCGCTCCGCTGGATCGTTGACGCTGCCGGCAGCCGCAAAGGGATGCCGATGAAGGATGCCCTCGCTGCCGAGATCATCGATGCCTACAACAATACGGGCGGCGTCGTCAAAAAGAAGGAAGACACCCACAAGATGGCGCAGGCTAATCGCGCTTTCGCCCACCTCCGCTGGTAACCAGTCCAGCCCCTGCTGCTCATGTCTGTTTCTGCTCCCAAGATTACTGTCGTCACCGACAAAGCCAAGATCTCTCCGGCTAACGCCAAGGACCGTCCGTTCCCGCTCGAGTGGACCCGCAATATCGGCATCGCCGCCCACATCGACGCTGGCAAGACCACGACTAGCGAACGCATTCTCTTCTACACCGGCTCCGTCCACAAGATGGGTGAGGTGCATGAAGGCACCGCGGTAACCGACTGGATGGAGCAGGAGCGCGAGCGTGGCATCACGATCACGGCCGCCGCCATCTCCTGTGCGTGGAACGCGTCATGCGGTCCCTGGAAGGGCATCAAGCAGCGTATCAACGTTATCGATACCCCCGGCCACGTCGACTTCACCGCCGAGGTGGAGCGCTCGCTCCGCGTGCTCGACGGCGCCGTCGCCGTGTTCTGCGCGGTCGCCGGTGTGCAGCCGCAATCCGAAACGGTTTGGCGCCAGGCCAACAAATACAAGGTGCCGCGCGTTGCGTTCATCAACAAGATGGACCGCGTCGGTGCCGACTTCTACCGCGCGATCGAGGAAATGCGGACGAAGCTCAAGGCGAACGCGCACGCGCTGTTTCTCCCGATCGGCGCGGAAGAAAATTTCAACGGCGTCGTCGATCTCGTTCAGAACATCGCCTATATTTTCGACGAGACCAAGGATCCGCTCGGGATGGTTCCGGTGACTTCCGACATTCCGGAAGACATGCGCGACCAGGCCAAGGAATACCGCGAGAAGCTGATTGAAGCGGTGTCCGATTTCGACGACGTGATCGCCGAAAAATACCTCGGCGGTGAAGAAATCACCCCTGCCGAGCTGATGCTTGGTATTCGCAAGGCGACCATTTCGCTCCAGTTCACCGGCGTCATCCCCGGTTCGGCCTTCAAGAAGAAGGGCATCCAGCGTCTTCTCGATTGCGTCGTGAATTATCTCCCGAGCCCGCTCGATCTTCCTCCGATGAACGGGCAGGATAGCGACGGGAAGGAAGTGTTCGCCCCGACCGATGACAACGGCAAGCTGGCCGGCCTCGCTTTCAAGCTGTGGACCGATCCTTTCGTCGGCAAGCTGGTGTTCTATCGCGTTTACACCGGCATTCTGAAGAAGGGCACCTCCCTTTACAATCCGCGCACCCGCCGCTCGGAACGCGTCTCGCGTCTCGTGCTCATGCGCGCCATGGACCGCGAAGAAATCGATCTCGCCTACTCGGGTGACATCTGCGCGCTCGTCGGCGTTAAGGACGTCATCACCGGGGATACTCTGTGCGACGAGAATTTCGACATCCGTCTCGAGCCGCCGTCCTTCCCTGAGCCCGTTATCTCGATGTCCATCGAGCCGAACTCGAAGGCCGACCAGGAAAAGATGGGCAACGCCCTTCAGCGCTTGGTGGCGGAAGATCCGACTCTGCGGGTGAAAACCGATCCCGACACCGGCCAGACCATTCTTGCCGGCATGGGCGAACTTCACCTCGACATCATCCGCGACCGGATGAAGCGCGAGTTCAAGGTCGAAGCCACCGCGGGCAAGCCGCAGATTGCGTATCGCGAGACCATCGCGAAGCCGGCCGACGGGGAAGGTAAGTTCATCCGTCAGTCCGGCGGCAAAGGCCAATACGGTCACGTGGTCGTCAAACTCGAGCCCAACGAAAAGGGCAAGGGCGTCGAAGTCATCAACGAGATCGTGGGTGGCGTCATCCCGAAGGAATTCATCAAGCCCTCAACGGATGGTATTCTCGAAGGCGCCAACAACGGCGTCGTCGCTGGCTACCCGGTTGTGGACGTCAAGGTCCGCATCGTCGATGGCTCGTTCCACGAAGTCGATTCGTCCGAACTCGCGTTCAAGATGGCCGGTATTTTCGCCTTCAAGGAAGCGATGAAGAAGGCCAACCCGATCCTTCTCGAGCCAATCATGGGCGTCGAAGTCACGACTCCGGAAGAATATCAGGGCGACCTCATGGGCGACATCAACCGTCGCCGTGGCGCCATCCAAGGTATCGAAAACAAGAACGGCGCTGCGATCGTCAACGCGCACGTTCCGCTCGAAACGCTCTTCGGCTACGTCACCGACATTCGCTCGCTCTCGAAGGGCCGCGCCAGCGCATCCATCACGCCGTCGCACTTCGAGCAGGTGCCGAACTCGCTTCTCGCGAAGATCGTCGAGACCTCCTCGAAAGCTCCCGCCCGCACGTAACACCTCGTTCTTTGCCTCCCATGAAAGGTCAACGCATTCGCATCAAGCTCCAGGGCTTCGACTACCGCGTCATCGATCAGTCGGCCCTCGAGATCGTCGAGACCGCCAAGCGCTCCGGCGCGCGCGTCTCGGGCCCGATCCCGCTGCCGACCCGCATCGAAAAACTTTCGGTCAACCGCTCCCCGCACGTCGACAAGAAGTCGATGGAGCAGTTCGAAACCCGCACGCACAAGCGTCTCATCGACATCATCGAGCCGACCGCTCAAACGGTCGACGAGCTGAAGAAACTGAACCTGCCTTCGGGCGTGGACATCACCATCAACGTCTAAGGCACTTCACCGCGCCCCAGGCTCAAATACTCTACAGTAGCCGTTGCCTGTGTCCCGCGCCCGCGGGACCGCCAGGCTATCGCTAAAGTAGGTTCTCAAACGGAACTACCACCTACCGCTTAGCCCATGATCTCATCGCTCCTAGGCAAGAAACTCGGAATGACGCAGGTCTACGACGCACAGAACGTGCTCGTGCCCGTCACCGTGGTCGAGGCCGGTCCCTGCACCGTCGTGCAGGTCAAGACCGCCGAGACCGATGGCTATAACGCCGTCCAGATCGGCTTCTCTCAGAAGAAGACCAAGAACACTCCCGCTGGCGAACTCGGCCACGCGAAGAAGGCCAATCTCGAAAACGCTCCGCGCGTTCTCAGCGAAGTTCGCCTCACCGATGCGCCGACGCTCAAGGTCGGCGACGTCGTGAACGTCACCTCGTTCGCCGAAGGCCAGCTCGTCGACGTCATTGGTGTCACCAAGGGCAAAGGCTTCCAAGGCGTCGTGAAGCGCTTTCGTGTTGCGGGCGGTCCTGCCACCCACGGCTCAATGTTTCACCGCCGCATCGGCTCGATCGGCATGCGCCAGACGCCCGGCCGCTCGTGGAAAAACCAGGCGATGCCTGGTCACATGGGACAGGAGAAGCGCACCGTGCAAAACCTCACGGTCGTGAAAGTCATCGCCGACAAGAATCTCATCCTCGTGAAGGGTGCGATCCCCGGCGCCAACGGCGACGACGTCATCGTCCGCTCCGCCATCAAGGGCCAGCCTAAGGCCGTCCAAGCCTAACCTGGAGACATAGACATGAAGCTTACCGTTTTTAATTCCGACGCGACCTCAAGCACTGAGAAGGATTTCGGCTTGCCGACCTTCGAGGGCGACAAGGGCCTGCAAGCGGTCAAGGAAGTGATCGTCGCGATCAACGCCAACAACCGTCAGGGCACCCACTCCACCAAGACCCGCGGCGAAGTCCGCGGCGGCGGCAAAAAGCCGTGGCGCCAAAAGGGCACCGGCCGCGCTCGCGCCGGCTCCATCCGCTCGCCCCTCTGGTCGGGCGGCGGCGTCGTCTTTGGCCCGAAGCCCCGCGACTACTCGAAGAAGATCAATTCCAAGGTGAAGCAGCTCGCGTTCAGCCGCGCGTTGTTCGACCGCGCAACCTCCGGCGAACTCGCCGTGATCGAGCAGTTCGACACCAAGGTCACCAAGACCAAAGCCATCAGCCAGATCCTTGGTCGCATCGCCCCGAAGGGCAAAGTGCTCCTCGTCGATGCACCTTTCGCCGTCGAGACCGCCCGCGCCTCGCGTAACATCGAGCGCGTTTCGCTCCAGGAAGCGGCGAAGCTCAACACTTTCGATCTCGCCCAATACGCCAAGATCATCGTCAGCACCAAGGCGCTCGAAGCGATCCTCGCCCGCGTCAACGGAGGTAAGAACTAATGCAAGCCGACAAGATCCTGAAACTCGTTCGCCTCTCGGAGAAGTCCAACAAGCTTTCTTCCGAACTCGGCCAATACACCTTCGAGGTCTACGGGCATGCGAACAAGCACCAGATCGCGCAGGCGGTTGAGCAGACCTTCAAGGTCACCGTCCGTCGCGTGAACACCCAAAACTACCGCGGCAAAAACAAGAAGAGCCGCGCCGGCCGTCCCTCGGTCGGTTCCGACTACAAGAAGGCGATCGTGACGCTGAAAGCCGGCGACAAGATCGAGCTCGTCTAACGCGACGCATCGCACCGGAGAAAACCACCATGGCTATCCATTCCTTTCGTCCCCTCACGCCCGCCGGCCGCTTCACCTCGCTCAACAAGCGCGAGGGCCTCACGAAGAAGCGTCCGGAAAAGGCGCTCACCGAGCCCAAGCCGAAGACCGGCGGCCGCAACGTCTACGGTCGCATCACGACCCGCCACATCGGTGGCGGGCACAAGCAGCTCTATCGCATCGTGGACTTCCGCCGCGACATCCTCGACATGCCCGCCAAGGTGCAGGCCATCGAGTATGATCCGAACCGCACGGCCAACCTCGCGCTGATTGCTTACGCGAACGGCGAAAAACGCTACATCCTCGCGCCGAATGGCCTGAAGGTCGGCGATTCGATCTTCACCTCGAACAAGGCGACGACGAACGATTTCAACGTCGGGAACAACTTCCCGCTCGAGATCATTCCGCCCTCTACGCGCCTCCACGCCGTCGAGCTCGTCCCCGGTCGCGGCGCTCAGATCGCCCGTTCCGCTGGCGCGTCGCTCGAACTCGTCGCGGTGGAAAATGGCAAGGCGACGCTCAAGATGCCCTCGGGCGAGCTTCGTTTCGTCAACCCGAAGTGCCGCGCCACCATCGGTGAAGTCGGCAACGGCGATCACTCCAACCAATCGCTCGGTAAGGCCGGCCGCCGTCGCTGGCTCGGCGTTCGTCCGACCGTTCGCGGTATGGTGATGAACCCGGTCGACCACCCCAACGGTGGTGGTCAGGGCAAGTCCAAAGGTGGTGGCGGTCGCCAGCAGCTCGTGTCCCCGTGGGGCCAGCTCGCGAAGGGCTTTCCGACCCGCCGCCGTTCGAAACAGTCGAACGCGCAGATCATCGTCCACCACAACGGCCGCAAGCCGCGCGGCAAAAAGTAATCACGCCCCACTCGCACCATGGCACGTTCCATCAAAAAGGGTTTCTTCGTCGACTATCACCTGCTCGAGAAAATCGAGAAGGCCACCAAGTCCGGCGCGAAGAAGCCCATCCAGACCTGGTCCCGTCGTTCGACGATCACCCCCGACTTCGTGGGGCACACGTTCAACGTTCACAACGGCAAGGCTTTCGTCGCCGTTTACGTCACCGAAAACATGGTCGGCCACAAGCTCGGCGAATTCGCGCTCACCCGCGTGTTCAAGAGCCACGGCGGCATGACCCGCAAGGAAATCTAAGCCGTAGTTTTAACTCAGTCCTTTACTCATCACCGAAACCGAAAGGGTAGGGCCCCGACTTGTCGGGGCCGCTATCGCCGACGAATCCGAAACCTGAATACGTCGGAATCCTCTGAAAACCATGGAAGTTCAAGCCCTCACCCGCTACGCGCGCATGTCCCCTAAGAAGGTGCGCGAAGTCGCCCGCACCATCCAAGGCCGCAAGGCTGCGGAAGCCGTCGATTATTTGACGCTCATCCCGCGCAAGTCCGCGCGCCTCATCGCGAAGACGCTGAAAAGCGCGATCGCCAACGCCGAGAACAACAACAATCTCTCGGCCGACTCGCTCACCGTGAAGAGCGCCGTCATCGAAAACGGCCCCGTCCTCAAGCGCTTCAAGGCCGGCGCCCGCGGTTCCGCGATGCCCCGCCGCAAGAAGATGTCGCACATCCGCATCGTCCTCTCCGACGGCAACTCGAACGAATAACCGACACTCACCATGGGCCAAAAGACCAACCCGACCGGCTTCCGTCTCGCCGTCCGCCGCAACTGGCAGTCCCGCTGGTATGCGAACAAGAAGGATTTCTCCAAGCTTCTCGCCGAGGACCAGATCATTCGCGAAAAGCTGATGGAGAAGCTCAAGCAAGCCTCCGTGCCGCGCATCTTCATCGAACGCGCGTCCAATCGCGTGCGCGTCAAGATCTACACCGCGCGCCCCGGCATCGTCATCGGCCGCAAGGGCCAGGAAATCGAGAAGATCAAGGAGGAGCTCGCGAAGCTCACCGGCAAGGAAATCCTCCTCGATATTCAGGAAGTGAAGAAGCCTGAGATCGAAGCCCAGCTCGTCGCCGAAAACGTCGCGCTGCAGCTCGAACGCCGCATCGCTTTTCGTCGCGCCATGAAGAAGGCCGTTGAAATGGCCATGACGCTCGGCGCCGAAGGCATCCGTATCCAGTGCTCCGGCCGCCTCGGCGGCGCCGACATCGCCCGCCGCGAATGGCAGCGCAAAGGCCGCGTTCCGCTCCACACGCTCCGCGAGAACATCGACTACGGCTTCTCCGAAGCCCTCACCGTTTACGGCAAGATCGGCGTCAAGTGCTGGATCTGCAAAAAGGAGTCCGACAACAACTGACCGCGCCCTCGCGCGGGATCTCAAATTTGAGATCTCAAATTTCAAATCTCTAGTCCCATGGCTCTCGCTCCCTCCCGCACGAAATATCGCAAGACGATGAAAGGCACCCGCGCTGGCAACGCCAAGCGCGGCAACACTCTCGCCTTCGGCGATTTCGGCCTCCAGTCGCTCACGCGCGGCCCCATGACCGGTCAGCAGATCGAAGCCGCCCGCGTCACCATCTCGCGCCACCTCAAGCGCAAGGGTAAACTCTGGATTCGCGTCTTCCCGCACAAGCCCGTCACGAAGAAGCCCGCCGAAGTCCGCATGGGCCAAGGCAAGGGCCCGGTCGAATTCTACGTCGCCGTCATCAAGCCCGGCGCCATCCTGTTCGAACTCGCCGGCGTGCCCGCCACCATCGCGAAGGAGGCCTTCCGCCTCGCCGATGCGAAGCTGCCGTTTCACTGCCGCTTCATCCAGCGCGACTCCACCGCGGCTTAAAGTTTAACAACGTCCGAACGCCCGTCATGACTTCCAAAGAAATCCGCGATCTCGCCCCGGCCGAGATCAACACCAAGCTCCGCGAGACGCGTGAGCAACTCCTCCAGCTTCGTCTGCGCAAGCACACGGGCCAGGTCGAGAAGACCCACGAGATCCGCTCCCTCCGGAAGGACATCGCGCGCCTCGAAACCATCCTGAACGAAAAGAAGAAGAAAGCGCCGGCCGCTGCCTGAGCACCGCGCCCCAACTAAGTCAAAGCCATGTCCTCTCCCGCACCCGGCCAACGCAACAAGCGCCGCTCTCAAGTCGGTTACGTCAGCAGCCGCTCCGGCGACAAGTCCGTGAAAGTCACGGTCGCCTACAAGTCGCCGCATCCGCTCTATCACAAGGTCATCAACCGCCAGACCGTTCTCCACGTCCACGACGAGAAGAACGAGACCAAGGTCGGCGATAAGGTCGAGGTGATGGAAACCCGTCCGCTCAGCCGCCTCAAGCGCTGGCGCATCGTTTCCGTGCTCGAAAAAGCCGTTACCACCGACGCTATCGCCATCAGCGAATCGGACGTCGCCGCCCAGGTCCCCACCAAGACCGCCACGGCCGAGACTTCCGCCACCACCACGCCCGCTCCGCAGGCTTGATCCTTTTAACAACTGAAACCTACGGAGGCCTGCCATGATTCAACTGCGCTCCATTCTCGACGTCGCCGACAACACCGGCGCCCGCAAAGCCGCGATGATCTCCCGCAAGGGCCAGAACACCGACACGGCTGCGGTGGGTGACATCATCACCGTCCACATCAAGCAAAGCTCCACCGAAGCTACCGTGAAGAAGGGCGAGGTCCACAAGGCCGTCGTCGTTCGCACGAAGGCACCCGTCCGTCGTGCCGACGGCAGCTACCTGCGCTTCGATAGCAACGCGATCGTCATCATCGACGCCACTAACAACCCGCGCGGCACCCGCATCTTCGGGCCCGTCGCCCGCGAACTGCGCGCGAAGAACTTCATGAAGATCATCTCGCTCGCGCCGGAGGTCCTCTAACATGGCTCAGAAATTTCACGTCAAACGCGGCGACCAGGTCGTCGTCATCGCCGGTTCCCAAAAGGGCAAGTCGGGCAAGATCCTCGAGATCCTGCCGTCGAAACAGCGCGCCCGCGTCGAGGGCCTCGGCATGATCAAGCGGCACCTCAAGAAGTCCCAGGAGCATCCGCAAGGCACGATCGCCGAGCGCGAAGGCTCGATCGCCATCAGCAACCTGATGCTGCAGTCGGTCTTCGACGCCAGCAAACGCAAGAAGCCCGAAGCCGCCAAGGCCTAACGCGAAACAGCGCTTGCCAAGCCGGCCTCGCGCCTGCGTTACTGAGCGCTTTTCCACTCTAAAATCTCTCTCAATCGCCTCGCGGTCGGTAATCGCGGGCACTCCCAAATGAGCTACGTTCCCTCCCTTAAGAAAGTCTACGTCGAGCAGGTCGCTCCTGAACTCGTGAAGAGCCGCGGCTACGAGAATAAGCACCAAGTTCCGCGCCTGCTGAAAATCGTGCTGAACACCGGCATCGACGCCGACGCCGATAAGAACCAGATCACCGAGATTCAGCGCGACTTGGGTCTGATCGCCGGCCAGAAGCCGATCCTCAATCGCTCCCGCAAGGCCATCGCGAATTTCAAGCTGAAGCCCAATCAAGTCGTCGGTTGCAGCGTCACGCTCCGTGGCCCCGCGATGTGGGAATTCCTCCAACGCCTCATCGCCGTTGCCCTTCCGACCATCCGCGACTTCCGCGGCGTCGGTTCGAAGCTCGACGGTCAGGGTAACTACAATCTCGGCATCACCGACCACACGATCTTCCCGGAAATCACCGTGGAAAACGTGAAGAAGCACATGGGTCTCGACGTCACGTTCGTGACCAGCGCCAAGACGGACGATGAAGGCCGCGAACTCCTCCGCCTCCTCGGAATGCCCTTCCGCCGCGCGGAAGGTGCTGCGCCGAAAGCCGCCTAATTTTCAACGACCATGCCCAAGACCTCCGCCATCGAGCGCAACGAAAAGCGCAAGCGTCTCGTCGCCAAGTTCAGCGCCAAGCGCGCCGAGCTGAAGGCCACCCTCCTGAATCCCGCCACCACCGACGAGGAGTTCTTCGCCGCTCAAAAGAAGCTGCAGAAGCTCCCGAAGAATTCGTCCCCGGTTCGCGTCCGCAACCGCTGCTCGATGAGCGGCCGCCCGCGCGCCTACAACCGCAAGTTCGGCGTCTCCCGTATCCAGTTCCGCGAGCTCGCGCTCGCCGGCAAGATCCCGGGCGTCACCAAATCCTCCTGGTAGTTCCTTTGGCCCACGGGGGTCGGATATGACCCGCGCGGCCGCATTCAAACATCCATCCCATGACCGACCCGATCAGTGATTTCCTGACGCGCCTTCGTAACGCATCGCGCGCCCAGCAGGCCGAGACCACTTCACCGCACTCCAAGCTGCGCGAAGCGATCGCCGCCATCCTCAAGGCCGAAGGCTACGTTGCCGACTACAAGACCGGCACCAGCGAAGCCGGCCACAAGACGCTTATCGTCGCGTTGAAATACGTCGACGGCGCTCCCGCCATCACCGGCCTCACGCGTGTGTCCACGCCCGGCCGCCGTCTCTATTACGGCTACACCGAAATCCCGCGCGTCCTCAACGGACTCGGCATCAGCATCGTCTCGACCTCCAAAGGCTTGATGAAGGACGCCGACTGCCGCCGTAACAAGGCGGGTGGCGAACTGATCTGCAACGTCTGGTAACCTGCCACGAACATGAGCCGCATCGGCAAACAACCCGTTTCCATCCCCGACAAAGTGAAGGTGTCCGTTAACAACGGCGTCGTTCTCGTCGAGGGCCCCAAGGGCAAGGTCCAGAAAACCTTCGCGCCCGTCGTTAAAGTCACCATCAGTGACAAGAAGGTCACCTTCGCACCCACCGAGGAGACTCGCTTCGCCAACGCGATGTATGGCACCGTGCGCTCCGTCGTCGCCGGCATGGTCAAGGGCGTCTCGGAGGGCTACACGAAAGAGCTCGAAATCCAAGGCGTCGGCTTCAAAGCCGCGCTCAAGGGCAAACAGCTCGACCTCGCGCTCGGCTACTCGCACCCGATCCTGATGGACATCCCGGAGGGCATCAAAGTCACCGTCACCGACCAGACGAAGCTCAAGGTCGAAGGCGCGGACAAGCAGCTCGTCGGCGCCGTCACCGCGGAAATCCGCAGCTACTACCCGCCGGAACCCTACAAGGGCAAGGGCGTGCGCATCGTTGGCGAGCGCGTCCGCCGCAAGGAAGGCAAGACCGTCGCCTAACGTTCAACCTCAGCAAAATCTTCGCTCCAATGAGCAATACCATTCGCAAAGCCGATCTCCTGCAGAAACGTCGCTGGAGAATCCGCAAGAAAGTTCAAGGCACCGCCGCCCGCCCGCGTCTCGCTGTTCGTTTCACCACGAAGCACATCTACGCGCAGGCGATCGACGACGACAAGGGCGCCACGCTCGTGTTTCTCGGCACGCTCGATGCCGAGCTGCGCAAGCAGAAGCTCGCCGCCAACCTCGCCGGCGCCAAGGCGCTTGGCACGGCCTTCGCCGAAAAAGCCAAGGCCGTCGGCATCAGCTCAGTCGTATTCGACCGCAGCGGCGCTCGCTATCATGGCAAAGTGAAACAATTCGCCGACGCCGCGCGCGAAGGTGGTCTCCAATTCTAAAAACCGCATGAGCACCGAACCCACTTCCGCGCCCGCTCCCGAAGCCGCCGCTCCCGAGACAACCGCTCCTTCCGCTCCGACGCGCCAGCCCCGCCAGTTCAACCGCGGCCCCAATCGCGGTGGCCCGAACCGTGGCGGGCCCGGCGGTCAACGCCGCGACAACCGCGATCGCCCCCAGGAGGGCGACGGCCCGCAGATGATCGAAAAGGTCGTCTTCATCAACCGCTGCGCCAAGGTCGTGAAGGGCGGTCGTCGCTTCAGCTTCGCCGCGCTCGCCGTTGTTGGCGACGGCAAGGGCAAGATTGGCATCGGCTACGGCAAAGCCAACGAAGTTCCCGACGCCATCAAGAAGGGCACCGCCAACGCCCACAAGCACATGGTCAACGTGAAGCTCAAGGGCGACACGATTCCCCACGACGTGCTCGGCATCGCCGACGGCGGCAAGGTTCTCCTCAGACCCGCCACGACCGGCACCGGCCTCATCGCCGGCGGCGGTGTGCGTGCGGTCCTGGAAGCCGCCGGCGTCAAGAACGTGCTCACGAAGTCGATGGGTTCCAACAACCACATCGCCGTCGTGCACGCCACGCTCAACGGCCTGCTGCAGCTCCGCCTCCGCGACGACATTTCGGCCCTCCGCAAATAATCGCCGCGACGGGGAAGGGCGTCTCGTCGAGACGTCCTTTCCGCATCCGAATTTTCACTACAAAATCCGAGTCCTCTCCGCACGAACGAAGCGGAGCAGGGCGCCATAGAGGAACCCAATGAAACTCCACGAACTCAAGAACGTCCCCGGTGCCGTGCACCGCAAGAAGCGCGTTGGCTGCGGCGAAGGCGGCGGCCACGGCAAAACCTCCGGTCGCGGCGGCAAGGGCCAGACGGCCCGTTCCGGCGGCAGCATCCGTCCCGGCTTTGAAGGCGGCCAGATGCCCCTTTACCGCAAGCTCCCGCACCGCGGCTTCAATCAATACAACTTCCGCACCGAGCTTCCGGTCGTGAACGTCGGCGATCTCGCGTCGCTCGACGCCAGCGTCAACGAAGTCACAGCTGAAGTCCTCGCCTCCAACGGTCTGATCCGCGCTGGCGAGAAGTCGGTCAAGATCCTCGGCAACGGCGAAATCGGCCGCGCGTTGAAGGTCACCGCCGCGAAGTTCTCCGAATCCGCCAAGGCCAAGATCGAGAAGGCTGGCGGCCAGGCGATTACGGCCTAACGGCCTGCTTTTGATTACGATTTATGATTTACGATTGGCGCGATACGTCGCCCAATTGCCGGCTCGGCAAATCACAAATCGTAGATCGTAAATCGTAAATTTTCCTCTCTCCCGTGTTTTCCGCCTTCACCAATTCCCTGAAGATTCCGGAGCTGCGCTCGCGGATCTTCTACACGCTCGCGCTTCTGTTCGTTGCGCGCGTGGGCGCCAACATACCGCTGCCCGGCATCGACCCAGGTCCGTTGCAGCACTTCTTCGCCGATCAGACGGCGCAGGGCGAAGGCACGCTTGTCGGCCTGTATAACATGTTCACCGGCGGCGCGCTCACCAAGGGCGCGATCTGCGCGTTGGGCATCATGCCCTACATCAGCGCGTCCATCATCTTCCAGTTGATGACCGCGGTGGTGCCGGCGCTCAGTCGTTTGCAGCAGGAAGGGGACGTCGGCCGCCAGAAGCTGACGCAATACACCCGCTACGCGACGGTGTTAATCTGTTTGGTGCAAGGCACGCTGCTTATCTTGGCGCTGGAGAATCCGGGACGACTTTTCCCGGGCTATGACGTAAACACCTACGGGAGTATAGTTATAGTCAGTAAAGTCAGCTTCTTGATAACCTCGGTGGTCTTCATGACTGCCGGCACGATGCTGCTGATGTGGCTCGGTGAGCAAATCACGCAGCGCGGTATCGGCAACGGTGTCTCGCTCCTGATTACCGTCGGCATCTTGGCCGACATCCCCGGCGCCGCGGCGCAGACCTACCAACTCTTCTTCCGTCCGGTCGGCACCGGTCCGAACCTGGGTGTTCCGCAAGCGGTCATCATGCTCGCCCTCTTCATCGTCGTGGTGATGGGAATCATCATGGTCGTGCAAGGTCAGCGGAAGATTCCGGTCCAATACGCCAAGCGTGTCGTCGGCAACAAGGTCATGGGCGGCCAGAGCTCCTTCCTCCCGCTCAAGGTCAACTACTCGGGTGTTATGCCTGTCATCTTCGCGAGCGCGATCCTGCTGTTTCCGCAGCAGATCTTCTCCCAGCTGGGCGCCGCGTTTAACATCAAGTTCCTCGTCGAATTTTCCGAGAAGCTGGTGAGCGGCAACTGGCTCTACTATCTCATCTACACCTCGCTGATCCTCTTCTTCAGCTACTTTTGGGTGTCGGTGATGTTCAAACCGATCCAGATCGCCGACGATCTGAAGAAATACGGCGGCTATGTCCCGGGCGTTCGCCCCGGCGAACCGACGGCTCAATTCCTCGATTTCATCATGACGCGCCTCACGCTGGCCGGCGCGATCTTCCTCACGGTGATCGCCGTGATGCCTGACGTGCTGCTGTTCGAGCTCAACGTCCCGCAACGCATCGCGATCTTCTTCGGTGGCACCGGCATGCTGATCACCGTAGGCGTGGTCCTCGACACGATGCGCCAGGTCGAAACCTTCCTGCTGCAGCGGCACTATGATGGCTTCTTGAAAAAGGGCCGCATCCGCGCTCGCAGTGCGACCCCGACCGGCATGAGTGGCGAGGCCGTCAGCTCCGAAGCGCTGCTGAAACTCGGCCTTCCCGTCACCGCGATTTTCCTGGTCGGTATCGCCGCCTGGGCGATCCAGAAGTTCGCACTGGCGTCGTGAGCAGACGCCAGTCGTTTTAGTTCTTTACTCCGGTCGAGATGGCCGCCATCAACGACCCTTTCGCTCGGCTCGGCCTTCGCGCCAAAACCAAGCTCGTAGTCCTCGGTTCCCCTGTTTTTCCCCTCGAAAAGCTGATGGATCGAGCCCGTTCTTTGAATCTTGAGCACGTCTCTCCCGCCAAATTGATGCGGTCGGAGATTTCGCGCCGCTCGGCCTCGGCCGTGTCGGATGAAGCTGCCACTCTCGCTCCTATGCGAAAATGGTTCTTCACGCGCAAACCTGATGCGGGGTTCCTTCTGACGGAATTCCCGGCTACGCTGCTCCAAGCTAAAGTGTTCGACGAATGGCTCGACGCTCGCGACGAATCTCTCGACGGGATTGTTGCCGGCACCGGCTCCAGCGAGTCGATCGTTGAACATTATCGCACGCTCGGCCTCCTCATCGAGGCCGTCGACCTTGCCGCATGACGATCCCGATCAAATCGAAAGAAGGGATCGCCAGAATGCGCGAGGCGTGTGCCATTGCCGCGACGGTCCTTGAGAATCTCAAGCCGCTCGTGCGCCCCGGCATCACTACGCAAGACTTGGAAGAGGCCGGACGCGACTGGATCGCGCGCCTCGGAGCCCGCAGCGCCTGTTACGGCTACCAGCACGGTCAACGCCGTTATCCCGCCCACACCTGCATCTCGGTCAACGACGAAGTCGTTCACGGCATCCCGTCCTTCCGCCGCGTTCTGCGTGATGGTGACATCGTGTCGTTGGACATCGTTGTATGGTATAACGGATACGTGGGCGACAACGCCTACACCGTTCCCGTCGGCAACATCCAGCCCGGTCTCGAGCGCCTCCTTCGCGTCAGCCGCGAAGCCCTCGATCTCGGCATTCGCCAGGCCATTGTTGGAAATCGCATCGGCGACATCTCAAACGCCATCCAGCAGCACGTCGAAGCGAACGGTTTCAGTGTCGTGCGGGACATGGTTGGCCACGGTGTCGGCGCCTCGATGCACGAGCCGCCGGAAATCCCGAACTTCGGCCGCCGCGGCTCCGGCGACCGGATCAAACCCGGCATGACGCTCGCGATTGAACCGATGGTGAATCTCGGCGGACACAAAACCAAGATCCTCTCCGATGGCTGGACGTGCGTGACGGCGGACGGTTCTCCCTCGGCCCACTTCGAACACACGGTTCTCACGACGGAGAGTGGTCCCGAAATCCTCACCGTCGCCCGCGCTCAAGGTTCCTGATCCCTTTCCCTTTTCATCCCTCTCAACACTTAACTCTCAACTAAAAACTCAACATGCCTCGTCTCCTCGGCGTAGAAATCCCCGCGAAAAAGAAAGTCGCGTATTCCCTCCGTTACATCAACGGCATCGGCCCCTCGCGTGCCGATCTCCTCGTGAAAGAAGCGGGCCTCAATCCCGACATGCGCGCTCAGGATCTCACCGAGGAGCAGCTGAACAAGATCATCAACATCATCGGTGAGCACAAGTGGGTGCTCGAAGGTGACCTCCGCCGCGAGATCGCCGGCAATCTCAAGCGCCTCCAGGCGATCAACTGCTACCGTGGCGTTCGCCACCGCCGCAGCCTCCCGGTGCGCGGTCAGCGCACCTCCACCAACGCCCGCACACGCAAGGGTCCGCGCCGCACCGTCGGCGTCACCAAAGCCAAAGAATAATCCTTTACGAACATGGCCGAAGAAAAGTCCGCCCCGAAGAAAGAGAAGCCGATCAAGGCCGCCACCGTCGCCGTTGAAGGCGCTGCTGCGCCCGCCGAGAAGCCCGAGAAGAAAGCCAAGGCGCCGAAGGCCGCTGCTGCCGCCGTTGAAGGCGCTGCCGCTGCTCCCGCCGCTCCCGAGAAACCGGTCGAGCTCGTCGGTGGCGTCGCCAAGCAGCCGACCGCCGAAGATCTCCTCAAGGAAGAGCTCGGCGTCATCAAGGTCCGCAAAGCCAAAGGCTCGAAGAACGTCACGTCCGGCATCGCCAACGTGCTCGCGTCTTTCAACAACACGATCGTCTCCATCACCGACCAGCAAGGTCGCGTGATCGCGTGGTCCTCCGCCGGCAAGTGCAACTTCCGCGGCTCCCGCAAGTCCACCGCCTACGCCGCGCAGGTCGTCGCTCAGGACGCCGCCCGCAACGCCATGTCGCACGGTTTGAAGGATATTGTCATCCGCGTGTCCGGTCCCGGTCTTGGCCGCGACTCCGCGGTTCGCGCGCTGCAGGCGATCGGTCTCGAGATCACCTCGATCATCGACGTCACCCCGATCCCGCACAACGGCTGCCGTCCGCGCAAACGCCGCCGCGTCTAAGCGGACTTCAAATCTCAAATTTCAAATCTCAAATTTAACAGAACATGGCTCGTTACACCGGTCCAACCACCCGCATCAGCCGTCGCTTCGGCCAGCAGCTTCTCGGCTCGGGCAAGGCCTTCGAACGCCGCTCGTATCCGCCGGGTCAGCACGGCCCCAAGCTCCGTCGCAAAGTTTCCGAATACGCCCTCGGCCTGAACGAAAAGCAGAAGCTCCGTTACATCTACGGCCTGCTCGAGCGCCAGTTCCGTCGCGTGTTCGAAATCGCGAAGAGCGAGCGCGGCGTCACCGGCGAGCGCTTCCTGCAGCTCCTCGAGACCCGTCTCGACTCCGTCGTTTATCTGCTCGGTCTCGCCAAGAGCCGCGCGGCCGCCCGCCAGTTCGTCAATCACGGCCACATCCGCGTCAACGGCCACAAGGTCGACATCGCGTCCTACAACGTGAAGGCCGGCGACGAAATTGAAGTCAAAAATTCTCCCGCGTCGCGTCAGCTCGCCACGCGCAACCTCGAAGAGAACCGCATCCGCAACGTCCCCGGCTGGCTCACCCTGAACGCCGAAGCGTTCAAGGCGACCGTCAACCGCCTGCCGAACCGCGACGAAATGGAGCAGGGCATCAACGAGCAGCTGATCGTCGAGTTCTACTCGCGCTTCTAATCGGCGGCTCCTGTTACACGCCTCAATCACCTCTTAAAACGTCCGCACTCACCGCCATGCCCAAACGTCTCGGAAAGTTCGAACTCCCGTCCAAACTCACGAAGGTCGAGGAAGGCGCAACGCCGACCTACGCCAAGTTCATCGCTGAGCCTTTCGAGGCCGGCTACGGCCACACGGTCGGCAACTCCCTGCGTCGCGTTCTCCTGAGCTCCATCGAGGGCGCCGCCATCTCGTCGATCAAGATCGACGGCGTGAATCACGAGTTCCAGTCCATCGACGGCGTCGTCGAGGATGTCACCGACATCGTTCTCAACCTGAAAAAGGTCCTCATCGTTTCCCAGAAGCGCGAGCCCATCACGCTCAGCATCCGGGCCACGAAGAGCGGCGTCGTCACCGCCGCCGACATTCAGCAGGACGCCAACATCCAGATCATCAATCCGGATCAGGTCATCTGCACGCTCGATACCCGCAAGAACTTCGACGCGGAGATCGAGATCAAGACCGGCCGCGGCTACTACCCGGGCGAAGCGAACAAGAAGGAAGAACAGGCCATCGGCGTCATTCCGATCGACTCGCTCTTCTCCCCCGTCCGCCTCGTCAAGTATGCCGTTGAAGCGACGCGCGTCGGCCAGATCACCGATTACGACAAGCTCGTGCTCGAGATCTGGACGGACGGCCGCATCACGCCGGACGATGCCCTCAAGCAGGCCGCGTCGATCCTGAAGCACCACCTCGACGTCTTCGACCGCGTCAGCCAGGAGACCTACGAATTCGAGAACCAACAGTCCGAGGTCAGCGAAGAGCAGAACAAGCTCCGCAAGCTCCTCAACATGTCGGTCAACGAAATCGAACTCTCCGTTCGCGCGGCGAACTGCTTGAACAACGCGAACATCACCACCGTCGGCGAGCTCGCGATGAAGACCGAGCAGGAGATGCTCAAGTATCGCAACTTCGGCAAGAAGTCGCTCAACGAAATCAAGGAGAAGCTCGAAGCCCTCGGCCTCTCGCTCGGCATGAAGTTCGACGAGCGCCTCCTCGACACGAAGAAGGAAGGCTAACGCCATTTTCGATTTTCGATCTCGGATTTTCGATAGCTTGGGCTTTCGAAAATCCGGGGCTCTCCGCCGCGGTCGAAAATCGAAAATCCAAATTCGAAAATCCTTTCGTCTCTCGCGCCGTCCGCTGCCGCTCCACGCTGCGACCGGATCGCCGATCGGGAGACGCTCTAAAAACCAACCACAATGCGTCACAATAAACACCGCGCCTCCCTCGGCGTAACCGTCGAGCATCGCCGCGCGATGCTGTCCAACATGGCTGCGTCGCTCCTCGAGCACGGCCGTATCCAAACCACGCTGACGAAGGCCAAGGCTCTTCGCCCCTTCGTCGAGAAGGTCATCACCAAGGCCAAGAAAGCCGCGGCGAAGACCGAGAAGAAGGACGCGATCCACCTGCGCCGTCTCGCTCTGGCTGACGTTCGCCACGAGGACGTCATCACCAAGCTGTTCAACGAAACCTACAAGGAGTTCGAGAATCGCAACGGTGGCTACACCCGCATCTACAAGCTCGGTGCCCGCATCAGCGACGCCGCCGAAATGGCCTTGATCGAGTTGGTGAAAGCCGACGATCCCGGCTACAAGAAGTCGAAGGGCAAGAAAGCGTCGAAGTCGAAGGGCAAGAAGTCCAAGGCCGCGACGCCCGCCGCCGAAGCCGCCGCCGCTGCTTCGACCGAGGCCGCTCCCGCCCCCGCGACGGAAGAGAAGAAATAAGGTGGAGCCCGGCGCCCCGCCGGAGCTTGACCTGACAGAATCACATCACGCGCCGACTTGCTGTCGGCGCGTTTTTTTATGCCCGGGCCCGGCATCCTAGCGAAGGGGAGAGTTCATGAGGCTGCGGCGGCGACTCGCCCGTCGCGTGGATTCTTCGCTTCGCACATAACGACACTTGTGGCAGAGTGCCGATCCGAACTTCCGCTGCATGCTCGATCTCACTCCCGCCGTCATCGTTTACTGCACGCTCGTCGCGATCGTGTTCCTGGCGCTTTGGCTGTGGTATGACCGTCGCGACCACCGCACCTTCGAGCGCGAGCGACGGAAGACGACGTTCCACTGCATCCGCTGCAACGAGCTCTACACCGCGGTGATCGGCACCGAACTCGCGAAGTGCCCTCGCTGCGGTCACGAGAACACTCGCTTGAAGTTCTAGTATTCCGGCTCTGTGCACTCAGCGAACTCTGCCTCGGCGCCAGCATCGGACCTTTCGCAGCTAGGATCTGGAGTAGGCGCGGCTTTCGGGAGCATCCCCGCCTGGATCCTTACCGTCGCCGTGGTGCTCTGTGTCGCGGGTGCCCGCCTGTGGTTGATTTTCCACTACGGAAGCGATCAGCCGTTTCACGATCAATGGACGGCCGAGGGTTTCTACCGCAACTGGTTCGATGGGAATCTGGAATGGCGGATCTTCTTCTATCCGCATGGCGAACATCGCCCCGCGCTGACCCGGCTGCTCGCGATGGCCGAGTTCTGGCTCAACGGCCAGTGGGATGCCCGGGTGCAGATGGTCGTGAATCTCGGGATCTACCTTCTCGCGGTCGGGACACTCGTTGAGTTCGCACGACGTCATCTGCCTCCGCGTGCCTCCCTGGTCGTCGCGGGCATTGCCGTCCTCTTGTTCGCCCAACCTGCCAACTACGAGAACGCCCTCTGGGGATTTCAGTCTCAGTTCTACTTTCTTCTGCTGCTCGGCACGTGGCACGTCCTGGGTTCGACCCGGGACCGCCTCGACTCTCGCTGGCTGCTCGCTCAATGCGCGGGATTGCTCGGGCTCTTCTCGATGGCGGCGGGGGTCATGTCGGCATCCGCCGTGTGGATACTTGCGGCATTCGATCTCATTCGCGGGAAGAACCGTCGGCGCGCGATGGTGACCCTCATCGTCAACACCGCGCTCATTGCGATCGCGTGGTTGAGCTTTCCGGCCAGTCCCGTCGCTCACGAGGCGCGCGTGCAATCCGTGCCGCAGTTCCTCGCTGCCTTCGCCTATCTGTTGGCGTGGCCGCTTCCATTTTGGTGGGGGGCGGTATTGATCGTGCCGTGGTGCTGGATGGTTGTGCAACGGCAGGAGGATCGCGGTGCCCGCGGGATCGTTGCGTTGGGACTGTGGTGCGGATTGATGATCGCGGCGTTTGCTTTCGGACGTGGTTCATCGCCGGGGAGGATCGCGGTGCGTTACCAGGACGTGCTGACGATCGGGTTGTTTGTTAACGCCACCGCGATGGTGTGGCTGTGGTCGAACGCGCGGGAACAGAGACGCATCTGGGCCGCGACGGGGGTGCTTTGGATGACGGTGCTGGGCGCAGGGTGTTGGCGCGCGAATCGTCCGGCCGAACTCGGCCGCGTGCTGGGCGAGTGGCGCGACTATTTCGTGCGCCAACAGGCTGTCATCCGCGAATTCCTTGTCACCGACGACGAAGAGGTGCTCTCGAAAGATCCGCTCGTGCGAAGTTTTCTGCCGCAGTTCGAACTCGCTCGCGATCTCCTGCGCGATCCGAGTATGCGGGCTCGATTGAGCCCGAGCCTCGTGCCTGCCTTGAGGCTCGAGCGCGACGCTGAGCGCTCGGCCGGATTCGAAGCCGCGCCGTCGGAAAACGTCTTTGCTCCCACGGCAAACGCTTCAAGCGAGCAGTGGTATGTGAGCGTGCCGCTCGAGCGCACGGGAATGCGTGTGCTGCGCTTTAGCGTGAAGGGCGAGGGTGCGAGAAACGAAGGTCTGTGGTTGGAGCGAAGCGATGGCAGTCGGCTGGAGCCGCTCGGAGCCCCCGTCAGCGCTCCGCGTTGGAAAACGCTCAACGTCATGCCCGGCGACGGCGACGTCCGCGTGGTCGCGAACGCGCGAGCGGGATCCTCTTTCGCGTTCACGGCGCCCATCGAGGTGGGAACGCTCTCCTGGCTCGTGCCAAAGCTGCTCTCTTCCTGGCTGGGCGTGCTGGTCGCAGGAATGGCATGCCTGATGTTGGCGGGCATATCGACATGGCTCGCGCAGCGGCAGAGAAACGATTGACGTTTTGACCCGTTCGAATGGCGGGGCACGCTTCGCGTGCATGCAGTTCCGACGCTATCTCCTTCTGGCCTGCGCCTCCATTGGTATCACCACGGTTGCCGCCGCCTCGTTCAACGAGCTCCTCGATTCCTATTACGAACAGCTTCTTGCAATTTCTCCGGTGGAGGCGGCGGGAAATGGCGACAGCGACAAACGCTACGAGCATGTCTGGCCGAATGACATCAGCGCTGAACACCGCGCGAAAGATGTCGCGTTCACCGAAGGTATGCTCGCCGAACTCGCCAAGGTCGATCGCGCGACTTTGGCGGCTTCAGACCAGCTCAGTTACGATGTCCTGAAGTGGACGCTCGAAACGCGCCGCTTCGGTCTGGCGCAGCCGACGCATTTGCTCCCGATCAACCAGTTCTACTCGGGCGCGCTCACGTTCGCGCAGATGGGATCGGGGTCGAGTATCCATCCGTTCAAGACAGAGCGTGATTTTCGAAACTTCATTGCTCGCGCGCACGGGTTCAGCGCGTGGGCCGACACCGCGATCGTCAACATGCGCCAAGGAATCGCCCAGGGAATCGTGCAACCCCGCATTCTGATGGAACGCACGCTGCCGCAGTATGAGCCGCTGATGGCCGACGATCCCGAGAAGAACATATTCTTCGCGCCGCTGAAGAATCTGCCGGCCGGTCTCGATGCTTCCGCGCAGGAGAAACTCCGCAGCGATTATCTCGCAACGATTCGCGAGGTCATCATTCCCGCCTACAGTCGGCTGCACGCGTTCATCGCCACCGAATATCTTCCGCAGTGCCGCGATACGGCGGGCCTCGGAGCGATTCCGGGCGGTGCAGAGATGTATACCTACCTCATCCAATTCTGGACGACCACCAATCTGTCGCCCGAACAGATTCATGAATTGGGACGGCGTGAAGTCGCGCGCATTCGTGCGGAAATGGAGAAAGTGCAGCGGCAAGTCGGCTACGCCGGCACGCTGTTCGAGTTCTTGAACTTCGTCGCGACGGACCCGCAATTTGCGCCCTTCCGCACAGAGGAAGAAGTGCTCGACGCGTATCGCGCGATCGAAGCGCGGCTCGCTTCCCAAGTTCCGCATTTCTTCGGCCGCGTGCCGCGGACGCCGTTCGAGATTCGCGCCACGGAAAAATTTCGCGCCGCGACCGCATCGGCCGAATACATGCCAGCGGCGGACGACGGATCGCGTCCGGGTATATTCTATGTGCCGATTGTCGATCCGCGCAAAAGCCGCACGCCGCGGATGGAGAACCTGTTCCTGCACGAAGCGATCCCGGGGCATCATTTCCAGATCGCGCTCACGCTCGAAAATAAATCGCTGCCGCGCTTCCGGCGCTTCGGCTGGAATAGCGCCTATGTTGAAGGATGGGCGCTCTACACCGAAAGTCTCGGTCGCGAGCTGGGCCTCTACACCGACCCTTACCAATACCTCGGGATGCTGCTCGGCGACATGCACCGCGCTGTGCGGCTCGTGCTCGACACCGGCTTGCATGCGCAGGGCTGGTCGCGCGAGCAGGCGCTTGCCTACATCATCGAACAGGAAGGTGGCGACGAGGCGAAGCATCAGGCCGAAGTCGAGCGCTACATGGCGATCCCTGCCCAAGCGCTTTCCTACAAGCTTGGTCAATTGAAGATCCTCGATCTCCGAGCGCGCGGGGAGAAAGAGCTGGGAGCGAAGTGGGACGTTCGCGCGTTCCACGATCACCTCCTCGAGGAAGGCTCGTTGCCCCTCGCAATTCTCGAATCCCGTTTCGGCGCGTGGCTCGAAAGTCGGAAATAGCGGTCCAACGCCGGCGATGATCGCCCGCAGCAAGGCCTGGTTTCGACGGCTCCTCGCGCTCGGACCGCTGGCGCTGTTCAATCTCGGCGTCCTGTTGTTTGCCGCGTGGGTGTTCGTCGCGATCGCCGACGAAGTGGAGGAAGAGGAATACCTGCATCTGGAGACCCAGTTTATGCGCCTGCTGCGCGAAGCGGAAACGGGCGAGCCGTTCGGGGACTCGAAGATGGTGGAAATTGCGCGCGATATCACCGCGTTGGGAAGCGGGGCCGCGCTTGGAACCACCGTGGCGCTTATCGTGGGCTTCCTGCTTTTCTCTCGGCGCTACGCCGCTGCACTCTTCCTGGCCGCCGCGTCGATTGGCGGAGCATCGCTGAATAGTCTGCTGAAATCTCTTTATGGACGCACGCGGCCCGAGGAGCAGCTGCGCCTGATCGAGATCGATTCGCTGAGTTTCCCCAGCGGGCACGCGATGTCGTCTGCGACCATTTACCTCACGATCGCCGTGCTGCTGGCGCGAATGGCCGAGAAACCGCGCGAAAAAATCTACATCTTCGCTGCCGCGCTTTTGTTGAGTTTTGCCGTGGGGTTTAGCCGCGTCTATCTCGGAGTCCACTACCCGACCGATGTCATCGCCGGTTGGGCGGCGGGGGTGGCGTGGGCTCAGGTCTGTTGGTTCGTCGCTCACCTCATCGGTCGCCCCCCCCCTGGGCGCCCCGGGGGGGGGGGGGGGGTAGGGG
>JAEWBF010000018.1 GCA_023391285.1 Verrucomicrobiota bacterium
ACCTACCGGTGGGGGTGTCAGCGAGGGGGCGGTCTACTTTCGGGCGGCTTTGGCGGCGGCCTCGCGTTGGGCGGCTTCGTAGGCGCGGCGTTGCTGCTGGCCGATCTCGAGGAGGTCGGAGACGAGCATGCGCGCTTCCATTTCCTTTTCCTCCTGCTGATTCAGTGCAGGCATTTTGACGGGTTGGGGCTCAGGAGCTGGTGTGATCACCGCACTCGAAGCGGGGAGGATGTTCGCGTTGACCGGCGGACGATGCGCCGGGGCAGCGACGACGACGGATTTGCGGATCGGCAAGGTGAGTTCGCGACCGTCGGCGCGGATGACGGCCTCGTCTTTTTTCGGGTCGTAGCTCACCGCGGTGATATCGCCGACGGTTTCGCCGACGGGGATCCACGTGCTGCGTTTGTCGGATTCGCGCGTGATGCTCAGCAGGGTTTTGCCGTTGAGGACGGTCATGCCGGCGAAACTGTAATTCGAGGCTTCCTTGGTGGCGGGGGCGGCGGCGCCGGCGGGGGGGAGGAAAGGGGAATCGGTTTTCGCGGACTCGGCAGCGGTGAGAGGCGCGGACGAGGCACTCAGCGCGAGAAGAGCGAGGACGGCGGAGCGGAGTGCGGGCATGACGAGGAAGCCAAAACGCATTTGAAGGGTTTGTTCAAATGCGGAGTGCGGAGGGGCGCGGGTTCACGGGAATGTGACGGAACCGCGGGAGACTGGAGGGAAAAGCCTACCCCGACGAGTCGGGGCAAGCTGCTTCCGCTACGGATCAGGCTTTTGGGCGGCGCTGCCAGGCTTCGACGATCTGGCGGATGGTCTCCTCGAGCGACTGCGTGATGTCCCACGACGGGTAGTGGGCGCGCATCTTGCGGAGGTCGGAGTAGTAGCAGATGTGGTCGCCGATGCGGTTCTGGTCGACGTAGGTGTAGACCTGTTTCTTGCCGGTGAACTTCTCGGCGATTTGAAACGCTTCGAGGATGGACGTGCTGTTGGCTTTGCCGCCGCCAAGATTGTAAACCTCGCCGGCGCGCGGGGCGGCGACGAAGGCGGCCATGAAGCGGGCGACGTCGAGGGAGTGGATGTTGTCGCGGACCTGTTTGCCCTTGTATCCGAAAACTTTATACTCGCGGCCCTCGAGGTTGCATTTCACGAGGTAGGAAAGGAAGCCGTGGAGTTCGACGCCGGAGTGATTGGGGCCGGTGAGGCAGCCGCCGCGGAGGGCGCAACAGGGCAGGTTGAAGTAGCGGCCGTATTCCTGGACCATGACGTCGGCGGCGACTTTGGAGGCGCCGAAGAGCGAGTGCTTCGACTGGTCGATGGTGAAGGTTTCGGCGATGCCGTGTTCGTAAGCGGGGTCGGCGTAGTCCCAGCGGGTGTCGAGTTCCTTCAGGGCGATGCGGTTGGGGGCGTCGCCGTAAACCTTGTTCGTCGACATGTGGACGAACGGAGATTCGGGCGCGAACTGGCGGGCGGCTTCGAGGAAGTTGAGCGTGCCGACGGCGTTGGTGTCGAAGTCGTCGAAAGGAATCGCGGCGGCCCGGTCGTGCGACGGTTGCGCGGCGGTGTGGACGATGACGTCGGGTTTGACGGTTTTGACGAGGTTCAGGACGCCGGCGCGATCGCGGATATCGAGCTCGTGGTGAACGAAGCCTTTGAGTTCGGAGGCGAGGCGGCTTTGGTTCCAACGGGTGTCGCCTTGCGGGCCGAAGAAGACGGCGCGCTGGTTGTTGTCGACGCCGTGAACGGTGTAGCCGAGCTCGCGGGCGAAATAGACGCAGACCTCGGAACCGATGAGGCCGGAGGAGCCGGTGACGAGAAGGGTTTTGGGCATGGAAGGAGCGGAAGAGGCGGAGGCGTCGCGTGAGACCGGGAAAGAAAAAAGCACGGGCAGGTTGCCCGTGCTACGGAGGAGAAGGTTACTTCAGGAGCATGTCCTTCACGGTGCGGCCGGCGGGAATCATCGGGAGCACGTGCTCGGTGTAGGGGACGATGATGTCGAGAACGTAGGGGCCGTCGTGATCGAGCATTTCCTGAATGGCTTCGCGCAGCTCGCTCTTCAGGTGGACGCGACGGCCTTTGACGCCGAAACCTTCGGCGATTTTCACGAAATCGGGGTAGAGACCGCCGAGGTTTTCGGGGCTGCCGACATTGGTTTCGTCGCCGAGGATGGTGTTGCCGCGGACGGAGCCGTAGAAGCGGTCTTCCCACTGCACGACCATTCCGAGGTGCTGGTTGTTCAGGATCATCGCCTTGGCGGCGATCTTCTCGATTTTGCAGGTGGCGAGTTCCTGGACGTTCATGATGAACGACCCGTCGCCGTCGATATCGATAACCTGTTTGTCGGGGCAGGCGACCTTCGCGCCCATGGCGGCGGGGTAGCCGAAGCCCATGGCGCCGAGACCGAGCGAGCTGATGTAGCGGCGCGGTTCGTCGAAACGGTAGAACTGGGCGGCCCACATCTGGTGCTGGCCGACGCCGGTCGTGATGATGGCGTCGCCCTTCGTGAGTTCGTAGAGGGCTTGGACGGCTTCCTGAGCGAGGATGTGTTTGCTCTGCTCGTAGCGGAACGGGTGCTCTTTTTTCCAGGCGGCGACCTGCGCGTGCCAGGCGGAGGTGTCGGGCGGCGTGAATTTGTTGGCGGCGGCGAGGGCGTTGAGGCGCTCGAGCGCGTGCTTGATGTCGCTGACGATCGGGAGGAGGGCGCGCTTGTTCTTGTTGTGCTCGGAAGCGTCGATGTCGATGTGGACGATCTTCGCGCCGCCGGCGAATTTGCTGGTGTCGCCGGTGATGCGGTCATCGAAGCGCGAGCCGAGCGCGAGGAGCAGATCGCATTGGTCGACGGCCCAGTTTCCGTAGGCGGAGCCGTGCATGCCGAACCAGTGCATGGAGAGCGGATGCGTCTCGGGGAAAGCGCCGACGCCCATCAGCGTGGTGGCGACGGGAATGTTGGTTTTTTCGGCGAAGGCTTTCAGTTCCTTGTGCGCTTCGGCGGAGATGATGCCGCCGCCGGCGTAAATGATGGGGCGCTTGGCTTCGGCGATGAGGCCGAGGACCTTTCTCAGTTGGTCGTCGGACGCGTGTTGCGTGGCGGAGGCGTAAGGGTTGCGGAATTCGACGGACGCGGGGAAGACAGGTTGGAATTTCGCCTGCTGAACGTCCTTCGGAAGATCGATGATGACGGGACCCGGGCGGCCGCTGCGGGCGAGGTGGAAGGCCTCTTTGAAGACGCGCGGGATGTCGTGGACGTTCATCACCAAGTAGGAGTGCTTCACGACGGGGAGTGTCATCCCGTAGAAGTCGGTCTCCTGGAACGCCATCTTGCCGATGTATTTGGAATAGACCTGGCCGGTGATCGCGACGAGCGGGATGGAATCCATGAACGCGTCGGCGATGGCGGAAACGAGATTCGTGGCGCCGGGGCCGGAGGTGGCCATGCACACGCCGACTTTGCCGGTGGCGCGGGCGTAGCCCTCGGCCGCGAACGAGCCGCCCTGTTCGTGGCGCGGGAGGATGGTGCGGATTTTGCCGGTGCGCGCGAGCGACTGGTGAAGTTCCTGTGAGGCGCCGCCGGGGTAGGCAAAAACGACATCCACGCCCTCGCGGATGAGGCATTCGACGACGGCGTCGGATCCCTTCATTTCGCGGCCGATTTCAGGCTGGGGAAACGAGGCGGGGGAGGTTGTGGATTTCATGGGCGTCTGAGTTTGAAATGAGATTGGTCAGAAAAAGGCGGCGCGAGGGGAGTGGCAAGCTTTGGGATGGCGGGATTGGGGCGGGGGCGGCGGGGGTGGGAGATCCGAGGGAGAGGGGGAGAGCGGCGGGGTCGGGAGACCCCGCCCTACAAACGGGGAGGGGGCGAAACGCTCACGCGTTCCGCTACGAGGGGGGAGCGGGAAGGAGACGAAACGCTCACGCGTTCCGCTACGAGGCGGAGCGGGGCGGGTGAAGTTCGCAGTTGTGCGATGTGGCGGCGGCGTTCCTTGTGGTGGGATGCTGAAGCTCCTTTTTATTGGCGACATCGTGGGTCGGCCGGGGCGGGAAATCGTCAATCAGAAGCTGCAAAGGATTCGTTCGGAGCAGGGGATCGATTTCGTGATCGCAAACGGTGAAAATGCGGCGGCGGGAAACGGAATCACGGGTGCGATTGCGCGTTCGTTGCTCGAAGCGGGGATCGACGCGATCACGTTGGGGGATCACGTTTGGGATCAGCGCGGTTGGGAAAGCGAGATTACGCAGATCGATCGCGTGTGCCGACCGGCGAATTTGCCGGCGTCGAATCCCGGATGGGATCATTTGATCGTGGAATCGCGTGGGTTTCGGGTGGCGGTATTCACGGTGTTGGGACGTCAGTTCATGGGGTTGAAGGCGGATTGTCCGTTTTTGACCGCGGATCGGATGATCGAGCAGCTTCGCGCGCAGTGCGATGCGATCATCGTGGAAGTGCATGCGGAGGCGACGTCGGAGAAAGTGGCGCTGGGTTGGTATCTGGATGGACGCGTGACGGCGGTGATCGGGACGCACACGCATGTGCCCACGGCGGATGCGGCGGTGTTGCCCAAAGGCACGGCGTTCATCTGCGACGTGGGGATGACCGGGCCTTATGCGAGTGTGCTGGGGCGGGCGGTGGAGCCGGTGGTGAGCAAGTTCGTGACGGGGATGCCGCGGCGATTCGACATGGCGACGGATGATGTGCGGCTGAGCGGCGTGATCGTGGAGATCGGCGCGGCGATGGCGGCGGCGTTGAAGATCGAATTGCTGACCGTCCGCGGCGCGTAGCGCCGAGCCCGGCGGCGGGCCGGCCCCCGCCCACCGCAAAAA
>JAEWBF010000024.1 GCA_023391285.1 Verrucomicrobiota bacterium
GCTCGGCGAGACGCCTCGCCCTACCCTAAAAACGAAAAGAGCCCGGCGGGGACGCCGGGCTCCACCTAGCAAGAACTTCGCGGCGTTTACTTCATCGCCGCCGCAGCGTTGATCAGCTCGACAAAGCTGCGGGACTCGAGGCTCGCACCGCCAATCAGACCGCCGTCGATATCCTTTTGCGCGAGGAGTTCGGGCGCATTCGAAGGCTTCATCGAACCGCCGTAGAGCACGCGAACTTTCTGCGCGACCGGCTCGGTGAAGAGTTTCGTGAGCAGGCCACGGATAAACGCATGCACTTCCTGCGCTTGATCGGTGGTTGCAACTTTGCCCGTGCCGATCGCCCAGACCGGCTCGTAGGCGATGACCACCGTGGGCGCCTGTTCCTTGTTAACGCCCTCGAGCGCTGCTTCGAGTTGCGTCTGCACCACCTTCAGCGTGGAACCCGCTTCGCGTTCTGCCAGCGTTTCGCCGACACACAGAATGGGCTTCAACTGGTTCTTGAGCGCCGCGAGGACCTTCTGGTTGATGAAGGCATCGGTCTCGCCGAAATAAGCGCGCCGCTCACTGTGGCCGAGAATCACGTGCGTGGCGAAAATCGCCCGGAGCATCGGCGCGGAGATTTCGCCGGTGAAGGCGCCGCTCGCTTCCGGATGCATGTTCTGCGCACCGAGTTTGATCGTGGAGCCTTCGAGCGCCTTCCCGACCAATTCGATCGAGGTGAAAGGCGGGCACACGACGATCTCGACGTCGTTGTTCTGGCCAGCGGCGGCGACGATTTCTTTGACGAGCGAAACGGCGTCGCCGTTCGTCTTGTTCATCTTCCAATTGCCGGCGATGAGTTTCTTGCGTGGATTCATAATGACGATGACGTAGGTTGCGCGCTTGACGCGCAACGTTGCGGACGAGCTCGCAACCTACAATTCTAGTTTCTTCAGCTCTCGAGGAACGCGACGCCGGGCAGCACTTTTCCTTCCAACAGCTCGAGGCTAGCGCCGCCGCCGGTGGAACAATGCGTGACGACTTTCGCCACCTTGAACTTCTTCGCAGCGGTGGCGGTATCGCCGCCGCCGACAACGGTCACGGCCCCATCCGCCGTGGCTTTTGCAATCGCGTCGGCCATCGCCTTCGTGCCTTCGGCGAACTTGTCGACTTCGAACACGCCCGCGGGGCCGTTCCACACGATCGTCTTCGCGCGACCGATGACCTGCGCGAACAGCTCGCGGCTCTTCGGACCGGCATCGAGTCCCATCCAGTTGGCGGGAATACCTTCCTTGTCCGTCGCAATTCCGGTCTGCACCGCCGCGATATCTTCAGGCGAACCCGGGAAACGATCCGCAGTGACGAAGTCGACCGGCAACGTGATCGTGACGCCCTTGGCTTTCGCTTTGTCGAACAACTCCTGCGCGATCTTCGCGCCTTCCGGATCGAAGAGGCTCGTGCCGATTTCCATGCCTTCGAGCACCTTCTTGAAGGTGAAAGACATGCCGCCGCTGATGATGATCTCGTTCGCCTTTTCGAGGAGGTTGTTGATGAGCGGAATCTTGTCCGCGATCTTCGCGCCGCCGAGGATCGCAAGGAGCGGGCGCGCGGGATTCTCGATCACTTTCGCAAACGCCTCGAGTTCGGCCTGCATGAGGAAGCCGGCGGCCTTGTCCTTCAGTTGCACGCCCACCATCGAGCTATGCGCGCGATGCGCGGTGCCGAAGGCGTCGTTCACGTAAACATCCGCGAGCTTCGAGAGCGAAGCGCGGAACGCCTCGACGGCTTTCGGATCGGCTTTGATCGACTTCTCCGTGCCGTCCGCCTGCTTCTCCTTCACCTTGCCCTCTTCCTCGATGTGGAAGCGAAGGTTCTCGAGCAGCACCACGTCGCCGGCCTTCAACGCACCCGGCGCACACGCCGCTTCGACCGCCGGGCCGACGCAGTCGTCGAGGAACTTCACCGGCTTGTTCAAAAGCTTCGAGAGTTCATCGGCGACGGGTTTCAGCGAAAACTTCGCGTTCTTCTTGCCGTCGGGACGTCCCAAATGGCTGGCGAGCACGACCGCGGCACCCTTCTCGAGCGCGTAGTTGATCGTGGGCAGCGCCGCGACGATACGCGCGTTGTTGGTGATGGCGCCAGTGGCCTTGTCCTGCGGGACGTTGAAATCGACGCGGATGAAGACGCGCTTACCCGCGAGGTCGAGGTCGCGAATGGATTTAAATTTTGGCATGTCGGAAAAAGAAGAACCACAGAGTCACAGAGGTCACAGAGGAGAGTTAACAACCTCCGTGCTCTCCGTGCCTCTGTGGTTCAATTAGAGGTTCGGATGATGGCGCTTACAGCTGGGCGGCGATCTTCTTGGTGAGGTCGACCACGCGGTTCGAGTAGCCCCACTCGTTGTCATACCACGAGACGAGCTTGAAGAACTTGCTGTTCAGCTCGATGCCCGCGCCGGCGTCGAAAATCGACGAGCGCTTGTCGTGGATGAAGTCCGTGGAAACGACTTCGTCTTCGGTGTAGCCAAGGACGCCCTTCAGGTAGGTCTCGCTCGCCTTCTTCATGGCGGCGCAAATTTCCTTGTAGGACGTTTCCTTCGTCGTGCGAACGGTCAGGTCGACGACCGAAACGGTCGGAACCGGCACGCGGAGCGACATGCCCGTGAGCTTGCCCTTCACTTCAGGCAGCACGAGCGCGGTCGCCTTGGCGGCGCCGGTCGTCGACGGGATGATGTTCTGCGCCGCAGTGCGGCCGCCCTTCCAGTCCTTCTTCGACGGACCATCGACGGTCTTTTGCGTCGCGGTGTAGGCGTGGACGGTCGTCATCAGACCTTCCTCGACGCCGAAACCTTCCTGCAGGAGAACCTTCACGACGGGCGCGAGGCAGTTCGTGGTGCACGAGGCGTTCGAAATGATGTTGTGCTTGGCGAGGTCGAGCTTGTCGTCGTTCACGCCCATGACGACCGTGATGTCCTCACCCTTCGCCGGAGCGGAGATGATGACCTTCTTGGCGCCCGCGGTGATGTGGCCCTTCGCCTTTTCGGCTTCCGTGAAGAGGCCGGTCGACTCGATCACGAGTTGCACGCCGAGTTTCGCCCACGGCAGCTCCGCCGGGGTCTTGGCGCTCACGACGAGGATGTCATGGCCGTCGACCACAAGCACGTCGTCTTCGGCCTTGTCAGGCGAGGACTTCTTCGAGCCAACGGTGCCGTTGAACTTGCCCTGCGTGGAATCGTATTTGAGCAGGTAGGCCAGGTTGTCCGCCGGCACGATGTCGCCGACGGCGACGACTTCGAACGTCGAGCCGAGCAGGCCTTGCTCGACCAGCGCGCGAAACACAAGACGGCCGATGCGACCGAAACCATTGATAGCGACTTTGACTGCCATGGGAGGACTTTCCGTTGGTAGGTGTTGTTTTCTAATTTAGAACCGCCGCGCGTGAACGCGGAGAGCGGAATCAACAGCGCGCCCCCCGGAGATGCAAGGGTTTTGGCGGCGCAAAAGATGGCATAATTCTCGTGTTATTTGTCGATCAACTGTCACATCGCCAAAGCGCGCAACCCAGCGCCGGGACGAACAGTTCTCGCTCCACCGGCTGACTCGCCCCAGGCCCGTCCGCGTCGAAAAACCTCTCCTCGTTCGCCAATTGTCGCCACGGAAGTGCGGCAACTGCGTCGTCGATCGGGATCGCGACATCCGCCAGGCTCGGATTCACTGCAAACAAAAGTCGCTTCGCCCCCAAAGAGCGATCCGCGTTGTAGATCGCCACCAGTGCCGAACTATCCGGCAGAAAGAAAAACCGAAAGAATCCATCCCCCACCCGCGCGAAATGTCGCAGCAGCCGCCCCGTCTCGCTGCGGCGAAATGCAATCCACTCCGCGAAATAACGGTGGGAGCTGAGATGCCGGTAAACGTGGCGATATTCGAGCGCGTTGAGATCGCCGCGAAGGTAGGTGTTGTTCACGCCGCGTTTCGAACGCAGGAAGTCCTGCCCCGCCGAAATCATCGGAATGCCCACCGACATGAACAGCAGCGCCGCCATCAGGTGCGTGCGCTTCCTGTCGTTCGCGGTCGGCGCATAGCCGTCGAAGTTCGGATTCTCCGTGATCATGTCGATCCACGTCCGATCGTCGTGCGACTCCGTATAATTCACCGTCTGCGCCGGCCACTTCGCAAAATACCACGGCGAGCCTTTGAGAAAGTATTCCATCCTCGCGGGCGCACCATAGCCTCGCACGTAATCGCGCAGGAAATTGCGATAGCTGTCGTTCCACGACGCCCACCCCGTGTCGCGCAACGCCGTCGCCGCATGTCCGCGGAAACTCCACGGTTCCGCAATCAACACCACGTCGGGCTTCACCCGCTTCAACGCCCGCTCGATCTCGCGCAACACGTCCACGCCGAGCAACTCCGCCAAATCGAAGCGAAATCCGTCCACGCCATACGCTTCGATCAAATGCGTGCAGGCATCGATGATCAGCCGCGTCGCCATCGCCGAGCGCGCGCGCAGGTCGTTCCCACACCCACTCCAGTTCGCCAGCCGCCCTTCCGCGTCCTGCTCGAAATAATACAGGCGGTCCACAAACATCAGATGCGCCGGTTCGCCCACGTGGTTGAACACGACGTCGAGCAACACCGCCATTCCCCGCCGGTGAAACGCCCGCACGAGTTCCTGAAACTCGCGCACGCCCGACGCCCGCTCCGGCTCGAGCGCATAACTGCTCTCGAGCGCGAAGAAATTGTTGGTCATGTAACCCCAGTGATACTCCCCCTCCGCGTCGTCGAACTCCTGAATCGGCTGCAGCTCCACGCAATTCACGCCGAGCTTGTGCAGATAGAAGTCCTCGCTCTCCACCCACTTTCGCAGTCCCGTAAACCCTCGCCGTTCCTCCGCCGTCGCCTGCACCGGCGCATTCGCCGCCAAATCGCGCACGTGCGCCTCGGCGATGATTAGGTCCTGCCACGCCGGCACCTGAAAATTGCGATCGGCTTCACCCATCCAATCAGGATCCAGCACGATGCCCGGACCCGCGCGGCCCATCGTCGCGAGCGCATACGGATCGAGCACGCGCATGGATGGGTCGAACTTCCCCGGACCCTCGCGCACGCCATCCACCACATACCAGTAAAACCATCCATGCAGCCGCCGGTTGATTGCCACCTCCCACACTCCCGCTCCCTCTCCGCGGCGCATCAGCGGCCAGCTCGTCGCATTGTCCTGCGTCGCTAACGTCTCGCACAGAAACAACGTCACCGCCCGCGCCCGCGGCGCAAACAAGCGAAACACCGTCTCCTCTCCTCGCACCAACGCTCCCAACGGGAGCTCAGTCTTTAGTCGGAAAAAGAAATCCCCCGGCGCCACGGTCACCGATGTCCGCGTCGACCCACTCGCCCAGCAAAGCATCAGCGGCTCCGCCAAATCAACGGGCGACGGCAGCGTGAAACGCCACAAATGTCGCCCCGTCCGCTCGGGATCGATCACCCGATTCACATTACCCGCCTCGTCGCGCACCACGTTCGGCGCATCATCCGGCAGGCTCAACCAGTGATGATCCCCCGTCACGAACTTGAACCGCTGGCCACCGGGCTCGAGAAACCGCTCCGCCGGGCCTGACCACGCAAAAATGCGCTCACCCTGAATCTCTCCGGGCCGCATCCGCCATTCCTCCACTCCGACCGCCTCCTGCCAGCCGTTGAAATCACCCGCGAGATAAACCTTCGCGCCACTCACATCGAGACCCGTGCGCGGCACGTCCGCCAAAACGAAGACGATCTCGTCTCCCCGAACAAAATACCCGAAAACGCGTCCCGTCGTGAGCATCGTGGCCGGCGCAAGCCCCGCCGGCGCCAGGCAGTGATCGCCCGTGGAAAATTGCGGCGGCCGCGCCCCCAACCAGTCGCGATCGAGCTCCACGACACCTTCGATCAACGACTCGAGCCATGCTCGAACAATGCGATGGGCGGTGTGTGGCATGGAAGCCGACTAGCATCCTTTGCACCGAAATCCCGACAAGCGGAATTTCCCGCCACACCGTAAACGAAAGGTCGAACTCACGCCGGTGCCGCTGCCCGGTGCAACGCCACCACAAAACGCTTCAACTTCTCGATGTCCTTCACCCCCGGCGCCGCTTCGACCCCGCTGTTCACGTCGACGAATTTCGCCCCGCTCGCAAGCAAAGCCTCGCCGATGTTCTCCGGGTTCAATCCGCCCGCGAGAATCCAGTGATTCTGCGTATGCGTTTTCTGGTGACGCGCGAACTTGGCCCAGTCCCCTGTCTTCCCGGACCCACCGAAGCCCTGGGCATGAAACGTGTCCAACAACACGAACTTCGCCACCGCCAGCGTCGCCGCCGAAACATCCGATTCAGGCGGCAGCTTCGGCGCCAGCCACAAATGCTTCTCTCCCACCAGCCGAGACCATGCGCTCAGCTGCGTATCCGGCGTTTCAGGACGGAAATGGATTTGAAAGTAGTCGAACCCGGCTTCCTTCATCTCCGCGAGCTCCTCGATCGTCGGCTCGACCGATACCGCCACCTTCCGCCGCTCCGGCAACCGCGGCGCCATCGCCCGATACTGATCCAGCGTCAGATGCCGCGGCGACTTCGGATACAAAATGAACCCGAGATAGTCCGCCCCGCATTTGTCCGCGAACTCCGCGTCAATCAGCGAAGTCAGCCCGCAAACTTTGAGTCGGATCCCGTCGATCATGGTGGATTAACCACAAAGACACGGAGAGCACAGAGTTCAAACCTGGTTCTCTGTGCCTCCGTGTCTCTGTGGTTCAAAACGAATTCACCGATCGAATCACGTGCTCGACCTGCGCATCGGTGAGCTCCGGAAAAATCGGCAAACTCACGCACGTCTTCGCCGCCGCTTCCGCCACGGGGAACGAGCCTTCGCCGAATCCGAGTCCCGCATAGCACTTCTGCAAATGCAGCGGCACCGGATAAATCAGATCCGTCCCGATTTCCTGCTTCGCCAAATGCTCGCGCAACGCATCGCGCCGTGGATGCCGGATCGTGAACTGGTGAAACACCGACCGCCCATACTCCGGCTGATCCGGCAAGCGCACGTCAGCCAGTTTGATCTCCGCCAGATACCGTCCCGCAATCTCCTGCCGCCGCGCCGTCCACTTCGCGAGATGCGGCAGCTTCACGTTCAACAGCGCGCCTTGAAATCCATCCATGCGGAAATTCCCGCCCACGATATCGTGATAATAACGCCGATCCGACCCATGCACGCGAATGTGCCGCGCCCGCGTATGGATTTCTTCACTACGCGACACAAACGCCCCGCCCTCGCCGCACCCGCCAAGGTTCTTCGTCGGATAGAAACTAAACGTCCCCGCATCGCCAATGATCCCCACTGGTGTGCTGCGATACTTGGCGCCGATCGCCTGCGCACAGTCCTCGATCACGAACAGCCCATGCTTCTTCGCGATCGCCATGATCTCGTCCATCCGCGCCGGCTGACCGAACAGATGCACGACAATAATCCCCTTCGTCTTCGGCCCGATCGCCGCCTCGATCTTCACCGGATCGAGATTGAACGTCCCTTCCTCGACGTCGACAAACCGCGGCGTCGCTCCCACATACGTCACGCCCCACACCGTTGAGATAAACGTGAACGGCGGCGCGATCACTTCGTCCCCCGGCCCGAATCCCGCAATCATGCACGCGATGTGCAGCGGCGAGGTGCCGCTGTTCATTCCCAAAGCCCGGGGATAACCCAGCGTCGTCGCGAAGTTCTTCTCGAAATCCTCCACGTCCTTCCCGAGACAAAACCGCGTCGCATCATACGTCGCCGTCAGCGCCGCCAGCGCCGGCTCCCGCAACGCCTGGTGCTGCAAGGACAAATCGAGGAACGGAACTTTCATATTTGCCCGCTAATCACGCCAAACCGCGCGAAAAAACCAACCAATCATTCGCGTTCTTCGCGTGTTTAGCGGGAGGTCAGCTTAACTTCTTCACCACGGCCGCAACCAAACTGTCCAAACTCGGCTCCTTCGCCGCAAAATCCACCGGTATCCCCGCCGCCTTCATCGTCTCGCTCGTCTGCTGCCCGATGCTTCCCGCCAACGGCCGCTTCGCACCCGGTTCGAGTTTCAACGCCGCCGCCTGATCCACGAACGACTGCGCCGCCGACGAGCTCGCGAACAAGATCGCGTCCGCGCCTTTCGCCCGAAAATCCGCCGCGCCCGCATCGCCGCTCAAATCGGTTTTCTCCGTTTGATAAACCTGCAGCTGATCCACGATCGCCCGCGCGCCTTCCAGCTTCGTGACCAGTGTATCACGATTCAAATTACCCGTGATCACGATGACCTTCGCATTATCGAGGCTGTCGGTCGCGATCAATTCGTCCGCCAACGCTTCGGCCGTGGCGATCTTCGGCATGCACTCCACCTTGAGATGCAACTCGCGAATCAGCTTCGCCGTTCCTTCCCCAACGCACGCAATCCGCAGCAGTCCGAGCGACCGGATGTCGTCAAAGATGCGCCGGAATTCCTCGAAGAAATAGCGCACGCCATTGGCGCTCGTGAACACGATCCAGTCATAGCTGCCGAGCTCCAGCAGCACGTCGGCCAGCGATTCCTTCGAGATGCTTTTCGAAACGCGGATCAGCGGCAGCTCGATCACTTCGGCGCCCAGCGCGCTCAGTTTTCCCGCGAGCTCCGATGCTTGCTCGCGCGCGCGCGTCACCGCAATGCGGCGACCCGATAGAGGTGTGGAAGACATTGCCATTGCTTAAATCGATGAGCGGAGCTCGATCCGCCGCTACTTCAAACCCAGTTCTTTCAACACGCGCGCCGCGAATCCCGCCGGTTCGAGAACATCCGCCGGCGCAATCGGAAACTCCCGAAAGCCCACCGCCTCGTGGTAGAGATACAACTTATCCGCCGTCGCGTGCGCTCCAAACGCCGTGTGGCAACCGACGCCCAGCGCCGCCTGAAACGCCCGCTCGATGTTCACCGCGCCCGCCGTCACCAGATCGAACACCCCCGCAAACTTCGTCGCCTCGTCCGCGCGACACTGAATCGCGATCGCGCCCTGCCCCACCGCGGGCACCATGTCGTGAAATCCCAACGCGTGAAACTCCACGCCCGGCCAGTTGCCGATCCCGAGCCGGTTCAAGCCCGCGCTCGCCAGAATCGTCCCATCCGCCACGTGCTGTTCGCCGATCTTCCGCAACCGCGTATCCACGTTGCCCCGGATCTCCGTGAATTCGACTTCCGGATACAACTTCGCGATCTGCAGCCGGCGCCGCGGACTCCCCGTCGCAATCGTCTTCGGCTTGGCGACCCCCGCGCGCAGCACCAACACATCGCGCGTATCCGCCCGCGGCAAATACCCCGCGATCGCCAGCCCCGCCGGCATGTCGCCCGGCAAATCCTTCGTGCTGTGCACCGCCAGATCCGCCTCTTTCCGCTCCAGCGCGTGTTCGAGCTCACTCGTGAAAAGCCCTTTGCCGCCTTTCTCCTCCAGCGACCACTCGGTGCGTTGGTCGCCCGTCGTCACGATTTTCAACAACTCCGTTTCGACGCCGAGCGCCGTCTGCAGATGCGCCGCGACCATCTCGGTCTGACGCAGCGCCAATGGACTCTTGCGGGTGGCTAGGACGATCTTGGTCACGAAAATAAAAGGGGCGCAGACTGTGCCTGCGCCCCAGGGAATTGGCAATGTCGCGTTCGACTTAGTAAGCCGCCTGCACGCCCTTGATGTGCTTCTTCGCCATCCAGGGCATCATGCCGCGCAAATACGCACCGGTCTTTTCGATCTGATGCTTTTCGCCGTTCGCGAGCAGCTTCTTGTAGTTCTTCAAGCCGCCTTTGTATTCCTTCACCCATTCCTTCGTGAACTTGCCGGTCTGAATCTCCTTCAGGATCTTCTTCATCTCGGCCTTCGTCTTCTTGTTCACGACGCGCGGGCCGCGGGTGATGTCGCCATACTTCGCGGTCTCGGAAATCGAGAAACGCATGCCGGCGATACCGCTCTCATACATGAGATCGCAGATGAGCTTCAGCTCGTGGAGACACTCGAAATACGCCATCTCCGGCTGATAACCCGCCTCGACGAGCGTCTCGAAACCGGCCTGCACGAGCGCGCTCGCGCCACCGCACAACACCGCCTGTTCGCCGAACAAATCCGTTTCGGTCTCTTCCTTGAAGGAGGTCTGCAGCACGCCCGCGCGCGTCGAGCCAATGCCCTTCGCCCACGCCAGCGCCGCTTGCTTCGCCTTCTTCGAGCTGCCCGGCGCGACGGCGATCAACGCCGGCATGCCCTTGCCCTCGGTGTAGAGGCGGCGAACCATGTGGCCCGGGCCTTTCGGCGCGACCATGATGCAATCGACACCCTTCGGCAGCTTGATCAACCCGAAGTGAATCGCGAGGCCGTGCGAGAACAGCAGCGTCTTCCCCTTCGAAAGGTTCGGCGCGATGTCCTGCTCGTAAACATCCGCCTGCTTCATGTCCGGCAAACCGACCATGATCACGTCCGCGCGACGCACCGCTTCCGCCGTGTCGACCACCTCGAAACCATGCTGCTCGGCCACGGGCTTCGACTTCGATCCTTCATAGAGGCCGATGAGGACCTTGCAGCCGCTGTCCTTGAGGTTCAGCGCGTGGGCATGGCCCTGCGAACCATAGCCGAGGACGGCGAGCGTTTTGTTCTGAAACACGCCGAGGTCGGCGTCTTTGTCGGTATAGACTTTAGCGGGCATGTTGATGAAAAAGTTGAGAGTTGAGGGGTCTGAAGTTGAGAGGAATCAGCGAGAGGGAACTGCACTCGAGCGCTCAGCGCTTCAGCGCCAACCGCCCCGTCCGCGCCAATTCGAGAATTCCGAACGGCTCCAACAGGCTGATCAACGCATCGATTTTATCGTCCGTTCCCGTGAGCTCGATAATCAGGTTCTCGTGGGAGAGATTCACAATCTTCGCCCGAAAGATGTCCGCGATCTGCACGATCTCCGAACGCGTCTGCGCCGAGGCCCGCACTTTCACCAACACCAGCTCGCGCTCGACCGCCTGACCTTCCTTGAAGTCGATCACGTCGACAACGTTCACCAGCTTCCGCAGCTGCTTGATACAGAGATCCAGCTGCGTCTCGTCTCCCCTCATCACCGCCGTGATGCGCGAGAGCGAGGCATCGTGCGTCGGCGCGACGTTGAGCGAATCGATGTTGAAGCCGCGGCCGGAAAACATCCCGGACACGCGCGCCAGCACGCCAAACTTGTTCTCAACGAGGACGGAAATCGTGTGTCGCATGAACTTTGAGGTAGTGAAGGAAAATTGGATGGCTTGCCAGCCGAAGCTTGCAGCGGCGCTGCGAGCGAAGGCTGGTGGACGCTGAGGGACTCGAACCCCCGACACCCTCGGTGTAAGCGAGGTGCTCTAACCAACTGAGCTAAGCGTCCGAGCCAAGGGGCGATGAAAGCCCCCGCCAGCCGCGTATGACAAGGAATTATTCAGCTATGACGTGAGGCCAAGGTAGGGCGGATTGTCCTCAATCCGCCGTTCGAATCCCTCACACCGCCGCCAACTGCCGCTTCGGTTTGATCCACCCTTCGCGCACCATCAACTCGGCGTTCTGCAGCGCGTTCAACGCCGCCCCTTTCCAGAGGTTGTCGCCACTGACCCAGAGCGCCAGGCCGTTGTCCAAAGCCGTATCCAAACGAATGCGACCCACCCCGCACTTCACCTTCCGGGTGAAATCCAGCGGCGTCGGATAACGCTTGTTCGCCGGATCGTCGACCAGCTCCGCACCTTCGAATTCCGCGATCGCCTTGCGCGCCGCTTCGACGCTCACCGGACGCTCGAACTCGGCATTCACCGCGATCGAATGCGCCTGCACCACCGGCACGCGCACGCAGGTCGACGAAACCTTCAGATTCGGCAGCCCCATGATCTTGCGGCTTTCCTGCGACATCTTCGTCTCTTCGCCGGTATAGCCATCGCCGCCGAACGAGTCGACCTGCGGGATCACGTTGAACGCGATCTGATACGGATAAACTTTGTTCTGCAGCGTCCCGCCTTTCACATACGCGTGAATCTGCGTCTCGAGTTCCTCGACTGCATCGACGCCCGTGCCCGACACCGATTGATACGTCGCCGAGATATAGCGCTTCAACCCGAACGCCTTGTGCAAGGGCCACAGCGCCATCAACAGCACCGCCGTCGAGCAGTTCGGATTCGCGATGATGCCGTTGTGATTCTTCAACCCTTCCGGATTGATCTCCGGAATCACGAGCGGCACCGACGGATCCATCCGATACGCCGAGCTCTTATCAATCACGACGCAACCCGCCTTCACCGCGTCCGGCGCCAGCGCCTTCGTGATCGCGCCTTCCGTCGCGAAAAACGCCACATCCACGTCGCCGAACACACCCGGCTTCGCCTCTTCGACCGTATATTTCTTTCCCGCGACCTCCACCACCTTGCCCACCGACCGCGCCGAGGCGAAGAGCCGCAGCGAAGCCATCGGGAAATTCCGTTCGTGCAAGAGCCGCAGCAGCTCTTGACCCGCGGCGCCCGGGGCGCCGACGATACCGACCGTGAGGGAAGTCGAATTGCTCATGGATTCTCCGTTGGAACGGGTCACCCAAACCTGTCTGCGCCTCGGCATCAAGCCCGCAGACCGGCTTCTCTTCGTCCGCATCGACACAGCCACCCTGCAATTCTTCCGCAAAGGTGTGCTCGTCAAAAGCTACGTCATCTCCACTTCCCTCCGCCCGCCGTCCAATATCAAGAACTCCCTCGGCACCCCGCGCGGCCTTCACGAAATCGCCGAACGCATCGGCGCCGGCCAGCCACCCGGCATGGTATTCAAATCCCGCATACCCACCGGCCGCCACTTCTCCGAGTTCCCCGACGACATCCAACAAACCCAACTCATCACGAGTCGCATCCTCTGGCTGCGCGGCCTCGAACCCGGCGTAAACCGCGACGGCGAAGTCGACACCTACAGTCGCTACATCTACCTCCACGGCACCAACCACGAAGAGCGCATCGGCCAGCCCATGAGCGCCGGCTGCATCGAGCTCCGCAACCTCGACATCATCGAGCTCTACGAAGAAGTCCGCACCGGTGACCACGTGATGATCGTCTAGGTGGAACCCGACGTCCCCGTCTGGTTGGGTTGGTAGGGCAAGGCGCCCCCGCCGAGCCGCGCTCCGCCCCTGCCTACACCCCACTCGGAAACGTCTCCGCCACTTCCTCTTCGTCCCACGCTCCCGCGCCTTCCAGCGGCTCCACCGCGCGCGTTTCGTCGATGTGAATCACCGCATCGAACTGCGCCGCCAGCGTCGCCCGGAAATAGTGACTCCATCGCTCCGTCTCCGGTCGATAAATCACCCCAATGGCCCGCTCCAGCCGCGGCTTCGACAACAGCTCCGCCACATCGCTGCCCACCGCAATGGGCAGGAAAAACGCCGGTATTCCCACATCGTGAAACAGCTCCTCGTAGCTGTCGCCCAGCGCCGCCCGCACGCGCTTCCGCTGCGGCCGCTCGCCCCAATCCGACGCCGCCATCACCGTTCCCGTGTAAGTCGTAAACCCGATCGACTTCACCTCCGGCCCATGCCGCTCCCGCACGAGTTGCCCCAGATTCAACTCTCCCAACTGCCCCATCTCCGTCGCGCGCGCATCGCCCAGATGCGAATTGTGCGCCCACACCACGACCTTCCCTTCGCGCCCTCGCGTCCGCAGATGCGTCATCAACTCCTCCAGCGTCTCCGCCATGTGCTCGTCGCGCACATTCCATGACGCCGCCCGGCCTTTGAACATCGTGCGATAATACTTCTCCGCGTTCTGCGCCAACCGCGCGTTCTGCTCCGCCTCGAAAAACGCCTCCCCCGCCGCCGCCCCGTCCCGCGCCAGCAACTCCGCCCGGCGCCGCCTCAGCTCCATCAACTGACGCGTCACCGCCTCCTCGCACGTGGTCTCCCCGACCCGCGACGTCGCCCACGCATACGTCTCCGTATCGTGGCCAAACTCTTCAAAACACGCGTAACTCGCCCGCGCCTGCGCCGCCGCCTGCGGACTATGCTGCTCGAGATACGCGATCACCGCCCGCATCGACGCGTGGAGCGAATAAAGATCCAACCCATAGAAACCCGTTCGCGCCACCTCCTCGATCCCGCGATTCCTCTCGCGCAACCACGCCACGAATTCCGCCACCGCCGTGTTGCGCCACATCCAAGTCGGAAACCGCTGAAACCCGCGCAGCGCCTCGTCCGCATCGCGATCCTCGCCGCGTCCCTGCACGAATCCATTTACTCGATACGCATCCGGCCAGTCGCCTTCGATCGCCACCGCGTCAAATCCACGGTGCTCGATCAACGCCCGCGTGATCCGCGCCCGCCAGTCGTAGAACTCGTGCGTCCCATGCGTCGCTTCGCCCAACAACACGATCGACGCCTCGCCCACCGTGTTCAGCACCGCGTCGATCGCCGCCGCGCCCTCCAGCGGACACGCCGCTTCGCAAATCATGTCGCGCGCGTCGCGCGGTTCGTTTGGTCCGATTTTCACCACGCCGCACAATACCCGCGACCGCCGCCTTCGCCATGGGGCGAACATCCGACCGCCCCACCCGCCGCCCCACCGGATCGAGGGAGCCCAAACGAAAGTAACCACGGAGACTCAAAAAACGCGGGGAGCCGAATCACCAAGCCACCTTTGTGCCTCTGTATCTCTGTGGTTCAAATTCCCTCGCAAACGAAACCTACCGATTCCGCCCAAACAACAACCGCAACGAATTCACGCACACCACCAGCGTGCTCCCTTCATGCGCCGCCACACCAATCGCGAGCGGCACCGCTCCCAACGCCGTCGCCAACACCATCACGATCACCACGCCCAACGAAATCGCCAGGTTCTGCCGAATGATCGCGCGCGCCCGCCGGCTCAGCCGCTGCGCCGCCAAAAAATTCTCGATGCGATCATGCATCAAAATCACCTCCGCCTGCTCCAGCGCCGCGTCGCTCCCGCGCGCGCCCATCGCCACGCTCACATCCGCCGCCGCCAAGCTCGGCGCGTCGTTCACGCCATCGCCCACCATCGCCACTTTCCGACCCGCCCCACGAATTTCCACCACGGCGTCGACTTTGTTCTCCGGCGACAACCCCGCGCGCACTTCATCCAACCCGATCTCCTTCGCCACCGCCTCCGCCGCGTGACGCCGGTCTCCCGTCAACATCACCGTCCGAATCCCCATCCGCTTCAACTCCGCCAACACGCCTTTCGACTCCGCGCGAATCTGATCCTTCAACAACACCCGGCCCACCACGTCCGCGCCGATCACCCACACTTCCGTGAGCTCCGGATTCGCCGCCGGCAACCGCTTCGCCCACTCCGCCAGCGGCCCGCTCTCCAACAACTCCCGCCGCCCCAACAGCAAACTCGCTCCCGCCAACTTCCCGCGCAGCCCCTGCCCCGTCAGCGATTGAAACTCCTCCACTTCCAACATCCGCGCTCCCACCGCCTTCGCATGCCGCACCACCGCCCGCGCGATCGGATGATGCGACTTCGCCTCGAGCGCATACGCCAGCTCCAGCACCTCCGTCTCCCGCCCCGCCGGAAAACTCTCCACCGCCACGACCGCCAGCTCGCCCGTCGTCAACGTTCCCGTCTTGTCGAGCGCCACCACGTCCACTTCCGCAAGCTTTTCGATCGCCGCGCCTCCGCGGAACAACACCCCATGCCGCGCTCCCCACGCGATCGCCGCCAAAATCGCCGACGGTATCGACAAAACCAATGCGCACGGGCTCGCCACCACCATCAGCGTCATCGCCCGATAAAACGCCGATCGCACCGCCTCCGTATTCTCGAACGCCGGCAGCCCAAACCCCAGCCACCACACCAGAAACATCGCTGCCGATCCGCCGATCACCGCATACGTGTAACCCGTCCCAAACTTGTCCGTGAACCGCTCGCTCGGCGCCTTCAACTTCTGCGCCGTTTCGATCAGCCGGATGATCTTCTGCAGCGTGCTCTCCGACGGCAGCCGCTCCACGTCGAACTCCACCGCGCCCCACAAATTGATCGTCCCGCTGAACACCGCATCGCCCACCGTTTTCTCCACCGGAGTCGCCTCGCCCGTCAGCGCCGACTCATCGCTCGCGCTCTTGCCTTTGCCCACCGTCCCGTCCGCCGCAAACGCCTCGCCCGGCCGCACCAGCACGCGATCTCCCACCTTCAACGCGTCCACCTCCACTTCGCGTTCTTCTCCATTCGCCAACACCAGCGTCGCCCGCTTCGGCGCCGTCTTCAGCAGCGCGCTCACTTCGCGATGCGTGCGATCCATCGCGTAATCCTCCATCGCCCCCGACGCCGAAAACAGAAACAGCAACAACACCGCCTCACCCCACGCCCCGATGAACATCGCCCCGATAGCCACCGCGAGCATCAGGAAATGAATGTCGATCTCGCGCTTCTTCAGATTGTGCCACGAGTCGACCGCCGCATCCCATCCGCCCGCGACAATCCCAATCACATAAAGCACCCGCGCCACCCACGGCGCTCCCGGCGCAAAATGCTCCGCCGCCCATCCCGCCATTCCCGCCGCGCCGCAAATTCCTGCCAGCGTCGCCAACATCCGCCACTCCCCGCCATGCGCATGCCCCTCCTCATGCTCGTGCTCCTGTTCGTAATCGTCGTGATCCTCCTCATGCGCCCTCATCTCCCCACCCGCGCGCTCCCCCAGCTCCACCTCCCGCCACTTCCAAAATCCCGGCGCCGTCACGCACGTCTCGCGCCCCATCACCGTCGCTCCCCCTTCCTGCCGCAACGCAAACCCCGCCGGCACCGCCGCGGCCGTCTTCGCTGCCACCTGTTCCTCCACCGCCGCAATCGTCGCCGCGAGCCGTTCGCGAAAATCCTCCAGATCCACCGGCCCGATCGTCGCCACCGAAACCTTGTGCGACGCCGGATCGATCTTCACCGCACTGATCTGCGGCTGCTCGCGCAAAAACGCCGCCAATTCTTCCACCCAGTTGCTTTCGATCGGTTTGGTCGTGCTCACGTGCAGTTTGTAGGAGCCTGCTTGCAGGCGATACAAAACCTCCTCGCAGGCAATTCCAGCCTCACCCACCGCGCTCCCGCCCGCAAGCCCGCCTCCTCCGTTGTAATTCTCCCGAAACGCCCTCACCTGTTTCGCCCATCATGATCGGCCTCCGCGACGACACCGACTCCGCGCCATCGCCTCCGGTGCGCAGTCGCGCGCCCGAAATGGCCGTCCACATTTTCGCCGAAGACGGCATCCTCGCCGGTCCGCTCGCCCTCGAGCACCGCCCCGAACAGGAACAAATGGCCCGCGCCGTCGCCGCCGCGATGCGCGACGACACCCCGCTCCTCTTCGAAGCCGGCACCGGCGTCGGCAAATCCCTCGCCTATCTCGCTCCCGGCATCATCCACGCCGTCGACTGCTCCCGCCAGCTCATCGTCTCCACCCACACGATTTCCCTCCAGGAACAGCTCGAAACCAAGGACCTGCCGATCTGCCGCCGCCTGTTCAAATCCTCCCCCGAGCTCGCCCGCTACGCCGATTTCAAATCCGCCGTCCTCGTCGGAAAATCGAATTACCTGTGCACCACGCGTCTCGCCGCTGCCCTCAACGATAAACACGACCTCTTCGCCGGCCCCGAACAAAGCGAACTCATCCGCATCGCCGAATGGGCCAGACACACCGAGTCCGGGCTCCGCCACGAACTGAAGCCGCCGCCAACCGACGAGGTCTGGGAGGCCGTCTCCGCCGACTCCTCCGGATGCTCGAAAAAATACTGCGACTGCGACCGCTGCTTCTACCAGCGCGCCAAAAAACGCTGCGATTCCGCCCACGTTCTCATCGTCAATCACAGCCTGCTCTTCGCGCTCATCCACCTCGGCGAAGCCGTCGGCAAACAACACTCGCGCGGCGTCGTCCGCGCCGACGACTTTGTCGTCCTCGACGAAGCGCACACGGTCCCGGAGGTCGCCACCGAAAACTTCGGCCTTTCCATCACCAGCTTCGGCCTCGAACGCCTCCTTCGCTCGATCTACAATCCCGCCAAGCGCAAGGGCTTTCTCGCCAAGCTCGGCGAGCCTGCCGCGATCCTCGCCGTCGAAGAGTGCGTCGACGCCTCCCGTCAATTCTTCGCCTTTCTCCACGACAAGCTTCTCGCCACGCGCCCAATCCTCCGGGTCCGCGAAGAAAACTTCGCCGAACCCTGGCTCGACGCTCCGCTCGCCAAACTACTCGGCCAGCTCGGTCGCATCGAATCCCGCCTGCCCGAGGGAAAAGTTCGCGACGAACTCGGCGACAAAATGGTCCGCCTCGCATCTTACCGCGCCGGCATTTCCGAATTCCTCTCCCTCGCCGACTCCGAACACGTTTACTGGCTCGAAATCGTCGGAAAGAAAAAAGCCATCGTCGCCCTCCGCAGCGCGCCCATCGACGTCGCCCCAAAACTCCGCGAGCTCCTTTTCTCCCGCAACACCAGCGTGGTCTGCACCAGCGCCACGCTCGCCATCGGTGGCGAGCTCTCGCCGTTCGCCGCACGCGTCGGCGCGGACGACGCCCGCGCCATCGCCGTCAAATCGCCTTTCGATTTCGAGCGCAACATGCGCATCTACATCGCCGCCGATGTCCCGCTGCCTTCCCCGCAGGAAGCCAAACTCGCGATCGAATCGCTCGTCGACTACGTCCGTTTCTGCACCGATCGCGTCGCCGGCGGCTCGCTTGTTCTCTTCACGAGCTACACCGACATGCGCGCCGTCGCCCAAGCGCTCGAGCCCGCGTATCGCAAAGCCCACCGCACTTTCCTGATGCAAGGCGCCGGCCTTTCGCGCACCGAACTCGCCAAACAGATGCGCGAACTCGGCAACGCCGTCCTCTTCGGCACCGACAGCTTCTGGACCGGCGTCGATGTCCCCGGCGACGCCCTCGCCCAAGTCATCATCACCCGCCTTCCTTTCGATCCGCCCACGCACCCGATCACCGAAGCGCGCTGCGATCATATCCGCCAACGCGGCGGCAGTCCCTTCAACGAACTCACGCTCCCCGATGCGTTGATCAAGTTCCGCCAGGGCGTCGGCCGCCTCATCCGCACCGCCAGCGATCGCGGCGTGGTCACAATTCTTGACTCCCGCGTCCTCGCGAAAAGCTACGGCCGTCTCTTCGTCGATTCGCTCCCCCACTCAGAGTTTACCCGACTCACGCGTGAGGACCGGGAAAATCGATTTCACCCTTTCGCGTCACTGGATCCGAGATAAACTCGCGCTCCACCTCATGACGCTTCTCCGCTCAGCCGCTCTTTCGGATATCGGGCGCGTCCGCCGCAACAACGAAGACCGCTTCCTCCACGACGAAGCCGGCATGATCTTCGGCGTCGCCGACGGCGTCGGCGGCCTTCCCGGCGGCGCCGAAGCGGCTCAGCACACGGTCGACGAAATCGCCTCCGCCATCCGCGATCTCCCCGCCGGCCAGCCCCTGAGTCTCACCCCGCTCGTGCAGCGCGTGAACTTCCTCGTTCACAACCTCGGCGCCGATCTCAGCCCCGGCGTCGGCATCGGCTCCACCCTCACCTTCGGCGTCGTTCGAAACGGCACACTCCACATCGCCCACGTCGGCGACTCGCGCTGCTACAGCTGGCGCCGCGGCGAAATCGTCCAACTCACCGACGATCATTCTGTGGAAAACGAAGCCCGCCTCCGCCGCGCCCGCGGCGAAGTCGTCTATTACCACGAGGGCAATCGCAACGCTCTCACCCGTTGCATGGGCCAACCGGGCTCCCCCACCGTCGACGTCATCGAACGCCCGCTCGAGCCCGGCGATCGCTACCTCTTTTGCACCGATGGCGTCACCCGCCTCGTCCGCGATCACGAACTCGGCGAAATCATGGGCCGCCTCGACGATCCCGAAGAAGCACTTCGCCAAATCATCTCCCTCGCCGTCCGCCGCGGCGGCCCCGACAACGCCACGGGCGTGATGGTTTTCGTCGACGAACCCTGATCCTTTCGAATTCTTCCGACGCATGTCGGATCGCCTCGCCCATTTCGAAAAACTCGTCGCGCAACAGCCCGACAACGAACTCTTCCGCTTCAGCCTCGCCCAGGCGCTTTCCGCCTCCAGCCGCGCGACCGACGCCATTCCTCACTACGAATTCTGCGTCGCCAAAAAGTCCGACTGGATGATGCCCCGCATCCTCCTCGGCAAACTCCTCCTCTCCCTCGAACGCCGCGCCGAAGCCCGCCCGCTTCTCGAAGCCGCCCTTCAACTCGCGATCGACCAAAGTCACGAAGACCCCGAGCGCGAACTCCGCGCCCTCCTCGCCGACCTGAACTAACGCTCACTCCCACCTTCTGTCATTCCCCGTCCTTCTGTCA
>JAEWBF010000025.1 GCA_023391285.1 Verrucomicrobiota bacterium
GGCGCCCCCCGCGCCGCGGTTCCGAGTTCCGGGTTTCGAGTTCTGAGTTCTGAGTTCTGAGTTCTGAGTTCGGCCATTTCCTTGCGACTAAGGTGCGATCGTTTCGGAACCCAAAACTCAAAACCCAAAACCCAGAACCAAGAGCAAATTTTGCCCCGCAAAATTTGCTCTTGCTCCACCCTCCTGCATTTCCGAGCGTCCACCCCTGCGTCAGTGAGAGTCCGCCGGTTGCGGATTCCCACCATGATTGGTCCCGCATCCGCGGGATTGGAACGGTGACGCCGGCTCGGCCCGATTTCCTTTCGGGTGGGGCGGGTGGCACGGGGACTGCAAAGCCCCCCTACAATCGTGACCTTCAACCAATAAACCATGTCCACCACAGTAGTTAAACCCGACATCATCGCTCAGTATAAGACTCACGACAAAGACACCGGCTCGTCCGAAGTTCAGGTCGCACTGCTCACCGCTCGCATCAATCACTTGACCGAGCACCTGCGCACGCACCGCAAGGATTTCCACTCCCGCCGTGGTCTGCTGCAAATGGCCAGCCGCCGTCGCAAGCTCCTCGATTACCTCAAGAAGCACGACCTGCCGAAGTATACCGAACTCCTGCAGAAGCTGAACCTCCGCAAGTAACCGACTTTATCGCACGGGCGACCCGATCCGCGGGTCGCCCGTTGTCTTTACCGACACTCGCACTCTCGACCGGGACATTTCCGTTTGCCGCAAGGTAGGGCGCGTTGTCCCCAACGCGCCGCATCAGGCGCCAAACGGAAATCTCTCGAGTCAGAACGAGGAGATTAAAGTGGGTTCGTGAAACCCCCAAACCCCGCGCGCAGCGCCACAAAGCGCCGCCGCTGCTTCCGTTTCCGGAAGCCCCCGAACCGTTCGCAGTCGTGTCGCTGCCCGCGTTCGTTCCTACCCGCGACACACGTCCGTATCCGAAATAGCATAACAAGTCCGAAATGAATCAGAAATACTCCGTCACGGTTCCCGAACTCGGGATCACGTTCTCCACCGGCTCCCTCGCCCTCCTCGCCAACGGCGCCGTCAATGTCCAGGTCGGCGAGACCAACGTCTTCGTCACCGCCTGCGCCGCTCAAACGATGAAGCCCGGCCAGGACTTCTTCCCGCTCACCGTCGACTACCGCGAAAAATACTCCGCCGCCGGCCGTTTCCCGGGCGGTTACTTCAAACGCGAAGGCCGTCCGTCCGAAAAGGAAATCCTCACGTCGCGCCTCTGCGACCGTCCTTGCCGCCCGCTCTTCCCCGAAGGCTTCCTCAACGAGGTCCAGATCATCGGCCAGCTCATGTCCGCTGACCAGATCCACGAGTCCGACATCTCGATGGTCAACGGCGCCAGCGCCGCTCTCGCCATCTCCGACATTCCGTGGGCCGGCCCCATCGCCGCCGTGCGCGTCGCCGAAATCGACGGCCAATTCGTCGCCAACCCGACGATCGAACAGATGTTCTCCTCGACGCTCGATCTCATCTACGTCGGCACCGAGAAGGACATGCTGATGATCGAAGGCTCCGCGGATCAGATCTCCGAAGAGCGCTTCATCGAAGCCCTCGAATTCGGCCACAAGTCCATCCAGCCGATTCTCCGCGCCATCAAGGAACTCGTCGCCCAGTGCGGCAAGCCCAAGGCCCAGTTCACGCTCGTCGGCGCCACGCCGGAAGCCCGCGCCATCATCGAGCGCGTCGTTCCCGCCGACCGCCTCGCGACCGCGATCTTCGGCAAGGAAAAGGCCGCCCGCTCCGCCGCCGTTAAGGTCCTCAAGGAAGAAGCCAAAGCCGCTCTCCTCGCCGAACTCGGCGAAGGCAAGTTCACCGATGTCGACCTCAACGTCGTCTTCGAAGACCTCCAATACAAAGCCTACCGCAAGACCGTTCTCGAGCGCGGCGTCCGCGCCGATGGCCGCGATGCCAAATCGCTCCGTCCGCTCCAAGCCCAGGTCGGCGTGCTCCCGCGCGTTCACGGTTCCGCCATGTTCCAACGCGGCGACACCCAGAACATCGCCACGACCACCCTCGGGCCGACGAAGGAAGCGCAAGACCTCGACGCCCTCACCGGCGGCGCCAAGTCGAAGAGCTTCATCCTCCACTACAACTTCCCGCCATTCTCCGTCGGTGAAACGGGCCGCTACGGCTCGCCCGGCCGCCGCGAAGTCGGCCACGGCGCCCTCGCCGAACGCTCGCTCGTTCCCGTCCTCCCGCCGGAAGATGTTTTCCCCTACTCGATCCGCGTCGTCTCCGACATCATGGGCTCCAACGGCTCGACCTCGATGGCTTCCATCTGCGGCGGTTGCTTGTCGCTCATGGACGCCGGCGTGCCGATCACCGCGCCCGTCGCCGGTATCTCTTGCGGCCTGATGACCGAAACCGCCGCCGACGGCTCGATCGCAAAATGGACCACCATCACCGACATCCTCGGTGAGGAAGACCACTTCGGCGACATGGACTTCAAGCTCGCCGGCACCACCAAGGGCATCACCGGCTTCCAACTCGACCTCAAGATCAACGGCCTCCCCTTCGAAATCGCCAAGACCGCGATCTTCCAGGCCCGTGACGCCCGCGTCGAAATCCTGAAGGTCATGCTCGCGTCGCTCCCTGCGCCGCGCACCGACCTCAGCGCCTACGCCCCGCGCATCCAGACGATCCAGATCGATCCCGAAAAGATCGGCCTGCTCATCGGACCTGGCGGCAAGACGATCCGCCGCATCGTCGAAACGACGGGCGCGCAAATCGACATCGCCGAAGACGATTCCGGCAAGGTCTTCATCTACTCGAACAACGCCGACGCCATGAACCGCGCGATCCAGGAGATCGACGGACTCTGCGGCGGCGGTGGCGGCAAAGGCGGCGGCGGTGCCAAGATCGAAGTCGGCAAGATCTACACCGGTCGCGTCACCGGCGTGAAGGACTTCGGCGCGTTCGTCGAATGCACGCCCGGCAACGAAGGCCTCTGCCACATCAGCGAGCTCGCCGACTTCCGCGTCCGCCGCACCGAAGACGTCGTCAAGATGGGCGACTCGATCACGGTGAAGTGCATCGGCATCGACGAGCGCAGCGGCAAGGTCCGCCTCAGCCGCCGCGCCGCGATGAAGGACCTCGAAGCCCAGCAGCAGCAACAACAGCAGCCGGCCCCCACGCCCGCCGCCGAATAAGGTAGGGACGCCTCTCCGAGGCGTCCGCTCCCTCGCGAACAACAACCGTTCTCCAGCCGGACCCGCGTCTCTCGCGGCTCCGGCTTTTTTCTTTCCCAAAACTCCAACTGTGGGCGCGGCTTTACGCCGCGACAAACCCCTCGGCGCCCCCCTTCCGCCTCCGCCCAATAGCGGTTTCCTCCCCGAGGTCTGTCTCTCCCTATGCATGACCTCCCAGCACCCGCGCCTCGTCGTCGCATCCCTTCTTCTCCGCGGCGCGCTGCTCGCACTCGCTCTCTCCACCTCATTGTTGGCGGCGCCCTATTGGATCACGCTCAGCGGAGAAGACCGCATATCGTCGCTGCCGCCGTGGATTACTCCTGGCAGCGCCGCGCTCTTCAGCATCTACCCCGCACCCGAAGCTGACGCGAAACTCCAGTGGTTTCTCGAAGACGAACCCCTCCCCGGCCAGACCGCGTCCACGCTCCTTCTTCGCAACGTCACGATCGCCCACGCCGGCAACTACCGGCTAAAGATCACGGACTCCTCCGGCGCCACTTACACCAACACCGTCCCCCTCAACGTCGCCTCCGCTCCGCCGTCCGCGATTGATCGCTCCTTCAAAGCCACCTTTCCGACCGACGCTTTCACCGCCTCAATCGTCGCCGTTCTCCCCAACCGCGGTGTGATTGCGCGTGTTTGGCGCGACTCCGGGTCAACGGAGTTGGTGAGACTCGACGCCAACGGACACCTTCTCGGTTCCTTCCAACTTCCCCACGCCGAAGCATCCGTCCTGACGACGCTCCTCGACGGCCGCATCCTCATCTCGCATCCGCCATTCCTGCTCCAATCCGACGGAAGCACTTCGACCGCGCTCGCACTACCTTCGGGTTTCTCCGCCACCACACCGCTGGACGCCGTGTCACGGCAATCCGACGGGAAACTCATCGTCTCGCAGGGCGGGCGTGTCAGTCGCCTCAACAGCGACGGGACGATCGATCCCGACTTCGCCTTCACGGTCGCTTCGCCGACCCTCTCTATTTCCCGCTTCACACATTTCACATCGGATGCCTCCGGTCGGATTTATGTGTCCGCTATCGCGACATCGATCAGCAGCAATCCCCAGAATAGCCCAATCGGCTTTCGCCTTCTCCCGACCGGAGCCTACGATCCCACTTTCGCCACCCAAGTTGGCGCCAACGCCAACTACCTTTCCCTTTTCCCGCTTCCCGATGGGCGCGTGCTCCTGAACTACCACGCGAACGTCGCCGCCATCTGGAGCATGCTTCAAGACGATGGCTCGCCGGACCCATCATGGTCGACTCCTGTGACCACCCTTTGGGGCACCGGCGCCGTGGATGCCCCACAGCTCCGCGTGTTCACTCCCGATCCGCTGCGCCGTCTGCAGATTGGCGCAACCACAATCGAACCGGATCATTCATTCTATCCTGCCACTCCCTTCTCGGTCTGGACGACTCAGCTCGTCCTCGATTCAGCCGACGGCCTTCTCGTGAGCGGCAGCTTTCGCAGCTGGGATAACCACGCTTCTTCCTTCATCGCCCGCCTGCATGCCCACGCAGAATCCGTCACCGTCCCGGCCGCTTCGATTTCCATCTCCGACATCGCTCCCGCCCGCGGCGATCGGGTGGCGTTCACCAGCGAGATCCTCTCCGGCACCGGTCCCTACCACTACGAATGGCGAGCACTCGACGGACAAGCTCTGCCCACCGACCACACCTCCCACCAACTCGTCATTCCGTCATTCGCGCCTGAGCACCTCGGCCGCTACCAGCTCCGCATCAGCGGGCCCGGCGGCTCCACGCTGAGCGAGGTGATCACCTTGGATGGTTCGTTTCAACAGCCGCACCTACTCGCCATCTCGGGTCGCGCCATCGCCGGTCGCGATGACGACACCGTAATCGCCGGCTTAAAAACCAACGCCCCGTTCCGCGGCATCGTGCGCGGCGTCGGTCCGTCGCTCGCACCCCTCGGCGTCGCCGGATACCTCCGGAATCCCTCGATCAGAACGTTCAATTCTTTCGGCCAACCTATCCACGAAAACGACGACTGGGCCGACGACCCGTTCCTCGCGAATCTCGCGGTGGACGCGGGCACGTTCCCCCTTCAAGTCGGCAGCAAGGATGCCGCCTTGTATTTCGCCGACTACAACAGTCAGGGCAGCAACGTCACCGTCCATCTCACGAGTCCCGAAACCGTGAGGGGCGTAGCCCTCCTCGAAATCTACTCCGCGCCCGTTTCCGAGCCATTCGGCATGCCTCAGCATCCCCCCGCCGCCCTCGCCCTGCGCGCAAAAACCTCTCCCGGCGAAGGCACCACGATCGGCGGCTTCATCGTGGTCGATCCCCTCGACCTCGGCCGCACCTTGAAAGTCCTCCTCCGGATCTCCGGCCCCGCTCTCGCCGCTCACGGTGTGCAACAGCCGCTTCCCGATCCCGTTCTCAAACTCTTCGACGCCTCCGGCACCCTGATCGCCGAAAACGACAATTGGTCCGACGCCTCCGATCTCCCCGCGCTCGCCACCGCCACGGACCGCACCGGTCTCGCCGCGTTCGCTGCAGGGAGCAAAGACTCCGCTCTCCTCATCGAGCTCCCCGCCGGCGCCTACACCCTCCACGCCAGCGGCGGCACCGGCATCGTTCTCCTCGAAATCTACAGCCTCCCTTAAGACCGCCGGAATCCTTGTAGCCCAATAGCGGGTTTATCACTGATCGTTGTCCTTCCGATCGATGCTTCTCGCTACTCCCTTCCCGTCCAGCAAGCGTCTCTTCCTGGCTCTGGTTCTTGCTCTCGTAGGCGCCTTTCCGCTGTCAGCATTTGAAATCGGAGCGAGCGCTCCACCCTCTCCCGGCTTTCCACGCCAATACTCGCCGTCATCGAGCGTCACGTTTAGCTTGGTGCCTCCGCTACCCGCTGACGCCACGTTCCAGTGGCTGCACAACGGCGTCCCAATTCCCGGTGCAACCGCCTCGACCTTCACCATTGCCTCCCTCGCCGCCTCACACACGGGCAACTACGATCTGCTCGTCACGCGCGACGGCATCGGCCAGCTGAGCGCCCGCCCGCTCACGATCAACGTCCTCCCGCTCCCCGACAGCCTGGTCGACACGAGTTTCGTCGCCGAACTCGACGGCTCCGGCTCCGCCCGCGTGCTAGCGCTCGGAAGCGACGGCTCCATTGTCGTGGCCGTCGAGCGACAGTCCGGTGACAACGAGATCGTCCGCCTTGCCGCCGACGGCCGCGCGCTTTCGCGCTACGTCATCCCCGCGGCCGACGGCAAGCCGTTGATCGCCTCTCCCACCGGCAGTGCAGTCGTTACCCAATCTCCCCGCCTGTTTGCCGCAGATGGGACGTCCCTCTCCATCGCTCTTCCTCCGGGTTTCGATTCCACCAAGCCAATCGACGCCGCTGCTTGCCTCGCCGATGGCAAATTCTACCTCGCGCAGAAACGCGCTCTCGCCCGCTTCCAACCCGATGGCTCGCTCGACCCATCCTTCAACTACACGGACGGAACGCTCGGCGCTTTCAACATCCAGTCGCTCCACACGGGCCCAGGCGCCGAACTCTTCGCCACCGGCATCCTGGAAGCCGGCCCGCCTTCCCACTCGACCCAGATCGAGTCGCGCCGCTTATCCGCAGACGGGACGCTCGCCGAGCGCCTCTTCGCTCCCTTCAGCTTAGGCCTCTTCGGCATGCATGGCTCGTTGATGGTCCGGCCGCTCACCGATGGCCGCATTGTCCAACACTACAGTTATCACGGCGCCCGCTCGATGAGCGTTTTCCGCGGCACCCATCCCACCGCTCGAGATTGGACCACGGAACCTCCTTTCACCGACGACCCTCCCGTTATCGATCCATTCAACAACTACCTCTACCTTGCCGATGCTCGCAGCGTTCGCCGCTACCACATCGGTCTCGCTGGACTGGAACCCGATCCGAACTTCGTCATCAGCCGTTGGATTTCGACCCGTCCAGGCGCGCTCACCGTCACGCCTGAGAACGAACTTCTCGTGGCCGGCTCCTTCACGGAATGGGAGGGCCATCGCTCTCCTTCATTGGTGCGACTGCGTGCCGACGCGGTCACGGTCCCGCCCGTCATTTCTTTCAATCCGCAAATCTCACCTAAACTCAACGAGCCTCTCCGCCTGTCCACCGCTATCACCGGCACCGGTCCGTTTCATTACGAATGGCGCACCCTCGATGGTCAGCCCGCGATCCCGGATCCGTCTCTTCCCGATCTCGTGCTCCCGTCACTCACCGCCGATCGGCTCGGCCGCTACCAGCTTCGCGTCACCGGTGCGGCGGGTTCGATCCTCAGCGAAGTGATCGAAGTGCATCCTTCCCGCGCGCCGCGCCTTGCCGCTTTGTCTGCCCGCGCGATCGCCGGATCAGGCGACGAGACCGTCATCGCCGGGATCACGATCACCGGATCCACCCATCTCGGAACCCCCGTCGTCGTCCGAGGCGCGGGTCCCGCCCTCCGCTCCGCCGGCGTGACCAACGTCCTGCCCGATCCCAAACTCGAAGCGTTTCAAAAATCAGCGTTGCTCGGCGAAAACGACAATTGGTCCGCCACTCCCCAACTGCTCACCTTCACTTCCCGCGTGGGAGCATCCCCTTTCGAAAACGGCAGCAAGGATGCCGCCTTGTTCCTCAGCCTCGGCAACGGCAACGCGACCTTCCACGTTTCTCCTGCGAACTCCACGCCAGGAGTCGCCCTCATGGAGGTTTATCGCGTCCCTGCAGATGACCCCATCTACGAGCCGCTCGGCGAACTGCTCAACCTCTCGTTCCGCGCTCGCACCTCGCCCGACGAAGGCACTGCAATCGCCGGCTTCGTGATCGACGATCCCGCCGGTTTCGATCGCGGACTCCGCGTCGTTCTCCGCGCCATCGGCCCGACGCTCTCGATCGCCGGCGTCAACGGTGCACTGGCCAATCCCGTTCTCACCGTCTTCAACCAAAAAGGTGCCGTCATCGCTCAAAACGACGACTGGGCCGTCGCCAACTCCACCGATCCCGAATCGCTCGCGGCCGTCATGAAACATCTCGGCCTCTCCGCTCTTCCCGCCGCCAGCAAAGACGCCGCCCTCCTTCTCGATCTTCCTCCCGGCGTCTACACCATGCACGCCAGCGGCGGCACCGGCATCGTTCTCCTCGAGATCTACACCGCGCCCTAGCCGCGTTTCCGCGCCGGCTTTTCCCGCGCCGCAAACACCTCGCGCGCCGTCGAAATCCCGTTCATCGCAGCCGGGATTCCGGCATACACCGCGACGAGCAACATCGTCTCGAGAATCTCCTCGCGCGTCGCTCCGCTGTTGAGCGCCGTGCCCACATGCGTGCGCAACTCCGGCGTCGCATTCCCCATCGCCGCCAGCATCGCAATCACCACGAGCGAGCGCGTCCGCCCATCGAGCCGCTCCCGCGAAATCACTTCGCCATACGCGAAATCGACGATGATGCGCGTCAGCTCCGGCGACACCGTCACGAGTTCGTTCAACACCCGCCCGCCGCGCACGCCGACGATCTCCTCGAGTTTCTTCAACCCACGCGCCCGCCGGCCTTCACCGCCCGTATCATCGCGGGCCGCCAGCGCCTTCGCCACTTTCGCAAACTCCCGCCGCACGTCCGCGGGCGAATCCCCATTGCGCAATCGCTTCGTCGTTTTTCCTTTCGCCATTCCGCGACCCTAGTTCCGACCTGCTCCCCCGCAATTCCGATGTGGGGCGGGGTCTCCCAACCCCGCCGCACACCGCCCGCCATTCCCTTTCCTCACTCTGGCCTTCCTCTCCAAATCCTTCATCTTTCTCCAGCGGGCCACCACTCCCCTCCCCATGTTCCGCCTCGATCAAAAAACCGCTCTCGTCACGGGTGCCGGCTCCGGCATCGGCGAGGCCATCGCCCAGCTCTTCGCCGCGCAAGGCGCGCAGGTCTTCGTCGCCGATCGCGATACCGCCGCCGGCCTCGCCACCGTCTCCTCGATCCGCGAAGCCGGCGGCAGCGCCGACTTCCACGAACTCGACGTCTCCGATCCCGCCGCCTCCCTCGTCCTCGCCTCGCAGCTCCCAGCGCTCGACATCCTCGTCAACAACGCCGGCATCGGGCACGTCGGCCATCTCCTCGCCACCACCGCCGACGACCTCGACCGTCTTCATTCCGTCAACGTCCGCGGCCCCTTCAACCTGTGCCGCGCCTTCGTCCCCGCCATGCTCGAACGCCGTCGCGGCAGCGTCATCAATCTCGCCTCCATCGCCGGCATCGTCGCCGTTCGCGAACGTCTTGCGTATTCAGTTTCCAAACACGCGCTCGTCGGCTTGACCAAATCCCTCGCTCTGGATCACTCGCATACCGGCGTCCGTTTCAACGCCATCTGCCCCGGTCGCGTCGAAACCCCGTTCATCAAAGCCCGCATCGCCGAATACCCCGATCCCGCCCAAGCCCACCGCGAAATGTCCTCCACCCAGCTCACCGGCCGCATGGCCCGCCCCGCCGAAATCGCCGCCGCGGCCCTCTACCTCGCCTCCGACGCCAGCCAGATGGTCACCGGCTCCACCCTCCTCGTCGACGGCGGTTGGTCCGCCGGGAAATAACCCGTCTCTCGACGCTCATTCTCAACTCTCGAATCGCTCCCTTTGCACCGCATCACCGACCTCCAAGTCCTCGACATCCGCTTCCCCACCTCGCTCGCGCTCGATGGCTCCGACGCGATGAATCCGGATCCCGACTACAGCGCCGCCTACATTATCCTCAAAACCGACCGACCTGACGCCGCCGAGGGCCACGGCCTCACCTTCACCATCGGACGTGGAAACGAGATCGTCGTCGCCGCGATCCACGCTCTCCGCCCGCTCGTCGTCGGCCAGCCGATCTCCGCCTTCACCTCCGCCCCCGGTGCGTTCTGGAAGCACCTCACCGGCGATTCCCAACTCCGCTGGATCGGTCCCGAAAAAGGCGCCATCCACCTCGCCACCGCCGCCGTCGTCAACGCCCTCTGGGATCTCTGGGCCAAGCTCGAACGCAAACCGCTCTGGAAACTTCTCTCCGATCTCACCCCCGCCCAAATCGTCGAGCTCGTCGACTGGCGCTATCTCACCGACGCCCTCACACCCGACGAAGCCCTCGCCTCCCTCGAGCGTCTCGCCCCCACCCGCGCCGCGCGCGAAGCCGAAATGCTCCGCGACGGCTACCCGGCCTACACCACCTCCGCCGGCTGGCTCGGCTACTCCGACGAAAAGATCCAGCGCCTCTGTCGCGAGGGCATCGCCGAGGGTTTCACTCACTTCAAAATGAAAGTCGGCGCCGATCTCGCCGACGACCAGCGCCGCGCCGCCATCGTCCGCGCCACCATCGGCGACCAGCGCACGTTGATGATCGATGCCAACCAGCGTTGGGACGTTCCTCAAGCGATCGAATGGACCAAAGCCCTCGCCCATTTTCGCCCGCTCTGGATCGAGGAGCCCACCTCGCCCGACGACGTCCTCGGCCACGCCGCCATCGCCCGCGCCCTCGAACCTCACGGCATCGGCGTCGCCACCGGCGAACACTGCCAGAATCGTGTTGTATTCAAACAACTCCTACAAGCCCGCGCGATTTCCTTTTGCCAGATCGACTCCTGCCGCCTGGGCGGCGTGAACGAAGTCGTCGCCGTCCTCCTCCTCGCCCACAAGTTCAACATCCCCGTCTGCCCGCACGCCGGCGGCGTCGGTCTCTGCGAATACGTGCAGCACGAATCCATCTTCGATTACATCTGCGTGAGCGGCTCGCTTGAAAATCGGTTCACGGAATACGTTGACCACCTCCACGAACACTTCGTCGATCCCTGTGTCGTCAAAAACGCCCGCTACGTCGCCCCCACCGCCCCGGGCACCAGCATCACCATGAAACCCGACTCCCTCGCCGCCCACACCTTCCCCACCGGCCAAGTCTGGCAAAACCTCCTCCAACAAAAATAAACCACAGAGGCACAAAGACACAGAGCCCAACCCAGCCTTCCTCTGTGCCTCCGTGCCTCTGTGGTTCCCTTCCCTGACGGCGAGCGTCAGCGAGCCGCCCCCTCTCAACCCTCAACTCTCATCCCTCAACTCTCAACACATGCACCTCCCCAAACTCCTCCTCCCCCTTCTCCTCGCCACCGCCACCCTCGCCCACGCCGCGGGCGAAAAAATCGCCGTCATCCCCAAGGGCACCACGCACAGCCATTGGAAATCCGTCGAAGCCGGCGCCCGCGAAGCCGCGAAGGAACTCGGCGTCGAGGTCATCTGGAAAGGTCCGCTCAAGGAAGACGACCGCGCCCAACAAATCGCCCTCGTCCAGCAATTCGTTTCCTCCGGCGTCAACGCCATCGTTCTCGCTCCCCTCGACGAAACCGCCCTCCGCGGCCCCGTCCGCGCCGCGGCTGACCGCAAAATCCCCGTCGTCATCTTCGACTCCGCGCTCAAAGGCGAACTCGGCCAAGACTTCATCAGCTACGTCGCCACCAATAACCGTCGCGGCGGCGAACTCGGCGGCGAAGAACTCGCCCGGCTTCTCAACGGCAAGGGCAAGGTCGTCCTCCTCCGTTACGCCGAAGGCTCCGCTTCCACCGCGGAACGCGAAGCCGGCTTCCTCGAGGTCATCAAAAAACATCCCGGCATCGAGGTCATCGTCGACAACCGCTACGCCGGCCCCACCGCCAGCACCGCGCAGGATGTATCCATGAATCTGATCGATAAGATCCGCGAAGCCGACGGCATCTTCTGCGCCAACGAATCCTCGACCCAGGGCATGCTCCTCGCCCTCCGCCAAACCGGCCTCGCCGGCAAAAAAATCTTCGTCGGCTTCGACGCCTCCTCCTACCTCCTTCAAGCCATGAACCGCGGCGACATCCAGGCGCTCGTCGCCCAAAACCCCAAGCGCATGGGCTACGAGGGCGTCGTCACCGCCGTAAAACACCTCCGCGGCGAATCCATTCAAACGAACATCGACACCGGCTGCGTCCTCGTCACCAAAGCCAACCAAAACACCCCCGAAATCCGCGCCGTCCTCGGGAAGTGATTTTTCTCTCCACAGAGACACCGAGACACCAAGAACACCCCCGCTAGGTTCTCTGTGCCTCCGTGCCTCTGTGGTTTATACCGACGGCTCGCAACCGCGAGCCGCCCTCTCTCAACCCTCATCCCTCCACTCTCAACTTCGTGAGCGCTCCCCGGCTGCGCCTTACCGGCATCCATAAACGCTTCGGCGCGACGATCGCGCTCGCCGGCGTCGACCTCGACATCGCGCCCGGCGAAGTCCACGCGCTCGTCGGCGAAAACGGCGCCGGCAAATCCACGCTCATGAAAATCCTCGCCGGCGTTCACGCGCCCGACGCCGGCACGCTCCACCTCGATGGCATGCCGTTTACTCCGCGCGATCCTCTCCACGCTCGCCGCGCGGGCATCGTCACCGTCCACCAGGAGCTCGCCATCGCGCCCCACCTCAGCGTCGCCGAAAACATCGTCCTCGGCGCCGAACCCCGCCGCGGCCCCCTCCTCGATCTCCGCGCCACGCGCGATCTCGCCGCCCGCGCCCTCGCCGACCTCGGCCGGCCCGACATCCCGCTCGCCATCCCCGCCGGCCGCCTCGGCATCGCCGAACAACAATTCATCGAAATCGCCCGCGCCCTCGCCCTCGGCTGCCGCGTCCTCATCCTCGACGAACCCACCAGCAGTCTCAGCCAATCGGATACAGAGAAACTCTTCGCCCTCGTCCGCCGCCTCCGCGACCAGGGCAAATCCATCATCTACATTTCCCACTTCCTCGAAGAGGTGCAGTCCCTCTCCGACCGCTACACCGTCCTGCGCGACGGCGTCAGCGTCGCCACCGGCCGCACCGCCGACTCCTCGCCCGCCCAACTCGCCCAGCTCATGGTCGGTCGCCAGGTCAACGAGCTCTACACGCGTTCCGTCCGCACCCCGGGCGAAACGATTCTCGAAGTCCGCGACCTCGCCGGCCCCGCCAAACCCACGTCCGCCTCCCTGGATCTGCGCCGCGGCGAAGTCCTCGGCATCGCCGGCCTCATCGGCGCCGGCCGCAGCGAACTCCTCCGCACGCTCTTCGCCCTCGATCCCGTCCGCCGCGGCACCATCCGCGTCGGCACCTACGCCGGCCCCGCCTCCCCGCTCCTGCGCTGGCGCCAACACGTCGGCCTCCTCAGCGAAGACCGCAAAGTCGAAGGCCTCGCCCTCGATCTCTCCCTCGAAAACAACCTCACCCTCCCCGCGCTTCCTCGTTTTCTCCGCCCGTCCTCCCTCGCCCGCGACAGCGCGCAATGGATTTCGCGTCTCGGCATCCGCGCCGCCGGTCCCCGCCAGCGCGTCGGCGATCTTTCCGGCGGCAACCAGCAAAAAGTCGCTTTCGCGCGTCTCCTGCACAACGACGCCCACCTCCTTCTCCTCGACGAACCCACGCGCGGTGTCGACATCGGCGCCAAGCAAAACATCTACCGCCTGATCGACGAACTCGCCGTATCCGGCAAAGCCATACTCATGGTGTCGAGTTATCTCCCCGAACTCCTCGGCACCTGCGACCGCATCGCCGTCATGTGCCGCGGCATCCTCGGCCCCGCCCGCCCCGTCTCCGCCTGGACCGAACACGAAATCATGCTCGCCGCCACCGGCACCAAATAGCCCATGAGCCTCCCTGCTTTGTCATTCTGAGCGAAGCGAAGAATCCACTTGGACCCACGAACGTCCTCTCGATCCCACCCCCGCCGGAAACCCAGCCCCCAACAAAAATCGAAATTCGAAAATCCAAAATCGAAAATCCCCCGTCCCCTTCAATGTCCGCCCTCACCTCCAGCGCACCCCTCCCCCGCCCCTCCCTCCTCCGCCACACCCTCACGTTCTTCGGCCCGCTCCTCGGCCTCCTCGCCGTCACCGCCCTTTTCGCCGCCCTCCGTTTCGAGACCTTCGTCACTCCCGACAATTTCGCGATCATCCTCCAGCAGACCGCGGTCATTGCCGTCGCCGCGCTCGGCATGACGCTCATCATCATCGCCGGCGGCATCGATCTCTCCGTCGGCTCCATCATCGCGCTCGGCACGATCGTCATCGCCCGCCTCCTCGAACAAGGCTGGTCGCCGCTCGCCGCCGCCTTCGCCGGCATCGGCGTCTGCGCCGCCTGCGGCGCTTTCTCCGGCGCCCTCATCACCCGTCTCCATCTTCTGCCTTTCGTCGTCACCCTCGGCATGATGGGGGCGCTCCGCGGCGCCGCCAAAGGCCTCGCTGACGAACAACCGATCTACCCCGACGAAACCTGGCTCAACCAACTCCTCCGCCTCCCACCTGACGGCGGTCTTCCTTCCGGCGTCTGGCTCGTCATCGTCCTCGCGATCCTCGTCGCGCTCTCGCTTCACTACACGCGTTTCGGCCGGCACATCTTTGCCGTCGGCTCCAACGAACTCACCGCCCGCCTTTGCGGCGTCCCCGTCGAACGCGTCAAACTCCTCGTTTACATCCTCGGCGGCGCGTTCGCCGGCGTCGGCGCCGTCCTCCAATTCGCCTACCTCACCGGCGGCGATCCCACCACCGCCGTCGGACTCGAGCTCAACATCATCGCCGCCGTCGTCATCGGCGGCGCCAGCCTCGCCGGCGGACAAGGCACGATCACCGGCACGCTCGTCGGCGCGCTCATCATGAGCGTCGTCGCCAACGGCTGCACCAAGCTCGGCCTCGCCAACTGGGTCCAGGAAATCGTCACCGGCGGCATCATCGTCGCCGCCGTCCTCCTCGACTACCTCCGCCGCCGCAGCTCCCGCTCATGAGGCGGCTCTCCGAACCGCCTTCTTCGTAGCGAAACGCAGCCTGCCCCTCCACGTCGGGGGTGAGCGTTTCGTCCGCAACTGCGAGCGCCAGCGAGTAGCTCCTTCCCGCAGATATCGGTGTTCATCCGTGTTCATCCGTGGTTAAACCGGATCGAACCATGCCCCGCCTTCCGGCCCATCTCGCCGCCTTCGCCGCCTTCCTCCTCGTCCTTGGCGGGCACTTCCTCCTGATCGACCGCGCCGGCTCTCCCGTCCCGATCCACGACCAATGGCAGGCCGAAGCCGAATACGTCTTCCTGCCGTCTCTCGAAGGCACGCTCAACGCCCACCTCCTGTTCCACTACCACGGCGAACACCGCATCGTTCCCACGCGCCTCCTCGCCCTCGCCCTCTTTAAACTCAACCACGACCGCTGGGACGTCCTTCTTCAGATGACGTTCAACGCCTTCCTCGCCGCCCTCCTCACCGCCGCCCTCGTCCTCCTCGCCCGCCGCTTCCTCCGCCCGCCCGCGCTCCTCCTCTTCGCCACCGCATTCGGCGCGCTCCACGCCTCCGCACTCTTCTACGGCAACGCGCTCTGGGGTTTCCAATCCCAGTTCTACTTTCTCCTCGTCTTCACCCTCACCCACCTCGCGCTCGTCCTGCGCCACGCGCCGTTCTCCGCGCGGTGGTTCCTCGGCCTCGCCTGCTCCGCGCTCGCCTGCCTCTCGATGGGCTCCGGCTTCTTCTCCGCCGCCATCGTCGCACTCCTTTCGCTCTGGCGCTTCCTCGCTCCGAGCTACTCCCACCTTCGTCGCCCCTCACTCCTCAACACGCTCGCCCACCTCACCATCGTTCTCATCGCCCTCACCACGGCCCCCCATTTCCCGTCTCCTTCCGTCAACTTCGCCCACGTCCTCCACACTTTCCTCCACTGCCTCGCCTGGCCCATCCGCTTCTACAACCCTTGGGGCGCGCTCCTCTGGCTCCCGTTCGCGGTCTTCCTCTTCCAACTCGCCCTTCGCTTCCGCCGCGCACCATCTCACCGCGATCTCCTCCTCGCCGCTCTGGGCCTGTGGGTCCTCGCCCAGATCGCCGCGATCGCCTGGGCCCGCAGCACGCCCGCGCCCGTCATCGCGCCGCGCTACTACGACATCCTTCTCCTCGGCCTCGCCGCCAACACCCTCGCCCTCGCACGCATCCTCCGCGTCTCCCGCCTTCAACTTCCCCTCGCCGCACATTTCTCTCTCGTCGCCGCCACCCTCCTGTGGCTCGGCACCTCCGGATGGTTCGCCTTCCACTTCGCCGAAAGCCACCGCCGCTACGATCTCCCCGCCCTCGCGAGTTACGCCGAACGCCAAATCCACCACGTCCGCACCTTCCTCGCCACCGACAACCCCGCCGCGCTCCAATCCGAACCGTATCCAAAAATCCCGCACCCCGACCCCGCCTACCTCGCCCAACTCCTCCGCAATCCCCGCGTCCGCGCCTTCCTCCCCGCCGAGCTCAACGATCTCCCGCCACCCCTTCTCTCCCGCGTCGCCACCCACCTCCGCTCCTTCGCCTCCCCGCTGCTACTCGCCGGGCTCGTTACGACCTTCGTTGCCACGACACTCCTCATTTTCCGCCCGAAATCTCTGCCCGTTCCGTCTCATCCATTGTGATGTAACCGTGGCGTGACATCCCGCCCATATTGACGCCTCCTCGCCCGCAACATCCGCTCTCGCAATGTCCGACCTCCGCGACCTCGCCCCCGACCCACTCTCCCGCTCCAACCGCGACTGGGAAATCTTCGCCCAGGAAGACCCGCTCTGGGCCATCCTCAGTCACCCCGACAAACAAGGCCGGCGCTGGTCCCTCGACGAATTCCTCGCCACCGGCGAAGGCGACGTCACCCGTCTCATCCGCGCCCTCGAATCCCTCGCCGAACCCGTCGCGCGCCACGACGTCCTCGATTTCGGCTGCGGCATCGGCCGTATCACCATTCCGCTTACACGCCGCTTCGACCGTGTCACCGGCCTCGACGCCGCCCCGTCGATGATCGCCCAGGCCCAGCGCCTCAACCCCGCAACCGATCGACTCACGTTCCTCCACAGCGACGCCCCGCGCCTTCCCTTCGGCGACGCGTCGTTTGACGTCGTTCACACCTATCTCGTCCTTCAACACATCCCGATCGACGCCGCCCTCGGCTACGTGCGCGAATTCATCCGCGTCCTCCGCCCCCGAGGTGTAGCGTATTTTGTGATACCCGCTCGCTTCGGCACCACCACCGGTCGCCGCTCCCACGAAACGACCTTCTCTTTCGCCACCCGTGCCGCCCGGATGGACATGCACTGCATCCCCATCTCCGAAGTCACGGCCGCCCTCGAACAACTCCCCGCCCAAATCGAGCACATCTCCACCGAGCAACAAGGCGACGTCCTCCAAGCCACCTACCTCGCCCGCCGCACCTAAATAGTGTTTCCGCTTCCCGCCCATGGAGGCGCGGTGCCCCCACCGCGCTTAACTCCCATCGCATGCTTCTTTGCGCCTTCTGCGCCTCGTTGCGGTTATCGACTCCGCGTCCATCCGCGGTTCACCCTTCTTCCACTGTTTCCTTTCGCGACCTTTCGCGTGTTTCGCGGGCGGCAAAAAACCACCGCTCTTCCGCATTAGACATCCCCGCCTCCACCGCCCTAACCTCGCACGCAACTCTCCCTCGTGCAGGTTTCCTTCATCATCCCCGTCTTCAACCAGCTCGCTTACACCGAAGCCTGCCTCGCTTCGCTCAAAGCCACCCTGCCGCCGCATCTCACCTGCGAAATCATCCTGATTGACGACGGTTCGACCGACGCCACCCGCGACTTCCTCCGCGAGCTCCCCCCGCCCCACGTCGTCCTCTTCAACGAGCGCAATCTCGGCTACGCCGCCTCCAACAACCGCGCCGCCCGCATCGCCCAGGGCAAATTCCTCGCCCTCCTCAACAACGACCTCGTCCTCGAGCCCAACTGGCTCGCCCCCCTCCTCGCCGCCTTCGAACGCTTCCCGCGCGCCGGCATCGTCGGCAATGTCCAGCTCGCCGCCGACACCGGCGAGGTCGACCACGCCGGCATGATCTTCCGCGACGGCGGCTACCCCGTCCACCACCGCGAAACGCTCGAACAACTCCGCACCCGCGGCGACTACGTCGAGTTCCCCCTCGTCACCGCCGCCTGCTGTCTCACTCGCCGCGACTGGTTTCTCCGCTCGGGCGGTTTCGACGAGTCCTACAAAAACGGTTTCGAGGACAACGATCTCTGCCTCCGCGCCCGCGAAGACGGTTTCGTCAACCTCGTCGCCACCCAAAGCGTCGTCCGCCACCACATCTCCCGCTCGCCCGGCCGCTCCACCTACGAGTTTCGCAACGCCCAGCGTTTCCTCGCCCGCTGGGGCGAACGCACCGCCGCTCTCGAACGCGAATGGCACCTCGCCGAAGCCCGCCGCCACGCCGCCGCCCGCGCCCGCCGCTACTTCGCCCCGCTCCATCGCCGTATCGGGTTCGGCCCTACAACCCTCCGCCGCCAGCACCGCGCCGCGCTCGTCGCCGAGCAACGCGGCCGCGCCAACGCCACGCGACCCGTCCGCATCGGCATCGATCTTCTCCGCATGTCTCCCGGCGGCGCCAATGGCGGCATCAAACCTTTCCTCTATACGCTCCTCGCCGAAATCGCCCGCCAGCAAGGCCCCGCGTTCAACTTCGCCGTCCTCGCCCAACCTGCTCTCCGCCCCGAACTCACCGCCTTCCTCCGCCCCGGCGACTTCGTCCTCGAGCCAGAAAACTCTTCCGACTCTCCCTCCTCGTTCACCGTCTCCCGCCTCACCGAGAAAAATCTCTGGCGCGACCTCACCCGCTTCGCCGCCGACGACACCCTTCCGCGCCGCGCCCAACTCGACGTCCTCTACGCGCCGTTCGGCACCTCGCGCTTCATGCACCCCGACCTGCCGTGCATCAGCTTCGTCGTCGATCTCCTCCACCGCGAACTCCCCGCAGCCCTCCCACCCGAAGAGGTCAACGCCCGCCACGACGCCTTCCTCCGCATCGCTCGCGACGCCACGTTCATCCAGTGCAACTCGCGCCACGTGATCGACCGCCTCACGCATCACTACGGCGTCCATCCATCGCGCTGCTTCCACATCTACAACGTCGTCCAGGATCGCCTCCCCGCCCCTTCGCCCAACTCGACTCCATCGCCCGCCACTCCCGCCGGCCCCTTCTTCTTCTACCCCGCCAATTTCTGGCCGCACAAAAACCACGAAACGCTCTTCGCCGCCTACCACCTCTACACGCACGGCGCCGGCGGACGCGCCTGGCCACTCGTGCTCACCGGCCAGCCCGACGCCCGCCAAAAACTCCTCGAAGAAATGCGCGACGCCCTCGGCCTCCGGGACCAGATCCACTTCCTCGGCCACGTCGACGACTCCGCCTTCACTGCGCTCTGGACCCGCGCCGGCGCGCTCGTCTTCCCCTCCCTCAACGAGGGCTTCGGCATCCCGCTTCTCGAAGCCATGCGCTTCGGCATCCCGATCATCGCCGCCAACAGCACTTCGCTCCCCGAGGTCGCCGGCGACGCCGCGCTCTTCATCGATCCGCGCGACCCGCGCGCGCTCGCCGACGCCCTTCGCCGCGTCGCCATCCGCGAAACGCTCCGCGAAGACCTCATCTCCAAATCCCGCCACCGCCTCAACGCCTTCTCCCTCCCCCACGAAGCCGCGCGCCTCGCCCACTTCCTCTCCGCCGCCGCCCGCCACCAAGTCCCATGAGTCAGCCTCCTTTTGCGCCTTCTGCGCCTCTTTGCGGCCATCCAACTTCTTCCCCTTTTCGCGCCGTTCCGCGTGTTTCGCGGGCAATCCCTTCCGTGTCATCCGTGTATTCCGTGGGCCACTACATTCCCTCCTTCTTCCGTCCTCGCACATGACCATCGGCCTCGACGTCGCCCAAACCTGCGCCGAACGCGCCGGCTGCGCCTGGCACGCCGACGCCCTTGCGCGCGCCCTCGTCACCGCAGGCGCCCCGCTCGGCCACCGCTTCGAGCTGTATCATCATTTTGGAGACTGGATCAACCTCGACACCTCCCGCGGCACGACCATCGATCACCCCGCCGTCACCGCCCCGCTCCTCAACTTCTCCCCCACCGCCGCGAAAAAATTCTGGCGCGACATCGAATCCGGCGAACCGCTCCCCGCCAAACCCGACGTCGTCCTCTCCTTCAGCTACCACGCCCCCAAGCTCCACCACTCGAAACTCATCTACACCGTCCACGATCTCGCGTTCTGGACGCAGCCCGAGTTCGCCACCGACGACACCCGTCTCCTCTGCCAGCGCGAACTCCTTCAAGCCCTCTCCCGCGCCGCCGGCTTCCTCTTCGTCAGCGACTTCACCCGCCGCGAATTCGAACAACTTCTCCCCGGCTGGCTCGACGAGACCAAACGCCCCCACGCCCTCTCCGGCGGCGCCAGTCGTTTCCCGTTCGCCGATTCCGCCCGTCTCCACACCACGGATACACCGTGGCTCGTCGTCGGCTCCGTCGAACCGCGCAAAAACCACTCGGGGGCCCTCGACGCCTACGAGCTCTACCTCGAACGCTCCCCCCAACGTCGCCCGCTCGTCCTCGCCGGCGGCCGCGGCTGGAAATCCGACGCCGTCCACGCCCGCATCGAACACCTCATCACCCGCGGCGTCCCCATCCGCTACCTCGGCTACGTCCCCGACGCCGAACTCTCCCATCTCTACCACTCCGCCTTCGCCCTCCTCGCCCCGAGCTGGCACGAGGGTTTCGGCCTCCCCCTCGTCGAAGCCATGTCCGCCGGCATCCCCGTCCTCGCCAGCGACCGCGGCAGCCTCCCCGAAATCGGCATCGAAGCCGCCCGCTACATTTCGCCCGACAACCCCGAAGGCCTCGCCGCCGCCATGCTCGCCCTCGAAGCCGATCCCGCCAACTACGCCCGCCGCGCCCAATCCGCCCTGATGCGCGCCCAATCCTTCACCTGGCCCACCATCGCCCGCAACGTCCTCACCTTCCTCCAAACCTTCCCCGCGAACCACGCGAACCCTCGCGAATAAAAACCACCCTTTCGCGCCCTTCCGCGTGTTTCGCGGGCCCTCCATTTTTTCCGTGTCTTCCGTGTCTTCCGTGGGCCACCCTCCTCCGTCTTCCGCGTGAACATCCTCTTCGTCAACTACGGCGACTTCACCAGCAACAGCCTGAACCACATCGGCGCGTTCGCCAACCGCCTCACGCTGCTCGGCCACGCCTGCGTCGTCGCCGTCCCCGAAAACCCCGACACGATCTCCGTCGTCCCGTCGCCCCTCTTCACGCCCGTCACTTTCTCGCGCGCCCTCGAGCCCGAACCCATTTTCCCCAACCGCCGGCCCGCCGACCTCGTCCACGTCTGGACACCTCGCGAAAACGTCCGCACTTTCAGCCTCTCCTACCTCCGCCAAAATCCCTCCGCCGCCCTCGCCATTCATCTCGAGGACAACGAAATCTTCCTCATCGAGAGCTACGCCCGCGACACCCTCGCCAATCTCCGCGCGCTCTCCGACGAAGAGCTCGCCGCCCGCCTCTCCCCGCGCCTCTCGCACCCCGTCCGCTTCCGCAATTTCCTGAAACTCGCCCACGGCGTCACGTTCATCACCGACAAGCTCCGCGACCTCATCCCGGGCGACAACCAGCTCACGCACCGCCTTCTCCCCGGCATCGACGCCGCCCTCTACCAGCCGCAGATCCCCGATCCCGCCCTCCGTGCCGAAATCGGCGCACGCCCCGACGAAAAACTCATCGTCTTCACCGGCAGCACCACCTTCGCCAACCTCGCCGACGTCCGCACGCTCCTCCTCGCCATCCGCCTCATCAACGACCGCGGCATCCCCTGCCGCCTCGTCCGCACCGGCATCAACCCGCCTCACCTCGCCGCCCAACTCGCCCCGCTCGCCGGCGATCGGGTCATCGAACTCGGCTTCGTCGAAAAACAAAAACTCGCCGCCCTCCTCTCCCTCGCGGACGTCCTCGTCCAACCCGGTGAAGCCGACGCCTTCAACGACTACCGCCTCCCGTCCAAAATCCCTGAGTTCCTCTGCGTCGGCCGCCCGTGCGTCCTCCCGCGCGCCAATCTCGCCCGCGACATGGAAGACGGCCGCCACGCCCTCCTCCTCGACACCGGCACGCCCGACGAAATCGCCGACCAATGCCTCCGCATTTTCTCCGACGACGCCCTCGCCCAGCGTCTCTCCGACGGCGCCCTCGAATTCGCCCGCGCCCACTTCGATCTTAAATCCAACACCGCCGCCCTCGCCGGTTTCTACGAGCAAATCAAATCCTTCGCCACCCCGCTCTTCACCGATCCGTCGCTTCCGCCGTCCGAAGACGTCCTCCTCGCCGAGGGCGATCTCCGCGACCGCATGCGCGCCAAGGAACAAAGCCTCGAACTCGCCCGCGCGACCGCCGCCGAAAACAAACGCCTCGCCGCCGCCGACGCCTTCCACCGCGCCAAACTCCAGGAAGAGCGCCACGCCACCGAAGTCCTGCGCCGCCAACTCGCCGACACCACCGAGACCATCACGCGTCTCACGCGCAGCCTCGACGAGTCCCGCGCCGAACTCGCCGCCCGCACCGAAAAGGTGAAGCGCATGTCCGACTCCTTCTCCTGGCAAATCACCAGCCCGCTCCGCTCCCTCCGCCGCACGTTCATCGATTCGCGCAAGAAAAACAAAAACGCCGCGCCCGTATCCACGCCACCACCACCGATCGCGCCCGGCTTCCCCTACGTCATCGACGAGCCCAACGACTGGCACGACGTCCCTCCGTCCGGCGAACTCCGCGGCTGGGTCGTCGCCTCCGAAAACCGCGCCGTCAACGCCGTCCGCCTCCGCGCCGCCGGCAAATCCTTCGAAGCCACCTACGGTCTCCCGCGCCCCGACCTCGCCGCGAGTCAACCGTCGCACCCCACCGCCGGCCACAGCGGTTTCACCCTCAACTATTCTCTTCCTCCCGAATCCACCCACGTCCTCATCCTCGAAGCGCTCACCGACGACGGCCGCTGGCACGTTTTCGCCACGCCGACCGCCCACGTCTCGCCCGATCTCCCCGAACACCTTCGCCGCGACTACAACACCTGGGTTCGCCGTTTCGACACGCTCACGCTCGATCGCGCCGTCTCCCTCCGCGCCCGCATCGAAGCGCTCACCGACGAACAGCGCCCGCTCATCTCCGTGTTGATGCCCGTCTTCAACACGCCCGAGCAGTGGCTCGTCAAAGCCATCGAGTCCGTCCGCGCCCAGCTCTACCCCAACTGGGAACTCTGCATCGCCGACGACGCCTCGACCGCCCCGCACGTTCGCCGCGTCCTCGACGACTACGTCCGCCGCGACCCGCGCATCAAGGTTTCCTACCGCGATCAAAACGGACACATCTCCGCCGCCTCCAACTCCGCCCTCGCCCTCGCCACCGGCGAATTCACCGCGCTCCTCGATCACGACGACGAGATCCCGCCCCACGCGCTCGCCGAAAACATCTTCGCCCTCCTCGCACAACCCGACCTCGAGTTCATCTACTCCGACGAAGACAAAATCGACGAACAGGGCCGCCGCTACGATCCCTACTTCAAACCCGACTGGAATCCCGACCTCTTCCTCGGCCAAAACTTCACCTGCCACCTTTCCGTTTTCCGCACCGCGCGTCTCCGCGCCATCGGCGGTTTCCGCGAGGGTTTCGAGGGCAGCCAGGACTGGGATCTCACGCTCCGCGCGATCGAAGGTCTCGACCCCGCCAAAATTCACCACATCCCGCGCGTCCTCTACCACTGGCGCGCCATCCCCGGCTCCACCGCGCGCGTCATCGACGAGAAATCTAACTACCCCTTCATCGCCGCGAAAAAAGCCCTCACCGAACACCTCGCGCGCACCGGCGTCGCCGCCGAACTCGTCTCCGTCGCCGGCTTCCACTGGCGCGTCAAACGCCCGCTCCCCACGCCCGCGCCGAAAGTCTCCATCATCATCCCCACCAAAAACGCCGAGCCGCTCCTGCGTCTCTGCCTCACGTCGCTCATCGCGAAAACCACCTACCCCGATTTCGAAATCCTCGTCGTCAACAACCGCTCCGACGAACCCGCCGCGCTCGCCTACCTCGACCAACTCCGCGCCAGCCAGCCGACTTCATGGGGGCGCGGTGCCCCCACCGCGCAAAACGCCACGCCCACCCTCCGCGTCCTCGATTACGACGCGCCCTTCAACTTCTCCGCGATCAACAACCACGCCGTCCGCCACGCCCACGGTCGCATCCTCGCCTTCCTCAACAACGATCTCGAAGCCCTCCACCCCGACTGGCTCGACGAAATGGTCTCGCAGGCCCTCCGCCCCGAAATCGGCTGCGTCGGAGCGATGCTCTACTATCCCGACGACACCGTGCAGCACGCCGGCATCGTCCTCGGCCTCACCGGCCCCGCCGGCAAAGACGGCGTCGCCGGCCACGCCTTCAAAGGCCTGAAGCGCGGCGCCGAGGGCCAGCGCAACCGCCTCCGCCTCGTCCAAAACTACTCCGCCGTCACCGCCGCTTGCCTCGTCATCCGCCGCGAGGTCTTCGAACAGGTCAACGGCTTCGACGAACGCCACCTCCCCGTCGCCTTCAACGACGTCGATTTCTGCCTGCGCGTAATGAAATCCGGATACCGCAATCTCTGGACGCCTTTCGCCGAATTCTACCACCACGAATCCGCCAGCCGCGGCCTCGAAGACACGCCGGAAAAACTGAAGCGCTTCCACAGCGAAGCCGCCTACATGCGCAAGACCTGGGCGAAGCTCCTCGACCGCGACCCCGCCTACAACGTCAACCTCTCCCTCCAACACGAGGACTTCTCCCTCCGCTTCTAACCGCTACTTGTAGGGTGGGGTCTCCCGATCCCGCCCTCCCGCCCCGCCCGCGACGGCGAGCACCAGCACGCGGATCTCATTCACCACAGAGGCCCAAAGACACAGAGCCCGATCGCATTCCCGTGTCCTCCCCATCCTCCGGCTTTCTCCGTGCCTCCGCGCCTCTGTGGTTCCAAACAAAACTTCCCGCGCGATGACCCTCTCATCCGCCTTCCCTTCTCTCCCGTTCCACCTCGACTCCCCTGCTGCCGGCGCCGCCTTCTACCGCCAGCGCATCCCGATCGAGGGCTGGCTCCATCTCGGCCCCGAGCAATCGACCATCCGCCGCATCGTCGCCCGTTCCGCCTCCCGCGAAATCGGCGACACCACCCATCTCTATCCGCGTCCCGACGTTTCGTCCGCACTCCATCTCCCGGCCACCACCGCAACCGGCTTCCGCTTCCTCGCGTGTTGCGAATCCCCGCCCGAAACAGACACCGCTCAAATCGAACTCCACGCCGAATTCGCCCATTCCCCGCCCCTCCTCCTCGCGACCTTCTCGATCCGCCTTCACCCCAACGACCACATCACCGCCCCCTACGGCAATCTCTGCAATCCCCGCGAAACCGGCCTCCTCCACCGCGAACATCTCTACTCCACCGGCCTCCCCGCCGAGACGGCCAACCCCGAGTGCGTCCAACTCCTCGCTAATTATCTTCCGCCCGCGTCAAACATCCTGGACGTCGGCTGCGGCATCGGCGCTTTTCACGCACCGTTGCGTGCGCTCGGACACACCTGGACCGGCTGCGAAACTTCCGCGACGTGCCTCGCCGAACTCGCCCGCCGCCAACTCCCTCATCGCGCCATCCTCGCTCCGTCCTCTTCCTCCGCACCAACCTACCGCCTTCCCGGAAGCGACGCCGAATTCGACGCCGTCATCGCGATCGAAGTCCTCGAACACGTGCGTGAGCCCGACTCTTTCCTTCGCGAAATCGCCCGCGTCACCCGCCGCTACGCCTTTTTCTCCGTCCCCAATCTCGAGACGCTTCCCTTCCTCTCCAACCGCCTCGTCGCTCCCTGGCATCTCCTCGAAGGCGACCACGTGAACTTCTTCACTCGTTTCAATCTCCGCCCGCTTCTCGCCCGCCATTTCCGCCACATCGAAATCCTCGACTACGGCACCCAACCGCTCGCCGCGCCCGACGGCCCTCCGCTTCCCTACCACCTCTTCGCCCTCTGCGAGGTTTAAACATTCCACCGGCAAAGACCACGTGGCATCTTCCTCATTTTTGTCATTCTGAGCGAAGCAAAGAATCCAGGTGTGCGCCCGCTAGCCGTGTCCACTTCCCGACCTCACATTCCCTCCACCTCCGCGCCCCGCTGGTTAAAACCAAACCTCCCGCGCCACCTCTTCGTCACCGCCTTCGCCCTCCTGATCTTCGCGAGCAAGCTCGCGCTCATCCACACCGCCGGCACCGACGTGCCGCAAATGGACCAATGGGACGCCGAAGCGCACCACACGCTGGTTCCCTGGCTCGAACATCGCCTCACATCCGCCGACCTGCTGTATCCACATAACGAGCACCGTCTCGTCACCACCAAGCTCTGGTCCCTCGCCTTCGTCGCCGCCAACGGCCAATGGAGCGGATTCGTCACGCTCATCGCCAACGCCGCCGTCCACACCGCCTTCGCCGTCGGCTTCCTCCTCCTCTCCCGCCGCTGGCTCACCGGTCCTCCGTTTTTCGCTTTCGCCGCGCTCCTCCTCCTTCTGCACGCGCTTCCCTTCTCCTGGGAAAACACCCTCGGCGCTTTCCAAATCCAGTTCTACTTCCTCCTCCTTTTCTCCTTCGGCCATCTCGCCTTCACGCTCGGCTCGTCCGGTTCTTCCATCCGCTGGTTGATCGGACAACTCTGCGCCACCCTCGCGCTCTTCACCCTCGCCTCCGGCCTCCTCTCCTCCGCCGCCCTCCTCTGCGCGCTCGCCGCCGAATTCCTCCGCACCCGCCGCCTCACCGGTCAACAACTCGTCAGCGCCGCCCTCGCTCTCGCCTTCCTCGTCCTCGGCTGGTCGCTCCGCAACGTCGTCCCCGGCCACGCCCCACTCCACGCCCAATCCCTCGGCGAATTCCTCCTCGCCCTCCTTCAACTCCTCACCTGGCCCGCGCCCCTCTGGCTCCCACTCGTCCTCGTCCCCACGCTCCTCTTCGTGTTGCGCCTCCTCCGCGACCGAGACCAACCGCCCGACCTCCTCCTCGTCGGTCTGCTCGCCTGGACTCTCCTCCAACTCGCCGCCCTCGCCTACGCCCGCGGCACCCAAAGCGTCACCTCCTCCCGCTACTTCGACCTCCTCGTCGTCCACGTCGCCCTCGCCTTCATCTTCCTCGCCACTCTTCCGAACTTTCGCTTTCGCCGCGCGGCCCTCGCCACGTGGTTCATCGTCACCGCCCTCGCCCTCGCGCACGTCGCGCGCGACCAATGGCACGGCATCATTCTTCCGCGCGCCGCCCAATTTGCCACCCAGCAGGAAAACCTCCGCCGCTATCTCGCGACCCACGATCCCCAACACCTCGCCGGCAAATCCTTCCCCGACCTCCCGTATCCAGATTCCAACGTCCTCCTCCAACGTCTCTCCTCCCCCGCCCTCCGCAGCCTCCTGCCTCCTTCCATCCGCGCTCCCCTCGACCTCTCCCCCTCCTCCACTCTCACTGATGGAGGCGCTGTGCCCCCACCGCGCA
>JAEWBF010000037.1 GCA_023391285.1 Verrucomicrobiota bacterium
GGTCCGGAGACCCCGCCCTACAACGTTCAACCTCGCCTCACGTGTTGGCGGCCTGATCGGCGGCCGCGGCTTTCGAATTCAACTGCTCGGAGAGCTGCGTGAGCTTTTTGTCGGTGCGCTCCTCCTCGGCGATCGTCTGCTTCAAGAGCTTCGCCGCGTCGTTGTAGCCGAGCACACGCGCGAAGGTGCTGACGCTGCCGTAGCCGGCGATTTCGTAATGCTCCACTTTTTGCGCGGCGACGATGAGCGCGGCGTCGAGCACTTCGGGATCGGCATCGTGATCGAGCAGCTCTTTCGCTTCGGCGATGAGGCCGGCCATCGCCTTGCACGGTTTTCCCTCGGGCGAGATGCCGGCTGCCTTGAAAATCTGCTCCAGTCGACGGGCCTGTTCTTTCGTTTCTTCCAGGTGAGTTTCGAAGCTCGTGCGCAGCTGCTCCGACTTCGCCGCCTGCGCAAGCAGAGGGAGAGCCTTGGTGAGTTGCTGCTCCGCGTCGTAGAGATCGCGGAGTTCGTGCAGGAAAAGATCGTTCAGGTTTTCGAGTGATTCCATGGTGAATGAGAGTTGAGGTTCGCGTCGTCGAAGCGCGGCGGCGTCGAACATAGCGCGCATTTTTTCCCCGTCACTGGGGCGCGGGAGTAAGCGCGCATGGAGAAAAATACCGCGCCGCAGGCATGTGCGCGCGTTTCGCGTGTGGAAAAATTCTGCGCAAAACACGCGAATCTAACATTTACAAAATCATTTTGTATCGGCCAATTGGAGGCGCGCCGACGAATCAAACGTTCGTTCGGTGCACAAAACAAAAACCCTAAAACAAACCATGGCCAAGAAATCCGCGAAAGCTGCCAAGAAGAGCGCTCCGAAAAAGAAGACTGCTGCTAAGAAGAAGAAGTAAGAGTGCGAGATCTCGCGTTCGTCTCACGATCAATCGCTGAGACGGACCGATATCCTTCTTGAAAATAGGCGCGCGATTTTCGCGCGCCTATTTATTTGGTGAGCTGCGCGGCGCCGCACTTCCGGCGATGAGGAGGGTGAGCGATTGTCAGAGGGTTGTTTGTTCGTGTTGATGCGGGACGGTAGCGCAAGTGGTCCTGCGCGTCGTGGCGTGTTTTCTCGGAGCGCGTGGTCGAGATTCGTTCCGAAAAGTCCGACGGCGGGAGCCCCGCCCGGCAATGCGAGCGAACCGCGGAGCGTGGAGTGCGCGCGCATTGGTTGCGGGGGAGCGAATTCCCGCCTTCTCTTCCCCTCGGAGAGTTTACGGGGTCCTGAGAGAAGTCGAGGAAGCGGCGGGCGCGGGAGTTTGCGGGCGGACGATGAGCAATAATCCCAACGCTGCGGCGCAAAGGATCACGCAGATCACAAACACGCCGCGGTAGCCGATCTGTTCGAGCAGCAACCCGAAGCCGAGGAAACCGATGAGGCTGCCGCCACTGAAAGAATTCGAGTAGAGCGCCGTTGCGAGACCGGTGTGGCCGGGGAGCATGTCCTGCAGAAACGTGATCGTGATGTTCGTCATGATCGCGATGGAGACCGCGCTGAGGATTTGCATCGGGTAGATCTGCCACGGCGTTTGCGCGAGAATCAGGGCCGCGAAATACAACCCGGCGGCGACGATGCCGGCCCGAATGAGTCCAGCCTGATGTCCGCGCGCGGCGAGTTGGCCGAACCAAACCATCAGCGGCACCTCGAACACCGGTGCGATGCTGAAGATCCATCCCACATCTGCTTTGGTGCCGCCGAGCGATTGCGTGACCAGCAGCGGCAGGTTCATCATATTCATGCTGAACGCGGCGAAAACCAACACGAGGGCGGCAAACGTGGAGACGATGTCCCATCGCGCGAGCACGTGGAGCAACGAAGGACCGTCGTGCTGTCGCGACACCGGCGGATGCGATCGGTGAGGAACGAAGCGGAGCGTAAGGAGAAGAAAGATCGCGTAGAGCGATACCGCGCCGAGAAAGATTCCGCGATAACCCCACTGAACGGTGACCCAAGCGCCGATTGCAGGGCCGACTGTCCAAGCCAGCGAGAACGACACGCGCAGCAAACTCATCAGCAGCGGCATGTCCGCATCTTTGTTTTCCGGTCGGGCGAGTTCCTCCCGCATGAACGCGAACAACTGGGAAAAATTCACGGTGGCCGTGCCCACCAGGAGCGATCCGCAGACGGCGAGCGCCACCACGTCGGTGAGAAATGCGTAGCCCGCATAGCCAAGCATGCCGCAGACGCTGCCGACGACGAGCATGGTGCGACGTGGAACGTGGGTATCGGACCAGCGCGCGAGTAGCGTGCTGAGCACGATCGCGCTCACGGAGGTGATCGTCATGAACGTGCCGAACATCACCGGCGACATGCCGATGTGGAGGGTTCCCCACATCGAGAGGAACGGCACCACGAACGACGACGCCATGCCGAGCGCGAAGTTGGCGGCGAGCACCCCCGGGTAACCCGGCTGCTGGATCACACTACGAACGATCGTGCCGAGTGACGACATGGAGAGTGCGCGCGATTTCAGCGGGGCTCAAAAGCGACGCGAGAGGAAAGCAGACGGCGCGCCATGGAGCGAAGGAGGGCCGCAGGTGCTTCGCAAAACGGAGTCTGTTGCGGCCGCGAAGCGCTTTGCGTCCGATCATGCAGTTTGCTGATTCGCGCGGGCGAGGCATTGCAGGTTGCCGCGCTTCTTCAACCCCGTGATTCACGAGTGAGTTGAAGGTTCGCAAGTTGGACGGTTGGCACTCCCCAAGCGGGACGGGTGGCATGAGTTTGCTCACGTTTGCCCGCTTGCGCCGGCGTCGTTCGCCTTTGGTCCCTCAAACTTACGCCACGCGTGGAGAGCGGCCGTTGCGTCGTCGTCGGCGGCATTGGGCGGGCGTCCTCATCGTCATTGCGACGCTGCTTTTGTTGGTTCGGTTCGTCGGTTCGCCGATTGCAAAGTCGATCGTGAATCGGGAACTTGGAGCGATCGAGGGATTCGCGGGACGGACGGACGCGGTCACCCTGGCATTGTGGCGCGGCGCGATCGATGTGGAGAATTTCGTTCTCTACGAACGCGGCCACGAAAGCGACATGCCGGTCGTTCACGTGCGCAAGGCATCGATGCGGCTCGCGCCGAGCGCGCTGTTGGCCGGTCGCCTCGGGGGCAGCGCGGTGGTCGACGGAGCGGAGATCACGATCGTGAAACGCTACAAGACGCCGGAAGAAGACGACACCGCCGAACTCAATGCCGAGCTGCAGCGGAAGCGCGAGGAGGTGCAGCGCTGGCAGGACGTGTTCCGCAATTCGTTCCCGATGGAGTTGAACAAGCTGGAAGTGAGAAACACCCGCGTTCGCTTCATCGACCGTTCGGAGGACCCCGTGGCGGAAGTCGGGGTGGAGAATCTGCACATCGTCGCGAGGGATCTGCAAAATCGTCCGAAGGCCAATGGCGATCCGCTGCCGGCGAAAGTGCGTATCGAAGCGACCACGACGGGCAACGGGCAGCTGCGGTCCGAGATTCAGGTGAATCCGATCGCAGAGGAGCCGACGTTCATGGCGAATATGGAGCTGCGTGGCGTGGAGCTGTCGGCGGCCAATGATTTTCTTAACGCCTATGCCGACGTGGACGTTGCGCGCGGCACCTTCGAGATGTTCTTCGAAGTGGAAGCGGGGGGCGGCGCTTACAACGGCTATGTGAAGCCAATGTTTCACGATCTGGAGTTCGAGACGGCGAACGACGACGAGAAGAACATCCTCGAGCGCGCCAAGGAGAAGGTCGTCAGCGCGGTGGCCACGGTGCTCGAGAACAATCAGGAGGAACAGGTTGCGACGCGGGCGCCGTTCAACGGGAACTTTGCCGATAACGAGGTCGATGTCTGGTCCACGATCGGCACGCTGTTTCGCAACGCGTTCGTTCAGGCGCTCCGCGGGGGGTTCGATCGCTGAGCATCGCCCGAATCGCGGCTTGCGCCCGACGAGCGGTCTGGGTTGTGCTGTTCGTTTCCCACGCCGCACATGCCTCAGACAATCGCCGTCCTGGACTTCGGTTCGCAGCTCACTCAAGTCATCGCCCGCCGAATTCGCGAGTGTCAGGTCTACTCGAAGATCTATCATTACTCGACGCCCGTCGCGAAGTTGCGTGAGGAAGGCGTGATCGGGATCATCCTCTCGGGCGGCCCCCAGAGCGTTTATGCGAAGAACGCGCCGCATCCTGATCCAGCGATCTTCGAACTCGGTGTCCCGGTGCTCGGCATTTGTTACGGCGTGCAGTTGATGGGGCACTTCCTCGGCGGGAAGGTCGAACACAGCAAAGCGCGCGAATACGGCCACGGGCATCTGACGATCAAACGCCCGGGCAAGCTCTTTGCGGGACTGCCGCGCAAGCTGCGCATTTGGAATTCGCATGGCGACAAACTCGCCAAGCTTCCGCCCGGCTTTGTGGCCACGGCGGTGTCGGAAAATTCGCCGTATTCAGGAATCGAGGACGCCAAGCGCCGCTTTTACGGCATTCAGTTTCACCCGGAGGTGTTTCACACCGAGCGCGGGGTCGACATGATCCGCAACTTCATCGTCGGGATTTGCGGGGCCGGCCAGGATTGGACGACCAAGGATTTCATCGCGCATGCGGTCGCGGAGATTCGCGCAAAAGTCGGCAAGTCGCGTGTGATTCTCGGGCTGTCCGGCGGCGTGGATTCGTCGGTCGCGGCGGCGCTGTTGCACAAGGCGATCGGGAAGCAGCTCACGTGCATCTTCGTCGACAACGGACTCATCCGGAAGGGCGAGCGCGAGTATGTGGAGAAGCTTTACGCGAAGCATTTCCGCATCGATCTGCGCGTGGTGGACGCGTCGAAGCTCTTCCTCCGGCGGTTGAAAGGCGTGACCGAGCCCGAGCAGAAGCGGAAGATCATCGGCCGCACGTTTGTGGAAGTATTCGAAAAGTCGCTACGATCGATCAAAGGCAGCGCGGAGTTCCTGGCGCAGGGCACGCTTTATCCCGATGTCATCGAGAGCGTTTCGATCGGTAACAATCCGGCGTCGCTCATTAAAACGCACCACAATGTCGGCGGCTTGCCGGAGCGGATGAAGCTCAAGCTGGTCGAGCCGCTGCGCGAGTTGTTCAAGGACGAGGTCCGCAAGGTCGGCGCCGCGCTCGGGCTGCCGAAGGAAGTCGTGTGGCGCCAGCCCTTCCCCGGCCCTGGCCTCGGCGTGCGCGTCATGGGCGAGATCACGGCGGAGAATCTGCAAATCCTGCGCGATGCCGATGCGGTGCTGCACGAGGAGATGATGGCTTCGGGGCTTTACTACAAAGTCTGGCAGTCGTTCTGCGTTTTCCTGCCGGTGCGAACCGTGGGGGTGTTTGGCGACGAGCGCACTTACGACTACGTGATTGCGCTCAGGATTGTGGAAAGCGTCGACGCAATGACGGCGGACTGGGCCAAGGTCCCGCACGACCTGCTGCAAAAGATTTCGAGTCGAATCACCAACGAGGTCCGCGGCGTAAGTCGCGTGGTGCTCGATATCAGCTCGAAACCGCCCGCGACGATCGAGTGGGAGTAAGCTCGGGCACGACCGCGGAAGGGCTCCGCCAAGGTCGGAAAGCTGGCTTCCCTCGCCGGCAACTTTTCTTCAAGCTCTGCGCCTTATGATTTTAACCCCGCTTCGCGCGCTGGCCGTCGCTGTCGTTCTCGTCGCCACGGTCGCCGTCCAAGCTGCCGAGCCTGCCATCATCGCGAAAGCGCGTGCGCGCCTGGCTCCCGACGCCGTGCTCGATGCCGTGAAGTCGATTCATTATGTTGGCACGATGACGGCGCCGGATCCGAGCGATCCCGCGAAGCAGGCGCAGTATCGGATCGAGATCTATCTTCAAAAACCAGCGCAGCAGCGCATCGAGATCACGTCGGATCAATTCATAGAGGTAAGCGCCTTGGACGACTACGACGCGTGGCGCCGCGTGACGGATGTGTCCGACCCCACGAACTGGCAACAAAGCCAGCTCGGAGCGGAGCAGATCAAGCAGCTGCGGGCGGATGTTTGGCAGAACCTTTCGTTTTTTCGCGGCATCGAGAAAATTGGCGGGACGGTGGAAGACCAAGGCCCGGTGACGATCGACGGTGTGAGCTGCCGCAAGGTCGCTTTCATTCACGGGCCCTCGCTGATTTACTATCGCTACTTCAACGAGGCGACGGGCGAGCTGGTTTATACGGGCGACGAGAACAGCAACATTCGCGAAGAAGGCGAGATGGTGGCGGCCGGCATTCGCTTCGCGAAAACCCTCCGGATCACGCAGAAGAACGATGCCGGCACCGAAGCGCGCACCATCACCTTCGAAAAGATCACGGTGAACGAGACGTTTCCGTCCGGGCTTTTCGCGGTGCCTCTGCCGATCGTGCGATGATTTCACCCGGTCGGCCCACCGGCGGTCGGATGGAAAACACGGTGTCCGAACGCTTCCGCGAAACCTCTTCATAGCTCCATGCGCACGCTGAATTACGCCTCCAAAACTTTCGCCGCCGATTTGGCGGAGTTCTGCCGCGATGCCGTGGTGCCGCGGGAGATTTCCGATTCCGTGGCCGCGATTCTGGCTGATGTGCGGCAGCGCGGCGATGAAGCGGTGGTGTATTACGCGGCGAAGTTCGATGGTGCGCGTTTGCGCTCCCGCGATCTGCGCCTGCCCGAAGCCGAGATCGCGGCGGCGGCGAAGCGGCTGCCGAATGCGGAGCGAAAAGCGTTGGTCGCTGCGCACGAAAGCATCGTGGCGTTCAACAAGCGCGGGCTGCCGAAGGGTTGGACGGCAAAGAATCCGCACGGCGCGTTGATTGGCGAAAAGTTCGATCCGATCCGGCGCGTGGGTCTTTACGTTCCCGGCGGTCAGGTGCCGCTCGTTTCGACGGTGTTGATGACGGTCACACTCGCGAAGATCGCGGGTTGTCCGGAGATCGCGGTGTTCACGCCTTCGAATTCCGAAGGCAAAATCGCGGACGGGCTGCTCGCGGCGCTGCATCTGGTCGGAGTGACCGAAGTGTATCGCGTCGGTGGTGTGCAGGCGGTGGGCGCGATGGCGTATGGCACGACGACGATTCCGGCGGTCGACAAGATTTTCGGGCCGGGCAACGCCTACACGTGCGAAGCGATGCGGCAGGTGTTCGGCACGGTTGGAGTCAATGGACTCCCTGGTCCGAGCGAAGTGATGGTGATCGCGGATGAAACCGCGCGCATCGAGTATGCGGCGGCGGATTTGCTCGCGCAGGCGGAGCATGGTTCGGGGCGCGAAAAGGTTTATCTCGTTGCGACCTCTGCCGCGTTGATCGACGCGATCTCGGTCGAGGTGCAGAATCAGCTGCAATTTCTCGCGCGGTCCGAAAAGACGCAGCGCGTGCTGGAGCACGGATTTCTCGCGGTGGAAGTGAAGACGCTCGCGCAAGCGGCGGAGGTCGCAAACTACGTCGCGCCGGAGCATCTCGAACTACTGGTGAGCGATGCGTCCGCCAAGAAGCTCGTGAAAATGGTGACGACCGCGGGCGCGATCATGATCGGCAACGACACGCCGACGGCGCTGGGCGATTTCACAGCGGGGCCGAGTCACGTGCTACCGACGGGACGCGCGGGACGATATTTCAGCGGCATGCGCGCGACCGATTTTCTACGGCGGACGAGCATTGTGCGTTACGACCGCAAGAGCCTGAAGAAAGGCGAGCCCATCGTGGCGGCGTTCGCGGCGATGGAACGGCTCGACGCCCACGGGCGCAGCGCGAAGATTCGGATTGTATAACCGCAAAGAACGCAAAGACCGCAAAGGGGTTTGGCTGGTCCGGCGCTTTGTGATCTTTGCGCCCTTTGCGGTGAAATCATGAACCTCTCTTCTCTCACTCTTCCGCACGTCGCAAAACTCCACGCTTACACGCCCGGCTTGCAACCGACGGGAGCGGGTTGGGTGAAGCTCAACACGAACGAATGTCCGTATCCGCCGAGTCCGCGGGTGGCCGAAGCGGTGCGGCGCGAGATCGGCGAAGACGGGGCGTCGCTGCGGCTCTATCCCAATCCGAAAAGCACGCCGCTGCGGGCGGCGATCGCGCGGATGCATGGTGTTGCGGAGGAAAGCGTCGTCGTCGGCAATGGCTCGGACGACATTTTGAATTTGCTGGTGCGGGTTTTTTGTGGGGCGGAAGGAACGGCGGGGTCGGGAGACCCCGCCCTACATGGGTCGGCGGCGGGGTTCATGTTGCCGAGCTATTCGCTTTATCCGGTGTTGGTGGCGATCCAGGACGGAAAGACGGAAGTGATCGAGTTTGACCGCTCAATGAAGCTGCCGGTGGAGCGGATTGCGTCGTCGTCCGCGCGGGCGTTTTTCCTCACGTCGCCGAATGCGCCGACGGGTGTTGGATTTTCGAATACGGAAATCGAGCAGGTGTTGGAGCGTTTCGCGGGAGTGCTGATCGTGGACGAGGCGTATGCGCCGTTTGCGAACGAGAATGCGGTGTCGTTGCTCGCGCGTTACCCGCGGCTCGTGGTCGTGCGCACGCTTTCGAAAGCCTACGCGCTCGCGGGGATTCGCGTCGGTTACGCGCTGGCGCACCCGGAGATCATCGACCTGCTCGATCGCGTGCGCGACAGCTACAACGTCAATCGCCTCTCGCAGGCGGCGGCGCTCGCGGCGATCGGCGACACGGCGTATTTCGCGGCAATGGTGGCGCGGGTGAAGGCGACGCGCGACGCAGCGGTGGACCGGTTCGCGAATCAGCGCGGTTGGTTCACGTATCCGTCGCAGGCGAATTTCATTTTTACGGAGCCGAAGAATGCGCGCGGGGAGAGCGGGCCGGCGGTGGCGAAGGCGGCTTACGACTTCCTGTGTTCGCGGAAGGTGCTCGTGCGCTACTTCCCGAGCCATGCCTTGACCGCTTCGTTCCTGCGCATCAGCGTCGGCACGGACGACGAGATGCTCGTCCTGCAAAACTCCCTCGACGAATGGCTAAAGGCTCCCAACGCGTAGCGCAGGTTTCCCGCAAGACGGCGGAGACCGACATCACGCTTTCGCTCGCGATCGACGGTCGCGGCGCGGCGAAGATCGAGACGGGCGTGCCGTTTTTCGATCACATGCTGACGCTGTTCGCGAAGCATGGGTTGTTCGATCTCGAGGTGAAGGCGATCGGCGACGTGCACGTCGACTATCACCACACGGTCGAGGATGTCGGGCTGGTGCTGGGGCAGGCTTTCAAGGAGGCACTCGGCGACAAAGTCGGCATCAAGCGCTACGGATTTTTCCTGCTGCCGATGGACGAATCGCTGGCGCGGATCGTCGTCGATGTCGGCGGACGGCCGCACCTGGTTTACGAGGCGAATGCGCCGACGATGTTCGTGCGCGATTTCAACATCGTGCTGGTGAAGGAATTTTGCCGCGCGTTCAGCAATGCGCTCGGAGCGAATCTCCACGTGCAACTCGTGTATGGCGAGGAGCCGCACCACGTCGCGGAAGCGATTTTCAAAGGCCTCGCGCGCGCGCTCGATGCGGCCACGCAGATCGAGCCGCGGGCGGCGGATTTGCTGCCCTCGACAAAAGGCAAGCTGTAGCCCGTCCGCGGTTTTGGGTTCTGGGTTTTGAGTTTTGGGTTCCGCTGTGAACCTTGGCTCAACTCAGGATTCGAGACACAGAAAGCTAATTGATATGAGCGAAGCGAAGATCGCCGTCATTGATACCGGTATTTGCAACCTGCGTAGCGTTACGAAAGCGCTGGAAGCGGTGGGGGCGGAGCCGCGCGTCGTGCGCACGCCGGAGGAGCTCGCCTCGAGTGGCGGACAGGGGCTGGTGCTGCCGGGTGTCGGAGCGTTGCGCGACTGTGTGGCGTCATTGCGCGCGACGAAGTTGGACGAGGCGGTGCGCGGTTGGATCGCGGCGGACCGGCCGTTTTTGGGCGTGTGTCTCGGGATGCAGGCGCTGTTTGAACGTTCGGAAGAGGGCAATGTTACCGGGCTCGGCATTTTTGCCGGGGAAGTGGTGCGTTTCCGGCGTCCGGCCGAGATCAAGATTCCGCACATGGGCTGGAATACGGTGACCTTTCGCCAGCCGGATTCGGCGCTGGCGAACTCGCTGACTCGTGAAGGCGAGTCGTTTTATTTCGTGCACAGTTTTCACTGTGTGCCGCGTGATGCGCAGCTGGTATTGGCGGAGTGCGATTACGGCGGGGCCTTCACGGCGGCGATCGGTCGGGGGCGCGTCTTTGCGACGCAGTTCCACCCGGAGAAAAGCCAGGCGAAGGGACTGCAAATCTATCGGAATTTCGCGACGATCGCCGGGGTCGCGTAAGCAGGAAAAGCGATAGGTTGCATAACGTTTTCTAAGGCGGGGAGCGATCTGGCGAAATCGGAACGGCTTGCCGCAAGATTGCTTTGCCAGCGGCATGGATTTGGCTTCGTTTTCGCCGACGATGGCCAACCTCCCTCCCGCTACCCTCCACCTCGACAACAAGGACTACAAACTGCCCATGATCGTGGGCACCGAGGGCGAACGCGGAATTGATATATCGAAGCTGCGCGCGGAGTCGGGGGCGATCACGTTTGACGATGGTTTTGGCAACACCGGCTCCTGCACGAGCTCGATCACGTTCATCGATGGCGAGGCTGGCGTGCTGCGTTACCGCGGTTATCCGATCGAGCAGCTCGCGCAGCACTCGAGCTTCGTCGAGACGGCGTATTTGGTGATGTATGGGGAGCTGCCGACGAAGGACCAGCGGCAAGGCTTCTCGAAGCGGCTGACGACGAACGCGCGGTTGCGCGAGGGCATGCTGCGGTTTCTCCAGAATTTCCCGCGCGACTCGCATCCGATGGCGGTGCTGTCGGCGACCTTCAATGCGCTCGGCGCGTATTATCCGCATCTCGCGAGCAACAATCACCAACGCGACATCGAGCATTTCGACGAGGCGGCGGCGATCGCGATTTCGAAGGTGCGGACCATCGCGGCGCACATTTTCCGCGTGAACAACGGCATGCCGTTCAACGATCCGCGTCCGGATCTTGGATACTGCGAGAACTTCCTGCACCTGCTGTTCTCGGAGCCTTACAGCGAGTATGTCGCGACGCCGGAAGTGGCGTCGGCTTTGAATCTGTTCCTGTTGTTGCACGCCGATCACGAGCAGAACTGCTCCACTTCGACGGTGCGCATGGTGGCGTCGGCGGGCGCGAATTTGTTCGCCTCGATTTCCGCGGGCGTGAATGCGCTGTGGGGTCCGCTGCATGGTGGCGCGAACATGGCGGTGCTCGAGATGTTGCAGAGCATCCACGACGAAGGCGATGACGGCACGAAGTTCATTGCCGCGGCGAAGGGTGGGAAGGGCGAGCGGCTGATGGGCTTTGGCCACCGCGTTTACAAGAACTACGATCCGCGCGCGAAGATCATCAAAGCCAGTTTCTACAAGGCGCTCGGCTCGCTTGGGATCAAAGACGATCCGTTGCTCAACATCGCGATGAAGCTCGAGGAAGTGGCGTTGAGTGACGACTACTTCATTTCTCGGAAGCTTTATCCGAACGTCGATTTCTACTCGGGACTGATCATGCGGGCGCTGGGGATTCCGTTGAACATGTTCACGGTGATGTTCGCGATCGGCCGCATGCCGGGCTGGATCGCGCAATGGCGCGAAGTGGCGCAAAACCCGAAGCTGAAGATCTACCGTCCGCGGCAGATCTACGTCGGGCCGCAGATGCGCGATTACACTCCGGTCGAGAAGCGCGGCTGATCGCGCGGCAGGTCTTTCGTGGGGCGGGTCTGAGACCCGCCCTATTTTTTTTGCGCGTGGAAAACCTCTTCCAGCGTGAGGCCGGTGAGTTTTCGCACGCCGGCGAGCAGGCGCCAGAGGGCGTAGAGGGTCATGGCCATGCTCGGCACGACGATCACCGGCCAGCTCAGCAGCTGCATCTGGCCGAGCTCGGCGTTGAACTCGGGCGTGCCGGCCGGGCTTTTGAGAAGATAGCGAGCGAGAGCGTAGTTGAGCACGGCGCTGACGAGAAACGACGCCGTGAGCAGATAGCTGGACGTGACGAGCAGGCGTTCGAAGCCGGGACGGTTGTTGCGCGCGGCGAGCGCGGCGTCGACTTTCGGGACGTCGATCACCTGGTCGTTGTAGAGGAAGGTGTGAACGAGCGGGCGTTTCGATTTGAGGGAAACGAGCACGGCGATGCCGATGACGGTCGGCACGGCGGCTTCCTTCACGGCGAACCAGAGATTGTCGGTTTTCAAAAGCCCGAGTCCGCCGGTGAGCAGCACGCTGATGAAACCGATGATGGAAATGAAATTGGCCTGCCGGCGCTGGATGAAGTCCCACACCCCGTAGCCGAGGGGAAAGGCGAGCGCGACGATGAGTCCTCCGACCGGGCCGAGCCATTCCGGTTTGCTCAGCTTGGAGAGCACGAAAGCGGGCAGGGCGAGATTGAAGACGAGATTGAGAAGGAGGTTTTCTCGTTTAGGCGAGGGGAGTGTCACGGTGCAGTGGTGTGGGAAAAAGCCATGAACGGCCGGATGCGGCGATTCATTTCTTGGTTTCCGCGACGGCGAAACTATAGTGCCTCGCTCCGATGATCTTGCTCGGCGTCAACATCGACCACTGCGCCACCCTCCGGCAGGCGCGTTATCGCGACAGCGATGCGACCTGTGGCGGCGCCATCGAGCCCGATCCGGTGCTGCTGGCGCAGCTGTGCGAGCGCGCGGGGGCGGATGGAATCACGGTGCATTTGCGCGAGGATCGGCGGCACATCCAGGAGCGCGATGTGTGGCGACTGCGGGAGTCGATCGCGACACGCCTGAATTTGGAGATGGCGTGCACGCCGGCGATGACGGAGCTCGCGCTGAAGCTGAAGCCGGATTCGGTGTGCCTCGTGCCCGAAAACCGGCAGGAGATTACGACGGAAGGCGGGCTGGATGTCGTCGGCAATCGCGAGCGGGTGGCGGCGGTGGTCGACGCGATGAACGAGGCGGGAATCAAGACGAGCTTGTTCATCGATCCCGATGAGCCGCAGATCGAATGTTCGTCGAAGTTGAAAGCGCCCTGGGTGGAATTGCACACGGGCGCATATGCGAACGCGTATTTTCAGGGGAAGGAACGAGCGCGGGAATTTCAGCGGCTGCGGATCGGTGCGGTGCGAGCGCACGATCTGGGATTGGTTGTGAATGCCGGCCATGGTATCAACTATGTGAATATAGCGGAGCTGCGAGGATTGCCGCACCTGCATGAGTTGAACATCGGGCACAGCATCATCAGCCGGGCGATTTTCACCGGGATCGAGGAAGCCGTGCGCGAGATGAAGGCGCGGATGAACGCGTGAGCGAGACCGTTGGATGAAATTCGACCTTCAACTTCCTCCCGGTGGCGTGTTGGTCGGGCTTGGAGCGGACATCATCGAAGTGTCGCGAATCAAGAGCGTGATCTTGCGGCACGGCGACCGGTTCATCGATCGGATCCTCACGGAAGAGGAGCGGGTGTATTGCGCAGGGATGGCGCATCCGCACAAGCATATCGCGGCGCGTTTCGCGGCGAAGGAGGCGGTGTCGAAATGTTTCACGACCGGGATCGGCGCCGAGTTGGGGTGGAAATCGATTTCGGTTTATCATGGTGAGCGGCACGAGCCGAAGGTGAGACTCGATGCGCAAGGAGAAGCGTTGTTGGCGCACGTAGGCGGCACGCACGTGATGCTGACGCTTTCGCACACGGAAAACTATGCGATGGCCGTAGCGGCGGTCGTGCGTTCCTGAAGTGCCATGGAAGACGACGAAAAAGAAGAGGGCGGCGAACGGCCGGTGGCGCCATCGAAGCTCTCGAAGACTCCGTCGTGGATTACGCTGGGCTTTGCGCTGGGAGCGTTGTTCGTGTGGTCGCTGCCTGATCCGCCGCCGCCGCCGCCTCCCCCGAAGGTGACGCCGACCACGGTGAGGCTCGAGCGTCCGATGTTGAGCGAAATCGAGGCGGTGTTTGCGGGATGGAACGAGTTCGCGGTGTGGAAAAACGACATCACCGAAGTGGCGATGTGGGACACGGCGCGGAAATCGTATTCGTTGTATTACGAAGTGCTGCGGAACGGAGACGTGTTTTATTTCCGCTCGATCCCGCAACTCACGCGTCCGGTGCTGACGCATGGCGTGCCGGAAAACGCGCCGTTGCAATATACGGAAACGGAGGAGATGCGCCGCGAGTGGATGCGGGCGCGCTGGGAGCAGGCGTTCGCGCCGCCGGTGGAGGCGCCGCCGCGGCCGACGATGCCGGAGCAGGCGCCGTTGAAACTGGGCACGAGCGAAAAAGATCGGCGGGAGTAACGCATGATCGCCGCGAGCCATCCGATTGTGTCGTGTGACGAGGCGCGGGAACTAGAGGCGCGTTTGTTTGGCGGCGATGAAGCGAAGGAGTGGGCGGCGATGCGTCAGGCGGGCCGCGCGATCACGGAGGCGGTGTTGCGGGACTTCGAGGAAATCGGCGGATTTCAATCGCGCGGGCGCGTGCTCGTGCTGGTGGGCAAGGGGCACAATGGCGGAGACGCGCTGATTGCGGCGACGGAAGTCCTGCGGCGGTTTCCCGAGGCGACGGCGGACGTCGTGTTCGTGTGGGGCGAACGTGCGATGCGTCCGCTGGCGCAACGCGCCTGGCGGGAGGCGTTGCACACGGGGCGCTTCGAGGTGAAGGCGGTTGAGCGTATGTCGCGCAGCTACGAGCTGTGTCTCGATGGGATTTTCGGGTTTCAGTTTCGTCCGCCGGCGGAGGAGCGGGTCAAAAGTTTGATCGAGCAGGCGAATGCGCTGGCTGTGCGGCTGCGAGCGGCGGTGGATTTGCCGAGTGCGAGATTGTTCAGGGCGGATTTCACGTATGCGACAGGATCGGTGAAGCGACCGGTGATCGAAAGCGACGTGGCGGGGCGCGTGCGGTATTTGGATCTGGGATTCTTTTCCAGCGAGCGAGGGCCGAGCGGTGAGCGGGTGTTGACGCCGGCGGTGTTGGGGAGGCTGGCGGGATTGCGGGAGTCGCGTTCGGACAAGCGAAGTTTCAGGCATGTGTTCGTGCTGGCGGGATCGAGGAATTATCCGGGGGCGGCGATGATGACGGTGCAGGCGGCGTTAAAGGCGGGAGCGGGTTTGGTGACGGCGTTTGTGCCGGAGTCGGTGGCGGCGGCGTTTGCAGCGCAGGTGCCGGAAGCGATTTGGGTGGCGTGGCCGGAGACGCCGGAAGGCGGGCTGGCGCTCGAGGGAGAGAGCTTGTTGCGCGAGCGTATCCAGCGAGCGGATGCGCTGGTGATTGGACCGGGATTGGGGAGAGAGCCGGAGACGCTTGCGCTGGTGAAGGGCGTGGTGGCGAACGCGACGGCGCCGGTCGTGCTGGATGCGGATGCATTGCAGCGGGAGTTCGTGCGCGCCGTGAAATCGCCGTGCATCGTGACGCCGCACGCCGGAGAGTTTGAGCGAATCGCGGGTGGGAAGGCGCTGGAAGAATTTGCGGCGGAGACGGGAGCGGTGGTGGTGTTGAAAGGACCGGTTACGCGGATCGCGAACGCGGAGACGGTGTATCACTCGTTTTATGGCGGGCCGGTGCTGGCGCGTGGTGGAAGCGGGGATTTGCTGGCGGGCATGATCGGGACGATGTTGGCGCAGAATTCGAACGATGCGGTGCTCGCGGGGGCGCGCGGAGTGGTGTGGCACGGTTTGGCGGCGGAGGCGCTCGCGCGGCGGCGGGGACAGGTGGCGGTGCGGACGACGGAGGTGTTGGAGGAGCTGGGGGTGGTGTTGCGCGATTTGTAGGAGCGGCTTTATGCCGCGATGCAAAATCGGCAAAGTCTCAGATGCGGCATAGAGCCGCTCTCGCATGAACACCCGCGGACTCACAGAACGGCAGGCGTTTCAGGTGCTGAACGCGCTGCCGAATATCGGGCCGGTGACGTTGAATCGGCTGCTGGGAGAGCTCGGGGGCGATCCACGGGCGGTGTTCGATACGCCGGCGAAACGGCTCGAAAGCGTGAAGGGCGTGGGACCGGTGATCAGTGCGACGATCGCGAGCTGGCGCGAGCATTTCAGTCTGGAGCGGGAAGAGGAGCGGATGGCGAAGAGCGGAGTGGATTTCATCACCGCGCGAGATCCGGGTTATCCAAAGCTGTTGAAGGAAATCAACGATCCTCCGATCGGGATGTATCGAAAAGGGCGTTACGAGTTCGATCATCCGTGCGTGGCGATTGTGGGATCGCGGAGAACGACGCTTTACGGGATGGCGACGGCGAAGAAGCTGGGCGCGGAGCTGGCGCGCTTGGGGTTTTGCGTGGTGAGCGGGCTCGCGCGCGGGATCGACACGGCGGCGCATGAAGGAGCGCTTTCGGTGGGTGGAAAGACGGCGGGGGTGGTCGGGTGCGGGATCGATATCATTTATCCGCCGGAGAACCTGGAGCTGTATCGAAAGATCGAGGCGGATGGCGTGGTTTTGTCGGAGTTTCCGTTTGGGCGACGGGCGGATCGGCAGAGTTTCCCGATGCGGAATCGTGTGGTCGCGGGAATGTGCGAAGCGATCGTGGTGGTGGAGACGGACGTGAGCGGCGGGGCGATGATCACGGCGCGGTTTGCGGGCGAATATGGGCGACTGATTTTCGCCGTGCCCGGGCGGATCGATCAGCCGACGAGTGCGGGGTGTCATCAACTGATTCGCGATGGCGCGACCTTGCTGACGAGCGTCGACGATTTGCTGTCGGAGTTGAACTATCTCGACGGACTGCGGCCGACGGCGATTCCGGAGAAGGCGGAGAAAGAAGGCGGGGCGGCGGTGGCGCCGGCGGGATTGTCGGCGGAGGAGAGCGCGGTGTGGGCGTGTTTCGCGGGCGGGGCGATTCTGGCCCCGGATGCGATTGTGGCGCAGACGGGGTTGGGGTCAGCGCAGGTGTCGGCCGCGTTGATGATGCTCGAGATCAAACGTGCCGTGGCGAAACGGACGGATGGGATGTTCGAGGCGCGGTAGATGGCGCTATCCTGAATGCGGCGCGGGGCGGCGGATTGGGACAATCCGCCCTACCTTAGCCTGGGGGCCAGGTCATTTGGCGGCCGGCGAGCAGGTGCACGTGAAGGTGGGGGACGGATTCGCAGGCGTGGGGGCCGTTGTTGATGACGATGCGAAAACCGGCGGAGAGATTCAGCTTTTTAGCGACGGCCCCGGCGGTGACGAGAAGATGCCCGAGGATCGATTCGTCGGAGGGAGAGGCTTCGCCGACGCGCGGTATCAATTTTTTGGGGACGATGAGGAGGTGCGTCGGAGCTTGCGGCTGGATGTCGTGAAGGACGATGCAGCGGTCGTCCTCGTGTTCGATCTTGGCGGGGATTTCGCGATCGATGATTTTTTGGAAGATGGTTTTGGACATGACGGAGAAAGGTTAACCACGAAACACACGAAATACACGAAAGGGAAACGATTGGATCGTTTCGTGTATTTCGTGTGTTTCGTGGTTATAAAAACAAGAGCTGCAAGCTGGCGGTGCGGGAGGTGCGGGCGGCGGCTAGGTCGTGGATGAGTTCGAGGGCTTCGGCGTAGTCGCGGTGGCGGCGAGGGGTGGCGCGGCGCGTTGGGGGAATCAGGGCGGGGCGGAGGTTGGTAACGAGGAGCGTCGATTCGCGGAAGCGGGCAAGGTGTTTCAGTCCCGACATGATTTCCGCGCGCGTGAAGAGTGGTGTCGCGGAGGCGAGGGTGAGAGAGGCGTCCCAGTGATAGAAGCCGTGGCGCGGGAGGTGCGTGAAGAGTTTCGCGAAGAGCTCGGCGGCGGCGGCGTTGAAGGCGGCGTCGTATTTGGCGGCGAGCTCGGGGTTCGCGGCCGTTTGGGCGGCGAGGTCGGCGAGGCTGAAGGCAATCGCTTCCTTGATCTGGCGGGCGAGGTAGAGGTCGTGGTCGGTGACGTGGGCGAAGAGCGCGTCGATGAGATGCAGGCGGCGAAGCTCGTCGCGAGATGGAGCGGACATGAGGGCGCGGGCGAAACGTCAGATCGCCTGCAAGCAGGCTCCTGCCTGTGAGGTCAGTGCGGCGGGTTGGTGCCGTTTTTCGGTTTTGGCAGGGAGCCGATCTCCTGGACGAATTCGGAGACGTCACGGAATTCCTTATACACGCTGGCGAAGCGGACGTAGGCGACCTGGTCCACGGTGCGGAGGCGTTGCATGACGGCGTCGCCAATCGCGGAGGATGGAATCTCGGAATCGTATTGGGCTTCGAGGGCGTCGATGACGTCCTCGATCAGCATCGTGATCTGCTCGGCGTCGACGGGCCGTTTGTGGCAGGCGGCGCGAACGGCGTGCAGGAGTTTTTCGCGGGAGAATTCTTCGCGGCGACCGTCGCGCTTGAGGACGACGATGCCGTCACGGACAAGCGTTTCGGTGGTGCTGTAGCGGTGGCCGCATTCGAGGCATTCGCGGCGGCGGCGAATGGTCGAACCCTCGCGGCTGATGCGCGAGTCGATGACCTTGTCCTCGATCGAGGTGCATTTGGGGCAGCGCATGGGAAGGGTGAATTAACCACGAAATACACGAAAAACACGAAAGAGGTGATTCCGGTTTTCGTGTGTTTGGTGTGTTTCGTGGTTCCTCATGAATTCAGTTCAGTTCGAGGAAGTTTTTGAGGATCTGCATGCCGCCGTCGGTGGCGATGGACTCGGGGTGGAATTGAACGCCCCAGATCGGAAGGGATTTATGGCGGAGGCCCATGACTTCGCCCTCGGCGGTTTCGGCGGTGATTTCGAGGTCTCGGGGAAACGTGCTGCGTTCGACGAGCAGCGAGTGATAGCGCGTGGCGGCGAAACCTTGGGGAAGGCCGCGGAAGACGTCGGTGTCCTGGTGGAGGATCGGTGACGTTTTGCCGTGCATCAGGCGCGAGGCGCGAACGACGTTGCCGCCGAAGTAATGGCCGATCGATTGATGGCCGAGGCAGACGCCGAGCATGGGTTTCACGCCGGCGAAGGCTTTGATAATGTCGAGCGTGACGCCGGCTTCCTTGGGTGAGCACGGGCCGGGGGAGAGGAGGACGCGATCGGGGTTGAGCGCGAGGGCTTCGGCGGGGGTGATCTCGTCGTTGCGATAGATGCGCTGCTCCACGCCCAGCTCGCCGAAGTATTGGACGAGGTTGAAGGTGAAGGAGTCGTAGTTGTCGATGACGAGGAGCACGCGGCGAGAACGTCCCACGTGAATTTGGGGCGGTCAAGTGCTGGCCGGTGGCAGTGCTTCGGCGGATGCGGGTAGGATCTGTGTTTGCGAGGAGCCAACCGAACAGAGCTGCCGCGCACTAACGGTTTGCCAGCAAGTGGGGGGCGGGTTTTGGTTGGCGCCGTGACCAATGTTGCGGAACTCACCAGACTGCCGATCGCCGAGCGGCTCGCGTTGATCGACGAGTTGTGGGCTTCGATTTCCGAGGACGAGTTTTCCGTAGAGCCTGCGCAGGCCCAGGAGGCGCAGGAGCGATGGGAGGAGTTAAGGCGAGATCCTGCCAAAGGATTGTCCTACGAAGAGTTGAAAGCCCGATTGGGGTAGCCTCGTGAAGCGCGTGGCAGTGTTTCATCTGCGCATCGAAACAGATGTGCGCGAAGCGATGGCTGGCTATGAGGCGAGATCGCGGGGGCTGGGCGATCGGTTCAAACGGGCGTTTTACGCAACCGTGGAGGACTTGTTGGATTTCCCGGAAAAGCATCCGGTGAAAGTCGACTCGAGTATTCGCACGCGATTGATGCGGCCGTTTCCGTATTTGGTGTTCTATGTTGTAGAAAACGCGACGCTGTTCGTGCTCAGCGTGCAATACGCCGGGCGGAGTCCCACGCACCTGCGAGACCCACTGGGCGAACGCCTCAATTCAAATGGCTGAACACTTTGAGCTTCTGAAAACGGATACGGTGACGGCGGCGCGGCGGGGGCGGCTGCGGACGCGTCATGGAATGGTGGAGACGCCGATTTTCATGCCCGTGGGAACGCAGGGCACGGTCAAGTCGGTGACGCCGGAGCAATTGCGCGAGATCGGGGCGCAGATCATTTTGGGAAACACGTATCACTTGAACCTGCGGCCGGGCAGCGAACTTGTGCGTGAGCTGGGTGGGTTGCACGGGTTCATGGGATGGGACGGGCCGATTTTGACGGACAGCGGAGGGTTTCAGGTCTTCTCGCTGGCGAAGCTGCGGGACATCCGGGAGGACGGCGTGGCGTTTCAGTCGCATCTCGATGGCGCGAAGCTGTTTCTTGGCCCGCGCGAGGTGATGACGATTCAGCAGAATCTCGGGAGCGACATCGCGATGGTGATCGACGAGTGTCCGCCGTGGCCGTGCGAGCGTGATGCGTGCGCGAAGGCGGTGGCGCGGAGTTTTCGTTGGGCGAAGCAGTGCAAGGAAATCGCGACGGAGAGCGGGTTTCTGGCGAACGGCCATCATGTGTTCGCGATCGTGCAAGGATCGACTTTCGACGATCTGCGGCGTGAGGCGGCGGAGGCTTTGGCGGCGTTGGACTTTCCTGGATACGCGGTGGGCGGCGTGAGCGTCGGCGAACCGGAGCCGGAGATGTTGAAACAGGTGGGTGCGACGACGCCGTTCATGCCGGCGGACAAGCCGCGTTACACAATGGGGCTGGGAACGCCGCCGCAGATCTTGAAGATGATCGCGCTCGGCGTGGACATGTTCGATTGCGTGCTGCCGACGCGCGTGGCGCGGAACGGGTTGGTGTTCACGCCGGACGGGCCGATGAATTTGCGCAACGAGAAGTATCGCAACGATCCGCGGCCGATCGTGGAAGGGCTGGACAATTATACGTGCCGGAATTTCTCCCGCGCGTATTTACGGCATGTGACGCTCGCCGGTGAAATCATCAGCTGCACGCTGCTGACGATTCACAACCTGCATTTTTATCTGGATCTGATGGCGCAGGCGCGCGCGCATCTCGAAGCGGGTGATTTCGGCCCGTGGCATCGAGCGTGGATCGAGCGTTACGAGGCGGGCGCGGCGGCGCGGTTGGCGGGGTGAGGACCGAACAACGCGACGGGGGCGTCGGGTTTCACCTTCAGCGCGGAACGACCGTGCGATAGTGCGCGTCGAGACGAGCGTGCGTGGTCCAGAACTTGGGCGGGGTGGTGTTCTCGAGCAGGGCGACGAGGATCGAGAGATGCGTGTGCCAACCGCCGGCGTAGTTGGACTGTTCCTTGATGTCTTCGCCCGTGGAGCGGTGCGTGACCACGAGAAGAACCTGACGGCCTTGGGGGGTGAGCTCGAACGTCACTTGGGATTCTTCGTCGCCAAACGTGTAACTGAGAACGCGCGGTGGCTCGTAGCGGAGGACGCGGCCTTCGAAGGTGACGCCGGGTTCGTGCACCTGAGCGTATTTCTCCGGCGGCGTTTCGCCGGGCGCGAGTTTCGCGTGGTGCATGACGAACTCGATCTTTCCGCCGGCGCGAGGTTCGGTGACGCCGCCGGCGAACCAGCGGCTGCGCTTTTCAGGGTCGGTGAGAAATTCCGAAACGCGTTCGATGGGGCCGGGGAGGAGGCGAACGATGCGAAGTTCGCCGCGAGCGGGGAATTCGGCGTAGGAGTCGTTGTTGTGGGGGGCGGTGTTCATGAGGAGGATTTGGTTTTGTTTTTCGCGTCGTCGGCGCGGAGCTCGCGTTCGAGGGCGTCGAGGCGGCGGCTCCACACGCGACGCGTGCGTTCGAGCCAGGCGGAAAGTTCGTCGAAACCGTCGGGGTTGACGGAGTGGATGCGGTGCTGGCCTTCGGCGCGCACGGTGACGAGGCCGGCTTCGCGCAGGACTTTCAGGTGTTGTGAAATCGCGGGCGCGGACACGTCGAACTTTTCGACGATTTCGCCAGCCGTGCGGTCGCGGGTGGCGAGGAGCTCGACGATGCGGCGCCGCGTGGGGTCGGCGAGGGCGGCGAGGCTTTGCATGAGGAGATAGTTAAGATAATACTTAATTAAGCAAGGGCGAAATCGAGATTTTCGGTCGCGGCGTAAAGCCGCGCCGATCGCGGGGCGCAAAAAGGCCCGCGTGCCTTTCGACACGCGGGCCGGTTGTTTTCAGTATTTAGCTAGCCACCTCGCTCAGAAGCGGAAGGCGACGCCGACCTGGTAAACGATCGAGTCGTCTTCGACGAACGTCACACCGGCGAGACCGGCCACCTTCTCGGTGAACCAGTGATTCACGCCGACGGTGAACGCCCACGAGCCATCGCTGTTGCCGTCGAACGCGTCGTTGTAGGAGACGCGGCCGGTCAGCGCGGTGCGCGCGCCGAGGCCGAGTTCCGCACCGGCGCCGAGGCTCCAGATGCCGTCGTCGTCGCTGGCGTTGCCGCCGAAGCCGCGGGCTTTCGCCCAAGCGTAACCGACGGTGGCGTCGGCGAACAGCTTGACGTTTTCCGCGACGGTCACGAACGGCGTCAGCGAAGCGCTGATCGCGTGTTCGCGATATTTCAGGCCGCTGTCGGAGAGACGCTCGTAGCCGTAGCCGAAGCCGAGGTCGAGATTCGCCGTCAACGGCAGGTTCGCACCGATGCTGCCGCCGAACGCGTTGTCGAGGCCACCGGCGTTACGGAAGTCTTCCGTGAGGCCGCTGATCGCGACGTAGCGCTGGCCGAGGAGGCCGGCGGACGAGGTCGTCGTCACCGGCGCGGACTCGGTCTGCGCAATCGAGCTCGACGCGGCTGCGAGGACGAGCGCGCTGAGGAGGATCTTGGAGTAGGTCATGTTTGTTGTCTTGGTTTGGGTCCCGAAACTCGAAATCGAATTTCGGGGGGTGGGTTGCTACGGGTCCGCGGGCGTCCGGCAATCAGAATAAATTCGTGTCTTGGTGGAACTTTTGGCGGCGCTTGCGGTGTGCATTGGGCCGCCGTTCAGCGTTTTGCTCGAAATCGGCGGTGTTCGACTTCAGCGTTCCACGACCTTTCCACCATGCGCATACTCGTCACCGGCGGAGCCGGGTTTCTCGGCTCTCATCTTTGCGATCGGCTGTTGGCCGATGGGCATGAAGTCATCGCTTTGGACAACCTTTTCACCGGGCGAAAAATCAACATCGAGCACCTGCTCGGGAATCCGCACTTCGAATTCGTGCGGCATGATGTGATCGATCCGTTCAAGTTCGAGGTGGATCAGATCTACAATCTCGCGTGCCCGGCGTCGCCGCCGCACTACCAGTTCAATCCGATCAAGACGACGAAGACGTCGGTGATGGGCGCGATCAATTGTCTGGGACTCGCGAAGCGGGTGAAGGCGCGGGTGTTTCAGGCGAGCACCAGCGAGGTTTACGGCGATCCGTCGGTGCATCCGCAGCCCGAGAGTTATTGGGGCAACGTGAATCCGATTGGGCGGCGTTCGTGTTACGATGAAGGCAAGCGCTGCGCGGAGACGCTCTTCTTCGATTACCACCGCGAGAACGGCGTGGATATTCGCGTGATCCGGATCTTCAACACCTATGGTCCGCGGATGCACGAGGCGGACGGGCGGGTTGTATCCAATTTTATCGTTCAGGCGCTGCGGGGCGAAGACATCACGATTTATGGCGATGGCTCGCAGACGCGGTCGTTCTGTTTCGTGAGCGATTTGATCGAGGGGTTTGTGCGCTTCATGAACCAGGACGAGACGGTCGGGCCGATGAATCTCGGTAATCCGGGTGAGTTTACGATGCTCGAACTGGCGGAGCTGACGCTGAAGCTCGTGGGTGGAAAATCGAAGATCGTGCACAAGCCGCTCCCGGCGGATGATCCGAAGCAGCGGCAGCCGGATATCGCGCTCGCGCGCAAGGTCTTGAAATGGGAGCCGAAGGTGCCGCTCGAAGAAGGCTTGCAGAAGACCATCGAGTATTTCCGGAGGCGGGTGTGAGGCATTGGTCGGGGCGTAAAGCCCCTCCCACAGCAGACGCGTCGGCGGCCAATTTTGCCATTTGCCAAGGGAGGGCCGAGAACTAGCCTTCGACCCTTTCAATGCTGTCGTTTCTCTTCAAACGCTTTTCCGGCCGGCACTATCGTAAGTTCCTCGAGTCGTGCCGCCCGATCGTCGCGCGCATCAACGAACTCGAACAATCCTACCAATCGCTGAGCGACGAGCAGCTCCGGGCGAAGACGGACGATTTCCGGGCGCGGCTCGCGGCCGCTTCCGACAAGAAGGCGACGCTCAACGAGATCCTCCCCGAGGCGTTTGCGACGGTGAAGAATGCGGCGCGTCGGCTGGTCGGCCGGAAGATCGTCGTATGCGATCACGAGCTGACGTGGGACATGGTGCATTTCGACGTGCAGCTGATCGGCGGCATTGCGATTCACCAGGGCAAGATCGCGGAAATGGCGACGGGCGAGGGCAAGACGCTGGTTTCGACGCTGCCGCTTTATCTCAACTCGCTGGTCGCGCGGAATGCGCAGCTGGTGACGGTGAACGATTACCTCGCGCGTCGTGACTCCGAGTGGATGGGTTATCTCTACAACTTTCTCGGTGTATCGGTGGGTTGCATACAGCAGCAGATGCCGCCCGAGCTGCGCCGCGAGATGTATGGCCGTGACATCACGTATGGCACCGCGAGCGAGTTCGGTTTCGATTATCTGCGCGACAACGGCATGGCGACGCGCAAGGAGGATCAGGTTCAGCGCGACCACTGGTATTGCATCGTCGACGAAATCGACTCGATCCTGGTCGACGAGGCGCGCACGCCGTTGATCATTTCGGGGCCGGCGCCGATCGAGCGTGAGCAGCCGTTCACGCGTTTGCTGCCGCCGGTCGACCGGCTGGTGAATGACCAGATCCGGCTCTGCAACAAGATCGTGGGTGAAGCGAAAGATCTTCTCGAAAAGAAAGACGCGACCAACGACGACAAGCAGACCGCCGCGCGGAAGATGCTCCAGGTCAAGATGGGGCATCCGAAGAACAAGCAGCTGCTGCGGCTGATGGAGACGCCGGAGTGGCGCAAGCTGCTGGACAAGGTCGAGACCGAGATGAACTCCGACCTGAACAAGGAGGAGCTTTATCGCCTGAAGGAACAGTTGTTTTTCGTCATCGACGAGCGCCAGCACCAGGCGGACCTCACGGAAATCGGCCGCGGCAAACTTCGTCCGGACAATCCGGATGCTTTCATGCTGCCGGATCTCGCGACCGAGTTCAGCGAGCTCGACAAGAACACGACGATGACGCTGGAGCAGCGGGAGGCGCAGAAACTCGCGTCGCAGCAGCGTTACGCGGAAATCTCGGAAGACATTCATGCGATCTCGCAGTTGTTGCGGGCGTATTCGCTTTACGAACGTGACGTCGAATATGTCGTGCAGGACGGCAAGGTGATGATCGTCGACGAGAACACCGGTCGCGTGATGCCGGGCCGCCGCTGGTCGGACGGATTGCACCAAGCGGTCGAGGCGAAGGAAGGCGTGACGATCGAGCGCGAGACGCGCACCTACGCGACGATCACGATCCAGAACTACTTCCGCATGTATGAAAAGCTCGCGGGCATGACCGGCACGGCGGAGACGGAGGCGACGGAGTTCAGCGACATCTACAAGCTCGCGGTGCAGGTCATCCCGACCAACAAGCCCTGCATCCGCGTCGACAAGAACGACTCCATCTTCAAGACGCGTCGCGACAAATACGCGGCCGTGGTGAAGGAAATCGAGGAGGCCAACAAGCGGGGCCAGCCGGTGCTGGTGGGCACGGTGTCGGTGGAATCGTCGGAAGTGCTTTCGCGCATGTTGAAGCGCGCGGGCGTGGTGCACACGGTGCTCAACGCGAAGTTTCACGCGCAGGAAGCGGATATCGTGGCGCGCGCGGGTCACCGCGGCGCGGTGACGATCGCGACGAACATGGCGGGCCGCGGCACGGACATCAAACTGGGTGAAGGCGTGCGGGAACTCGGCGGGCTTTATGTCGTCGGCACGGAACGGCACGAATCGCGGCGCATCGACCGGCAGCTGCGCGGGCGTTGCTCGCGTCAGGGTGATCCGGGTCGCACGAAGTTTTTCCTTTCGTTGGAAGACGATCTGATGCGGCTGTTCCTTCAGGGGAATCTGGCGTCGCGATTGATGGAAGGCTCGATGCAGGAAGGCGAGGAGCTCGAGCATCCCTGGCTAAATCGATCGATCGAAAGCGCGCAGAAGAAGGTCGAGCAGCAGAATTATTCGATTCGCAAGCGCCTGCTTCAATACGACGACGTGCTCAATCAGCAGCGCGAAGTGGTTTACGGCATTCGCAACGCGGCGATTCACGCGGAGCGGCCGAAAGACATCATCTTCGAGCAGATCGAGGAGGAGTTGATCAACCGATTGGAGAATGCGGGCGTCGGTGAGAAAGCCGGGGCGAACCAAACGGCGACGGAGAGTTTCGTGGGCTGGGTCAATTCGCATTTCCCGATCAGTCTCAAGGCCGAGGAAGTCTCGGGTGGGAATGTCGATTCACTCGCGTCGATGTTGCTCGAGCGGATCAAGCAGGCCTATGCGATCAAGGAGTCCGTCGAGATTCCCGAAGCGTTGGGCTCGCTGGAGCGCTATGTGGTCATCAATGCGATTGATCACCACTGGCAGGAGCATCTCACCGAGATGGAGGATCTGCGGAAGAGCATCGGCCTGCGCAGCTACGGCCAGAAGGATCCGCTCGTCGAATACAAGAGCGAGGCGTTCCGTTATTTCGAAGAACTGATGAACAACGTCCGCCTGCAGATTTGCACGGGCTTGTTCCGCAGCGCGTCGAATCTGGAGTCGTTTGAAAACATGCTGGCGCTGCTGAGTCGCACGGCGCGCGCGGTGGGTCCGACGGATTTGCCGGCGCCGGCTCGGCCGGGCGTGCCGCCCGTGGAGACGCGGAGCGCGGTGACGAGTGGTGGTTCGACGGCGACGGCGGTGGAGCCCGAAGCGGACCAGGAGATTCAGCTGCCGAAGGTGACGATTCGCCGCGAAGTGCCGAAGGTCGGCCGCAACGATCCGTGCCCGTGCGGCAGCGGGAAGAAGTTCAAGCAGTGTCACGGACGTTGATTCCGTTGGGGCGTTTCGAGCCCGTGCGAACCCATGGCCGACGCGGCGCCTGAACCTTACGTCGATCCTTACGCGCCGAAGCCGTCGATTTTCGACCGCTTCGGGCACCGGTTGGCGGCGCTGGTCGTCTTTGTGGCGACTACGGTGCTGACGGTGCTGTCGTTTCCGCCGTTCAAGACGCCGGAGTTCGCGTATGCGATGCTCGTGCCGGGAATCCTTTGGGCGTATCGGAAACCTGGATTCAAGCTTTACGCCGGCACGCTGCTTGGCGCGCAGGCGGTGGCGTGGACCATCATCCTGGCGTGGCTGCACCATGTCACCTGGGCCGGGCTGCTGCTGCTCGGTCCGATCGTCGGTGTATGGGTGGGCGGGTGGTTTCTGGCGGTGTGGTGGGTGATGCCGCGCACGCAGGAGCGCCCGGCGTTTACGCGGATGGCAGCGATGGTGGGGCTGGCGGGATTTTGGGTGTTGATAGAATGGACGCGCACGTGGCTGTTCACGGGGTTCCCGTGGCTGCCGCTTTCCGTGAGCCAATGGGAGCGCTCGAGCGTGCTGCAGATCGCGGCATATACGGGCGCGTGGGGCATCTCGTTTGTGCTGATCGCGATGAACATCGGGTTTGCGGCGATGACGCACAGCCTGTTCTCGGGGCAGGGCGGATGGAATTTTCGCCGGCCGGAGTTCCTGCTCGCGCTGTTCATGTTGATGGCGTGCGTGAGTATCCACGTTCAGGAGACATTTCAGCGGGGGCGTTATGCCGTGCCGCTGGCGCGCGTGGCGTTTGTGCAACCTTACATCCCGCAGACGCTGAAGTGGGATCCGGCGGCGGGTCGTTCGATTCTGGATACATTGCAATCGACGACCGCGGCCGCGGCGGCGACGAGGCCGGATCTGATTTTGTGGCCCGAAGCGAGCACGCCGTGGGCGGTGCAGGGCGACACGAACATGCAGGCGTTCGTGGAAACGCTCGCGCGCCGTGCGAACGTGCCGCTGCTGATTGGCTCGATCGCGGTGGAGAACAAAGATCAACCCGACGAGCTGTGGCTGAACGCGGCGTTGGTGGTCGATCCGGTCGCGGGCGTGCAGACGGATTATTACGCGAAGCGGCATCTCGTGCCGTTTGGCGAATACGTGCCGCTGCGACCGTTGCTCGGGTGGCTCTCGAAAGTCGTGCCCGTGGGAGACGATGATTTTTCGCCCGGCGAAGACTCGTCGCCGCTGGTCCTGTCATCGCCGAACGGGCCGATCACCGTGGGACCGCTGATCTGCTACGAAGATATCTTCCCCCTGCTGGCGCGTTATAGCACGCTTGCGGGCAGTGACGTGCTGGCGGTGTTGACGAACAATGCGTGGTATGGCGAGGGCGGTGCGGCGCACCAGCATGCGGCGCATGCGGTGTTGCGCGCGGTGGAGACGCGCCGGCCCGTGCTGCGCTGCGGCAATGGCGGATGGAGCGGATGGATCGACGAATTTGGGACGGTGCGCGCGACGGTGTTGAACGAAGCGGGCAGCATCTATTTTCGAGGAACGCAGACGGTCGACGTGACCCGCGACGGGCGTTGGGCGGGCCGCAACAGCTTCTACGTTGAGCACGGCGACTGGTTTGTCATCGCGAGCGCGATCGCGGCGGCGCTGGCATATGGCGCGCTGACGTTGGGCGCAGAGAAGCCGCGGCGCAAATTGGGACCGGCGGAGTAGGGTGGTGTGGAGGAAGCAGCGGAACGTGTGAGACCCAACCATGCGTGGGTCGGCTCACTCGAGCTGGTCGCGGGCGGCGAGCACTTCGGGAGGCAGCGGTTCGGCGGCGATCCAGCCGCGTGTAGGATAATCGCGGATACGATCGATTTCGCCGGCGAGGTGGGGGAGATAGGAAATGCCTTTGCTCTCGTGCAGCGCGAACTCGCGATCGAAATCGGCGTCGGGAAGAAGGCGCCACACGCGAAGGTCAGGGAGGCGTTTCTCGAGCGTGAGTTTGACGCGGCGGAGCCGGGACGGTGAGGCGACGATCAACGCGGTCCGAATGCCGCGACCGAAGGCGAGTTGGGGATGGTCTCGAGCGAGTAGCGCCGAGGTGAATTCGATGTTCTCGGAAGTGTTGGTGGAGTGGTTCTCGATGATGATGGCGGAGGGGGCGACCGCCGGATGCGTGCGGAGAATTTCGTCGCGCCAGGCATCGGCTTCCGGCCGGCCGAGATCGGCGGTGCCGGCTCCGATTCCGCCGGTGAGGATGAGGTGCCGGGCCAGGCCGCGGGTGTGGAGTTCGCCGCAGAAGGCGGCGAGCGTGAGGTCGAAGGTGCCGAATCCGATCACGGCATCGCATCCTTGCCGAGGCGGCGGATCAGTGACGGAGAGGTAGCTAAAGAGCGTGCGAGCGGCGGCGTCGGCGGCTGGCGAAAGAGGCCGGTTCATTCGCCGATGATTTTGACGAGGGCGCGTTTGCGGCGGCGACCGTCGAATTCGAAATAGAAGATCTGCTCCCAGGGGCCGAAATCGAGTTGGCCGGCGGTGACGGCGACGACGACCTCTCGACCCATGATCGTGCGTTTGAGGTGGGCGTCGGCGTTGTCTTCGCCCGTGCGATTGTGGTCGTAGGCGGAGTGGGGCTGCTCGGGAGCGAGTTTCTCGAGCCAGCGTTCGTAGTCGGCGTGGAGGCCGCCTTCGTCGTCGTTGATGAAGACGCTTGCGGTGATGTGCATGGCGTTGACGAGGCAGAGACCTTCGCGAATGCCGCTGGCGCGCAGACAGGCTTCGACTTGGGACGTGATATTGACGAGACCGCGACGGCGGGGGATTTCGAACCAGAGTTCGTGCCGGTAGGATTTCATTGGATACGTTGCGCCGGGGCGAAAGTCAGCGGTTCATTTCCCAGATCGCGGCGTTGAGGAGGAAGGCGTAGCTGACCCACAGCACATAGGCGGACCAAAGGAGAGCGGCGATGCGATCGGCTTCGCGGAAGCGGGCGAGAATGCGGATCAGCACGAGCCAGAGCACGGCGATGTCGATCAGAGCCAGGAGCGGCGAGCGGAGGCCGAAGAAGAAGATCGACCAGAGCGCGTTGAGGGCGAGTTGCGCGCCGTAGAGACGAAAGGTGATGCGGGCGCCTTCGGCGGAGCCGATGCGCCAGACACGCCAGGCGGCGACGGCCATCGCGATGTAGAGGAGCGTCCACACGGGTCCGAAAACCCAGCGAGGAGGATTCCAGGAAGGTTTCGCGAGCGTGGGATACCAGGTGTCGACGCTGCTGAACGTGGCGAGTGTGCCGATGCCGGCCGCCGCGAAGGCGAGCAACAGAAAGAGACCGAGGGGCAGCCAGGGCGATTTCTTCATCGCGCGAACGAGAGCGCGGCTTGGCGCCGGGTGCAATCCGCGGAAACGGAAGCGCGGTGGGGGCACCGCGCCTCCATGGGGGGGGCGGACTGTTCTATTCGGCGGGGCGGCGCAGCGATTCGTTGCCGAAGCCGGCGGCGGGCGTGCTGGCGGTGGCGAGTGCGCCTCGTGACGACTGCAGCAGTGAGTGTGCGACCGTGAGTGCGCGGGCGTAGGCTTCGTAGTCGGCGGCGACCTTCGCCTGCGCTTCGGTGGCCTTTTCGGCCGGAGCTTCGCTGGCTGCGGCGATGCTGTTGCGCAGCGCGACCTCGCGCATGCGGACCTGAACAAACGCAGCGTCGAATTGGGGACGCTCGTCGCGTTGGACCTCGTGACGCGCTAAACGCTGCGCCGACACGAGCGAACGGCTGGTGGCGTCGAGGCCGACCCGCAATTGGAAGAGCACGGCCTTGAGACGGGCGGCGTCGACCTCGCGGATTTCGCGGACTGGCGGAAGCATGATGGCAGCGGCGACTTCGGGTGTCGCGGAGGGGACGGCATCCGTCACCTGTGCGCGGCTGCTCGGAAGGTCGACGGATGGTGAGCTGGTGAGATCCGGCGCGGTGGGGATGTCGGCGCTCGCAGGTGCGGGGGCCGGAGTGCTGGCGAGCAGATCGGCGGATGCGGGAATGCTGGTCGGTGCAGGCTCGGGCGTTGAAGGAGCGGGAGTTGCGACGGGAGCGGGGGCGGCGACGGGAGCGGGGGTGGGTGCGGGCGTGGCTGCGGGTTTAGAA
>JAEWBF010000045.1 GCA_023391285.1 Verrucomicrobiota bacterium
GTTCGGTGCCGATCTCGGGCGGGGGGGCTGGCTCGGCGGGAGAAGCGGGTTTTAGCTTCAGCTTAAATTTAGGTGCTTCGCTGCTGGCGGGTGGGGCCTCCGATGAGGCGGACGCCGCTGCGGGCGATGCGAGATCGGGTGAAGGGGGCGCGACGGCGGAAGAGGGGGCTGGATCGGGTGAGGGGATGCGGGGTTTGAGCCGAATCGGCGGAGGCGAGGAATCGCTGGCTGGCGAAGGCGATGAGGGCGATTCACTGGCGGGCGCGGAGGTTTCTGACGTGAGTTTGGGTTTGAGCCGCAGGCGCGGAGGGGACGGCTCGGCGGGGGGCGTTTGAGGCTCGGCGGCGACGGGCGGCGGAGCGGGATTTTCCGTGGAGTCGGGCTTCGCGCGCGGCTTGAGGCGCAGCGGTTGAGGCGTGGACTCGTCGCTCATCGGGCGGATGCAAGCAAGTTATGCCGGGGCGCGAAACCAAAAAGATTCACTGGCGGTGCTGCGGTGGGTTTGCCACGCTGTCGGGTCGCATCATGAATTTGAAGCCAACGCTCATCGTCTGTTTATCGGCTGCCGCCCTGATCTCCTTAACTGGCTGCAATTTCTTTCGGAAAAACAAGAAGCCGAAGGAGAACCCGAGGTTGGCATTGCAGGTGGAGCAGGAGTTTCGCGAACGCTGGATGGAGAAACGGGTGGCGGAGCTGACGGCGCAGGGGACGGATGCGGGGACGGCGCAGCAGCAGGCGGCGCGGGAGTTTGGGGAGCGTTATCCTTATCTCCGAGCGGGGGCGCAGTGAGGCGACGGCCCTTTGGGCCGGGATCGGGTTGATACAGAACAGCGAAGACGCGGCGGGGCGCGTAGTCCGGAAGGTGAACAGCGGGTGTGTGCGGTCATGTGCACAGCGGTGGGAGAGTTGACGGCGGGCCGGCGCGTGTGAGTGCTGGACGGATGGAGCCGGTGCGATGACCTCGAACAAGGAAGCGGGTAGGGAGGGCGAAACGCACACACGTTCAGCTATGGGGCTGCGGGGGGCCGGTGCGGCGGCGGCGGCGTATTTGGCGTGGGGGTTATTTCCCGCGTTTTGGAAGCAGCTGGGGGAAGTGAATGCGTTGGAGTTGATCGCTCACCGGCATGTGTGGTCGTTGTTGTTCGTCGGCGTGGTGATGGCGCTGGGGCGTGGAGCGGAAGAGTTTTGGGGCGGGCTCCGATCTCGGGCGGCGCTGATGTGGCACGCGGCGAGTGGCACGTTGCTGACGGTGAACTGGCTGGTGTTCGTGTGGGGGGTGAACCGCGGACACGTGGTGGAGGCGAGTCTCGGGTATTTCCTGGTGCCGCTGGTGAATGTGTTGTTGGGACGATTTGCGCTAGGGGAGCGGTTGCGGCGCGCGCAGTGGATTGCGGTGGTGCTGGCGGGGGCGGGGGTCGCGGTGTTGTTGTTGCGCGTGGGCGGCGTGCCTTGGATCGCGCTGGTGCTGGCGGCGACGTTTGGCGCGTATGGGCTGATCCGGAAGAAGTCGCCGTTGGGACCGCTTGCGGGGTTGGGGGTGGAGACGCTGCTCCTCGCTCCGGCGGCGATTGGATTCCTGGTGTGGTGCCAGTGGCAGGGACGGGGCGCCCTCGGGCGAGTGGACGTGGGGGCGCATGCGTTGCTGTTGAGCACCGGCGTGGTGACGGCGGTGCCGCTGTTGCTGTTTGCGTATGGGGCGCGCCGGGTGCGTTTCACCACGCTTGGGCTGCTGCAGTATATTGCGCCGACGGTGCAGTTCGCGCTCGGGGTGTGGTGGTATCGCGAGCCGTTTTCGGCGGAGCGCGGAGCGGCGTTTGCGTTGATTTGGGCGGGACTCGCGCTCTACACGGCGGACAATTTATGGAGCCGCCGACGCTTTATGGCGGGAGGATCTTGATGAGCTCCATCTCGAAGACGAGCGTGGCATTGCGCGGGATGGTGGGCGGGCGACCGCGAGCGCCGTAGGCCAGCGTGCCGGGGATGATGACGAGACGTTTCTCGTTGAGCTTCATCAAAGGCAGAAGGTGATCCCAGCCGACGATGACCTCGCCGCGGCCGACGCGGAAGCTGAACGGCTCGATCGGATCGAGTTTCTCGTCGAACTTCGTGCCGTCGAGCAGCCAGCCGGTGTAGAGCATGCCGACGCGATCGCCGCGTTTGGGTTGAGGGCCCTCACCTTCCTTCAGGATGATATAACGGATGCCGGTGCTGGTGCGTTTGGTGCCGGGCCATTTTTTGTCGACGAACTCGATTTGCTCCGGCGTGAGGTATTCGGGTTGGGCTCGGAGGAGGGGAGCGCTGGCGAAAGCGATGACGAGGAGCGCGAGGCGCAGAACGAGCGGAAGCATGATGGGCGATTTAGTGTGAAACGGCGGAATTACACGGATTTTTTTATGGCGGGGTGTGCGGCGATCCTCGCGAACGCGGCGCGGAGGAGGGTTTTTCCGGGCTCCATGCGATGCCACGGCGAGGCTCCGGACGGGTGGGGAAGCGGGATGCAGTCGGCGACGTGACCGTGGTAGGAGACGGAAAACGATTTTCCGATGATGTCGGTCAGCGGGGCGGGCGGGAGAAATTGAGAGAGCGCGAGTTTTCCGACGGGGAGCACGAGTTGGGGCTGAAGAAGGGCGAATTCGCGCTGGAGCCAGCCGGAGCAGTTGGCGATTTCGTCGGGGGCGGGCACGCGGTCGCCGCCCTCGGGGCGTTTGCCGGGGAAGCAGCGGCAGACGGCGGCGAAGTAGATGCGGTCGCGCACCTCGTCTTCGGTCCAGCCGAGGGCTTCGTTGAACCATTTGAAAAGCGTTTTGCCGGCGGTCCAGGCGAACGGGCGCCCGAATTTTGGCTCCTTATCGCCGGGTGCCTGGCCAACGAGGAGAACCCGTGAAGTCACGGGCCGCCCGACGACCACGGGCCGGATCATGGCTGGGCAGCGGGTGCAGCGGCGGAGGGCGGCGAGGTGTTGTTCGACGGCAGTGAGGGACGGGCGCACGGGAAGAAGCTCCAAGATCCAAGGACCAAGCTCCAGAGAATGTTCAAACCTCAAACTTCAAAGGAGGCGGTGGGGCAGGATTTGGTGTTTGGGCTTTGGGTGTTTCTCTGGAGCTTGGATCTTGGAGCTTTACGCGAAGCGGATATCGCTCGGCGGATGTCGTTGCTGAAGCGAAACGTGCCGGCGGGGGTTTTCACGATTCGGGGCGTGATGGGCGTTTGTCATCTGCTGGTGAACGGCCGGGAGGCGGTGCTGTTGGATGCGGGGTTGATTGGCGAAGTCGGGCAGATCCGCTGGCGGTTGCGGCGGTTGGGGTTGGGGCCGGAGAACGTGAAGGCGATTCTTTTGACGCACGGACATCTGGATCACGTGGGGAATCTGGCGTGGGCGAGAGCGTGGACGGGGGCGCCGGTGTGGGGGCATCGGTTGGAGCAGGTTCACATCGATGGAGTGTATCCATATTTTGGAGCCGCGGTGTGGTGCGGGCGGTTGGAGCGGGCAGGGCGGCGGTGCCTGGGGGTGGGCGCAGCAGTGCGGATCGATGAGACGATCGAGGATGGCGACGAGCTGCCGTTTTTCGGCGGGCTGCGCGTGGTGCATCTGCCGGGGCACACGCTCGGGCACTGCGGGTTTTACAGCGCGCGGCACGACACGCTGTTCAGCGGTGATTTGATCGCGAGCTACTGGTTTCGCGGCGCGGTGCTGCCGCCGCCGATCTTCAACGCGCATCCGGAAATGATCGCGGCGAGTTTGGAGAAGGCGGCGCGATTGAATGCCCGATGGATCGTGCCGCAGCATTACGACGTGCTGGACGGCGCGCTGCATCGCCGGCGATTCGACGGGCTGCTGGAGAAACGCCGCGGCTGGCGTGGGCGGACGGTGGTGTGAGCGGAGACGCGGCTGGGGCCGCGTCTGCCGCGGGTGTTCAGGCTTCGGCGAATTCGGCGCGCGCTGACGCCTTGGCCGCGGATACTTTCGGGCGTTGGAGGGAAATCGACGGGGCGGGGCTGTTGGATTGCAAACGATGCGAAGCGGCGAGCTTGCCGCCGACGATGCGACACAGGCGGGACACCGCGTCCTGCAGCGCCGCGGCCTGGGAATCGAGCTGTTCGGCGGAAGCGGCGGTTTCCTCGGCGCTGGCGGCGTTCGATTGCGTGACCTTGTCCATCTGAGACACGGCGGTATTCACCTGGCCGATACCCTGCGTCTGCTCGTGCGACGCGGTCGAGATCTCGGCGACCAGTGTATCCATCCGCCGGGCACGCTCGACAATGAGCTGCAGGGAGTCGGCGACCTGTCCGGAGATGTGGACGCCCTGTTCGCTCTTGGCCACGGAGTCCTCGATGCGCGCGGCGGTTTCCTTGGCGGCTTGGGCGGAGCGCTGAGCGAGGGCGCGGACCTCTTCGGCGACGACGGCGAAACCCATGCCGGCTTCACCGGCGCGAGCGGCTTCGACGGCGGCGTTGAGCGCGAGGATGTTGGTCTGGAAGGCGATTTCGTCGATCGTCTTCACGATTTTGGCGATCTCGCCGGAGGACTGCTTGATGGCATCCATGGCCGCCTTCATGTGCTCCATGTCGTTGGCGCCGGTTTCGGCGGCGCTGCGGGTTTGGACGGCCATTTCCTTCGTTTGCATGGCGCTTTCGGAGTTTCGTTTCGTCATGGACGAGAGCTCTTCCAGCGAGGCGCTGGTTTCCTCGAGGGATGCGGCTTGCTCGCTGGCGCCTGCGGCGAGCGATTGACTGCTCGATGAGACCTGGGTGGAAGCGCTGGCGACGTGAGCGGCGCCTTCCTCCAGGGTGCGGCTGACGGCTTCGAGCGGCTTGGCCAGGGAGCGTGCGAAAAGAAGCGCGAGGGCGATTCCGCCGGTCACCACGCCCAGGCTGCCCCACAACGTAACTTGAAGAAGGCGGCGGGCGGCGGTGGCGCTGACGGCCTGGCGCGCGTGGAGGAGTTGTTCTTCCGCGGCGACTGCGGCGCTGAAGACGGTGCGGATGCCATCGAAGATCTGTTTGCCGCCGCCCGATTGGACGAACGTGCTGAGTTGATCGAAGGTCGCCTGTCCGGCGGCGATTTCGCGGCGCAGCGCGATGCCCTTGTCGCCGACGTTGTTTTCCCAACTGGCGGCTCGTTGGCGGATGTCGTTCCAGCGTTCGACCTGCTGAGGGTTGTCGGCGGTGAGGGAAGCAAGGCGGTCGAGGTGCGCGCGGTAGGCTTTCTGGCCGGCATGGTAGGGCTCGAGGAATTCGTCCTGGCCAACGACCATGAAGCCGCGGAGGCCCGTTTCCATGTTCACGAGGGCGGTGAGGGCGCTGTTGGCGGTCGTGATGACTTCGCGGGTGTGGTTCACCCAGCCGTCGGTCTCGAGGTTTAGTCGCGTGGTGCGGTAAGCGAATGCGTTGATGCCGGCGACGGAGAGAAGGACGGCGGCGAAAATCGCCAGGAGCCGTGTCTGGATGTGGAGGCGTTGGAAAGATTGCACGGGGAGGTTGAGCGATGACTTGTGGTCGACGAAACGGGATCGATACGCGGTGTGGAGCGAGGATGGCCGCGCGGTGTGGGCTGAGTTAAACGACGGCCGGAGCCGGCTGGGCGCGGCGGTGCGCTGCGGCGCGGTGGGTGGCGGCCGCGACGGTGCTGGGAGAGGAGTGGGCGGGCGCGGATTTTTCGCCGATGAGAGTGGCGAGGTTGACGACTGCTTCGCTGAGGACGGCGGCCTGGGCGTTGAGCTCTTGCGAGGCGGCGGCGGTTTCCTCGGCGCTGCCGGCGTTGGCCTGCGTGATCTGGTCCATTTGCGAGAGGGCCTTCGTGACTTGGCCAATGCCTTGGTTTTGTTCGTGGGAGGCGGTCGCGATCTCGCCCACGAGCTGATCGAGGTGGCGGATTTGTTGTTGGATCGATTCGAAGCTTTTTGCGACTTCGGCGCTGAGATGCGCGCCCTGTTGGCTCTTGGCGACGGAGTCTTCGATCTTGGCTGCGGTTTCTTTTGCGGCGGTCGCGGAGCGTTGGGCGAGCGCGCGGACCTCTTCGGCGACGACGGCGAAACCCATGCCGGCTTCGCCGGCGCGGGCGGCTTCGACGGCGGCGTTGAGGGCGAGGATGTTGGTTTGAAACGCGATCTCGTCGATCGTCTTGATGATTTTGGCGATGTCGTCGGACGAGGCTTTGATGGCGCCCATGGCGGTGTCCATGGCGCGCATGTGTTCGAAGCCGGCGTCGGCGGAGGTGCGGGCGTGGCTCGCGGCTTGTTTGGCCTGTTGCGCGCTGTCGGCGTTGCGGCGCGTCATGCTGTTGAGTTGTTCGAGCGAGGCGCTCGTTTCCTCGAGAGCGGCGGCTTGGGCGCTGGAGCCGTCGGCGAGCGAATGGCTGGAACTGGCGACGAGCGCGGCGTTGTTCTGAACGATGACGTTGGAGGAACTGAGGGCGCGGTTGGTGTCGCGGAGCCGGGTGAAGATGCCGCGGGTGGACGCGAGCGTGACAACGAGGCAAAGGAGGGTGAGTCCGCCCACGATGGAGGCGCCGAGCAATCCAAAGCGGTCAGCGCGTTCGATGATGGCGAGCGTGGCGACGCCGGCGCCGCTGGAGAGTTCGAAGTAGTGGGCGTTGAGACGGTCGAGAAGTGTTTTGATGGTGGCTTCGGCGGGCGCGACCTTTTGGTCGAGCGTGGTCATTGCCTTCTCGAAGTCGCCCCCGAGCAGTTCCGACTGAAACGTCTCGGCGGCGGCGCGATAAACGATGACTGCTTCGGACACGCGAGCGATCAGATCCTGGGTTTCGGCGTCGGCCGAGAGCGCCTTCAATTGGCCGAGCGCGGCGTCGAGTTGGAGGGCTTCCGCGTGAAAGGCGTCCTTCTGCGCCTTCATCGCGGCGTCGTCGCGGGCGAGCGCGAACTGCAGCGTGAAGACGTTCAGATTCTGGGCGGCGTCCTGCAGGCGCGCGAGGGCGAGCAAACCGGGGAGGAACTCGCGCGTGAGTGTATTCGTTTCTCGACTACTCTGACGCGTGAACTGTGCCGACACGACGGCGAGCGTGCCGACGCCCACGGCGACGAGGGCGAAGCAGGTCGTGACGACGAACACGGTTTTGCGAAAACTGAGGCGACGGAGGGATGGGAGAAACTTCATGGCGCGAGCAGAGGAGCGCACGGCATCCGCGTCGGTGCGGAGGCCGTGCGGCGAGGGAGCTTACTGGGCGAGGGTGGCGAGGTCGCCGAAGCTGGCGGACTCGCCGATGACGACGGCGCCGGGCGTTTCGGCGGCGAGTTTCAGGGCGTCGGCTTCGGACTCGACGATCTTGGGCGCGGAGCCGCCGCCGGTCATGAAGAGGCGCCGCCAGTGATTTTGAAACTGGCTGGTCGTCATGGCGACGTGGGCTTTGAGGAACGCTTCTTGGTTGTCGCTGGATTTGGCGATGACGAGAACGACGCGAGCGTCGCCGATCGTCACGCGTTTGCCGAGAAGAACGGCTTTGACGCCGTCGGCGTCGAGGGTGTGGCCCTTGAGACCGGCGTGACCCGCGAGGGCGGGAGCGGCGTGGAGGGAGCCGGCGAACGCGAGAGCGGCGGCGGCGAGAAGGAAGCGGAGTAGCGTCGTCATCGTAGTTGAAATTTGGAGACGGTGCTTAGAACGAGAACGTGACTTTCGCGGCGAACAGCAGCCACGACGTGTCGCGGCTGTTGAACGGCTGCGGGCGGGCGGGCGTGTCGAAAAGTTTCCCGGCACCGTCGATGTAGTGGCCTTCGACTTTGAAGAGGAGGTGGTCGTTGAGGTCGAAACGCGCGCTGATGGCGTAATCTGTTTGGGAGAGTTCGGGCAGTTCGGCGCTGGCGACGGCGGGAATGAGCACGGTGAGATCGCGCGAGTGGCTGACGTAGGCACCGAGTTCGACGCGAGCGTTGAGGCGGCGCGCGACGGAGAGGTAGAAGTAGTCACTTTTGAAATCCACCAGAATGCTCGGCGAGCTGGCGGTGAAGACGTCGGATTGCGCTTCTTCGCGGCCCGCTTCGCCGGCGAAGACCCAGTCGCCATGAGCGTATTCTGCGGAGAGGAGATGGCGGTGGTGGACATCCGAGAGTTTCAGCAGCGAAATTTGCTGACCGAAGAAGTGCGCAACGCGATTCACGCTGAAGTTCTTGAAGGCGCTGTAGGAGTAGCCGAGGCGGAGGCCGTCTTTCGGGGTGTTCCAAAAGAGCGTGCCGCCGTAGACGGCATCCATGCCGATGCTGGTGTTGGGGAAAGGCGCGTCGTTGTTGAAATAGTCGCTGGCACCCGACGTGGTGGACATCGGGATGTCGCCGTAGAACGCGCGGTAATCGAGGCTGCCGGCGCTCTTCAAGCCGATGTTGCCGAAGATCATGCCGCCGTTGAAGGCGCTGTTGAAATCGCGGAGGCGCGCGTCGTAGACGCTTTGCGGGAGGAGCACGAAGGGGCGGACGGCGTCGACGTCGAGGGCCTCGTTGTAGAGGCCGCGCGGCATCTTCACGCGGCCGGCGCGGAAGCCGAGCCATTGCTGGGGCTGGTAGTCGACGGAAGCCCAGTCGAGCTTGATCTTGTCGTCGCCGTAGTCGCCGAGTTTCTGGCCGAAGGCTTGGGCGCCAACGCGAAAGGCGCCGCGGGACCAGGACGCGTTGACCGCGTATTCGCGGAAGTCGAACGTGCCCTCGCTGGTCTCGCCGAGGTAGTCGTTGCGACCGGTATTCGCGAGGAAACCCTGGCTGGCGAAGCCGCCGAACTGGATATCCTTCCAAGTGACCGCGGCGGAGGCGGAGGAAAGGAGCGTGAGCGCCAGGGTGACACTGGCGAGGCCGCGGCCGAGGGCGAAGTTGAGTAGAGGGTGGAATTGCATAGCGTTTACGTTCGTGCGGAAGCCGCCCGCGGAGTCGTCCTCCGCCGGTGTGGCAAGCTCGTCACCTATCGGCGCGGTCGCTCGCGGACCTCAGTCACGATATTGTCACAAACTCCAGGTGTAACCGGAGTGCGGATACAGAGAAGGCGGCACCGACGCCGCTGGGCGCGCGGCCGCGATGAGGCCGGCGGGGTCTCCGGATGTATCCGTAAATGGGATGCGTGGGAGAAGCGAAGCGCAACCGGTTGTCGCGCGAGCGGGGACACGTCCGCCGGATCGTTGCCGACGGAGGCTACCGCGCCTGGAGTTGGTAGCCGATGCCGGCGACGTTGACGATCCAGCGCGGATGGTCGCCCGCGTCGCCGAGCTTTCTGCGCAGGCGCCAGATGTGGGTATCGAGCGTGCGGGTGTTGGGGAGGTAGGCGTAGCCCCAGACGACGTCGAGCATGCGAGTGCGGCTGACGGGCTGGCCGCGGTTTTTCGCGAGGAGATCGAGGATCGAGCACTCGGTGCGCGAGAGGCGGATGAGTTCGGGCCCGCGATGGGCAATCATGCGCTCGAGATCGACGATGATTTCGCCCAACTCGATTCGCGAGGGCGCAGCGGGGGCATTGCATCGGCGTAACAATGCGCGGATACGAGCGAGGAGTTCTTCTGGATCGAACGGTTGCCCGACACAGTCGTCGGCGCCCTGGAGGAGGCTGTCGATGCGGTGGCGCGCGGTGTTATCCGGCGCAAGCGCCAGCAGAGGCAGGGTGCTGGTGTTTTCGCGGAGGCGCGGGAGCAAAGCGGCGCCTCCGAAGTCGGAGAGGTCGAGCACGGCGAGACTAAGCCGGCGATTCAGTGCGAAGTCGAAGGCTTGGGCGTCGTTGCTGGCTTCGAGGATGCGGTAGCCCTCGGCGGTGAGCAGGTCGACCAGCAAGGGGCGGAGCCTCGAGTCGCCGATGGCGAGCAGGATGCGTTCCGGTTCGTCGGGTCGGGGCGGTCGCGGAAGAACCGCGACGTGGTCGCCAGGCGCGGTGTCGTCGTTGAACACGGTTCAGAGCCGCCAGCTTTGGAGGATGCGGACGTAGTTGGCGCGTTCGAGCGCGGCGGGATCGGGGCAGCGGCGGTGGTTCAGCGCGCCGCGCAGCTCGGCGATGCTGGTGTAGCCGTGGTCCTGCATCCATTGGCGGAGATTGTGGAGCAAGGTCGAGAGGATGCGCGGGCCGTGCTTGAGCAGGACGGAGACGACCTGGACGCTGTGAGCGCCGGCGAGGATTGCCTTGATGGCGTCTTCGGCGGTGTGGATCCCGCCGCTGGCGGCGAGCGAGATCTTCAGCTGAGGCGACAGGATGCCGAGCCAGCGGAGGCGGAGGAGGAGTTCGTTCGAATCGGAAAGCCGGAGCGACGATTGGGTGTCGAGATCGTCGAGGTTAAAGTCGGGCTGGTAGAACCGGTTGAACAGAACGATGCCGGCGGCGCCTACTTGTTCGAGCTCGCGGGCGAAGTTCGGGAGCGAGGTGTGGAACGGGGAGAGTTTCACGACCACGGGTATCCGAACGAACGATACGACGTTGCGGACGGTTTCGATGAGCTCGGCTTCGACTTCGTCGGCGGAAAGGGCGGGATCGGTGACGAGCTGGTAGAGGTTGAGCTCGAGCGCGTCGGCGCCGGCGGATTCCATGCGGCGGGCGTAGTCGATCCAGCCGCCTGGCCGGGTGCCGTTGAGCGAGGCGATGACGGGGATCGTGAGCGCGGACTTCAGGTGTTCGAGCTGACGGAGGTAGTGGTCGGGCGTGAGTTGGTATTCGTCGACACGCGGAAAAAACGAAGACGCTTCGGAGAAGCTCTCGGTATTTTCTTCGGACCTAAACAAGGCGCGTTGCTCGGCGTCGATTTGCTCTTCGAAGAGCGAGCGCATGACAATGGCGGCTGCGCCGGCGTCCTGAAGCTGGCCGGCGACGTGGACGTGATCGCAGAACGGCGAGGCGCCGACGATGAGCGGGTTGCTGAGGTGGAGGCCGAGGTAGGAGGTGGAGAGGTTCATTGCGGGCGGCGGGTCTTTCTCTTCCCTCTTTCTCTTAATCTTTCTCTTCCGGCGGAGGGACGTGGGCGGCTGCGGCGCGTTTCCTGACGAAAGAGAAAGCTAAAGAAGAAAGAAAAAGATTAGTTGGCGGGTGGTGGTTTCGGCGTGCCGTTGGTGTCGGGTTTGGCGGATGGGGTGGCGAGGCGCTGGTAGAGCGCGTAGTGCTCGCGGACGTAGGATTGGGCTTGGGCGGCGAGTTCGTCGGCGCGAGTGGGCGCGATGTTTTTCAGGATGCCGAAGCGGGTTTCGTTGGCGGTGAATTTCGCGAGGTCCTGTTTCGGCGGAGCGGAATCGAGTTTGAACGCGTGTTCGCCTTTGGCGGCGAGGCGCGGGTCGTAGCGGAAGAGCGGCCAGTAGCCGGTGTCGACGGCGAGCTTCTGTTGCTCGAGGCCGAGGTGGAGCGGGTAGCCGTGGGCGATGCAGTGCGAGTAGGCGATGACGAGAGCGGGGCCGTTGTAGGCTTCGGCTTCGCGGAGCGCCTGGAGCGTCTGGCTGTCTTTCGCGCCGAAGGCGACGCGGGCGACGTAGACGTGGCCGTATTGCATGGCGATGAGCGCGAGGTCTTTTTTCGCGACGCCCTTGCCGCCGGCGGCGAACTTCGCGACGGCACCCATCGGGGTGGATTTCGAGGATTGGCCGCCGGTGTTCGAATAGACTTCGGTGTCGAGGACGAGGACCTTGACGTTGGCGCCGGAGGCGAGGACGTGGTCGAGGCCGCCGTAGCCGATGTCGTAAGCCCAGCCGTCGCCGCCGACGATCCAGGTGGTTTTTTTGACGAGGTCGTCGGCCAAAGCGTCGAGGCGTTTCGCGAGCGGGTCGTCGCGGAGTTGCGAGAGACGGGCGCGGAGGACGACGACGCGTTCGCGCTGCAGCGCGATGCCCGTCTCGGTCGACTGATCGGCGGCGAGGATCGGGCCGGCGAGGTCTTCGCCGAGCTTCAGCGTGAGTTTGACGAGCAGTTCGCGGGCGGTGCGGGCGCGCTGTTCGACCGCGAGGTGGAGGCCGAGGCCGAATTCGGCGTTGTCCTCGAAAAGTGAGTTGGCCCAGGCGGGGCCGCGGCCGGCGCTGTTGGAGCAGTAGGGCGTGGTAGGAAGGTTGCCGCCGTAGATGGAGGAACAGCCGGTGGCGTTCGCGATCATGAGGCGATCGCCGAAGAGCTGCGTGAGCAGTTTGATGTAAGGAGTTTCGCCGCAGCCGGAGCAGGCGCCGGAGAATTCCATGAGCGGCGCGAGGAATTGGGAGTTCTTGATCGTGGAGACGTCGAGTTTCGTGCGATCGGGATCTGGCAGTTGGGTGAAGAAGTCCCAGTTGGCGCGTTGAGCGGCGAGCAGCGGTTCCTGCGGAGCCATGTCGATGGCTTTGTGGCGCGGGTTGGTTTTATCCTTGGCGGGGCAGACCTGGACGCAGATGGAGCAACCGGTGCAATCCTCGGGTGCGACCTGAAGCGTGTAGCGCTGGCCGGGGAATTCGGTGGACTTGAAATTTACCGAGAGGAAGTTTTCGGGAGCAGATTCGAGAGCGGCGGGTTCGACGAACTTCGCGCGGATCGCGGCGTGCGGGCAGACCATGACGCACTTGTTGCACTGGATGCAGAGGGCGGCGTCCCAGACGGGAATCTCGAGGGCGATGTTGCGCTTCTCGAATCGCGCGGTGCCGGTGGGCCAGCAGCCGTCGAGCGGCATGGCGCTGACGGGCATAAGGTCGCCTTGATTGGCGAGGAGTTTGGCCGTGACCGTGCGGACGAACTCGGAGGCGCCGTGATAAGCGGGTGGAACGGTGACGTGGGCGTCGGCGTCGGGTAATGAAGGAATGGATACCTCGTGCAGGCCGGCGAGCGCCGCGTCGACGGCGGCGTGGTTCATCTTGACGATCTGCTCGCCTTTTCGGCCGTAGGTTTTGGTGATCGCCTTTTTGATTTGGGCGATGGCCTCGGCCTGCGGGAGAACGCCGGAGAGGGCGAAGAAGCAGGTTTGGAGGACGGTGTTGGTGCGCCGGCCCATGCCGCTGGCTTGGGAGACGGCGGTGGCGTCGATGACGAAGAGCCGGAGCTTTTTGTCGATAAGCGTGGCCTGCCAGTCGCGCGGGAGCTTTTTCCAGGTGTCCTGCGGCGAATGAGGGGAGTTCAGCAGGACGGTCGCGCCGGGTGCTGCGTATCCGAGCACCTCGGCGCGACCGACGAAGCTGAACTGACTACAAGCGACGAAGCCGGCCTGGCGGACAAGGTAGGGGCTGCGAATCGGGCGCGGTCCGAAACGCAGGTGAGAGACGGTCATCGAGCCGGATTTCTTCGAGTCGTAAACGAAGTAGCCCTGAGCGAAGAACGGCGTTTGTTCGCCGATGATCTTAATGGAGTTTTTGTTGGCTCCGACGGTGCCGTCGGCGCCGAGGCCGACGAAGACGCAGCGGCGGACATCGTCGGCTTCGAGATCGAAGTCGGGGTCGAACGGCAGCGAGGTGCCGGTGACGTCGTCGAAGATGCCGACGGTGAAGCGGTGGCGCGGCTCCCAGTGAATCAGGTTGTCGAATACGGCGCGCGCCATGCCGGGCGTGAATTCTTTCGAGCCGAGGCCGTAGCGGCCGCCGACGACGCGGGCGGAGCCGGCGAGCGGGGAGCGGCCTTCGGCGAGGGCGGTGACAACGTTTTGGTAAAGAGGCTCGCCGAGACTGCCGGGCTCCTTGGTGCGATCGAGCACGGCGATCGCTTTTACGGATTTAGGCAGAGCAGCGAGGAAAGATTTCAGGTGGAACGGCTGGAAGAGGCGGACGGTGAGAACGCCGACTTTTTCGTCGTGCGCGTTGAGCCAATCGGCGGTTTCGGCGAGCGTTTCGGCACCGGAGCCCATGGCGACGACGATGCGTTCGGCTTCGGGGTGGCCGTGGTAGTCGAAAAGGTGATACTGGCGGCCGGTGACGGCGGCGAAGCGATCCATCGTTTCCTGCACGATGCCCGGCAGCGCGTCGTAGAACCGGTTCACGGCTTCGCGGCCTTGGAAGTAAACGTCGGGGTTTTGCGCGGTGCCGCGGAGCGTAGGGCGGTCGGGCGTCATCGCGCGCGCGCGGAAGGCGGCGAGGTCTTTTTCGTCGATGATGGCGTGAAGATCGTCGTCGGAGAGCGGCGAGATTTTCTGAACCTCGTGCGAGGTGCGGAAGCCGTCGAAGAAATGGATGAAGGGCACGCGAGCGCGGTAAGAGGCGGCGTGGGCGATGAGGGCGAAGTCGGAGGCTTCCTGGGTGGAGTTGGAGCAGAGGAGGGCGCAGCCGGTGGCGCGGCAGGCCATGACGTCCTGGTGATCGCCGAAGATGGAGAGGCCCTGGGCGGCGAGGGCGCGGGCGCTGACGTGGATCGTGAGCGGGAGGAGCTCGCCGGCGATCTTGTAGAGGTTGGGAATCATCAGCAGGAGGCCCTGCGATGCGGTGAACGTGGTCGTGAGTGCCCCGCCGAGGAGACCGCCGTGGACGGCGCCGGCGACGCCGCCTTCGGACTGGAGTTGGACGACGCGCGGGACTTCGCCCCAGAGATTTTTCTTTCCGGCCGCGGCCCATTCGTCGCAGGACTCGGCCATCGCGGAGGACGGCGTGATGGGATAGATGGCGATGAGTTCGTTGAGGCGGAAAGCGACCGAGGCGACGGCCTCGTTGGCGTCACAGATTGTGAAGGCGGGCTTGGGGCCGTGGGAGTTCATGGAAGGGAACTTTTCCGCGACAGGGCGGAAGGAGTGCTTCTATGATCGCAAGAAATGCGGGCCGGCTCTGCGCATCGGTTGGTTTTGGCGCCGCAGAAGTTGGCCGGGGTGAGTGCGCGGTGGGGGGCACCGTCAGCGAGCTCGGCGCGAGCACGCGAGAAGGAGAGCGTGCTCGAGGCCTACCTCGGCTCGGGAAAATGCGGAGCCTTGTGCTCGTTACGGGCGATCGACAAGCACGGCGTGAGACGGTCGCGCGGCGAGCGCGCAACCTACAGGCCGAAGAATTTCTGGATGCGGCGGAGGGAGGCGACGAGGGTATCGATTTCGTCCGGCGTGTTGTAGATATAGAAGCTCGCGCGAGTGGTGCTGGTGAGGCCGAGCTTGCGCATCAGGGGCTGATTGCAGTGGTGGCCGCCGCGGAGCGCGATGCCATCTTCGTCGGCGAAGGTGACAACGTCGTGCGCGTGGAGGTCGGGGAAGGCGAAGCTGACGAGGCCGCTGCGGGCGTCGCTTTTGGGGCCGATGAGGCGAATGCCGGGAATGTCGGATAGTTTTTCGTAGGCGAGGCGGCCGAGGGCGTTGTCGTGTTCGGCGATCGCGGTGCGGTCGAGGGCGTCGAGGTAATCGCACGCGGCGGCGAGGGCGATGGCGCCGGCGATGTGAGGCGTGCCGGCTTCGAAGCGCTCGGGGGACGGTTTCCACGTGCATTTATCATAGTGCACGGTGACGACCATGCCGCCGCCCGTTTCCGTGGGGGCGAGTTGGTCGAGAAGGGCGCGGCGGCCGTAGAGGACGCCGATGCCCGTGGGGGCGCACATCTTGTGACCGGAGAAGGCGAGGAAGTCGCAGTCGACTTTCCGGACGTCGAGCGGGGCGTGCCCGCTGGATTGGGCGGCGTCGATGACGGTGAGGGCGCCGACCGCGCGGGCGCGGCGGCAGAGCTCTTCGACGGGGTTGATGGTGCCGAGGGTGTTCGAAATATGGGTGAACGCGAAGAGCTTCACCTGCCGGGTGAGGAGCGTATCGAGCGCGGCGAGGTCGAGGCCGAGCTCGGCGTTTTCGCCGAGGACGGGGACGAAGCGGAGGGTGGCACCGGTCGCACGGGCGAGTTGTTGCCACGGGACGAGGTTGGAGTGGTGCTCCATCTCGGTGGCGAGGATGACGTCGCCGGGTGTCAAGGTGCCGACGAAGCTGCGGGCGACGATGTTGATGCTCTCGGTGGTGCCGCGGGTGAAGATGATTTCGGCGGGATCGGCGGCGTTGAGGAATTTCGCGATGCGCGTGCGGGCGCCCTCGTAGGCGTCGGTGGCGCGGGTGGAGAGCGCGTGGAGACCGCGGTGGACGTTGGCGTTGTCGCGTTCGTAGTAGCGCGTGAGGGCGTCGATGACCGCGCGGGGTTTTTGGGCGGTGGCGGCGCTGTCGAGATAGACGAGCGGTTTGCCGCGAACCTGCTGGTGCAGGATGGGGAAATCGGCGCGGACGGAAGGCCAGGAGGGCATGGGAAAAAGGTCTTTCTCTTTCCTCTTTCTCTTAATCTTTCTCCTAGCTCGGGGTCGACGCGCGAGACGCTGCGCTTCGGACGAAAGAGAAAGATAAACAGGAAAGAGAAAGAAGTGGCTTCAGTCGGCGTGGGTCTCGGTGGTGGTTGCGGAGGCGTCGCCGTGGAGGGCGTTGAGGGCAGCATGCCAGCCGAGGGTGGCGCATTTGATGCGAGCGGGGAAGGCGTGCACGCCGGCGAAGGCGCCGATGTCGCTGATTTCTTCCGGTGCTTGGCCGGTGGTGACGATGTGGTGAAATTCCTTGAAGAGCGTTTCTGCTTCGGCGGCGGTTTTGCCTTTGAGCTGGGTCGTCATGAGCGACGCGCTGGCTTGCGAAATGGCGCAGCCGGAACCGTCGAAAGTGATTTCGTCGATGCGGTCGCCGTCGAGGCGCAGGTAAACGCTGCATTGGTCGCCGCAGGACGGATTTTCACCGTGCGCGACGCGAGTGGCGGTCGGGAGTTTGCCGCGATTACGGGGGCGCTTGTTATGGTCGAGGATGACCTGCTGATAGAGTTCGGTGAGGTCGGCGGACATCGGAGCGCCGAATGTCGGAGGCAGGGTGGCGGTTGGCAACTCGCGAGAGCGGGCGAGATGGAGGGGGTTGCCGGTGTCGCTACTCCCAATATTCGGCCCAGCTGGTGGCGGTTTCGGTCACGCGGATGCGTTCGAGGCGGGCGTGGGGCGCGATGGTGGCGAGGCGTTGACGGAGAGTGTGGAAGATTTCGCGCGCGAGCACTTCGGTAGTGGGATCGGTATCTGTGAATGAAACGATGCGTTCTCCGTAGGCGGATTGGAATTCGGCGAAACGAGGATCGGCGGTGTTGAGGGCGAACGTGTGATCGAACCGATCGATGACGTGGGCGGCGGCCGATTTGAGAGATTTGAAGTCGATCACCATGTCGTGGGGATCGAGGTGGTCGCTTGCGGCGACGATTTCGATGGTGCGGCTGTGTCCGTGCGGAAAGCGGCAGGCTCCGGCGTGTTTGGTGAGCAGGTGTCCGCTTTCGACGGTGAAGGTTTTCGCGATGCGAAAGGGCATGAAGGGCGCTGGAGTATCAGGCAGCGGAGTGCGCGAGTTCAGATTGTCTTGGAAAAGCGATGAGTCGTATGGCCGAGGTAGGCGTCGAAGCGCATGGCGACGACGCGAAGCAGGGGCATACCGCGGGGCGTGACGGTCAGGTGCTGGTGGTCGCGTTCGACAATGCCATCGTTCTCAAGATCGGAGAGCGAGGCGAGGGGCGCTGCGTAGGTCGCGGTGAAATCGAGCCCGAATTCTTGGGAGAGTGCGGCGAAGTCGAGTCGGCGGTCGCACATGACCCGCATGATGATGGTGCGACGGCGGAGGTCTTCGGCGGAGAGCTGGAGCGTGCGTTCGATGGGGAGTTGACCGGCGTCGAGGGCGGCGCGCCAGGCCGGCAGGGTTTTGTGGTTTTGGCGATAGGTGTTGGCGGTCGAAGAGATGGACGACATCCCGAATCCGTAGAGCGAAGCGTCTGCGTGGGTGCTGTAGCCCTGGAAATTACGGTGGAGGGTGCCTTGGCGTTGCGCGATCGCGAGTTCGTCATCGGGACGCGCGAAGTGGTCGAGGCCGATGTCGAGGAAGCCGGCGCGGGTGAGTTTCGCGTGGGCGAGGGCGAACATGGCGAGTTTCTCTTCGGCGGATGGGAGTTGTTCGCGGTCGTCGAAGATTTTCTGGGCGGGCTTGATCCAAGGGACGTGCGCGTAGCTGAAGACGGAGAGCCGGTCGGGTTCGAGGCCGAGAACGTCGTCGAGGGTGGTGGAGAACGACTCCGGGGTTTGCAGCGGCAAGCCGTGGATGAGATCGACGTTGATGGAGCGGAAGCCGTGGGTGCGCAGCCAGGCGACGGCCTGCTGGTTCTGGGGGTGTGGCTGGATCCGGTGGACGGCAAGTTGGACGCGGGGGTTGGTATCTTGGACGCCGAGTGAGGCGCGAGTGGCGCCGATTTCGCGAAGAGCGATGACGTGATCTTCGGAGAGTCGGCGGGGGTCGATTTCCACACTGAACTCGGTGGAGGCGTTCAGGTTGAACGTTGATTTCAGCAATGCGCCGAGACGCCGAATTTCGTCGGGCGGGAAGAACGTCGGGGTGCCACCACCGAGATGGATCTGGGCAACGGGGCGCGATCGATCGATGTGGGCTGCGGTGAGTGCGACCTCGCGGGCAAGGTCGTCGAGATACTCGCTGGCGGCGTCGCGACGACGGGTGATGACGGTGGTGCAACCGCAGAACCAGCAGCGCGTTTCACAAAAGGGGAGATGGAAGTAGAGTGACAGCGGTCCGGCTCCGGAGCGATTGTCGTCGGCGATGGCGTCCATGACGGACCCGGGAGGCGCGTCGGTGGTAAACTGGGTGGCCGGCGGATAGGAAGTATAGCGTGGCCCGGGGACAGAATATTTTCGAACCAAGTCGAGATTGATCGCGGGCGAAGACGAGAAGGCAGGCTCGTGGGGGGAGATCATGGCGGGTGTGTGTGATTTCACTCTGCCACTGAAGAGCGGAGGCGACTGCGCGGAGGTTGGCGAAGGGTGTGCGGTTCTTGCCGTGTTCCTGTGGTCGCGTGGTGCAGGGATCGTGACTTGGCTCTTATCCTGGTTCGGGGTGGTGTTGGGCGATGGAGCGGAATTCCGCGTTGACCCGGCATCCCGGGGGCGTTTGCTTCGCCCCTTCGACAGAAAGCGGCCCCGCAGCGCGGGGTTGGTCAGTGCTCGGAGAGGTGGCAGAGTGGTCGAATGTGCGTGATTGGAAATCACGTGTAGTCGAAAGGCTACCGAGGGTTCGAATCCCTCCCTCTCCGCCATTGCTCGCGGACATCGCGACGGAACGCGGGAGCGACCTGCCCGCTGGGTCTGGACGCCTCAGTGCGGCAAAAGAAAGTAATACTGGGTATAACCGTTCTAATGTTAGGATTGCTGCGAACGCGCAATTGCCGCCGAGTTTGTGAGCGTCCGGCGTCCCCACTTTGCTGCGGACTGCCGTCGCTTCACCGCGACTCACCCGCAAGAAGCAGCAAGTTGTCCCACTTCTTCCTTTCTTCCACAACCCTGCCCCCCGCGTTTGCCCTTAAAGGACATCCAGCCCTGAGGACTCTTTCTGCCTTTCCCCTGCGAACGGCCGTCTTTGGTCGTTCGCATTGTGACTGAACCAAGCCCATGCAAATGACAAAAGACAAACTCCTAGCCAAATACGCGCTAGGCCTAGCGTCAGCGGCGGTCTTCGCCACTGGCGTTTCGCAGGCACAGCCTGCTCCCTCGGCTACCCCCGAGCGGGAAAGTGACGAAGAGGTGATTGTGCTGTCGCCGTTCGAAGTTTCGGCGGCGGAAGAGCGGGGTTACGCGGCAGCGACGACGCTGGCCGGTAACCGCCTCAACACCGACCTTCGTGACGTCGGAAGCGCGATCCAAGTCGTCACCAGCCAGTTCCTCGCGGACACCGGCGCGGTGAACAACGAGACGCTGCTGCAATACACGACCTCGACGGAAGTCGGTAACGTGTTCGGTAACTTCGCCGGTCTCGGCGACGGTGCGCGTCTCGACGAGCGCACGCGGTTCACGAACCCCAACCAAAACACCCGTGTCCGTGGTTTGACCAACGCGGATAACACCCGTGACTATTTCCTCTCGGACATTCCGTGGGATGGTTACAACATCGATCGCGTCGACCTGAGCCGCGGCCCGAACTCGATTCTGTTCGGTCAAGGCAGCCCCGCCGGTATCATCAACGCCGGCGTGAAGATGGCGTCGTTCCGCAACGCCAACACGGTTGAAGTCCGCGTCGACAACCACGGCAGCGTCCGTGGCACGCTCGACGTCAATCGCGTGCTGCTGAAGGACGAATTGGCCATCCGCATCATGGCGTTGGCTGACAATCAGAAATTTCAGCAACGTCCGGCGTTTCAGGATGACCACCGCATTGCGGGTGCCTTGCGCTATGAGCCCGGCTTCCTGAAGCGTGGTTCGGCGCGCACGATCTTCAAGGTCAACGGCGAAGCGGGCAAGGTCCGTTCCAACCGTCCGCGCACGCTGCCCCCGCTCGACTTCATCACGCCGTGGTTCTGGACCGGTTCGGCGCAAGGGCGGTATGTCAGCAACGGTTCCGACATCAACGGCAATCCCGTTCAGACGGGCGACGCGCGCGTTTACGAGAATCTGAACAAGCTGGTGATCAATCCGCACATGGCGCAGAACGACAACTTCTACGCCCCGGAATTCGCGCACGGCCTGACCCGCCCCTCGATCAACGGTGGTCCGTATGGTGGCCGGTTCAACCCTTACTTCAATCCGTGGATCGGCAATTTCGGCAATGCGATCGGCGGCCCGACGGGGTATTTCGACACCCTGGGTAGCTCGACCCCCAGCCGCTATATGCTGCAGGAAATCCGCGGCAATTGGGGTATCAACAGCTCGGGCAACCCGGACAATGGCGTCGGCGGTTTCCAATTCAACCGTCTCGTCAGCCTCAACAGCTACGGCACCTATGCCCAGCGCGCCGGCCTTCCGTTTGCCGAGTTCGGCGTCTACAAGGACAATTCGATCACGGACCCGACGATCTTCGATTTCTACAACAACCTCCTCGACGGTCCGAACAAGAAGGAGTGGCAGGACTTCAATGTCATCAATCTGAGCCTCTCGCAGACCTTCCTGGACGACAAGATCGGCTTCGATCTGACCTACAATCGCGAAGAGTATAAGAACGGCCAGATCTCGTTCATGTCCGGTGGCCAACAGGGTATCTACATCGACATCAACACGACTGACACCGACGGCACGAACCTCGGTAAAGCGCGGACCCCGGGTGGCCCGGTCATTCCCTTCGAGGACGGCACGCCCAATCAGAACCTCGGTCGCGCGTTTGTCGGCGACAACGGTGCCGGCGGCAACAGCTCCTATCGGAGCGACCGTAACTCGAAACGTGCCACGGGCTTTGTGACGCACGACTTCGACGAAGAAGGTTCCGGTAACTTCCTCACCAACTTCCTCGGCCGTCACACGCTGACCGCCCTCTGGGGACGTGACGAGCAAAAGACGGACAATCGCAGCTGGGCCCGTTATGCGGTCCTCGATCCGCAATGGCGTGCCTTCATCAACAACACGGCCGTCTGGACTGAAGGTCAGAACTTCCTCCCGAGCGCCGTGATTTATCTCGGGCCGTCCTTGATGAACCGCAGCTCAGCCTCCGGTGCTAACCTGCCCCGCATCGAGAACGAGATCAAGCTCACCTCTGGCACGATGAGGCTTTTCGACTCGCACTGGAACCGTTCACGCAATCCGTCGGATCCGAACTATGTCGACCCCGGCGCCGAATGGCTCAACCCGACCCAACGGAGCGATCCGGCTACGGCGCAGTGGTATATCGACAACAATGCCGACGACCCCTACACCTCGTTCCAAGCCGAAAACCCCGCCAACTATGTTGGCTGGACCAACTACCCGCTGAATATCACCGACTCCGAGGCAGCGCCCGGGAACCGTGACCTGTTGACGACCAGCGGTCGCCTCCAGAAGAAGCGCACGACCTCCAAGGTGCTTGTGTGGCAGGGTCAGTTGCTGGACGGTGCGATCGTCGGCACGTTCGGCTATCGCAAGGACCGGGCCCAAGGCTGGAGCCGTTCGGTCAATGTCAACAGCGGCCTCAATGAAGATGGCGTGGCTCAGACGCGTCAGTATGGCCATATCAACCTTACCCCTGACGCCTACTATCTGCCGAAGACGGGTTCGGACCTCGAAGAAACGTCCAAGGCTTGGAGTATCGTCACCCACTTCGACGAACTTCCCGTCCTGAAGGACGTCCTCGATGGCTTCCCGGTTCGCGTGAGCGCGTTCTTCAACAAGTCGGCCAACTTCCAGCCGGAAGCCCTCCGCGTGGACGTCTACGGCGAGCAGATCGCTCTCCCGAAAGGCGAAACCAAGGATTACGGTCTCATTCTGGAAACCCGCGACGGCAAGTATTCGCTCCGCATCAACAAGTATGAGACGGCTGCGACGAACGCCAACAGCTCGGGCCTCGGCGGCGCCGGCTTCCTCGGAAACTCGCAGGTCTGGGGTGGTAGTCAGGCCAACCAGTTCGAATACGACTTTGGCCTCAACAACCAGCCGAGCGGCGCCATCATCACCAATCAGGTGAACAATCGCCCCGCGGGCGCTCCGCAGCCTCCGGGCTGGTCGGCGCAGTTCCGTCCGGGCAACGCCGAGTGGGATCCGACCAACAGCCTCTACAACTTCGGCACGGGTGGCCCGTATGCCACGCAAGAGGCCGCGTCCGCCTACGAAGCTCAAGTGGTCGCCGCCTGGCGCGCTTGGCAGGCGAAGGTTGACCCGCGCTTCTACGCCGCGTGGGGCATCAACCTCAACGATCCGTTCGACCAATCCAACCCCAAGGGGTTGACTGCGAACGTGCCGAACGGCTTCGCCCTCACCGAGGATAGCACCTCGAAGGGTTATGAAATCGAGCTCACCGCCGAGCCGATCCGTAACTGGCGCCTGCTGGTTAACGCGGCCAAGACGAGCGCGACCCGCCAGAACATCGGTGGCAAGAACCTCGCCGAGTTCATCGCTGGCTACGAAGACGCCCTCAACAACACCCCGGCTGGTGACATGCGCATCTGGTGGGGTGGCGCGGGTAACGAAACCGCTTCGTTCCAGTGGTATCAAAACGTCGGTGGTGAATGGGCTCAGCGCAAGCTGCAGAACAACACCAACGTTCCCGAACTGCGTGAATGGCGCGTCAACGGCATCACGACCTACGACTTCACCGAAGGCGCCCTCAAGGGTTTGAGCGTCGGTGGCGGCGTTCGCTGGCAGAGCGAAGTGGTCATCGGATACCGTCCGGTCCCCGTGGCCGGCAAGCCGCGTGAGTTGTCGTTCGATATCGCGAATCCCTACATGGGGCCCGCCGAGACGAACTTCGACTTCTGGGTCGGCTACAGCCGCAAGGTCACGGACCGCATCAACTGGCGTATTCAGTTCAACGTCAGAAATGCGTTCCAAGACAACGAGCTGATCCCGATCACAGCGCAGCCTGATGGCACACCGGCGACCTATCGTATTGCGCCGCCGCGTCTCTTCACGCTGACGAACACGTTCTCGTTCTAATTCCCTGCTCACGCAGGTAGTCGCAGCGCCTCCCGGTTTCCGGGAGGCGCTTTTTTTTGCGGGGAAGAATTCGGCCGCCCACAAATCGCTCAGTCGGGTGAGATCGGATGCTAGGCAAAAGTCTTTCCGGTTTACTCGCACCCGAACTCGTGGTGCTGCAGCGAAGCCTGCATGGGTGGAAGTTCGCGTTTGCCCGTCGCCGCTCGCTCGCTTGGCATCCGAGGGAAGCCCGAGCAGGATGATATCCCAAATGAACGAACCGGTTCCGCATGCGTAAGGAATCTGTGCGCAGTCCTTCGGCTCCTCGCGAAATGCGCTCGGGCTGCGGCCCGGAGCTTTCCCGGTTTGTCGTTAATCTCGCGGCGGGAGCGGCCCTCGTCGTTTCGGTTCTGCTGATCTATTGGCCGTGCGTGAATGGAGCTTTCCTCTGGGATGATCCAGCCCACGTCACGCGCATGGAGCTTCGGAGTTGGATGGGCTTATGGCGTATTTGGTTCGAGCCCGGCGCTACCCAGCAGTATTACCCGGTGCTCCACTCGGCATTTTGGCTGCAGCATCGCCTATGGGGAGATACGACCACGGGCTACCACGTCGTGAATGTCGGGCTGCATGCGATCAACGCGTGCGGCCTCGCGCTGCTGTTGCAGCGGCTGTTGAACTCGCCCGGTGCGGATTCGGCCAAATCGGGTCGGGAGCGAACGCAAAACCTGCTAGCAACCACGTGGTTCGCGGCCTTCCTTTTTGCCGTCCATCCTGTCGCCGTCGAATCGGTGGCATGGATCACCGAACAGAAGAACACGCTCTCGACGGCGTTCTACCTGGGCGCAGCGCTGGCCTACTTCCGCTTCGAAGCCGCACGCACCGCATCGACCTACATCGTGGCGACGCTTCTCTTTGCCCTGGCCGTCGGCAGCAAGACGACCACGGCGACGCTGCCCGCTGCGCTCTGGGTGGTATTGTGGTGGAAACACGGTCGGCTGGAGTGGAGGCGGGACGTCCTCCCTCTTCTTCCGTGGGTAGCGATCGCGATTCCCGCCGGGCTCGTGACGGCGTGGATCGAGAAAACGATGATCGGCGCCGAGCTCGTTCTTCCCGACTTGTCGCTGGTTGAGCGCACATTGCTCGCCGCGCGGGTGTTGTGGTTCTACCTCGGCAAATTGTTTTGGCCGGTCGAGCTCACGTTCTTCTATCCGTTGTGGGATGTGGCGGCTGAAGCGTCCTCGTGGATTGGATACTTGATCGCGGCGCTCGGTGTCACCGCGGGCCTTTGGCTGTTGCGCAGCCGCACCCGCGCGCCTCTTGCGCTGTGGTTGCTCTATGCGGGCACGCTCTTCCCTGCGCTTGGGTTTTTCAAAGTATTCCCCTTCCAGTTCTCCTACGTCGCGGATCATTTCCAATACCTGGCGCTGCCCGCGGCAATGGCCGGGATCGCCTTGGGGCTGGGTTATGGCGCGGCACGTTTGTCCGCTCGATTCCGGTTCGTTGTGCCGGCCGGTGCAGCGATGCTGCTTCTCGCTCTCGCGATGAAGTCCCATGCCGAAAGCCGGCTGTATGTGAGCGACGAGGTGTTGTTTCGCGCGAACATCACGGAGAACCCAAACAGCTGGATGGGGCATCACATCCTCGCGCAGCGAATCGGAAAATCTCCCGAACGGCGGGCCGAGGCCGTCGCGCTTTTCCAGAAGGCGCTGGAACTCAACCCACGCAGCGCTGAGACCCGTGCCGCTTACGCGGGACTGCTCGTGCTCGAGCCGGGCCACAGCCGCGAAGCCATCGCGCTCTTCGAGGAGGCGATCCGGATTCGGCCGACGTATGCCGAAGCTCACAACGCGCTGGCCAACGAGCTCATGGCGATCCCGGGGCGATTGCCCGAGGCGATCGAACATTATCAAACCGCGATCCGATTGCGCCCGGACTTCGCGCTGGCGGAGGCTAACCTCGCCATGGCGCTGGCGCAGATCCCGGAGCGGGAAGCCGAAGCGCTGTCCCATTTCGAACGGGCGCTGGCCGTGCTGCCGGACTACGCGCCGGCACATTTCTATTTGGCCAGACTATTTGCTCGCCAGCCGGCGCGCCTGAACGACGCGGCTCACCATTACGAGAAGGCGCTGGCATTGCGCCCGGGCGCTCGCGATGCGCTACTCGAGCTCGGAGACGTTCTCCTGCGACTGGGTCGAGCAGCGGAAGCTGCGCGGCGCGTGGACGAGCTGCTTCGGATTTTCCCCGACGATGTCGAAGCGCTCAACCTGCGCGGCTTGATCTTCGTGCAAGAGGGACGAGTCGATCATGCGCGGACCGCTTGGCGCCGTGCGTTGGAGCGTGCGCCAAACTTCGAGCCCGCCCGGCAAAACCTCCTGCGGCTTCAGTAGCGAGGGTCGTGGACGTCAGAGTTGTTCGCGCACCGCTGCCGGAACCAGCGAACGGGCGAAATCGCGAAGCTGCGCATCCTCGATTTCGAGTTCGAAGGTTTTGCACAGGAGGAGGAAGCGGAACAGCGTGCCTTCGGAAAGCATGCGGACGTCCGTCTCGCTGATTTCGTAGAGGCAACGTTCAACCTGTTCACGGGCGAGTTCCATCCGGTTGGCAGTGGCCAAAACGAGACAGAGGCTTACGCGGCGATCCCACGGAAGAAGATCGTCCACCCCCTCCTGAAGGCTGGCGGAGATCGTCTCGATGGACTGGCGGAACGCCGCTTGATCGCGCCGAACGAGATCGGTGCGGGCTTTGGCGATTTGCGCTCCTAGATCCGCGGCAAACTCGTGCGCGAGCGTCTGGGTCACCATGCCGGCAAACTGGATTTGTCCCATATCGAGGAAATACTCGGCGAGTCGGCTGAGGGACGTGGCATTGTCCTGGATATCGGTCTGCTCGAAGATGAACAGTTGCTCCTGTTCGAACGAGCCTCGGTTCGACACGTAATACGTCACCGGCCGGAGCCACCGCGGCGGCAGCCACGCGTGCAACTGTCCCAGGAAGGTCTGTTCGATCGCGGCGCCTCCGAGTCGGGCGTATTCGTCGAGAAAACCATCCCAGGACGGAATCACGATATGCGTGAGACCGCGTTGCCGGGCGAGCGCATGAGCTTCATCGGCGTGAACGGCGCCGGCAATGCGAACGGCCGCGCGGAAGCCGTCCTGATTTTCCCGATACGGTGTGCCGAGCCCTCGCAACCCACCGTGAAAAATCAGAGACACGGTCAGATTTGGTGGCGCGAGAACGATCGCGCCGTCCTCGCCCCGCCGTTTGGCGAGCCAATGGGCGAAGTCGCGTTCGGCGAGGCTTTGCAGCTCGGTGGGGGTCAAAGCCGGGTTCTCTGCATCTAACCGGGTTGGAAGGAGGGCCAGCAACCCCGGCAGCAGTGCAACGATTCCGGTTCCCAGCCAGATGAGGATTCGACGCTCGGATTTCGGTTCGACCGCTGTGACGATCACGAGCGTGGCCGCGAGAAGATAGTGGAGCGTGCTCCACCAGCTCAGCTGCGCGCACGCCAGGAAGAAGGACATAGCTGCGGGCACGAGCAGGAGAGCGAGCGCCGAGCGGCGATGTGGAGACGTTTGGCGCAGGAGCAAGAGCCAGATCGCAGGTCCCAGCAGGAGCAGAGGAATCACCGCCGCCGCGAGTTCGAGGCCCAAGCCGCCTTGAACGAGCGCCTTGGCAAAGTTCTCCGCGGCGGGCCCTTCATCGAGCAGCGCGAGGCGGTCCGAGAAAGTGTGTTCGGAGAGAGATCCGGCATCGCCCTTGAACCACATCGTCGCGGGCAGACTGATCAGCGCGAGCGCGGCGAGCGCGAGGATCACAACGCCTCGTCGCGTCTGCTTCTCCCGTCGGAAGAAGGCGGGAAACCTCGCCAGCAACTCGCCTCCACCCAGCCACGCGATCGCGTAGAGCGGGTGAAGGTTGGTGAGCCGCAGCCCGCGCAAATCGAGATGCGCGGGAGCGTATTCGACGAGGTAGGCGATGACTGTAGTTGCGGCGCCGGCTATGCCCCAAGCGCGCCAGGGTAGATCCTGCTTTTCCTGGCGGCGATTCAGCCAGGCGGCGGCCAGACCGCCCAATCCGATCGAAGCGAGCACCAGGGCAACGCTCACATCCAGCCAGAGCGCCAGTCCGCCCAGGACGCCTGCCGCGATGAACCACCGGCGGATCGATGCATTGGGCGAAGCCGGGGCGACGATCCCGGCAAGCAGAGCGAGCAGGCTGGCAAAGAGAACGACGTGTTTGAGATTCCGCGCGTCCGGCGCGCCGGGGACGAAGCCGCCGGCGAGCGGAAACGAGAGGGCCAGCGCGAGCGAAAGCAGAAGCGCGGGCAGGCGCCCGAAACGCCAGGCGACGAATCCGGCCGCGAGCAGGATCAAGAGGACGTGCAGCAACGGATCGGCCCAGAGGGCGGCTTGCTCGACGGCGAGGCCGGTCGGCTGGCCGGTGAACAGCTGAATACCCCAGGCCACCGCTGCGAGCCACCAACGGTAAGGCGAAGGCGAGTAGACGGGCCGGCCGGTCGGGGCATTGTCGTAGTTGACCTGGCGCAATCGCCACTCGTTCTGCGCGAGCATCTGCTGCGTTTGCAGAATCCATTGGTAACTCTCGTTGTTGTGCCCCGGAACGATCAGCATGCGCACGCCGTCGGCGTAGCCGGTGGGAGATTTCGGATCCACCGCGACCTGGGTGGTGGGCGTGCTGACGAACTCCACGCGCTGCGCGCGCGTTCGGTGCATCCAGACCAGCACGAGAACTGCAAGCAGCGGAGCGACGAACCAGAAGCGGAGCAAATGCGGGACGGGGGTAGTCATGCGCGAACGCGAGCGGGGCCCGATGCTGAGAGTGGCCACGGGCTTAGCAAGTCCCGTCCGGCGCTTGCTAGCACCCGGAGGCTCCATCTCAAGTTTGAAGGAGAAAGGCAGGAGGCGGTGTTCTGTTTATCATGAGAACCATTCTATTGACGATGCTTGCCGGGGTGATGGTGGGCGGGTCGGCGATTGCTTCCGAGGTGCACTCTCCTTCAGCCGGCGTTGCCGTCGACGCGAGGCACGACAAGCCCACGATACAAAAGGGGATGACCGCAGACGCGGTGTTGGGTCTCATTGGCAAGCCGCGCGAGATTCGCCCCATCGAGACGGAAGGGGTGCGAGGCGAATCATGGATTTATCGGCGGGTTGCGAAGCGAGTGATCAATCAAGTAGCTCCTACGACGCAGAAGGTGCCGACTTGGGGCGGTCCCGGCGTGAATTCGAAAAATGGCGAGATCGTCGACGTCGACATCCCGCTGATGCGAAACGAGCGCATTACCATTTACCAGATGACCGCCCTCCTGTTCATCGACGGCAAACTCGTCGCTTCGAAACAATGGCACGAGCGCGAGAGCCTTTTCGACTGATCGGAACATTGCGGGCGCCTCGTTGATGTCCCTCGGTCCTTGACTCGTCCCAAAGGGGATTGTGCTGTTTCGCGGCATGCCAGCCGGCGAGAACCCCCGCACTGCGCCTTCCTGTTTGCTCGCGCTGACCGCGTCCGTTGCTCTGTTCACGGGTGCGCTTGGATCGACGGCTTCGTTGGCGGCCGCCGAGGCGGCGACAGGCCTGAGCGAGCGTCCGCTTGGTCCGGCGGTTCGCGGGACAGGCGCGACGCTGTTCACGGCGCTTTCGCCGGAACAGACCGGGATCGTGAACGAAAACACCTACGCGGATCCCGAGATGTGGGGAAATCTCAACCGCGAATTCGCGCTCGGCGCGATCGGCACGGGTGTGGCGATCGGCGATTACGACAACGATGGACGCCCGGATATTTTCATCGTCAGCAAGACCGGTCAAAGCCGGCTCTTTCGCAATCTCGGCAATTGGAAGTTCGAGGACGTGACGGCATCCGCGGGAATCGCCAGCTCCGGCGGGGCGCTCGCGCAAGGGTTGAGTTGGGTAAAAGGCTTGGTCGGGTCGTCCGGCTCGCCGGCCGTCAATCCGTGGACGCAAGGTGCCGCCTTTGTGGACGTGAACAACGATGGCTGGCTCGATCTCTACGTCTGCCGATTCGCGGCTCCCAATCTGCTCTTCATCAATCAGCGCAACGGCACGTTCACCGATGAAGCGGCGGCGCGCGGGCTGGCGCTCGTCGACTCGAGCGGGATGGGCAACTTCTGCGACTACGATCGCGATGGCTGGCTCGACGTTTACATCCAGACCAACCTCCTCGATTCCGGAAAATCTCCGCAAGGGCAGCGCGATCATCTTTTTCGCAATCGCGGCGACGGCACGTTCGAGAATGTCAGTGAGCGCGCCGGAATCGACAACCTGAGCCTCGCGCACTCGGCGACATGGTGGGACTATAACGAGGACGGTTGGCCGGATATCTACGTCGCCAACGACTTCGAACCGGCGGACAAGCTATATCGAAACAATCGCGACGGCACCTTCACCCAAGTGCTGCATGACGTGGTGCCCCAAGTGGCCTACTCGGCCATGGGCACCGACCAAGGCGATGTGAACAACGACGGTCGCATCGACCTGTTGGTCGCCGACATGGCTGCGACCACGCACGAACAGGATCAGCGGAGCATGGCGGCCGCGCGGGAGTTGATCCGCGAGGACGCCGACAGCTCCACGGTCGCGCCGCAGGTCCTGCGCAACACGCTCTTTCTCAATACGGGTTTCGACCGCTTCCTCGAGGCCGGCGCGTTGGCCGGGGTAGAGTCAACGGATTGGACCTGGGCGGTGAGATTCGAAGATCTCGACAACGACGGCTGGCTCGACCTCTACGTGACGAACGGGATGGTGCGGGAATACAACAACGTCGATCTCCGCGACGAGGTCATCCTTCGCGAGAATCCCGACGAGCGGTTGCGCGTGATGAAAGACAGTCCCGTGTTGAACGAACGGAATCTTGCGTATCGAAATTCCGGAGACTTGCGCTTCGAGGAGGTCGGCAAGGCGTGGGGACTCGATCAGAAAGGAGTCAGCTTTGGAGCGGCCTTCGGGGATCTCGACGGCGACGGCGATCTCGATCTGGTGTTTTCCAACTACGAAGGACCCGCGGGAGTGATGCGCAACGACAGCGTCACCGGCCATCGGGTGATCGTCGCCTTGCGCGGCACGACTTCCAATCGCTTTGGGGTGGGAGCGGTGGCCCGCATCGAGACGTCCGCAGGAATCCAAGTGCGGCAGCTGATGGTGGGGCGGGGCTATCTTTCCAGCAGCGAGCCCGTGTTGCACTTCGGACTCGGCGATGTGCAGCGCATCGATCGACTGACCATTGACTGGCCGAGTGGACACCAGCAGGTGTTCACGGATTTGTCCGTGGATCGGCACTACACCGTCACGGAGCCGGCCGGAGCTGCGCGGATTGCGGGTCGCGGAGAAAAACCGGCGGTGCGTCAGCCGCCGGCGGAAACGAGACAGTTCGTGGACGAAAGCCACGCGCGCGGTTTGTCGCTCCGTTCCGAGGAAACCTTTATTCCCGATCGCCAGCCGCTTCTGCCGACCCGTTTCGATCGACGCGGACCGGCGCTCGCCGTCGGAGACTTTAACGCAGACGGCAAAGACGACGTGATTCTGGGCGGCACCGGCCGGCAACCCGCACAGCTTCTCACCGGCGGCGCAAGATTCGCGGGCGCCGGGACGTTGCCCACTTCTGCTTTGGATGATGGGCCGATGCTTCTCTTCGATGCCGACGGAGACGGGGACGCGGATCTGCTGCAAACGCGTGCGGGCACAAACCGAAACCTGCACTCGCCCGAATATCAGCCGCTGCTTCATCTGAACAACGGCGGTTCGTTCACTCCCTCGCCCGAGGCGATTCCGCCGCTGCCGAGCAGCTTGGGTGCAGCGGTGGCCGCGGATTTCGATCGCGATGGAAAACTCGATTTGTTTTTGGGCGGTCGCGTGCTTCCGGGGCGCTATCCGACCGCGCCGCGCAGCGCGCTCCTGCGCAATGTCGGCGGGCGTTTCGAGGATGTCACTGCCACGCTCGCAGCAGGTCTGGCCGAAGTTGGCCTGGTGAGTTCGGCATTGTGGAGCGATGTGGATCAGGACGGTTGGCCTGACTTGGTGCTCGCGTTGGAGTGGGGCGGCGTGCGGTTCTGGCGGAACCTCGAAGGTCGCGGATTTGAGGATCGTTCGGAACCGGCCGGCTTTGCGGCCGTGGGAACGGGCTGGTGGACCTCGCTCGCCAGCGCCGATTTCAATGGCGATGGCCGGCCCGACTATGTCGCGGGGAATCTCGGGTTGAATACCACGTATCGCGCACCGGCGGTCTTGCTCCACGGGCAATTTGGATCCGGTCCGCCGCAACTGATCGAAGCGTCGTATCAGGGCGACAAACTTTACCCGAGGCGCACGTTGAAAAGCCTGAGCGCGGTCATTCCGACGCTTCGCCGCCGGTTTCAGAAGAACAACGACTTCGCGAAGGCGACGCTCCCCGAGATGTTCGAGGCCGATCGTCTGGCAAAAGCGAAACGCTACGAGGCGACGGAGTTGCGCAGTGGTGTTTTCCTGAGCCAGGCAAATGGAACCTATCGTTTCGAGCCGCTGCCGCGCATCGCTCAGATTTCGATTCTGCAAGGGATCGCGACCGGGGATTTCGATGGCGATGGGCATACCGACATCTATGCGGTGCAAAATTCCTACGCGCCTATTCCTTCCATCGGGCGGTTCGATGGCGGGTTCAGCCAGCTTTTGCGGGGCGATGGACGCGGAGGATTCCGCCCCGTATTGGCGCTCGAAAGCGGATTGGTCGTGCCGGGCGATGCGAAAGCTCTGGTGGTGCTCGATCTCGACGACGACGGGTGGCCGGACTTTCTCGTGAGTCGCAACGACTCGACGACCCTCGCCTGGCGCAACCAAGGCGTGAGCGGGCGGCGATCGTTCCGGGTGTTGTTACAGGGTCCCACCGGGAATCCAACCGCGATCGGCGCGCGACTCGCGCTCGAACTCGCCGACGGAACACGACAACAACATGAAGTGCAGGCGGGATCCGGTTACTACAGCCAATCCGCGCCGGGCGCATTCTTCGGTTTTCCCGAGGCGAATCCGCCGCGCCGGCTCACGGTCACGTGGCCCTCCGGCGCAACCACGATGCGCGACTTTACTTCCGCGCCTCCGTCTCTGCTCAACATTTCCGCTCGATGAACTTCGGTCTTCGAATTTTAGCCCACGGCCGTCTTGGCCTTTGTGCGCTCGTCACCGCCTATGTTTGTATTGCCGGCGAGTCGCTGGCCAAAACGCAGCCGGAGAGCACGCGTCGGATGGTGGAGCGACTGGCGCGCCTGCCCGATACTTCCGATGCGCTGGTGAACCCTTATTTGGTCGGCAAGGCGGCGGAGATCTATCGCGTCCGGCGCGACGCCGCGCGGACGCCGCGCGAGCGGCTCGATCTCACGATGCAGCTTGCGACCGCCTTGCTGAACGATGGCCAAACCCCCGCTGCGCTCCAGGTTCTCGACGAGTATGACCGCCTGCTAAACAACCCGGCGGTTACGCCGACGCTCGAGCTGGCGTCGAAATTTCTCGAGACCAAGTCGGTGGCGTTCCTGCGCCTGGGTGAGCAGGAGAATTGCTTGCTCAACCATAACGGCGATTCCTGCCTGCTCCCGATCCGCGGTGGGGGCGTGCACATTCGGCCCGAAGGCTCCCGCAACGCGATTCGCACGCTGCACGAGTGGCTCGATTTCAATCCGAATCCGAACGCGATTTGGTTGCTGAACATCGCGCACATGACGCTTGGAGAATATCCCGACAAGGTGCCCTCGCAGTGGCGCATACCCGCCAAGTCGTTCGAGTCCGAATACGACCTGCCGCGATATCCTGACATCGCGGGGCAACTCGGTTTGGATGTCGACGATCTCGCCGGTGGGGTAGCGCTCGAGGATTTCGACCGTGACGGGTTCCTCGACCTCGTCGTTTCGGCGGCCGGTCTGCACAGTCAGATCCGATACTTCCGCAACAATGGCGACGGCACGTTCGCCGACTTGACGGACGCGGCGGGGCTCACCGGGCTGACCGGCGGGCTGAACATCAATCACACCGATTACAACAACGACGGTTATCCCGACGTGTTCGTGCTGCGCGGCGGTTGGCAGGGAAATGATGGGCAATATCCCAATTCGCTTCTGCGCAACAACGGCGACAACACCTTCACCGACGTCACCGAGGAGGCGGGGTTGCTGAGTTTCCATCCCACGCAGGCGGCGACGTGGTTCGATTTCAATGGCGACGGCTGGCTCGACCTTTTCATCGGCAATGAAGCCATTCCGCAGCTCAACCAGGTTCATCCGTGCGAGCTGTATCGGAACAATGGAGACGGCACCTTCACCGAGTGTGCCGCGGAAAACGGTTTGGCCTTTGTGGAGTTCGTCAAAGGCGTGGCGAGCGGTGACTTCAATAACGATGGACGTCCCGATCTTTATCTTTCCTCCCGCGGATTCCCGAATCGGCTGCTGCGCAACGACGGGCCGGCCGGCGAGGACCGTTCGCCGAACGCGCCCTGGCGCTTCACCGATGTCACGGCTACCGCCGGCGTCGCGGAACCGCTGCAGAGCTTTCCGTGCTGGTTCTTCGACTATAACAACGACGGTTGGCTGGATATCTTCGTATCCGGCTACTTCATCGCCAACGCGGGCGATGTCGCCGCCGACGTGATTGGCGGGCCCACCCGGGCGGAACGGGTGCGTTTGTATCGAAACAATGGCGACGGCACGTTCACCGATGCCACGAAGGAGTCCAATCTGTTCAAAGTCGTGCACACGATGGGTTCCAACTACGGCGACCTCGATAACGATGGTTGGCTCGATTTCTATCTCGGCACGGGCGATCCGTATCTCGGCACGCTCATTCCGAACCGGATGTTTCGAAACGACGGCGGGCGGCGCTTCCAGGATGTGACGACAGCGGGAGGCTTCGGCCAGTTGCAGAAAGGCCATGCCGTCGGTTTCGGCGATATCAACAATGACGGACCGCAGGACATCTATACCGTCGTCGGCGGCGTTTACACCGGCGACCATTATCCCAACCAGCTCTTCGCGAATCCGGGGAACAACAATCATTGGCTGAAGCTTCGCCTGACGGGTGTGCAATCGAACCGCATGGCGGTCGGCGCGCGGATCAAAGTGGTCGTGCAAACCGACGCCGGTGAGCGTTCGATTCACCACGTCGTCAGCACCGGCAGCAGCTTCGGTTCGAACCCGCTCGGGCCGGAAATCGGTCTGGGGCAAGCGACGAAGATTTTGCGGGTCGAAATCTTCTGGCCGGTCACCGGCAAGACACAGGTCTTCGAAAATTTGAAACGAGACCGGGTATATGCGCTCCGCGAGGACGACCCGGCCGCGACGGAACTTCCACATCGCGGTTTTGCGTGGCCGAAACCCGGCGACGCATCGCACCACCAGCACGGGCATCATGGGCACGGCGGCTCGCATGGCCATTGATCGCGGCGTGCGCTGGGGCGTCGCCTGCCTCGCGCTGGGGTTGACGTTGCCGCACGCGATCGCAAGCGAACAGGCGAATGCAGCGTTGGCTGGAGCGCCGCTGGCTCCACCGTCGCGGGCGTCGAGTCGCACGATGTTCACGGAACTTCCACGCGAGCAGACCGGCATCGACGTGATCAATCATTACGCCGATCCGGGCATGTGGGCGGAGCGCTACCAGGAGCTCGCTTACGGTGCGATGGGCAGCGGGGTTGCGATCGGCGACTACGACAACGACGGCCGGCCCGATGTGTTCGTGGTGAGCAAAACGGGATCGAGCCGGCTGTTTCGGAATCTTGGCCAATGGAAGTTCGAGGACGTCACCGCGCGCGCTGGGCTGGAAGACGAGCCGGACACGGGCATCGGCGGAACGCTTCGTAGTCTCTTTGGCAGCGGTAATGCGACGAGTCAGGCGCGCCCGAATTGGACGCAGGGCGCGACGTTTGTGGATATCAACAACGACGGGTTCCTCGACCTGTATGTTTGTCGGTTCGCCGCGCCGAACCGGCTCTACGTCAACCAGGGAAACGGAACCTTCCTGGAACAGGCGCAGGATCGCGGGCTGGCTTTGGTGGATGCGAGCGGCATGGCGGCGTTCTGCGATTACGACCGCGATGGCTGGCTCGATGTTTACGTGCAAACCAGCCTGCTCGATGCGGCGAAAAGCCCGGGCGGGCAACGGGACCGATTGTATCGAAATCTCGGTGACGGCCGGTTCGCGGAGACGACGGAGCAAGCGGGAATCGCTGGCGAGTCGATGGGGCATTCCGTCACGTGGTGGGATTTCAATGACGATGGCTGGCCCGATCTCTACGTGGCCAACGACTATGCGGTGCCCGATCGTTTGTATCGAAACAACGGTGACGGCACCTTCGCCAACGTGATCGACGCGGTCGCGCCGCAAACGGCGTATTATTCGATGGGAGCGGACATCGGCGATGTGAACAACGACGGATTGATCGATCTTCTCGTCGGCGACATGGCCGCCACGTCGTTGGAAAAGGATTTGCGAGGGATGGCCGGATCGCGCGCTCGCGCGCAGCTCGTTCCGGACGGCGCAAGCGGCGCGCCGCAATTGATGCGGAACGCGCTCTTGTTGAACACCGGCACGGCTCGCCTGCAGGAGGCCGGAATCCTCGCGGGCTTCCCGGCGACGGATTGGACGTGGTCGGTGCGGTTCGAAGATCTCGATAACGACGGACGGATCGACCTGCACGTGACGAATGGCATGAGTCGCGAGTATCACAACGCCGACCTGCTCGACCGCATCATGGCCTTGGAGAATCCGGCGGACTCGAGACGTTTGATGAAGGAGGCGCCGGCGTTCAAGGAGCGCAATCTCGCGTATCGAAATCTTGGTGACCTCCGCTTCGAGGAAGCAGGAGCGGCGTGGGGGCTCGATCACGTGGGCGTAAGTTTCGGGGCGGCCTTCGGCGATCTGGACGGCGATGGCGATCTGGATCTGATCTTTGCAAACTTCGAGGCGCAGCCGACGGTGTTGCGCAACGACAGCGCGGAGGGAAATCGCGTGGTGGTCGTGTTGCGCGGCAAGCGGTCGAATGCCTTCGGCGTGGGAGCCAAAGTCCGACTCGTCACGAAGGCGGGCGAACAGGTGCGAGAACTCGCGTTGGCGCGGGGCTATCTCTCGAGCAGCGAGCCGGTGGTTCACTTTGGTCTCGGCGGCGAGCAAGAGATCGCGCGATTGACGGTGGAGTGGCCGAGCGGACAGGTGCAGGAGTTCGAAAAACTCGCGGCGAATCGGCGCTACACGATCACCGAGGCGTCGGCGCCCGCCTCCGCTCGCGAGCCGATAAAAGAGAAGACGGCGCCGCAGTTCCGCGATGAGAGCGAGCCGCGCGGGCTGTCGATCGAATCCAAGGAAAGCTTTCAGGTGGATTCGCAGCCGTTACTGCCCGTGCGATTCGATCGTCGTGGGCCGGCGCTGGCGGTGGCGGACTTCAACGGCGACGGGTGGGACGACATTGTGCTTGGCGGCACGAGCGCCGAACCGGCGCGGGTGTTTCATGGCAGCGGAGAACGTTTCGTGCTCTCCCGAAGCTTCGCGCCGTCGCAGGTCGATGACGGGCCCTTGCTGGCGTTCGATGCGAATGGCGATGGGCGAATCGATCTCCTGCAGAGCAAGGCCGGCGCGAATCGGCCTCCGGGAGCGGCGGCGTATCAGCCCGTCCTGCATCTAAACGATGGAGCCGGCGGCTTCAGCGTCGCCGCCGATGCATTGCCGGCTTTGCCCGTTCCGGTCGGCGCGTTGGCGGCGGCGGATTTCGACCGCGATGGCGATTTGGATGTATTTCTCGGAGGACGAAATGTGCCGGGGCGTTATCCGACCGCGCCGCGAAGCGTATTGCTCCGGAATCGAGAAGGGCGATTTGAGGATGTCACCGATGCGATAGCTCCGGGGTTGAAGGATCTCGGGATGGTGACGTCGGCAGTGTGGAGCGATGTGGACGGCGATGGATGGATCGACCTGGTGATCGCGCTGGAGTGGGGTGGCGTGCGGTATTGGCGGAACGAGGGCGGGGCGCGCTTCGTCGATACGTCGGAAGAGGCAGGTTTCGCCGACGCGGGGAGCGGGTGGTGGACCTCACTCGCGAGCGGCGACTTCAATGGCGACGGGAAGATCGATTTCGTTGCGGGTAATGTTGGGCTGAATACACCCTATGTTGCACCGGCGGTTTTGTTTTACGGCCGGTTTGGCGGCGGAGGTGCCCATCAAATAATCGAGGCGCGGGAGGAAGACGGTCGGCTGCGTCCGCTTCGTTCGCGATCGGAACTAAGTGCGCGGATTCCGACGATCGCCCGACAATTTGCGAAGAACGACGTGTATGCCGCGGCTTCGCTCGAGGAAATCGTTGGCGCGGAGCGCCTGGCGAGCGCCCAGCGCTACGAAGCCACTCAATTCCAAAGCGGCGTATTCCTGAGCGTGGCCGATGGACGCTATCGGTTCGTGCCGCTGCCCAGGATTGCCCAGATCGCGCCGCTGCAAGGAATCGTGACGGGTGATTTCGATGGCGACGGTTATCAGGATATCTATGCGGTGCAGAACTCGTTTGCGCCGATCCCGGCGATCGGGCCGTTCACGGGAGGCGTGAGTCAACTGCTGCGAGGAGATGGTCGCGGCGGTTTCGAAGCCGTGCCGTCGCATCGAAGCGGGCTTGTGGTGCCGGGCGATGCGAAGGCGCTGGTTGTGTTGGACTTCGACCGCGACGGATGGCCGGATTTTCTCACGACGCGAAACAACGGGACGACGATCGCTTGGGGGAACGGCGGCGTCGCCCAGCGGCACGCGTTCAAGGTCGAGTTGCAGGGCGCTGAGGGCAACCCGACGGCGATCGGGGCGCAACTCACACTCGAGCTCGCCGACGGCACGCGTCAGCTGCAGGAGGTGCAGGCGGGCTCCAGCTACTACAGCCAATCGACGGCTGCGGCATTTTTTGGGTATCCAGAAGCCAATACACCGCGAAGACTGCTCGTCCGCTGGCCGGACGGGCGGACGATGACGCGCGACTTTTCCGCGCCGCCTTCGTCTAAGTTGAGACTCTCGCCGTGATTGTTTCATCGAATGCCAATGCTACCTCCAACGCTGAATCCAAAATCCTTCGCTTCATCCGCCTGGCGGGTGGCGTGAGGCTTCTCACCGCCGGCCTGGCGGTGTTCGCGGCGGGAGCGACGGCTTGGGGCGCGGACATTCGTTATCCGGGTTTGTCGCGAGAAACGGATACGCGCCCGGAGAGCAATCGGCGGATGGCCGAACGTTTGGTCGGGCTGGAGGAAACGATCGACCCGGTGGAAATTCCGTTTTTCGCCGCGAGAGCGGCGGCCTATTATCGGGCGAAGTTGGAGGAAGCGTTGAACGTCAGGCCCCGGGAAGTGGCGGAACTGCTTTTTTCCTATGCTTTGTCGCTGTTGAACGATGGCCAGTCGGAGGCGGCGTTGCGCGAGCTTGCAAAGCTGGAAGATGTGCTGGTTCGGCAGAGCGAGAGTCCGAGCGTTCAAGGTCTGGCTCAATTGCTGGAGCTCAAAGCGCTGGCATACCTGCGGCTCGGCGAGCAGGAGAATTGTTTGGAAAACCATAATCAGGATTCCTGCCTCCTGCCGATTCAAGGGGGTGGCGTGCATCGTTCGCAGCGCGGGTCGAGGGCTGCGATCGAAGTGTTGAACGACGTGTTGGAGATCAAGCCTTCGCCGTATAGCGCGTGGCTGCTGAACATCGCTTACATGACCTTGGGCGAGTATCCGCATCGGGTGCCGAGAGATTGGTTGATCCCACCGTCGGCCTTCGCGTCCGACCACGATATCAAGCGCTTCTACGATGTGGCGGGAATGCTGGGGGTTGCGGTCGAAGACATGTCGGGCGGCGTGGTGATGGAAGACTTCGATCGTGACGGCTTCCTCGACCTGATGACCTCTGCGTCGGGGTTGCAGAGTCCGTTGCGGTTCTTTCGCAGCCAAGGAGACGGATCGTTCGTGGAGCTGACCGATTCCGCCGGGCTGACGGGTCTCGTCGGCGGACTGAACATCGTGCAGGGCGACTACGACAACGACGGCCTCCCCGATGTGCTGGTGTTGCGCGGCGGCTGGCTGGGGAAGGACGGGAAGCACCCCAATTCGCTCCTGCGCAACAACGGCGACAACACGTTCACCGATGTCACGGAAGAAGCGGGGCTGCTCAGCTTCCATTCGACGCAGACGGCCGTGTGGTTCGATTACAATGCCGATGGCTGGCTGGATATTTTCATTGGGAACGAGACGGTGCCGGATTCCGGAGTCACGGCGCCGTGCGAGTTGTATCGAAACAATGGCGACGGCACCTTCACCGAGTGTGCGGCAGAAAATGGCCTCGCGGTGGTCGACTGGGTGAAGGGAGTGACGGCAGGGGACTACAACAACGACGGCCGTCCCGATCTCTACATCTCGTCGTTGGTCGGGCCGAATCGCCTTTTGCGGAACGAAGGTCCAGTCGCTCCGAACGGAGCGGCGACGGCGCCCCATCGTTTCACGAACGTGGCGGCCAGCGCGGGCGTGGAGCAGCCACTCAAGAGTTTCCCCTGCTGGTTTTTCGATTTCGACAACGACGGCTGGCTCGACCTCTTCGTGACGGGTTACTCAATCCGGAATGCCGGCGACATCGCGGCGGATTATCTGGGCATTCCAACCAAAGCCGAGGCTCCACGGCTGTATCGAAATAATGGCGACGGCACTTTCAGCGATGTCACCTCCGCCGCGGGTCTTCCTCGCATCTTGCATGCGATGGGAGCGAATTTTGGTGATTTGGACAACGATGGCTGGCTCGACTTCTATGTGGGCACGGGCGATCCCTCGTTGGGCACGTTGATCCCCAACCGGATGTTCCGAAATGCCGGCGCCGGGAAGTTTCAGGATGTCACCACCTCGGGAGGTTTTGGGCAGTTGCAGAAGGGACATGGGATCGCCTTCGGCGACCTGAACAACGATGGCACGCAGGACATTTACTCGGTCGTTGGAGGTGCGATGTCGGGTGACCGTTATTGGAACCAACTCTTCGCCAATCCCGGGCACGGCAATCATTGGTTGAAGCTCAATCTCGAGGGGGTGGAGTCCAATCGCGTGGCGATCGGCGCGCGGGTGAAAGTCGTCGTGACGAACGGCGGGCGCGAGCAGGCGGTTCATCGTGTCGTCACATCAGGCGGCAGCTTTGGCGCTTCGCCGCTGGAAGTGCAGGTCGGCTTGGGACGAGCGGACCGTGTCGTGCGCGTGGAGGTCGTTTGGCCGAAAACCGGCAAGACGCAGACGATCGAAGGGCTCGCGATGGATCGCCGCTATGTGATCACGGAAGGCTCAACCGAGCCGCGCGCTGTCGCCTCGGCAAAATTCGAGTGGCCGGCTTCGCCGAGCGGTTCCGCCGGAGGGCATCACCATCATCATCACGCGAGCCGCTGAGTTGCGCGTGTGGGCTCGCGCTCACGGGCGCCAGGGTTTGCCGAATTTCTCACGAAAGCTCTGGTTCAGTCGCGCGGCATGTTCCCGGGGGATGCGGGGCTGATTGGCGACCCGAGCCATCCACGTGCGGGCTTCGGCTTCGTCGCCTTGGGAAATCGTGTGCAAGGCGAGCACCATCAAGAGAACCGGGTGCGCGGGATCCGTCTCGAGCGCGAGGCGCATTTGTTGGATGCCTTCGGCTTCGCGGCCGGCGGAGATGAGGGCGTTGCCGAGTTCTATGTAGGCGTCGGGCTCGTTGGGGCGATAGCGGATCGAGAGGTTATACTCGTTGATCGCTTCGTCGATACGACCGGCCGTCTTGAGGCGACGCGCTCGCATGAGGTGGAGACCGGGCGACTGCGGGCAGTTGCGGAGGCCGGCGGCGAGCGTGCGCTCGGCGGCGACTTGATCGCCCAGGCGCTCGTGCAAGGCGGAGAGGTGCGCCCACGGATCGGCGAAAGCCGGGTCGAGGACGGTGCAACGTTCGAGTTGTTCGCGCGCGGTGCGGACATCGCCCTGGCGCGCGGCGAGCGTGCCGAGTTGGAATCGGGTAGAAACGTCCTTGGGGTCGATTTCGAGCGATCGTTGGAGAAGGCGTTGAGCGGTTTCGGGGTCGCCGTTGCGGTCGGACACGCCGGCGGCGAGCGCGAGACGATACGGATCGTAACAAGTATCGATCAAACCGTCTTGCCACGGATCGGGCGGATCGCGGTGGGCGCCCGACGCCTTGTAGGTCCCGCGGATCGCGTCGGCGCGTTCGCGCTGACCGAGGCGTTCGTAGAGGTTTACGATGAGATCGTAGCCGAGTTGGAAATTGCTGAGCTGAACGACGCGTTCGATGCGCTCGAGGGCAGCGCGGTCTCGACCTGCTTCGTAGTCGATGCGCGCGAGGCCGAAGAGGGCGTAAGGTTCGGCGGGATTGCGCTCCAGCACGGCGCGATACGTGGCGACCGCTTCTTCGGTGCGCGTGGCTTTGAGCAGACTGTCGCCGAGGCGCAGCGCGGCGGGCGTGTAGTCGGGCGCGAGCGACACGACCCGTTGCCAGAGCTCGATCGCGGGATCGATCTCGCCGAAGCCGGCGAGAATCGTGGCGTGAAGATGCGGCCAGCGCGGTTCGGAAGGTTCGAGCTGCGCAAGGCCGCGGTAACACGCCATAGCCTCGTCGAGGTAACCGTTGGCGTGATACACGCGCGAAAGTTCGACGAGGCCGTCGCGCGCTGTGCCACGTTGGCGGGCGCGTTTCTCGGCGTCGCTGATGACCTCGCGCAGAACGGGAACGGCGTCGGAAAGGTCGGGTTGTGCTGGGAGCGCCGCGACCACCGTTTCCAAGCGCGAACTCGTGGAGTGCCACCACCACGCCGCACCGGCGGCGAGCACGACGAAGGCGATAAGGGCGAAAAGAAGTTTCCGAGGCATGAGAGACGAACGGGAGCGAGTCGGTGCGGCGCGTTACTGGTTGAGGCGCCAGAGCGTGATCCGGCCCATATTGTCGAAAGGAGGATAGATGTAGAAACCGCCGGTCACGAGCGCGGGGCGGCCGTTGCCGTCGAAATCGCCGGCGGCGAGCGTGATCAGATCCTTGGGAGCGCGGGCGAGAACGTGCGGTTCGAAGTTCGTGCGCCCATCGTTTTTGAACCACATCAGCGAAATCACGTTTCGATTCTTGTTGTTCCAATCTGAATACGCCGCGGACGCGACGACGTCGGAATGGCCGTCGCCGTCCAGATCGATGACGATCGGGCTGTAGGCGCCGGGCAGCGGGCCGATGCGGCGATGACGAAAGTTGCCGTCGCCCATGTTCTCGAACCATTGCAGACCGTGCCACGGACGCGGACCGGGCGTGGCGGCGGGGCCGAAACCGTCGCCGTTGGAAAACACCAGGTCGGGCCGGCCATCGCGATTGAGGTCGCCGACCGAAAGCCCGCTGCTGCCGTAATCTTCGTTGGTGGAGCCCCAAATGCGGCGCGAGGTGAAGCGACCGCCGCCTTCGTTTTGGAAATAGTAAACCTCTTCCCATTGCTGCGAAATGAGCGCGGCGATGTCGGGGCGACCGTCGCCGTTGAAGTCGGCGACGCAGACGTTGATCGCACCGGAGAGCTCGAGGAGCACGTGACGGCGAAATTGCCAGGGCCCGGTGCGCTCGAGCCAGGAGACCTCGCCTTGGTCGTAGCCGAACTGGGCGAGAACGAGGTCGAGCTGGCCGTCGCCATTGAGATCGGCGGGCTGGACGTCGACGACGCGAGAGGTGTTTTCGAGGATGGTGCGCGTGGTGAAGTTCTGCGCGCCGTCGTTTTCGAGCACGAAAACGGTGCCCACGCGATCGTTGTGCGGAAAAACCACCGCCATGCTGGCGACGACGACATCGAGGTCGCCGTCGCCGTCGATGTCGACGGCTTCGGAGTGCACCGGAGCGCGAAGGTTTTCGGCGAGTATCTTTTCTTCGAATACGCCGCGGGAAGATTGGCGGATCCAGAGGATTTGGTTGTCCTGCGCTTCGGACGCGAGGACGTCGAGCAGGCCGTCGCGGTCGAGATCGACCGGAACGACGTGGGCGATCCACGGCGGGCGCGTGAAGGGCGCACCGATTTCTTGCGGCGTGAGAAGATCGAGCGCGGAGGCGGGCGCGGCGCGGCGAGCGGGGGTGTTGCCGGTTTCCGCCGTGGCTGGCGGGCGGCGACAGCTACCCGTGGCGGCGAGAACGCTGGCGCAAACGAGAAGGAGGACGAGGCGGGGCGGCACGCGCAGGGCGGAACGCATGGGCCGACTCTTGCGCGCAGACGGGAAGTTGCAGCGAAAAACGTTCAGGTTTTCGCGGGAAGCGAGGCGCCGTCGCACCAGGTGCCGTCAACCAGCGTCGTGGTGTGCAACGAGGGAAGACCCAACGTGTGCTGCTGGAGATGACTCGCGAGCACCTCGATGGCGAGTTCGCCGACCCGTGCGCAGTTCTGGCGGATGCCGGCGACGGTGCCGGTGGCGTTTTCGAGGAAGATGTCGACGAAGGCGACGTCGCGTGGAACCTGCAGCCCCATCGCTTCCAAACGCGGAAGGACGAAAGGAGAGTAACTGAGGATGACCTCGGGCCGATGTTGAGCGAACCACTTTGCGAACTCCGCCTCGGGTGCAGTCACGGTGAGATCGGAGTGGGTGCGGGCGATGCCTTCGATGCCGTAGAACAGGATCGGGATGCGTTCGTCCGCGGAGAATTTCAGTTGTTCGGCCAAGAAGCCGGCGGACCAGGCGAGATTGCCGATTTCCGCCCACCAGTGCGGGATGACAAAACCGATGCGGCGGTAACCGGCGGCGCGCACGCGGCGGACGGCGGTTTGGATGATGAGCCGCTGATCGTTGGTGACGGTGTGCAGCGTGGGAAGTTGTTGGATCGGATCGATCGCGACGGCGGCGAAGCGGGACCAATCCATCTCGTGAAGGTTGCGATCACAGGCCCAGTGGGAGGCGAATACGATGCCGGAGATGCCGCGCGAAAAAAGGATGTCGCTCAGCCGGCGCGGCGTGAGGCCGGGCTCGCCGAGCCAGAAATGTTCGAGCTGGTAGCCGAGTTGCGGAGCGCGGGAGGAGGCGCCGCGGAAGAAGTCGGCGTGCGCGGGCGCGTTTTTCCAGTCCCAGCGGCCGCCGGCACACGTCACGTAAGCGAGCGTGGTAACCTGTTTGGTGCGCCGAATGCTTTTGCGGTAAGCGACGAGCGCGCTGAGGTCGGGATCGGGTCGATAGCCGAGCTCGAGGGCGAGGTCTTGGAGTTTTTTTCGAGTTTCGAGAGGGAGGCGCGGACTGTTGCGAAGGGCGAGTGAGACGGTGGTGACATGGACGCCGGCCTTGCGCGCGACGTCAGCTTGGGTGGTCCGAGGCTTCATTAGCTGTATGCCGCGGAGGATGACGCAAAACGCGCGCGCTCGCCATCCCAATACGAGTGGGGCGACGAAGACAACGGATGCGGCGGCACTTGCGTGTGCCGAGCGCGCGTGAACGAAAAATCGCGAGGCTAGTTCGTGGCCACGGCGGACGCGGTCAGAGCGAGAAGCTGCGGCTCTTCGCCGCGGACCAGTGCGGCGCGCCAGGCTTCATCGCGGTCGGTGAAAGCGCGTTGTTGTTCTGCCGTTGCCTGATGGTTGTGCGCAGCGAGAGGAAGCGGCACGGCTTCTTTGGCGGCGGGGATTTGATTGAAGGCGGCCCAGATGCCGACGGGCGGGCAAACTGTATCCAAAAAACCCATCGACACGAGGGACTTCGCGCGGATGCGGGCGGCGAAATTTACCGTGTCGAAGTAACGCGCGGTGGCGGCGACGCGTGAGTTTTGGCTGGCCCAATTTGGATATCCGGCGGTGCGACCGAAAAGATTGCCGTTTGCTTCGGCGCCGGCGGGCACGTGGACGATCATATGCGTCGGTTTTGGATGAAGGCCGCACAACGCGAGGCTTTGCTGTCCGCCCATGCTTGTGCCCGTGACGAGGAAAATTTCGCCGTTCCAATCGGGCCGGCTGGTCAGGTAGTCCGCCGCTCGATACGCGCCGAGATACATTTGAAGGAAGTAGTTCCGATCGCGGTCGTCGTCGTAGATCGTGTTGTAACGCCGGATCAGGGCCGGAAGCGCGGCGTAGAATTCCTTCGGCATGTCGCCGGGCACGTCGTGCGGTTCGATGTTGAGCACGAGCCAGCCGTCGGCGGCGCGGTCGGTGACCCAGGACTTTTGAAGAGGATAGGGACCACCCGCCCATTGCAGGAGCAGCATCGCGGGAAATTTCTCGCCGTTCGCGGGCCTGGCGAGTTGGCCGTAGACTTGCGCGCCGTCGATGTTGTCGAGCGTCAGAGTCGCGTAGTCGACGCCTTCGACCTCGCTGTCGCCGGGGCTCACGACGGGGTTGGCGGGAATCTCGTGCAGCAGGGCGATCTTTGAGCGCCAGAACTCGTCGAAGTCGTCGGGGGTGGGTTCGACGGGCCTGATGCTTCCGGGAGCCACCGCGGCGCCTAACACGAGTCGGCCGGGAGTTTCGGCTCTGTCTTTGGTAGGGGTCGAGCCGGCGGGCTGAACTTCGACGTAGAGGAGAGCGGGATCGTCGAGTCGGGTTTCGATGCTTGCGCGACCGTTCGTGAAGACGAGCGGACCTGCGGCGATCACGTCGAAGTTGTTCTTTTTGATCGTGAACGTGAATGCAGGCGCGCCGGAGGAGGCGGGCGCGGACAACGCGAGAGTCCAGCCGACTTTCTCGCCTAATTCATAGATTCCCGACGAATCGAAGGGCTCGACCGATAATTCCGGCGTGGAGGACGTCGAGGCGCTGCTGGTTAGAGCGACGAGCCAGAGGCAGGTCGCGAGGAAGCGGAGCGGAAAGGCATCCATGGTGGAATGCGAGTTTGCGAAGGGTGGGGCGGGGGATCTCCCAAAGCGGGGAGCGAAGGTGGTTTTAACCGCGTCTCTGCCGCGTAAAAGGGGATCGGTGTGCTCACTTGAGAATGCGGGGTGCGGTCGGGAAATTCCCGAAGGTGAATTGTCGCCGCAAGATAGCGATTGTGAGCGGGACAACTTTTTCCAAAACCGTCTTGCGCGGGGGGGGCGGCCAAACAACCCTTCGGGGGATTTTCTCTTTTCACATCCGTTTACCCGATGGTCTCGTCCAACACAGAACTCGCCTACCAGAGCCAAATCGAGGGAGGCATTATCGTCTCGAAGGCGGATGCCGTGGTGAATTGGATCCGAACGAACTCGATCTGGCCGATGCCGATGGGTCTGGCGTGTTGCGCGATCGAGTTGATGGCGGTGGGCAACGGCCGCTTCGACATTTCCCGGTTCGGCGCCGAGGTGATGCGTTTCTCACCGCGGCAATCGGACTGCATGATCGTCGCGGGAAGCGTGACCTACAAGATGGCTCCGCAGGTCCGCCGCATCTATGACCAGATGATGGCGCCGAAATGGGTGATCGCGATGGGCGCGTGCGCGAGCTCGGGCGGAATGTATCGCAGTTACGCGCACATGCAGGGCGTCGACCGGATCTTGCCGGTGGATGTTTATATCAGCGGCTGCCCGCCGCGTCCGGAGGCGATCATCGACGCGATCATCAAGTTGCAGGCGAAGATTCGCAGCCAGCCTGCGGCGAAAGAACTTTTCAAAGCTTCAGCGTGACCATGCAGCCAACAGTCGAGAGTCCAGAGTTCAAGGCGTCCGTTTGGGCGCGCCGCGTGGGAGCCGCCTTCAGGGCTGGTGCCGCGCTTCACTCGCCGCGATCGACTCCCCGCTCATTCGCGCCATGACCGCTGTCGTCGACGCCGTTACCCAGATCAAGGGGCGTTTTCCGCAGGTGACCGATCGCACCAGCAGCGATCATCCCGCGATCAACGTTCCGCAAGCCGACCTCGTTGCCGTGCTGGCGATGTTGCGCGATACCTTGGGCTTCGACCATCTCGCTGACGTCACTGCGGTCGACTGGAGCGAGAGCGTGTCGCCGCGCTTCACGGTGATGTATCATGTTTATTCCACGGGCCGCGGCGAATACGTGCGCGTCGCGTCGGACTGTCTCGACGATGTCGAACCTTCGGTGCCGAGCGTCGTGAGCTTGTGGCCCGGCGCCAACTGGCATGAGCGCGAGTGTTACGACATGTTCGGGATCAAATTCGTAGGCCACCCGGACCTGCGCCGCATCCTGATGTGGGACGGCTATCCCGGCTGGCCTTTGCGCAAGGAGTTTCCGCTCGCGGGGGTTGAGACGCCGTTGCCTGATCCGGAAATCTTCGAGGCTACGAACACGCCGGTGATTCCCGCTCCGATGATGGGCGGACCGTTTGTCGCTTCGCCAGGTGAGATCAATCTCACGGAAGCCGAGCCCCGCGCGAAGGACGAAAGCTGGAACGAACGCGTGGAGAAACCGCAGGAATGATCCCGCTGCCGAGAGCTGAGCGCTAACATGGCCACCGAACTCAACGTTTCCGAATCCGCCGCCCGCATCGCCACTGCCCAACAAGCTGGTGGCGGCTCCCCGGCGCTGCCCGACCGGGATGCCGTCGGCGAAAAGATGTCGCTCTCGATGGGCCCGTCGCACCCGTCGACCCACGGCGTGTTGCGCATCCAAATGGAGCTCGATGGCGAGATCCTGACGAAAGCGGATCCAATTATTGGATACCTGCATCGCGGCGACGAGAAGATCGCCGAGAACATGACTTACAACCAGTTCGTGCCTTACACGGACCGGTTGGATTATCTGGCGCCGTTGGCCAACAACATGGCCTACGCCATCGCGGTCGAGAAGCTGGCGGGCCTCACGGTTCCGCCGCGTTGCCAGGCGATCCGCGTGATCACCGCGGAGATGGCGCGGATCTCGTCGCATTTGATGGGCTTGGGCGCGTTCGGCCTCGATGTGGGTGCGTGGACCGTGCTCGTGCTTTCGCTCAACCAGCGCGAGCACCTGTATCGTCTGTTCGAAGAGCTCACGGGCGCGCGTTTCACCACGAGTTACACGCGGATCGGCGGCGTCACGCGCGACATCCCCAACGGCTGGCTCGATGGCGTGTCCAAGTTCTGCGATCAGTTTCTCCCCGCGCTCGAGGAGATCCTCGCGCTCCTGACGCGCAACAAGATCTTCACCGATCGCACCGTGGGCGTGGGCGTGATCACGAAGGAAGACGCGATCGCCTACGGGATCACGGGGCCGAACGCGCGCGGCAGCGGGGTTACGATCGATCTCCGCAAGGACAAACCTTACTCCGGCTACGAGCAGTATGAGTTCGACGTGCCCGTCGGCACGAAAGGCGACAGCTATGATCGATATCTCGTCCGGGGCGAAGAGATGCGTCAGTCGGTTCGGATCATCCGCCAAGTCATCAAGAGTTTCCCCGGCGGCGATTGGTATGCGAAGGACGCCCGCAAGATCTTCGCTCCGCCGAAGGACAAAATCCTCTCTTCGATGGAGGAGTTGATTCAGAACTTCATGATCGTGACGGAAGGCCCCCAGATGCCGCCGGGCGAAGTGTATTTCGAGGCGGAGAACCCGAAGGGCATTCTCGGCTTCTTCGTCGTGAGCAAAGGCGGCGGCGTGCCCTATCGTCTGAAGATTCGCTCACCTTCGTTCTGCAATCTCTCGATCGTCCCCAAAATCTGCACCGGCATCCTGATCTCGGATGTGGTCACCATCCTCGGTTCGCTCGATTTCGTGATGGGCGAGTGCGATCGGTGATATCGACCTCCCGCGAAACACGCGAATGAACGCCAACCCTTCCGATTCTCCCTCTCTTCCTTTCGCGTTGGTTCGCGTGTTTCGCGGGCAAACCGTTTGGCTTCTTTCGGCTCGATGAATCTTAAACCTGAAACGCTGAAACGCATCGACGAGGTCATCACGCATTACCCCGTGAAGCGGAGCGCGACGTTGCCGTTGCTGCACCTGATTCAGGAGGATGTCGGTTACATTCCGCCGGAAACGTTCGAGTGGGTTGCGGCGAAGCTCGAGATCCAGCCGATCAACGTTTACGACGTCGTCACGTTTTATCCGATGTTCCGGCAGAAGCCGATCGGCCGCCGCCACATCAAGGTCTGCCGCACGCTCTCCTGCGCGTTGCGCGGCGGCTACAAGACCTGCGAAGAATTCGAAAAACAGTTCGACACGAAGGTCGGCGAAATTTCGCCCGACGGCGAAGTCACCGTCGAGTTCGTCGAGTGCCTCGCGAGCTGCGGCACCGCGCCCGTCGTCCTGATCGACGACGACCTCCATGAGAACGTCGACGCCGCCAAAGCCAAGCAGCTCAGCGATCAAATCAAAGCCGAAGCCGCGAAGCGGCGCTGACCGAGCAATCGAAAATCCGAAATCGACAATCGAAAATCTCGACATGCCCGCTCCCGAACAACGCCGCATCATCTTTCGTCACATCGACGAGCCCGGCTACACGAACGACATCGCGTGCTACTTGCGCAATGGCGGCTACGAGATCTTGAAGAAGGCGGTCACGCTTCCGCCGCAATCGATCATCGACGAAGTAAAGAAGTCGGGCCTGCGCGGACGCGGCGGCGCGGGTTTCCCGTGCGGCGTGAAATGGGGCCTCGTGGATCGCAAGAGCGGCAAGCCCATCTATCTCATCGTCAACGCCGACGAATCGGAGCCGGGCACGTTCAAGGATCGCTACATCATGCACCAGGATCCGCATCAGTTGATCGAGGGCACGATGATCTCGTGTTTCGCGAACAACGTGAAGCAGGCCTACATCTACATCCGCGGCGAAATGCCGCACGGCGCGCGCATTCTCGAACGCGCCATTCAAGAGGCCCGCGACCATAATTTCGTCGGCCAAAACATTCTCGGCACGGGCTACTCTTGCGACATCTTCGTCCACCGCGGCGCGGGCGCTTACATCTGCGGCGAGGAAACCGGTTTGATCGAATCGCTCGAAGGCAAGCGCGCCAACCCGCGCATCAAGCCCCCGTATTTTCCGGCCGTTCTCGGCCTCTACCAGTGCCCGACGATCGTGAACAACGTCGAGACGCTCTGTCATGTGAAGCACATCGTCGAACTGGGCAGCGAGGCGTATTCGAAAATTGGAACACCCAACAACACCGGCACGCGTATTTTCTGCGTGAGCGGACACGTGCAGCGGCCCGGCTATTACGAATTCGAGACCGGCAAGATCACGATGGGCCAGCTGCTTTATGATGTCTGCGGCGGTCCGCTGCCCGGGCGCACGTTCAAAGCGGTGATTCCCGGCGGCTCCTCCGCGAAAATCATGCGTTTTGGCGAACGCTACAAAGGCAAGCGCAAGGTCGGCGCCGACATGGTCGATTACGATTGGGGCGTCGAAGACGTTCCGATGGATTTCGATTCGCTCGCGATGGTCGGCACGATGGGCGGTTCCGGTGGCGTGATCGTGATGGACGACTCCGTCAACATGGTCGAAGCGCTCGCCAACATCAACGCGTTCTACTCCCACGAAAGCTGCGGCCAATGCACGCCGTGTCGCGAAGGCTCGCTCTGGATGAAGCGCATCACCACCCGCATGGTCCACGGCAATGCGCGCGAGGAAGATGCCGCGCTGCTTAAGAGCGTCGCCGATCAAATCCCTGGCCGCACGATCTGCGCCTTCGGCGAGGCGTGCTCGTGGCCCACGCAGAGCTTCATCGCGAAGTTCGGCGACGAATTCAAAAACTACCACCAAACCAAACAAGCGCCCAAGTCCGGCAACGCGCTCGAACTGGTCTGACCGCCCGCTAAACACGCTAAACACACGAACCCAAATTCTGATCTTTTCGCGCCCTTTCGCGTGATTCGCGGGCCACAAAACTTCACTTCCAGATGATCGCTTCGCCCAAACCCGACCTCGTCACCGTCAACATTGACGGCAAGGAAGTCGCCGTGCCGAAAGGCACGAACGTCATCGAGGCCGCGCGTCTCGTCGGTGTCGACGTGCCGCATTATTGCTACCACCCGAAGCTCTCGATCGTGGGCAATTGCCGCATGTGCCTGATCGAAATGGGCCTGCCCGCCGTCGATCCCGCGACGAAGGCGCCGATCATCGATCCCACGAGCGGCAAGCAGAAGATCAACTGGATGCCGCGCCCGCAGATCGGCTGCGGCACCAACGCCACGCCCGGCCTGCACATCCGCACCACCTCGCAACTCGTGAAGGACTGCCGCGAGGGCGTGATGGAGTTCCTCCTCATCAATCACCCGCTCGACTGCCCGATCTGCGACCAGGCCGGCGAGTGCAAACTCCAGGAACAGGCGACCGGCTACGGCCGCGGCTATTCGCGCTACATCGAGCCGAAAAACGTGAAGCCGAAGCGCACGCAGCTCGGCCCGCGCGTCACGCTCGACGACGAGCGCTGCATCCTCTGCTCGCGTTGCATCCGCTTCTGCAAGGAGGTCGCGAAGGACGACGTGCTCGGCTTCATCGACCGCGGCAGCTATTCGACGCTCACTTGTTTCCCCGGGAAACAGCTCACCAACAATTACTCGCTCAACACCGTCGATCTTTGCCCCGTCGGCGCGCTCACTTCGACGGACTTCCGTTTCAAGATGCGCGTCTGGTTCCTCAAGCAGACGAACAGCATCGATACCGAAAGTAGTGTCGGCGCGAATACGATCATCTGGTCGCGCGAGGGCGTGATTTACCGCATCACGCCCCGCCGCAATTTCGAGGTGAACGACGAGTGGATGGCCGACAGCGGTCGCATCCTCTACAAGCAGGTCCAGGCGCCCGACCGCCTTACCGTCTCGAAGGTCAACGGCACCGACAGCACGATCGACACGGCCGTGAACGCGGCGGCCGAACTCTTCAAAGCCCACGCCGGCGCGATCGCCGTCGTCGGCTCTGGCCGCAGTTCGGTCGAGGAGCAATTCCTCACGAAGAAACTCGCGACCGCGCTCAATGCTTCCACGCACCTCGTCAGCCGGGTGGGCGAGGGCGACGGCCTTCTTATCTCCGCCGATCGCAACCCGAACGTCCGCGGCGCGCTCGTCACCGGACTCATCAAGGAATTGCCGGCCGCGAAACTCACCTCGCTCGCGAGTGCGATCGACGCCGGCAAGATCAAGGTCGTCGTTGCGATCAACGAAGACCTCGCCGCCGCCGGCCTCACCGCCGAGCAACTCGCGAAAGTGGCCGTCGTTTACCTGGGCACGCATGCGAACGCCACTTCGGCCGTCGCGCGCGTGGTGATTCCCACGCTCACGGTTTTCGAAAAGAACGGCACGTTCGTTAACCAGCAGTTCCGCATTCAGAGATTTCACAAGGCCATCCCGGGGCCCGCCGGCACGCACGACGATCTCGTCGTCGTTGCGAAACTCGTCGCCGCTGCGACAAACACCGCGGCCGTTGCGACCGACATCAACGGTGTCTGGAAGCTGGTTGCGGCCGAAGTCCCCGCGCTCGGCACGATGTCGTTCGCGAACATTCCCGAGACGGGCCTGTTGCTCGATCCGACCCCTTACGCCGGCCTTCCCTTCATCGAAGGCGAAACGCTGCACTACAAACCGGCCGCGCCGCAGCCGCCGGCGGACAACGCCGTCCCCCCGCCGCGCCCGCCCGCGGGCACCACGACATGAGCTTCTCCTTTCATCGTCGTAGCGGAAAGCGTGAGCTTTTCGCCCAACGGAACGAAAGCCTCTCGGCTTCCGCTACTCTCTGATCTTCCGCCATGCTGGCTGACCTCTACTTCAACCTCCCGCCGATCGTCCAAGGCCTGCTCAAGGGTCTCGCGGTGATTCTCGTGATCTTCCCGATCGCGGGCGCCTGCTCGATGGCCGAACGCAAAGTCGCCGCGTGGGTGCAGGATCGTCCCGGTCCCAATCGTGCCGTCGTGCCGTGGGTCGCATGGATTCCGTTCCTCGGCCGCTTCCTCCAACGGCTTGGCATCTTCCACGTCATGGCCGACGGCGGCAAAATGCTCTTCAAGGAAGACTCTCTGCCGGATCACGTGAACAAGTTCTACTTCATCGCGGCTCCGCTGCTTGCGATGATCCCGGCGCTCACGACGGTCACGGTGGTTCCGTTTGGCGCCTATTTCGATGCGCTCGGCCGCATGATCCCGCTCGGCCTCGCGCCGGTCGACGTAGGCATCCTCGCCGTTTTCGCCGTCAGTTCGCTCAGCGTTTATTCGCTGATCCTCGCCGGCTGGGCCTCGAATTCGAAGTATCCGTTTCTTGGATCCGTGCGCGCCACGGCGCAGCTCATCTCCTACGAGCTTTCGATGACGCTGTCCGTGCTGCCGGTTTTCCTCTGGATCAACGCTCCCGGCCAGGACGCGACGCTCGGCTTCTCTCGGATCGTCGAGTTCCAAAGCCAGCCCGGCTTCCTCGGCGGCATGTGGTTCATCTTCATCATGCCGGTCTCGGCGTTCATCTTCCTCACCGCGCTCTTTGCCGAAACCAACCGCCAGCCGTTCGACACCGTTGAGTCGGAAGCCGACCTTGTCGGCAGCTTCCATACCGAATACGGCGCGTTCAAATGGGGCCTCTTCTTCGTGGCCGAATACTCGCACATGATCGTCGGCTCCGCCGTGTTCCTCCTGATGTTTGGCGGCGGTTGGAATCCATTGCCGTGGGTGCCGCTCATCACGGTCACCAATCTGCTGGGCATCACGGACAACGCGCTGCTCACGGGCCTGCTTTCGATCGCGATCTTCCTCTTCAAGACGCTCGCGATGATCTTCTTCTTCATGTGGGTGCGCTGGACCGTGCCGCGTTTCCGTTACGATCAGGTGATGAAGCTCGGCTGGCAAAAGCTCCTCCCGCTCTCCATCGCGAACCTCCTCTTCTACGCGATCGCGATCGCGTTCATTCAGAAATAACCGCCCGCGAAACACGCCAATGAACGCCAAATTCTCCAACAGCTTCGCTCGCTTTTCGCGGCTGTTCGCGTGTTTCGCGGGCTGATCCAACCTCTTCTCGCTCATGGCCGTCGTCCCTCTCGAACGCAAACCGCTCACCTTCGCCGAGCGCACTTACCTGCCGCAGATCGCGGCCGGCCTGAAAACCACGTTCAAGCACCTCGTCCGCAAAAAGCAGACGCTCGAGTATCCCGAACAGCGCCCGGAGATTCCTTCCGGCTATCGCGGCGTGCCCACGCTCGTGAAGGATCCCAACGGACGCGAGAAATGCGTCTCCTGCCAACTCTGCGAATTCGTCTGCCCGCCGAAAGCCATCCGCATCACGCCGGGCGAGATCGATCCCGCCGCGCCGACTTCGCACGTCGAGAAAGCCCCGCGCGAATTCGAAATCGACATGCTGCGCTGCATCTACTGCGGCATGTGCCAGGAAGTCTGCCCCGAGGAAGCGATCTTCCTCCAGCAGCAGTATACGATGACCGGATACACGCGGGCCGAGATGGTGAACAACAAGCAGCGCCTCTACGAACTCGGCGGCACGCTGCCCGACCAGCATTTCAAGTGGGACAAGAAGAAGGCCGCCGAACAGGCCGCCGCGTCGCAACATCACCACTGAGCCGTGCTTCCCATGTCTCTCTTCTCGATTGTCATTCTGAGCGCAGCGAAGAATCCACTTGGACGCTCGTTGTCTCCGGCGGCTTCGAAGCGCTCACTGGATTCTTCGCTTCGCTCAGAATGACAGGTTGCGAGTAGCTGCACCGATCTCTGCCTCATGGCCACATTGATGTTCAACCTCTTCGCCCTTCTGACGGTCATTGCCGCCGTCGGCACGGTGCTGAACAAAAACGCCGTCAACGCCGCGATGTGCTTCATGCTGTCGCTCGTCGGCGTCGCCGGCCTGTTCGTGATGCTCGACGCCTACCTCCTCGCGTTCATCCTCATCCTGGTTTACGCGGGCGCTGTCGCCGCGCTGTTTCTATTCATCATCATGCTGCTCAATGTGAGGGAAGCCGCGGCCCGCCGTTTCCCGCGCATGACGATTATCGCCGGCTCCATCGCCGCAGCCCTGCTCGCCGTCGGCGTGCTCTACTTCTACAAGCAGCCTGAGCTCGCCACCGCGGTCACGACCGCCGAACCCGTCGGCGCGTCGCTCAAGGGCTACGCGTATCAACTTTTCACGACGTATCTGCTGCCGGTGCAGATCATGGGTTTCCTCCTCCTGATCGCCATGCTCGGCGTGATCGTGCTCAGTAAACGGTTCGAGACGGAGGCCGCCAAATGATCGCCGCTTCGCTCAACACCTACCTCGTGCTCAGCGCGCTGCTCTTCGCGATCGGCTTCCTCGGCGTGCTCATCCGGCGCAACACGCTCGTGATCTTCATGGGCCTCGAGCTCATGCTCGTCGCCTCGACCCTCGCGCTCGTCGCGTTCTCGCGTTTCAACGGCACCAACGACGGCAACGTCTTCGTGTTCTTCATCCTCACCGTCGCCGCCGCCGAAGTCGCGGTCGGTCTCGCCATCATTGTCGCGCTGTTCCGCAAGCGCCAGACGATCGAAGTCGATCAGCTCAACACGCTGAAGAACTGAAACCACGGATGAACACGGATAAACACGGATCGAGGGTAGGGCGAACCGTCCTCGGTGAGCCGCGTTTGACTCTCGACCGCCGGCAACGGCTCGGCGGGGACGCCTCGCCCTACCTATTTCAGTCATGACGATGCTTCAGCACGCCATCATCGCACTTTTGCTGCCGCTCGCGTCGGCCGCGCTCATCGCGCTTTTTCTGCGCCGCGCGCACAATGCCGCCGCCACGCTTTCGGTGATCGCCGCGACGATCGTCGCGGCGTTTTCGATCCATCTCGCGTTGAGCAACGAGCGTTTCGAAACCTCCCTCGAATGGCTGCGGCTCGGCGAGTTTTCGCTCTCGCTCGGCATCAAGTTCGACGACCTCGCTGCGCTCATGCTCGTGATCGTCGGCATCGTCGGGCTCTGCGTGCATGTCTTTTCGCTCGGCTACCTGCGCGACGATCCGTCGAAGGCCCGCTACTTCGGCGGGCTCTCGATCTTCATGTTTTCAATGATCGGCATCACGCTCGCCGATAATCTTTTCATGATGTTCATCTTTTGGGAGCTCGTCGGTTACAGCTCCTACGCGCTCATCGGCCACTGGTATGATCGCCCGTCCGCCAGCGCCGCCGCGAAGAAGGCCTTCATCGTCAATCGTGTCGGCGACTTCGGTTTCCTGCTCGGCATCATCATGTGTTATTGGGTCAACGGCACGGTCAACCTGACCGAGCTCTCCCAGGGCAACGCCATCGCGAGCACCGCGATCCCGCTGCTTCTCTTCTGCGGCGCCGTCGGCAAATCCGCGCAGATGCCGTTGCAGGTCTGGCTTCCCGACGCGATGGAAGGCCCGACGCCCGTCTCCGCGCTCATCCACGCCGCGACGATGGTCGCCGCCGGTATCTACATGTTGTGCCGCATCAACGCGCTGATGGTGCCCGACGCTCTCAATGTCATCATGTGGGTCGGCACCGTGACCGCGCTTTACGCCGCGCTCTGCGCGATCGTGCAAAGCGACATCAAGAAGGTCCTCGCTTACTCCACGCTTTCCCAACTCGGCTACATGGTCGCCGCGTTCGGACTCGGTTCGCTCGTTGTCGCGCACGACGCCGACGGCGCCCGTCACTCCGTGCTCCTCGCCGCCGGCGTAGGCGCTGCGATGTTCCACCTGACGACGCACGCCTTCTTCAAAGCGCTCATGTTCCTCGGCTCCGGTTCCGTGATCCACGGCTGCCACCACGAGCAGGACATCTTCAAGATGGGCGGTCTCGCGAAGAAGATGCCGCTCACGTTCGTGACGTTCACGATCGGCGTCGCGGCGATCATCGGTTTCCCGTTCCTTTCCGGTTTCTTTTCGAAGGACGCGATTCTCCTCCTGGCCTACGAGAAGAACACCGCCGTCTTCGCGATCCTCGCTTTCGTCGCCGTCCTCACCGCGCTCTACATGGTTCGGCTCTGGAAGATCACCTTCCTCGGCGCCCCGCGCAGCGAGCACGCCGAACACGCGCATGAAGGCGGCCTCACGCTCACCGCGCCGCTCGTGGTGCTCGCGATCCTGTCCGTTGTGGGTGGATACACGGCCTTTTATCCCAACGTCTTCTCGGGCGTGTTCGCGCTGATTCCGGTCGCGCACGGCGCCACGCACACGGTCATCCTCGTCACGAGTATCGTCGTAATGACCGTCGGTGCTCTGGCTGCGCTCTTCCTCTACAAGCCCGCCGCCACCGATTCCCTCGAGCAGAAGTCCCCGGGGGCCTTCAACGCCCTCGTCGCGCTCCGCAACAGCTTCGACGCCGCTTACGATTATTACGTGGCCAAAGTGCAGCAGCGTTTCGCGATGCTGCTCAATTTCCTCGAACAAATCTTCCTCGCCGGCCTGATCGTCCGCGGCATCGCCGGTGTGGTCGGCCTTTTCGGCCTCGGCGCCCGCGCGCTGCATGTGGGCAAGCTCAACGTTTACGTTTACTGGTTCCTCGGCGGCGCCGTCGCCCTGTGGCTGTTCGCAACCGGAGCCCTCTGACCATGAGCCGCGTTTTCCATTGGCCGCAAAAAGGCGCGAAAATGCGCAAGCACCAGAAACTCCTTTTTGCGTCTTCTTGCGCCTCTTTGCGGCCTTCCTGTTCGGCCTGATTTTTGCGATGAGCAATCTGCCCTTCGATCCTCTCCTCGTCTCGATCGCTGCGCCGCTCGCGCTCGCCCTCGCCATCGCGCTCGGCCTGCCGAAACGCTGGTCGATCAAGCTCGCCTACGTCGCGTTCGCGATTCCGGCGCTGCTCGCGCTGCATGTGTGGTTTTACTTTGGCGACGCCGCCAAGGACTCCGGTTATGCGTTTCTGCAAACGTATTCAACTGGCTTGGACGCCTACGGGATCACGCTGAAACTCGGCCTCAACGGCATCTCGCTCCCGCTCTTCGTCCTCGCCGGTCTCGTCGGTTTGGCCGCCGGTCTCTACGCGATCCAATCGCAAGCCGAGCGCCTGAAGATCTACCTGATGCTGCTCCTCATCATGCAGGCGGGCTTGATGGGCGTGTTCGCGAGCGTCGATGTCTTCTTCTTCTATTTCTTCCACGAACTCGCGCTGATTCCGACGTTCATCATGGTCGGCGTTTGGGGCGGACGCGACCGCGGTTACGCCGCGATGAAGATGACGATCTATCTCACGCTCGGTGCGATGATCTCCCTCGCCGGCCTGATCGCGCTCTACGTGAAGAGCGGCGCCGAGTCGTTCGATCTCATCGCGCTCCGCGCGGCGATCACCGCCCAGCCGATCGGCGAGACGCTGCAGAACAACATTTTCGCGCTCCTGATGTTCGGCTTCGGCATCCTTGTTTCGCTGTGGCCGCTGCACACCTGGGCGCCTCTTGGCTACGGCGCCGCGCCCAGCTCGAACGCGATGTTGCACGCCGGCGTGCTCAAGAAATTCGGCCTCTACGGTCTGATCCAAATCGGCCTCCCGCTGCTGCCCGCCGGTTTCCTTCACTGGTCCGGCCCGCTCGCTTGGCTCGCCGTGATCGGCAACATCCTCGTTGTCGGCTTCATCACCATCGCCCAACGCGACCTGAAGCAGATGGTCGGTTACAGCTCCGTGATGCACATGGGCTATGCGTTCCTCGGCATCGCGGCCGGCACGGCGCTCGGCGTCGGCGGCGTGGTGCTGATGATGGTCGCGCACGGTTTCTCCGTCGCGCTGCTCTTCCTCCTTTCGACATCGATCTACCATCGCACGCACACCTTCGCGATGGATGAGATGGGCGGCCTCGCCCAGAAAGCGCCGGTCCTCGCCGCGTTCTTCGTCGCCGCGACGTTCGCCAGCATTGGCCTTCCCGGCTTTGCCAACTTCTGGGGCGAGCTCGCGATCTTCGTTTCGCTGTGGAATTTCTCGCCGCTCGTCACCGTGCTGGCGGTTTCCGGTGTGATCATCTCCGCGATCTACGGCCTGCGCGCTTCCGCAAATGTCTTCTTCGGTCAGCCGACCGAACAGTTCACCGCGGTGATGGCGCAACATCCGCCGACCGATCTTCGCTGGTCCGAAAAGACGCCCGCGCTCATCCTCCTGGTCGCGCTCCTCTTCGTCGGCTTCTGGCCGAAATCCGTTTCGACTCACATCGATGCCGCGCTCACCGACGTCGTTCCCGCGCCTGCGCCCGCCGTCCAAACCGCTTCCCGCTAAACACGCGAAAGCCCGCGAAATGAAAACCTCTGCTCTGAATTTTGCGCCCTTTCGCGTGTTTCGCGGGCGACTCCTCTTTCTGCAATGACTCTCGAAGCCGCCAAACTCGCCGCCGGCCTGAACGAATGGTCCGCCATTGCGCCCGAACTCGCGCTCGGCTGCCTCGCGCTCTTCCTGCTCGTCCTCGAGATGCTGCTGCCGAAGAAGCATCACGACCAGATCGGCGCCGTCGCCATCATCGGCCAGATCGGCATCCTGGCCTACGTCGCGTTTACGTTTCATTCGCCCGCGACCCTCGGACGCGACACGTTCAACGGTCTCCTGCACCACGGCTACGGCGGGCAGACGATGCGGGTGTTCTTCCTGCTCTCGTCGATCTTCACCTGCATTCTCGGCCGCGTCGCCCTCGCGAAGCAGATCATCCCGCGGATCGAGTTCTATCACATCGTGCTCGTCGCCACCGGCGCGATGATGCTCCTCGCGCAGGCGAATCACTTCCTCCTGCTCTTCGTCGCGCTCGAAACGCTCACGATCGGCCTCTATATTCTCGTTAGCTATTTCCGCACGAACGCTCTGTCGCTCGAAGCCGGTCTGAAATACCTCGTGATGGGCGCGCTGAGTTCGTCGATGCTGCTTTTCGGCATCGTGCTGCTTTACGGCGTCGCGGGAAATCCCGCGCTCGAAGGTCACACCTCGGCGGCGATGAACTTTACGGACCTCACGCGTTTCCTCGCGCTGAATCCCGACAACTTCCTCGCGAGCGTCGGCATCGTCCTCGTCCTCTCCGGCATCTGCTTCAAGATCGGCGCGTTCCCCTTCCAAATCTGGGTGCCCGATGTTTACCAGGGGGCGCCCACCCCGGTGACCGCCTTCCTTGCCGTGTCGTCGAAAGCCGCCGGTTTCGTGATGCTGCTCCCGCTGGTGATGACGGTCTTCGCCGCCTACAGCTCGCTCGTCACCACGGTTCTCACCGTGATCGCCGCCGCGACGATCCTCTTCGGCAACATCGCTGCGCTCACGCAGAACAACGTCAAACGACTCATCGGCCTTTCCGGTGTTTCGCACGCGGGCTTCCTGCTGCTCGGCGTCGTCGCCGCTCCGCTCGTGCCGACCGCTGTCGGCGCCGTGCTCTTCTATCTCTTCGTTTACCTGATCGCCTCGTTCGCCGTGTTCGGAGTCATGACGCATCTCGCCGGCGTGAACGACGCCGATCAGGAACTCGATCACTACACCGGCCTCTCGAAAGAAAGTCCCTTCCTCGCCGCGGTCCTTGCGGTCGCGCTCGGTTCGCTCGCCGGCATTCCGCCGCTCGCGGGTTTCATGGGCAAATTCTTCGTCTTTGTCGCTGCGTTCCGCGCCGAACTCTACGGCTTGCTCGCCATCGCGATCGTCGGCGTGGTGATCTCGATCTACTACTACTTCGGCTGGATCAAAGCCGCGTTCTTCGAGACCTGGCAGCCGACCGACGCTCCGGTTAATCCGCGTCCCGCGCGCACGCCCGTTGGTTTCACTGCCGGTCTCTCGCTCGCCTCGCTCGCGCTCCTCTCGATTCTCTTCGGCCTCTACCAAGGTCCGCTCGGCGCCTGGCTGCTCGCTCGGTAGGTAGAACCCGACGTCTCGATGGGTTCAGGTAGGGCGAGGCGTCCCCGCCGAGCCGCGGCTCACCGGGAGTCCGACGGGTCGGGGCAGGCTAGATCGCCCTAACTCCAACCCCGCGAGAGGGACGCCGGGTTCCACCGTCACTGCGTTTTCAAATACGCCACGATGTCCGCCACGTCTTGATCGCTCAGCCCGAGCTGCTGCGCGTTCAACATCAGCGAACGTCCCATCATCCGCCGCTGCTTCACGCGATCCTGCGGAATCATCTGCGTGAAGCCACCGGTCGATTGCACGATCACCGGGTCGCCGGCCGAGTGGACCAAGCCGTGCACCTTCTCGCCGTTTTGCAGCTCGATCTCGCTGCCTGCATAGCCGTGCGCGATATCCGCTGACGGCTGCAGAATCGCGCGCACCACGACCTCGGTCGGCTGCCGCTGCGCAAATCCCGAGAGCGCCGGACCGTAGTCCACGCCCGCGTCGCCGACGCGGTGACACAACAAACACGCCTGCGCCAAGGTCGCGCCGCGCGCTACATCTCCCTCGAGCTTCAACACCGCTTCAACGCTGGAAGCCGCTTCCGCCGCGCGGTCGGGCTCTGGAATCGTGATCGCGCTGACCTCAACCGTCTCAGGATCATACAGCTTTCGGCGCTTCAATTCGTCCGCGAGCCCGTGCTCCTTCCAGCGCGTGTCCTTGTAATTCATCAACCACCACGTCGCGTGCTGCCGCACGCGTCCATCCGCCTGCTCGGCGATGTCCACCAACGCCAGCGCCGCTTCGCGCGTCGGCACAAACGCGATCGCCGTCACCGCCGCGAGGCGATCCGTCTCGCTCAGCCCCTTCGCTTTCGCGCGTGTCGTGAACTCGCCGACCGCCGCCGCTGGCGTCAACCGCCATGCCAGTCCCGCGCGCGCTGCACTCCATTTCAAAGGTTCGTTTTCTCCCATCTCCGCAACCAGCGCGGTATAGATCTCCGCTTCCTTGCCGGTGCAGCCCGTGCCCCACGCTTCAAGATATGCGCGATCCTTTCCGTCGTAGCCGCGCGCCACGGCGAGCAACACGTCTTTCGCGTCGGCGAAACTCACATCGCGCATCGCCAGCGCCGCCTCGCGCCGCACGGCCGGCGATGCATCGGTTGCGAGCGTCCGCGCATGTTCCAACACGCGATGCTCCACCCGACGCAGCGCGCGAAACGCCGCGATGCGCATCATCGGATCTTCCGCTTTCAACTGCGCTTCGACTTTCGCCACACCTTCACCGCCGAGCTGCGCCAGCAGCCACACAGCCCGGGCGCGATAATACGGATTCTCCTCTTCGAGCAGCTTCGCCACGGCCGGCACCGCGCTCGCACCCTGGGCTTTCAATTTCATGAATCCGAGCGCGCGCACATTCACCGCCGGATTCTTCAATGCCGCGATCCGACCTTCGGTGGTCGTGAGATCCAGCTTCGGCGCAACGCCTTTGAAGCCTTTCGGCGCGATCCGATAAATCGTCCCACGCACTTCGTCGTCGAGATCCTGATGCCCGCCGACGCGCGGATCGAACCAGTCCGCGACATAGATCGCGCCGTCCGGCCCCACCGCGACATCCGCGGGGCGAAACAATGTTTTCAACTCGCGCGTGATCGACCGATGGCCGCCTTTGAAATCCACCCCGGCAAACTCCTCCTCAACGTTCGTCGTCATGAAGGGAAACCGCTCGAGCGCATACCCCGCGCCCTCCGCTTTCGGGAAGTAGCCATATAACGTATTCCGCGCCGCTTCCGCACTGATCAGCAGCCCGCGCCATTCCTTCCCCAATTCGTCGCCTTCGACGAACGCGATGCCCGTCGGCGCACCGCCGCCGTAAACATCCCCCGACGGAATCACGCCTGGATCTTCCTGACGCCATTCGGCGACCGGCGTGCTCTGACCCGGACGGCGATCGGCGTGCCACGTGCGCTGTCCGTCTCTGGACGAAAAGCCGGTGAACCCATACTCCATCAGCCAGGTTGTCCGGCAGGCGGGCGGATCGTCGTTGTCGTTCTGATACACGTCGCCGAACGAGGTGATCGTTTGTTCGTAGCTGTTGCGGAATCCATGGCCGATGATTTCGGCCTTGGTCCCGTCCGGCTGCATGCGAACCGCGAAACCGCCCGTGTAAACGTGGCCGTCGTCGCTCACCGCACCGGCGATCTCTTCCGTCCGCCAGCTGAAGAGTGGCGTCGCCCCGTCGGCGAGCGGATTATACTGGCTGCCGATGCGGAAGGTTTTCCCCGAGCGATCCGTGAAGAACGCGCCCGCATTGCCTTGGTTGAAATACCACAAACCGTCCGGCCCAAATGTCACCGAGTGCAGCGAGTGGTCGTGATTCCGGCCGTTGAAACCGGTCAGCAGGATCTCGCGCTTGTCGACGCGCGCATCGAATTTGCCGTCGCGATCCACGTCCGTGTAAACGATCAGGTCGGGCGCGTTCGACACAATGACTTGATTGTCGATCACCGAGATGCCGAGCGGCGCGATCAATTCCGGTTCCTGGACGAAGGTCCATGCTTTGTCCGCTCGACCATTTTTGTTCAGATCCGCGATCACCACGATGCGATCGCCTTTCGGCTCACGGCCTTGATGGCGCCGGTAGTTCACGCCTTCCGCGATCCAGATCCGGCCTTCGGCATCGATGTCCATGTTCGTCGGATTGCGCAGCATCGGCGTGCGCGCCCACACGGTGACCTCCAGACCGTCCGGCACCCGAAACATGTCCGGCGGCACGATCGTCGGCGGCGGTTCGGCGGCGAAGTCCGGTTTGTCGTCGAGATTCGCCTTCATGTCTTCGTCGGTTACGCGCGATTCCACGCCATTCGCCGGCACCTCCACGCGCGCCAGCCACAGCGCCGCGTTCAGCACGAGCTTGCGCTGGTCGTCATTCGCCCAGTTCGCGTGAAAGTGTCCGCCCGAAAAGCCAAAGCCCCGTCCGCGTCCTTCCTGTTCGCTCGCCCAAACGAGATGTTGCAGGTCGCCGCGCGCCACCGCCGCGCGCACCGTCGGATTGCCTTCATGCGGTCCGTCGGGACGTTGCATCGTGCTCGCCGGCGGCACGGCGCTCAAAAGCGGCGTGATGCCGCGCATGCCCTCGCGAAACCGCAGATGAAAATACCATTCGTCGCGGCTCATGAAGTTCCGCACGCCGCGTGTGACCGGATGATCGGGCAGCGATTTGAACTCCGGCGCCCACGCGGGATTCACCGACCAGTCGACTTCGAACGCGCCACCGACCCAGTCCACGAATTCCTTCTGTCCTTTTTCCTTCGTCGGCTCGACGGCGTAATGAATCAATCCCAGTCCGACGCCGCGCTTCACCAGCCGATCGATCAACGCCAGCCGATCGGCCTGGAGCAGCGGATGGCCGGGGCCGCCGTCGCTGTAGAGGATGATTGCGTCGGCGTCTTCGAGCGCCGCGTTGTCGTCCACGTTCTTCCCGTTCTCCTGCTTCGTCGGCCAGTTTTCCGTGAAGACCTTCACTTCCACGCCAGGAACGTTCGCGAGACACTTTTGAAACAACATGCAACCCGCGCGGTGTTCGTGCGCACCTGGCGCGTGACTCGCCGCACCGGCGATGAAAACGATTTTTTTCGTATCGGCGGACGCGCCGAGGAGCGAAGTTACGAGCAGGAGCAGGGCAGCGGGGACGGTGAGCAGCTTCATCGATTTGCGAAAACGGAGGGAAGAGCGCGAAGCTCGTTCGGCTCAGGGTGGGGGAAACGCGAGACTAAGCGGGTCATCGCTGTCGCGGTCAAGCGACAGGCCCGTAGAACCGTTCAACGCGTCCTCACAGCCATTCCCTTCTTGCGCCTTTGACGGCTCTTTGCGGCCATCCTTCACCGCGCAATGAGAATCACCGGACTCGCTCTCGTCCCCCCGCCCACCGCCGCCGATCTCCCCAAAGTCACGCCCGAGTTGCTCGCGTCCGTTCTCGCGCGCTACTCGCGCAGCAACGAAGGGCTCGAGCAGATTCTCGGGAAGGTCGATCTCGCCAATCCCGACGCCTCCATCGATCGCATCCTGAAGTTCGTCGACTACGGCCACGCGTCGATCGGCGGACTCACCGGCGGACTCGCGATCGCGCTCGACGACGTGTCGATGTGGCTCGCGTATAAAATCTTCGAAATCGCGCAGATGGCCGACGGCCAGGAGTCGAGCACGCGCTACATCACGATGGCCGCGACGAACCTTCCGTCCGCGCAAGAACTCGGCATCCCCGACGATCTCGCCGGCCGTTGGTGCGACGTGATGGCGGCCGCGTTCGCGGCCTATAACGCCGAATACGAGCGACTCGACGCTTCTGCGCTCGCGAACCCGTCGCTCGTCCGCCTTCCGCCGGACGCGAAGCCCGCGGTCGTCACGCGGCTTCGCAAAAACTACGCGCTCGATCGCGCCCGCTATTTTATCCCGTTCGCGACGCGCACGAATCTCGGACTCGTCCAGTCCTCGCGCATGTGGGCGGCGACCGTGAAGCATCTCGATTCGCTTCCGCATCCCGAGGCACGCGCCGCGGCGAAGCTCATCCGTGACGAGCTCCTGAAACAATCGCCGCGCCTCATGCGGCACAGCTTCGCGGAAAAATCCTACTCCGCCCAAGCCGAGCAGGAGCTCGCCGAAAGCGTGAAGCTCGGACTCGAACGCCTCTCGTCTGCGCCGCTCGCCGACGAATGCTGGGTTCACGTCGATCGGGCGACACCGCCGTTTCTTCCGGAAAACCAATCCGTCGCCGATGCCCTCCGACACCGCGCGAATCGCTATGGCTATCAAGGCACCGCAACCCGCCGCATGCGTGTGACCTTTGCCTGGAACAACATGGCTTTGGCTGAGCTGCGTGACCTCAATCGGCATCGCACGGGCCATCGTTATACGCCGCTGATCCAAGCGGGCTTTTATTTGCCGGCGGAAATCGACCGCGCTCCGCACGCCGCTTTGTTGCAGTCGCAACTCGAGCTCACGCGCGAACTCCTTCGTCGCGGTTCGCCGGCCTACGTTTATTCGCTGCTCCTCGGCGCGCAGACGCCGTTCGAACACAGCACGCACGCCGACAAGTTCATCTACGAAGCCGAGCTTCGCACCGGCATGGGCGCGCATTATCGCTACGCCGAGCATCTCAGCGCGGCGTTGAAGGGATTTTTCGAACACGTCCCCGAAGCGCGCGACTGGGTTGTCGAAGGCACGGCTGAGCCGGAGTGAGCACCGATCGTGGGCCGCCGGCTTGCAGGCGCTGCGTTGGTCGCGAGCAAGCTCGCGATCTACTTCCCAACCCGTGCCGCAGCACCAGCCAAGTAAAAGGTTGCCGCTGCCAGCGTCGCCATTTTCGCTCCTCGCGAAGCGCATGAAGCGGTCCAGCTCGATCTTCGTTATCGTCCTCGTGGCGAATACGAGCAGCTCTCTCTTTGCTGCAGAGCCAGCGAGTGTCGACTACCGGCGAAGACACGACGCATTTGCGCCGCGGGCTTCGGTTCAGCCGAAGGTTTCCACGCCAGCGCGCACCACTCCTCTGCAGCCGACGCCGCAACGTTCGCCGGTGCGCGCCACCGTGGCATCGCCAGCGGCGCGTTTCCCCCTGTCTGCCGATGTCGAAAGAAAGCGCGCTCGAGCCGATCTCACGCCGCCAGCCTCTCGCGCGACCGCCGTTTCACCTTCCGCGCATCGGATCGCGCTCGCACCCGAGCGGCATCGGGCCTCGGACGAGACGCGAACCTTTGGACGTGTCGGAAGATTTCAGCCTCCCGATTCGGTCGCGTCCGTTCAGATCGGCCGCACACCGTCGCTCGCTCGCAACGGCACCGCGAAGCTGAATCGATTTATCTTCCGCCGCACGGCGCCTTCTTCGGCGACGGCGCCCGGCGATGTCGTCCGCGCCGGCGGAGAATCCTCCGTGTCGCGCTGATCTACGAACCGCATGAACACGTTTCGCGTTCTTCAATTCAACATGCAGTTCGGCCAGCGGTGGGACGACGCGAATCCGGATAACGCTCCGATCGACCTGGAAGGGTCGATCGCGGAAATCCGCCGTCACGACGCCGACATCATCCTGCTGCAGGAAGTCGAACAGGCGCAGGCGAACGGCGCGCAAATCGATCCGCCGCCGAATTTCACCCGCCTTTGCGCGGAACTTTCCGGCTACGACAGCTGGTTTTCCTATCCGAAGTCTGATCCGCGTGAACTTCCCTTCGGGATTGGTCTCGCGGTTTTCTCGCGCACGCCGCTCCGCCATTGCACGCGGCTCGATCTGCCGTCGCCGCCGGTGGAGTTCGATTTCTTCGGACGTAAAACCACGCCTACCGACCGGCTTATGATCGGCGCGCGGACGACGGTGCTGGGCCGCGAGATCCAGATTTTCAATACGCACCTGCTCGCGTTTTTCATGCTCGGCCGCTCGAGCCAGGATCATCCGCAACAGCGCGAACTCATCGCGGCTCAACTCGCCGCGTCGAAGCTGCCCACGATCTTAACCGGCGACTTCAACGTCAGCCGTCACGATTCGCTGATCGAGCAATTTGGCCGGATCGGTTTTTCGACTGTGCAGCAAACGGAGATCACGTGGCGCCGGCGGCCCTTCGTGCTCGACCACATTTTCTACAACGCCTCGCTGAAGCCGCTGCGCCACACGGTGGCGCCCACGCCGGCAAGCGATCATCACGCGCTCGTGGCGGAATTCGCTTTCGATGACGGTGCGCCTCCTTCTGCCCAGCCGACATGAGTCTTACCGCCGTTCCGGCAGATCTTCCAGCTGCCGCTCCTGAATCCGCGCCTGAAAGCACCGCAAACCCGACGCCCCATTTTAGCTGGCGAACGGCGGCTTTGTTGCTCCCGCTGATTGGGATCACCGTTCCGGCTTTTTGGGTGTTTGGCCATCAACCCGAAGCTCCGATTGCGCCCGGGACGTGGGCGCTCGTGGTGCTCTCGGCGATCGCGAACGTGATCGTCATCGCGTATCATTATGCGATTCCGGCGCACCCGAAGTTCCTGATGCTGCCGTGGCGCCGCTGGGTGCTGCGCGTTCATATCCTCTCCGGCACGACGGAACTGGTGGCGGGCTTGATCGCGTGCTTCAGCGCGTCTCCCACGGCCGCGCTGGTGATGGGCATCGCGGCGCTTTTCTTCCACGTGCCTTCGGCATTTTTTCAGACGCGGATCGTTTTTGGCAGCAAGGCCATCATGGTGCCGAGTTATCTGCTGTGCATTTTCACGCACGCGTTTTGCGCGGGCATGTTGCTCGCGAATCCGGACTCGAAGATGTGGGCGGTGAACACGTTCCTCGTCTTCAACGTCTATGTTTGGTGCCGGATCTATTATTACGTTTTCGATCTGCTCGGACTGTTCTCCGCGGAAAAATACACGATCGCGATCCTGGCCGCGGGCGCGACGATGATCCCTGCGCTCTTCGGCTCGCTGGGCTTCATGCTGCTGGTCGGGTTCATCGGGCTGTATGTGGTGCTCTATCGCGTGCTCTATATCCGCTCCCCCGCGGAATATCGCGACTTCGTGCGGGAACGCGCCCGCGAAAGCGCCATGCAATCCGAAGCGGCGCCCTTGTGGAATGCGGCTGGAGCGGACGAACCGCGCGCGGCCGATTACTTCAAACTGCTCGATCGCGATCGGGACAACGTGCTCAACCGCGATGAGCTTCGTCACGCGCTCGCGCCGTGGGGTTTGCCGGCGCATGCGACCGACGAGTTTGCGGATCGACTGCTCGCAGCCGGTCGGGTGGATCTCGCGCGTTTCGAAAAGCACGTTTGGAGCATCGGCGCGGTGCGCAATCATGGCATCCGGGCTGTGGCGACGGAGCGCGCTGCGTCCGAACGCGACAAAGCCCACCTGGTTTTTCGGCATCTGGATTTCAACGGCGACGGCGCGCTGACGCGGCTGGAACTCGATTTGCTTCTCAACGAATGGGGCCTGCCTGCCGGAGAAACGGCGCGCTATTTGAAATGGGTCAACGCGGCGGGCGGGCGGATCGAGTTCGAAGCGTTCTTCAAACGGATGCGACCGATGTGGCGTTACATCTATTACGATGTATTTCGCGCCGAATACGCGAGCAGCCGCGGCGAGATGATCGGGCGTTCGGTCAGCGCGATTGTGGCGGCGCGGAAAACGGATGCGTTGCGCGCCCGGGTGAAACGCGAGCTGCTGGCGCGCGTGCCGTTTTTGTCGGGCGCGGGCGACGAGTTGATTGGCGACCTCGCGGCGTCGGTGGTGACGGAGAAGTTCGGGGGCGGCAGGGTGATTTTTGAGCAAGGCAGCCGTGGACAGCACTTTTATCTGGTGGCGTCGGGCCGGGTGCGCGTCACGCGCAACGGTGAAATCGTTGCCCACCTCGATCGAGGCGGCTGCGTGGGCGAGGGAGCGTTGCTCACCGATGAACCGCGCAACGCGACCATCTCGGCGGTGGACGATACGGTGCTGCTTTCGCTCACGCGCGAGTCGTTCCAATATCTCACCGAAAAATATCCGGCGGTGCGCGCGGAACTGGAGCGCCTGCATGACGAGCGGGTGCGGGCGAACTCGCGGCCGCCGATTCCGGCGTCGTCCGTGTCACGAGCATGAGCCATCGACCGACACAGGTGCTGGTGCTTGGCGGCGGTTATGTTGCCATCTGGCTGGCGAAGAAGCTGCGCCGGGCGGTGCGTCGCGGGGAAATCGAACTCACCGTCGTCGACCAGCACAACTATCACACCTTTCACGGCCTCGTGCCGGAGATGCTGGTGGGAAAGATTCAGGCGGGGCAGATCATCTCGCCGGCGCGCCGGTTGTTTGCGCCGGGACGGTTTGTTTGCGCGGAAGTGACGGCGATCGACATCGAGAAAAAGGAAGTGGCGCTGAGCCGTTCGCTCGATGGGCGTCCGATGACCTTGGGCTACGATCAGCTCGTGCTGAATCTTGGATCGGTGGATGATTTGACGCGTTATCGCGGGGTGGGTGAGCACACGCTGCGGTTGAAGGATTACTTCGACTGCATCCGGGTGCGGAATCATCTGCTTACGATGCTGGAGCTGGCGGAGGCGGAGCCGGATCTGGCGGAGCGGCGGCGGTTGCTGCACTTCGTCATCGCGGGCGGCAATTATGCGGGCGTCGAGGTGGCGGCGGAACTGGGAGAGTTTTTGCACACGCTGGTGAGGCGCGAGTATCCGCGGATCGATCTTTCCGAGACACGCATTTCGCTCGTGCATTCGGGCGAACGGATTCTGCCGGAGTTGGGGCGGCGGTTTCCGCAGCTGTCGGATTATGCTGCGGATGTGTTGCGGCGACGGGGATGCCGGCTCGAGCTTGGCGTGAAGCTGAAGTCGGCGACGCCGCTCGAAGCGGTGTTGTCGGACGGGCGCCGGCTCGACACGCGCACGATTATTTCCTGCACCGGCACGGCGCAAAATCCGTTGTTGGACCGGCTGCCGTTTGCGCGCGACAAGCATGGGCGGTTGGTGGCGCAGCCGACGGGATTGATCAGTGCGCAGCATGGTGTGTGGTCGGCGGGCGATTGCGCGGGGGTGCCGATGAAAAATGGCGAGATCGCGCCGCCGCTTGCGTTGTATGCGATGCAAGGTGGCGCCACGTTGGGAGCGAACCTCCTGCGTCATTTGCGCGGGCGGGCGTTGAAGCCGTATGCGTTTACGGGGATGGGCGATTGTTGCGTGCTCGGATTCGGGCAGGCGGTCGGGCAGCTGTGGGGCGTGCCGTTGAAAGGCTGGCCGGCGTGGCTGATTTGGCGGGGGTGCATGATCGCGTATTTGCCGGCGTGGTCGAAGCGCGTGCGAACGCTGCTCGATTGGATGGTGGTGCCCGTCTTCGGGCGCGATGTGACGAGTGTCGGAGGGACCAGCCAATCGATGGGCGTGGTGCGTGAGCTCTATGAAACGGGTCAGACGATCGTGCGTGAAGGCGACGTGGGACGCTCGATGTATTTGATTCAGAGCGGATCGGTGGAAGTGGTGCGGACGCTCGCGGACGGTGGCGAAGAGCGGCTGGCGATTCTGGCGGCGGGCGAGCACTTCGGCGAAGTGGCGGTGCTGCAGGATGTGCGTCGCACGGCGACGGTGCGGGCGTTGGAGCCGCTGGCGGTGTTGAGGATTTCGCGCGATCAGACGCGTCAGCTGACGTCGACCTTCAAGCCCTTCGCGGAGATGGCGACGGCGCGGATCAGGGCGGCGGAGTAGATCGCCGGCGTGTTAGCGGGTGGGAAGTCGTGATTTGAACCACGGAGAGGCCGCGGAGGTTCTCTGTGTCTTTTGCGCCTGTGGTTCGCCGGAGAGGGACTCGAGCTTCGCTTACTTGGCGCGGCGGACGCGCTCTTTCTCGTCCTCGCGTTCTTCCTCAAGGCGGGCGCGTTCGCTCGAGATTTGCTGCTGGATCTTCTGATACTCGTCGGCGTTGCCGGCGGAGAGAGCGTCGTTGAGCTGCTTCTTCAGGAAGATCTCGCGCTCGGCGATTTTGCCTTGGTAAACGCGATCGATTTCCGCGAGGCGGGTTTTCTGTTCGTCGGTAAGTTTGCGGCCCGCATCCGGGTCGGACTTGGCGAGACGTTCCATCGCGAGTTCGTAAGCGCTTTTCATGGGCGTGAGGGTTGAAACACGAAACACATGAAAGACACGAAAGAAAACAAGCAGGGCGGTGTCGGCGTGAGGGGACGTTAAGGAAAGCGGACAGCGAGGAGGAGGGTGAGCGCGACGAAAGCGACGGGTGGCCAGAAGCCGCGCGCCCACCCGCGCCAGCCGTGCGCGTAGCCGGCAGCCATCGTCGCGAGGAGGAGCGCGAAGGACGCGGGGCCAAGCCGGGCGATGCGGAACGTGGCGTCGAACCAGGCGCCGGGAATGGCCGCGAAGAAGCGAACGCCTTGATCGATGAGCCAAAGTAGGAGCACGGCGGCGTGATTGGCGATTTCGCTGCCCAAGGTGAAACCGGCGAGTCCGGAGAGCAGGGAGATGAAGCCCGTGAGAATGACGGCGGTGGAAGCGGGAATGAGCCAGAGATTCGCGATGAGCGAACCGGGGGTGAAGAGTTCGAAGAACATCACGCCGGCGAGCGCACTGACGAGCGAGGCGGCGATGCCGAGCGAAAGCGCGGCGAGGGTGGCGCGCCAGGTGGCGTCGATCAGGTGGTGCATCCAGGTCCAGGATACAGGTGGCAGATCGCGAAAGAGGGTGAACTTTTCTTGAAGCCAGTCGGAGAGTGGAAGGCCGAGCAGCAGGAGGGCGGCGACGATGCCGTAACTCAATTGAAAGCTGGCGCTGAACACCTGCAGCGGTGCGACGAGGATGACGAGCAGCGCGGAGGCGGTGAGTGCGGCGATGGGATTACGCGGGGTGCGGAGGACGAGCGACGTTTGGACGAGCGCGACCATGAGAAATGCGCGCACGGCGGACGGAGCGGCGCCGGTGATGTCGACGTAGAGCCAGAGCGCGATGAGCCCGAGGACGAATTGAAGCAGACGCGGAAGTCGGAACAGCAGCAGCAAGGCGTGCAGACCGCCGGCGATGACCGCGATGTGGAGTCCGCTGATCGAGAACACGTGCATCGTGCCGGTTTGGCGGAAGAGCGTGTCCTGTTCGTCGGTGAGTTCATCGCTGCGGCCGAGCAGCATCGCGCGGAGGACGCCGACGAGTTCGGGACGTTTGGTGTCGACGCCGGCGCCGAGGATCGAGTCGAAGCGCTGAGCCTGTCGGTCGCAAAAGCGGTAATAGGCGGAGGGCGGGCGTTCTTCGGAAAGCAGGCGGGCGCGGGAAAGGCGAAAGTTCACGCCGGCGTCGGCGAGGTATCCATCGAATGAATTCGGCTCGGGGTCCCGCGGGAGGCTGGCGACGACGCCGGCGGTTGAGATAAGGGCGGAGCGAAGGGGCGCGTTTGTGCCGCGCGGAAGCGTAACGGAGAAATACACGCGCTGCCCGACGAGTTCGTCGAGGGGAGCATCGGCGGCGACGATGCGACCGAGGCCGCTGGCGCGATGGGGCTCGATCTGCGGGAAGACGCGTTGCACGTCGATCGAGAGGCGCGCTTCGCGCGGCGGAAGTTGGTCCCAATCGGCGATGCGGGGGCGATGAAGCGTGTAGCTCGCCATCCCCGCGAAGAACATCGAGGCAACCAACGCGGTGCGGAAAAGCCGGCGGGGATGGCGGAGGGTAGCGAAGGCGACGACGGCGGCGCTGGCGGCGAGCGCAAGGAGGACAGGCGGCGGAGCAAAATCGCGGATGCGGGCGACGGCCAGGCCGGCGATCAGGGGAAGGACCAGCCACAACAAAGGCGCGCGGTGGCCGAGGCTGCGGCTGGACATGCGGGGAGGATGAAAGCGGTTAATGCCAATAAATGAACATTAATTTGAACCACGGATGGACACGGATGAACACGGATGGAAAGGGCGGAGGGGTGTTTGGACCGAAGACAACGTGGTAGCGGAACGCGTGAGTGTTTCGGGATGCGGGGCGGGAACGAAACGCTCAGGCGTTCCGCTACATGGCGCGCGGGTAATTCGTGTGAATTCGTGTCCATTCGTGGTTGGAAATCTTCCTCCCCAATCTGTGTTCATCCGCGTCCATCCGTGGTTCTCATTCTGAGGTTTTGATTTGGGTGGATTCGTGGGCTTAGTGGGGATCTTCGATGTCGACTGCGGACCAGACTGACTTTTTTGCGGAAGCGCCTTCGCCGGCGCGGACGGAGCGGAAGCCGGCGCATCAGCCGTTGGCGGCGCGGATGCGTCCGCGGCGACTGAGTGAGGTCGTGGGGCAGGATCACATTTTGAAGCCGGGGAGTTTGCTGCCGCGGTTGGTAGCGCAGAATCGGTTTGGGTCGCTGTTGTTTTACGGTCCGCCGGGCTGTGGGAAGACGAGCATCGCGGAGGCGATTGCGCGGGAGACGAACAGCCGCTTCGTGCGCGTGAATGCGGTGATGTCGAACGTGGCGGAGCTGCGGGAGATTTTGGCGACGGCGCGGAAGCTGCCGGACAGCGCGACGATTTTGTTCATCGACGAGCTGCATCGATTCAACAAATCGCAGCAGGATTTGCTGCTGCCGGATGTGGAGGAAGGGACGGTGCGGTTGATCGGCGCGACGACGCACAATCCGGGATTTTATGTGAACCCGCCGCTGCTGTCGCGGAGTCATTTGTTTCGGCTCGAGCCGTTGTCGACGGAAGCGGTGACGCGGGTGTTGAAGCAGGCCTTGGCGGATGCGGAGCGCGGGTTGGGCAATCGGCGCGTGACGGCGGACGAAAAGATTTTGGCGGATCTGGCGGTGTTGTGTGATGGGGATCTGCGGCGGGCGTTGAATGCGTTGGAAGTGCTCGTATTGGGTTTGCCGGAGGGCGGCGAGATCACGGCAAGCGAGCTGGAGGTTTTTGCGCGCGAGCGGCGGATTCGTTACGACGCGGACGAAGATGAACACTACGATACGATATCGGCGTTCATCAAAAGCTGTCGGGGGAGCGATCCGGATGCGGCGATGTATTGGCTGGCGAAGATGCTGGCGGGCGGGGAGGACCCGCGGTTTATCGCGCGTCGGCTGGTGATTCTGGCGAGTGAGGATGTCGGGCTCGCGGATCCGCAGGCGCTGCCGTTGACGGTCGCGGCGCATCACGCGGTGGATTTTGTCGGATTACCCGAAGCGGAGCTGACTCTGGCGCACGCGACGTTGTATATCGCGACAGCGCCGAAGAGTAACACGGCAACGCTGGCGATCGCGGCGGCGCATGGGGCGTTGAAGTCGGCGCCGGTGCAGACGATCCCGGCGGCGTTGCGGAGCAAGAGCGGTCAGGCGAACAAGCGGATCGGGCAAGGGAAGGGCTACAAGTATTCGCACGATTATCCGGAGAACATTTCCGGCGACGATTATCTCGAGAAACCGCTGACGCTTTATACGCCGAAGCCGGTGGGTTGGGAGGCGAAGATCGCGGATCGGCTGGCGCGGTGGAAAGGATTGAAGGAGGAGATGCGGCGGGAGCGGAAAGGGTAGCGCTCAACGGGAACAATTCAGTTCAACCACGAATGGACACGAATACACACGAATGAATCCTGGTTTTTGGAGAATGCTGGAAAGTGGCCGAAGCAGCTGGAGGCACTGGCACATCCGACTCCTCTAACTCGTGTCGATTCGTGGTTCCTCATCAGCATGAGTCCGGATCAGGAAAGGATGCGGAGGGAGAGGAAGATGAGGGCGAGCTTGCGCGGGTCGGCGGGGGACGTGAGCCATTGCGCGTGGCGGAAGGTGAGGCGGTTTTCGCCGGCGCGGAGTGCGAGGGACACGGCGAGCGTTTCCTTTTGGTTCACGCGCGACCAGGTGTGGCGGAGGATTTCTGTGTCGTTGAGGAGGACGGTCGTCGACTGCTCCGGCGAATAGGTGAGCGCTTCGGTGTGAAGGCGGGCGGAGGTGTCGGTGTCCGACGAAAACGAAAGGATGGTTTCGGGCCCGGTGGCCCAATGGAAACGTGGCAGGAAGGCTTCGGGGACGGGGCCTTCGGCGGGTTCCCAGCCGGTGATGGGCGTGAAATTGGAGAAGGCGGGGCCGGCGGCGTAGGCGAGTGGGGTGACGGAGGCGGGATCGAGGAGGCGGATGTTTTCGGTCGATGTGTCCGGTGTGAGCGTGGCGGCGTCGACGAGGGCTCCGTGGTTGCGGGCGAGTTGTTCGAGGAAGGGGATGAATGCGCGGGTGGTGCGGGCGATTTCGGGGACGCGCGTGTGGTAGCGGAGCGGGCCGCCGAGGTAGGGCGCGGGATCGCGGACGAGGCGATTGGGCGATTGGAGGACGGAGGCGAAGAATCCGACGGGGTCTTCGGCCAAGCGTTGGAAGCCGAGACGATAGTGAAGATCGAGGCCGTCGTGGGCGCGTCCGCGGCCGAGTTTTTGCAGCTCGGCGGTGAGGAGACGGAGCGCTTGTTGTTCCGGACTGCGGAGGGCGAAGTGGGCGAGGTGGGCTTGTTCGAGCGGACGTGCGGCGAGCGGCTGATTGTCTTTGAAGAGGACGTGATTGCCTTTGCCGGCAGCGACGTCGGGGTCGAGGCCGAGAGCGCGAGGAACGAAGACCTTGACGGTGCTGCTTGGAGTGCGGCGACGGTGGACGAGGCGGAGGATGGGATTCGGCTCGGCGGGGATGTCGGCGGTGGTCGGGGCGTAGTTGTGGAGGGCGAGTTGAACGGGTTGGCGGGCTTCGGGATCGCCGAGTGTTTGCTCGAAGGCGGGGCGGGAGGGAGCGACGAGGATTTCGTCGGCGTCGAGCGGGAGCGTCCAGTCGGCGGCGTGTTGTTCGAAGGCGAGGCGCGCGAGGTGATTGCTGCGGAACTGTTGGAGGTTCGCGACGGAGTCGCCGCGGAAAAGGGTGAGCGGCAGGCCTTCGCGAACGAGGGCGGCGAGGATTTCGCGGGTGCCGTCGGTGCTGTCGTGATCGAAGATGAGGTGATGATCGACCCACGCGTGCGTGTGACGAACGAAGGCTTCGATGATATCGGCTTCGTTTTTCACGACGGAGACGGCGACGAGTTTCATGCGGGCGCGGGGCGGCGGGAGAGGCTTGTGGGGCCGGGGTGGGAGTGGCGCAAGCTTTGGGGCGGCCGTTGGGGCGGAGCTTGCGGCCCGCGTGGGATCGGGCAGAGTGCGCGCATGCAAGCGCTCGTGTTCAGGTGGGTGTGGATGTGTGCGATTTCGATGTGGGCGGGCGTGAGCGCGATGAGCGCTGCGCAGGTTGCGACGGAGGCCAGCGGGCGGCCGGCAAAGATTGAAGGTCTGGAGATTGCGCGTCCGGCGGGCGGGTTTCTCGGGCTCAACCTGGTCAACGGGCGATTCGTGCTGTCGTTCTACGACGCGGAGAAGAAGCGGATGAAGGCGGACGTGGTGCGGGCGAGTTTGCGTTGGCCGGTGCGGTATCAACCGAGCGACGAGCGGGTGGTGCTGAACCTCGCGGGTGATGGAACGTCGCTCACGTCGGGCAAGGTGATCCGACCGCCGCACAATTTTCGGGTGTATATCGCGCTGTTCGTTGAGGGGAATGACGATCCGGTGGAGACGTATAACGTGGAGTTTTCGGCGGGGTGAGGAGCAGGGGCGGGGCGAAACGCTCACTCCGACAAAGTGTGGCGGGAGGGTCCCGCTACAACGGGACGAAACGCTCACCCCGATGAAATCGGGGCGGGCGCGTTCCGCTACGAGCGGGGGGCTTGTTGACAGGGGCGGGGCGGGTGGTGAGTTTCGCGGGGCATGTCTTCGGCTTCTACGCATCCTTCCTTCGATTCGGTGGAGTCGGCGATTGGGGATATCGCGGCAGGGAAATTGATCATCGTGACGGATGACGAAGATCGCGAGAACGAGGGCGATCTGATCATGGCGGCGCAGAAGGCGACGCCGGAAACGGTGAACATGATGATCCGTTATTGCAGCGGGATCGTGTGCGTGCCGACGGTGGACCCGCAGCTGCGGCGGCTGGGGCTCGGGCCGATGGTGCAGCAGAATCGCGAAGTGCAACGGACGGATTTTACGGTGACGGTGGATGCGGCGGAGGGGATCACGACGGGGATCAGCGCGCACGATCGGACACGGACGATTCGGATTTTGGCGGATCCGGATTCGCGGCCGGAGCAACTTGTGCAACCGGGGCATGTGTTCCCGTTGCGGGCGAAATCAGGCGGCGTGCTCGAGCGGGCGGGTCACACGGAGGCGGCGGTGGATTTGGCGCAACTCGCGGGGCTTTCGCCGAGCGGGGTGTTGTGCGAACTGGTGAACGACGATGGGACGGTGCAGCGGCTGCCGCAGCTGGAGGAGTTCAAGAAACGGTTTGGGCTGAAGATGATCTCGATCGCGCAGCTGATCGAGTATCGGGCGAAGCGGGACAATTTGATCGAACTCGTGTGCACGCGGCCGTTTCCGTCGGAGTTTGGTGAGTTCGTGCTGCATGTATTTCGCAGCAAGTTGGACAATCGTCATCATTTGGCGCTGGCGATGGGCTCGCTTGGGCCGGAGCCGACGCTGGTGCGGGTGCACAGCGAGAATTTGCTGGGCGACGTGTTTCGTATGAGAGGACTTGATACGCATGCGTCGCTGACCGGTTCGCTCGAGGCGGTGGCGCGGGCGGGGCGCGGCGTGGTGCTTTACATGGAGCACGCGAATGGCGGGGCGGAGTTGATCAAGCGGCTGTCGGCAAAGCCGGGCGAGGCGCCGCCGCCGATGAGTTTTCGCGATTACGGGATTGGGGCGCAGATTTTGGCGGCGTTGGGGCTGCGGAAGATCCGGTTGTTGTCGAAGAGCAACCGGCGCGTGGTGGGGTTGGATGGGTATGGGCTGGAGATTGTGGAGCAGGTGGGGCTGTAGCTAGGCGGCCGGATTGCCGGCGCTTTAGCGCGGGGAGCGCGAGCAAGCTCGCGGCCTACGGACGAAACGCTCACGCGTTCCGCTACGACGACAGTGGGGGGGGAGAGATTTGGGTTGCGGATTCTTGGGTTGGGTTCGTCGATAGCGGGTTCATGAGTCTGGCTGCGCCAAGCGAGAAGGTCGTCAACGGTTCCGCGTTTCGCGTGGGGATCGTGGCGGCGCGTTTCAATGAGGAGCTCGTGGATGCGCTGCTCGGTCGCGTGGTGGAAGGGCTGCGCGCGGCGGGCGTGGAGGAAAAGCGGATCGAAGTCGTGCGCGTGCCGGGATCGCATGAAGTGCCGTGGGCGGCGGGCGAACTGGCGCGGAGCGGGAAACGCGACGTGGTGATCGGGTTGGGTGTTTTGATCGGCGGAGACACGTCGCATCACGAGATGGTGGGGCAGAGCGTGTCGCAGGCCTTGCAGGGCGTGGCACTCGCGACGCGGGTGCCGGTCATCAACGGCGTGATTGTGGCGAATACGCGGAAGCAGGCGGAAGAGCGGTGTCGCGGGCGGATCGATCGCGGCGCGGAGTTCGCGGCGGCGGCGTTGGAGATGGCGGCGTTGAAGAAGGAGATTTCCCGATGAGCAAAGCCCAGTTTGCGCAGAGACGCGACGGACGCGTCGCGGCGTTGCAGTATCTTTTCGCGTGGAGCATGAACGCGCCGAAGAATATCGCGGAGGACCTGCGGGTGTTTTTCGAGAACATGGAGCAGCCGCGGGATCACTACGCGTTTGGCGAGGAGCTGATCCATGGCGTGATCGAGCACGTGGCGGACATCGATGCGCGGATCAAGGGGCTCGCGCACAACTGGGAGTTCGACCGGATCGCGAAGATCGATTTGGCGATTTTGCGGCTGGCGATGTTCGAGATGATTTATCGCAAGGACATCCCGCCGGTGGTGTCGATCAACGAGGCGATCGATTTGTCGAAGCAGTTTTCGAACGCGGACGCGAAGCGGTTCATCAACGGGATTCTCGATCGGTTGAAGGATCAGATCGGGCGGGATGCGCGGAAGGCGGAGTGAGTGTGGCCCGCGAAACACGCGAAAGGACGCGAAAGCGGATTTGTGATTCGCGGTGTTTCGCGTAGTTGGCGGGAGATTTTCTGATGTTCGGGCTTTTCAAAAAATTCAAAGACGGGCTGTCGAAGACGGTCTCGGCGATTGCGCAGAAGACGCGCGGGCTGTTTGGCGGGCGGAAGATCGATGCGGCGTCGCTCGATGAATTGGAGGAGGCGCTCTACACGGCGGACTTCGGCGTGGAGACGACTTCGGAGATTCTCGACGAGATCAAGAAGGCTTACGGGAAGGACAAGGAACTGCAGGGACGACAGGCGGCGGAGATCGGGGCGGCGGTGTTGCAGCGCGTGTTGGCGGGGAGCGAGGGGAAGTTGGAGGAGCGGGGATTGCGCGGTGAGGGCATCGCGCCTCCAACAGTTATCGCGATGATTGGGGTGAATGGGTCGGGGAAAACGACGACGTCGGCGAAGCTGGCGTGGCGGTTGAAGGAAGACGGGAAGACGGTGATGCTGGCGGCGTGCGATACGTTTCGCGCGGCGGCGGTGGAGCAGTTGAAGACGTGGGGGACGAAGCTGGATTTGGAGATCGTGGCGAGCCACACGGGCGCGGATGCGGCGGCGGTGGCGTTCGATGCGTGGCAGGCGGCGAACTCGCGCGGGCGCGATTATCTGATCGTCGACACGGCGGGGCGGCTGCACACGAAGAGCAATTTGATGGAGGAGCTGGCGAAGATCCGGCGGGTGTTGCAGAAGAACGATCCGACGGCGCCGCAGCACCGCTGGCTCGTGGTGGATGGATCGCTGGGCAGCAACTCGATCGAGCAGGCGAAGGTGTTTCACCAGAGCTTTGGGCTGACCGGGCTCGTGGTGACCAAGCTCGATGGGACGAGCCGCGGCGGGGCGATCGTGGGGATTTATCGGCAGTTGAAGATTCCGATTTATTTTCTCGGGCTCGGGGAGCAGGCGGAGGATTTGCAGCCGTTCAGCGCGGAGAATTATGCGCGGGCGGTGTTTGGGTTGGAGTGAGGGGACCGCGCGAGCCGCAGGTGAGCGCGGCTCGGCGGGGGGGGCGCG
>JAEWBF010000054.1 GCA_023391285.1 Verrucomicrobiota bacterium
CTCTCAACTCTCATCTCTCAACTCTCAACTCCGCCACCACCCCATGTTCACCCTCGGCCTCGACTACGGCACCAACTCCGTCCGCGCTCTCATCGTCCGCGTCACCGACGGAAAAGAATTCGGCTCCGGCGTCGTCAACTACCCCTCCGGCACCCAAGGCGTTCTCCTCGACAAACGCGACCACAACCTCGCCCGCCAACACCCCGCCGACTACCTCTTCGGCCTCGAGAAATCCGTCAAAGCCGCCCTCGCCCAAGCCAGGCAACAGCGCGGCTTCTCCCCCGATAAAATCATCGGCATCGGCGTCGACTCCACCGGCTCCTCCCCCATCCCCGTCGACGCCACCAACACCCCTCTCGCTTCGACCAAACGCTTCGCCAAAAACCTCAACGCCCAGTGCTGGCTCTGGAAGGACCACACCAGCTGGCGCGAAGCCGCGAAAATCACCGAGCTCGCCGCGCAACACCGCCCTCACTTCATCGCCAAGTGCGGCAACACCTACTCTTCCGAATGGTGGTGGTCCAAAATCTGGCACTGCCTCAACGTCGACCCGAAGGTCTTCGCCGCCGCCCACTCCTGGGTCGAACTCGCCGACTGGATTCCGTCCGTCCTCGCCGGCATCGCCAACCCCGCCGACATCAAACGCGGCGTCTGCATGGCCGGCCACAAAGCCCTCTACGCCGAAGACTGGGGCGGCCTCCCCGACAAGGAGTTCCTCTCCCTCCTCGACCCCAAACTCGCCGACCTCCGCGATCGCCTGTATTCAAAAGCCTACGACGCCACCACCGCCGCCGGACAGCTCTCCCCCACTTGGGCGAAGAAACTCGGCCTTCGCGCCGGCATCCCGATCGCCATCGGCGAAATGGACGTGCACTACGGCGCCATCGGCAGCGGCGTGACCGAGGGCACGCTCGTCAAAGTCATCGGCACCTCCACCTGCGACTGCGGCGTTGTCTCCGCCGACAAAAACGTTCCCGACATCCCCGGCATCTGCGGCATCGTCAAAGGCGCGATTCTCCCCGGCTACTACGGCATCGAGGCCGGCCAGTCCGCCGTCGGCGACATCTTCAAGTGGTGGGTCGAAACCGTTTGCCAGGGCAACGCTGCCCTCCACGCCGAACTCACCAAAGAAGCGGCGAAACTCGCACCCGGCCAATCCGGCCTCCTCGCCCTGGACTGGAATAACGGCAACCGCACCATCCTCGTCGACCAGCGCCTCACCGGCGCCCTCATCGGCACCACGCTTCACACCACCCGCGCCGAAATCTACCGCGCGCTCATCGAGGCCACCGCCTTCGGCGCCCGCGCTATCATCGAGCGCATCCGTGACTACGGCGTGCCCATCGACCGCGTCGTCTGCGCCGGCGGTATCGCCGAGAAAAATCCGCTGCTGATGCAGATCTACGCCGACATCACCGGCTGCACCATGCTCGTCGCCGGCTCCTCGCAAGCCTGCGCCCTCGGCTCCGCCGTCTCCGCCGCCGTCCTCGCCGGCGCCCATAAAGATTTTCCCTCCGCGCAGCGCGCCATGACCTCCCTCAAGAAGGTCTCCTACAAGCCCAAGGCTCGCGCCCAAAAAACCTACGACCAGCTCTACGCGCTGTATCGGCAACTCCACGACGCCTTCGGCCACGTGAACAAATCCGCCGATCTCACCCGCGTCATGAAGGACCTCCTCGACCTCAAAGACGCATCGCGCGCCTAAAAGCCCTCGTTCCCGTAATCGTCCTCTTTCTCGTTCTCTCGGCCTCAGAGAAAGATCACCCGTCGCGCTCCGCCCCTGCCATCTACCCGCCACCCGCTACTCACTACTCGCTACCCTCATGAAACTTCTCGCCTCGCCCAACCTCTGGTTCGTCTGCGGCTCGCAACACCTCTACGGCCCCGGCCCGCTCAAACAGGTCGCCGCCAACGCCGAGAAAGTCGCCGCCGGCCTCGCCAAATCCAAGTCCATCCCGCTGCCGATCATCTACAAAGCGCTCGTCACCACGCCCGACGAAATCACGCAGCTCTGCCGCGACGCCGACAACGACCCCAACTGCGCCGGCCTCATCCTCTGGATGCACACCTTCTCCCCCGCGAAGATGTGGATCCGCGGCCTCTCCTCGCTGAAGAAGCCGTTCTGCCACCTTCACACCCAGTTCAACCGCGATCTCCCGTGGAACGAGATCGACATGGACTTCATGAACCTCAACCAGGCCGCGCACGGCGACCGCGAGGCCGGCTTTCTCCACACCCGCCTCCGCCTCAACCGCAAGGTCGTCGTCGGCCACTGGTCCGACCCCGAAGTCCAGCAACGCCTCGCCTCCTGGGCCCGCGCTGCCCGCGCCTGGCACGATTGGCAGGGCGCCAAGTTCGCCCGCTTCGGCGACAACATGCGCTACGTCGCCGTCACCGAGGGCGACAAGGTCGCCACCGAACTCCGCTTTGGGTATTCCGTTAACGGATACGGTGTCGGCGACCTCGTCGCCAAGCTCGACGCCGTGTCCGACGCCGACATCTCCGCCCTCTGCGCCGACTACGAAAAAGCCTACAACGTCGCCAAACCCCTCCGCCGCGGCGGCCCCCGCCACGACTCGCTCCGCGACGCCGCCCGCCAGGAACTCGGCCTGCGCGCCTTCCTCGAAGAAGGCAACTTCAAGGGCTTCACCACCACGTTCGAAGACCTCCACGGCCTCAACCAACTTCCCGGCCTCGCCTGCCAACGCCTCATGGCCGACGGCTACGGCTTCGGCGCCGAGGGCGATTGGAAAACCGCCGCGCTCCTCCGCGCCATGAAAGTCATGGGCGAAGGCCTCCCCGGCGGCACCTCCTTCATGGAGGACTACACGTATCACCTTGCCCCGAAAGGCCACCAGGTCCTCGGCGCGCACATGCTGGAAATCTGCCCCACCATCGCCGCCACGAAACCGACGCTCGAAATCCACCCGCTCGGCATCGGCGGCAAAGCCGACCCCGCGCGCCTCGTCTTCGACGCCGCCACCGGCCCCGCGCTCAACGCCTCCCTCATCGATCTCGGCAACCGCTTCCGCCTCCTCGTCAACGAAGTCAAAGCCGTCAAAACGCCCAAGCTTCCGAAGCTCCCCGTCGCCCGCGCCGTCTGGGAATGCGCCCCCGATTTCAAGACCGCCATCGCCGCGTGGATCTACGCCGGCGGCGCGCACCACACCGGCTACAGCTACAGCGTGACCACCGAGATGCTCGAAGACTTCGCCACCATCGCCGGCATCGAACTCGCCGTCATCAACGCCGACACGAAACTCCCCGACTTCAAACAAACCCTCCGCACCAACGAGCTCTACTACCACCTCGCTCAAGGCATCCGCGTCTAAACCACCGCCCGCTAAACACGCAAATATCGCGAAAATGATATAACCTTTCGCGCCCTTTAGCGTGTTTCGCGGGCAATTTCCGCCATGCTCGAATCGCTCAAAGCCGAAGCCTACGAAGCCAATCTCGCTCTTCCCCGCGAAGGCCTCATCAATCTCACCTTCGGCAACGCCTCCGCCATCGATCGCGCCAAAGGCATCTTCGCCATCAAACCTTCCGGCGTCGACTACGCCGCGCTCAAGCCCGAGCACATGGTCCTCGTCGATCTCGACGGCAAAAAGGTCGAAGGTTCGCTCAACCCGTCCTCCGACACCCCCACGCACCGCCGGCTCTTCCTCGCCTTCGATAAAATCGGTGGCGTCGTCCACACGCACTCCTCGCACGCCACCGCCTTCGCCCAGGCCGGCCGCGCCATCCCGTGCTTCGGCACCACGCATGCCGACTACTTCTACGGCGAAGTTCCCGTCACCCGCAAAATGACGCCCGACGAAATCGCCCGCGCCTACGAGTGGGAAACCGGCAACGTCATCGTCGAACATTTCACGAAGCATTCGCTCAGCCCCTCCGACTTCAGCGCGATCCTCGTCAACCGCCACGCGCCGTTCACCTGGGGCGCCACCGTCGCCAAAGCCGTCGAGGTCGCCGTCGCCCTCGAATGCTGCGCTCACATGGCGCTCATGAGTCTCCAACTTTCCCCTACACTCGCCCCGATCGAGCCCGAGCTCCTCGACAAACACTTCAACCGCAAGCACGGCCCCGGCGCCTACTACGGCCAGAAGTAAATCATGCTCGCGGCCACTCTCCGTGGCCACGAGCAGGAGCGCGTGCCCCTCCATTACACCGGAGCCACGGGTGCTTTTTGCGCCTTCTTGCGCCTCTTTGCGGCCATCCCGATCGCCAATCGCTGCAACGCCCTTCGCCACGATTGCACTCCCTTCGTTCTTGCGCGACAACCACCCCGCTCCGCGCCGCATGAATCTCATCGAGTGCACGCCCGCTCACGCCCCCGAAATCCTCGCGATCTTCAACGAGGAGATCCTCCATTCGACGAGCCTCTACGATTACGCCCCTCGCACACCCGCCATCATCGACGCCTGGTTCGCCGAAAAACTACAACACCACTATCCCATCGTCGGCGTCCTCGCTCCCGACCACTCCCTCGCCGGATTCGCCACTTACGGCCCCTTCCGTCCACGCCCCGCTTACAAATACTCCGTCGAGCACTCCATCTACATCCACAAGGCTCACCGCGGCCGCGGTCTCGGCAAACTCCTCCTCCGCGAAATCATTACCGCCGCCCAACGCCAAAACTATCACACCGTCATTGGCGGTATCGACTCGGCGAATACCCCCAGCATCCGCCTGCATCTTTCATTCGGCTTCACCCACTGCGGCACCGTGAAACAAGCCGGTTTCAAATTCGGCCGCTGGCTCGACCTCAATTTCTATCAACTCCTCCTTAAAACTCCCGACCACCCCATCGACGGCTGAGCCGGATTAATCCAGTTCAACCCCAAATGAACACGAAGCCTGAAGCCGGCTCTTCATTCGTGTGAATTCGTGTCCATTCGTGGTTTTCTCATCAGCGCCGTCATGCACAGCCTGTTCATCCAACTCCTTGCGTGGCTCTGGCCCGCCCCGGCTGCGCTCTTCACGATCGCACCTCTCACCTTTCTTCTTCGTCCCTTCCGCAAGGTCGCACGCGCCTTCGCCGTGCTCAGTGCCGCTGCCGCAGTCATCCTCCTCGCCGCCGCACTCGCGATCTCCGTCTCCTCCCGCGGTCCCTCACCGTCGACCAATCTCCCTCTTTCCATTGTCCTTTTCGCACTCCTGCCGCTCGTCAGCTCTCTCCTCCTGCTCGCCCGGTCGCGCCTACCTCGCTGAATGCCGCCCCATCGAGGCCGGCTCCCGCCACGTTTCTCCTGTGGTGAAATCGACGGAGTCCGGTCTCGCCGAGCACGATCGCTACAAATAGGGGCGGGCTCCGGCCCGCCCCTCCTTCCAACGCTCGTCAAACCGCGCCCGGTTAACTCTCCTTCCGCTCCGCTCCCGGCCGCGGCGCCACATCTTCTTGCGGCGCCACCACCTCGCCCCGCTCGAAATCCTCCGCCGTCGGGCTCAGCTTCAGGTTGTAATACCGCCCGTTCTCCGTCGTGAGATCCGTCCAGCGCACCAGCTGTCCTGTATAAGCGGATACGCGGCCCATGATCGCCGTCATCGTGGTGTCCGCGACGTTCCGCGTATCGTTGATCGGCTTTTCCGCCAGGATGCTGCGCAACAACTCCACCTGCTCCTGCACCTGGCCATTCGCATGCGTCGTGAACTCGCGGAACTTCACCTTCTTCTTCGAGAACTTCTCCAGTTTCCCATCCGCATACACCGTCCCTTCCGCACCCGTGAAAATCTCACCGACCCGATTATAACAACCGTTGATCTGCCGGCACTGACTGTGAATCCGGCACCCCTGCCCGTAATCGAAATCCACGCTGAAGAAATCATACTGGTTTCCCGTCACCCGCCGCATCCGCCCGCCAAACCCCACCGCCGCCAGCGGCGTCCGCCCGATGAACCAGTTCGCCACATCGATGTTGTGGAAATGCTGCTCCACGATGTGGTCGCCCGACATCTCCAGGAAATTCACCCAGTTCCGCGCCAGATAATGCGCGTCACTCTCGCCGCTCAACCGCTGCTTATACCAGAGCTGCTCCTGATTCCACATCACCGTCCCGCCGAGAATCTTTCCGATCGCGCCGTCCTGCACCGCGCGCGCATTCCTCAAATAATTCGCCTGATACCGCCGCTGCGCGCCCGCCACCACCGACAACCCTTTCTGCTTCGCAATCTCACCCGCCGCCAACATCCGCCGCACCCCCGCCGGATCCACCGCCACCGGCTTCTCGATGAAGCAATGCCTCCCCGCCTCCACCGCCGCCTCGAAATGCACCGGCCGAAAATTCGGCGGCGTCGCCAATACCACCAAATCCACCGGCTGCTCGATCACCTTCCGATAGCCATCGAAACCATGAAATCGCCGCTCCGCCGGCACGCCAAACATCTCGCCCGCCCGCGCCGTCGCCGCCTCGAACACATCCGCCACCGCGACCACCTCCACCTCCGCTCCCGCGATCGGCGCCGCCTCGATCAGATTCCCAATCGCCCCGCGTCCGCGCCCGCCGCAGCCCACCAGCCCGATCTTCAATTTCCGCGCCGGCTTCGCCGCCGCACCCGACTTCTTCTGCGCCCACAAGGGCGCCGCTTGCAACGCCAGCCCGGCCACCGCCAAGCCTTTCACAAAACCACGACGCGACACGTTCAACGTTTCCATGGGGATATCCTTCGTATGGGGGTTGTCCTTTCGTCCTTCGACCCGGCCCCTCCACGACCTTCGAAGTCATGGATCCGAATCCGCAGCACGACGAGTTACTGCTCAACCTCGTCCGATCCCTCCTCGCCGTCCAGCGCCTTTCTCCGTTTCTCCCGCCCATCCACGCTCCAGTAGCCGCACCCACGCCACGTATTCAAAAATCTCGTTCACCCCACCCGCCCATGGAGGCGCGGTGCCCCCACCGCGCACTAACGCCACCTTCTCCCCACAACGCTACGCCCGCCTCCCATAACCGCACGCCCCCACGAATTCAGAATCCTAGTGCATCCCTATTCGTGTCCCTTCGTGTCCATTCGTGGTTCAAAATTCATCGGTATCCCTCCTTGGTAAAGATCTTCGAAGCCGGAATCCCCCCATGCCCCTCATCACCCTCCGCCCCGTCACCACCGAAGACCTCCCGATCTTCTTCGAACACCAAGCCGATCCCGTCGCCGCGCAACTCGCCGCCTTTCCCTCCCGCGATCGCGACGCCTTCTTCCGCCATTGGACGACCAACGTGCTCGGCAACCCCGCCAACACCACTCGCACCATCCTCTACGACAACCACGTCGCCGGAAACATCGGCGCCTGGACCGACCCCGAAACGCGCGAACGCCTGATCGGCTACTGGATCGGCCGCGACTTCTGGGGCCGCGGCATCGCGACCTCCGCCCTGTCACAATTTCTCGAATACGAACGCCCCCGCCCGCTCTTCGCTCACGTCGTCCAACACAATCTGCCCTCGATCCGCGTCCTCGAGAAATGCCACTTCACCCGCACTGGCCAAAACACCGTCGACCTCCCCGACGGCACCGTCGACGAGGAACTCGTCTACACGCTTTTCGCCCGCTGATGATAACCGTCCGCCGGCTCCCTCCTCCTGCTTACGGGACCTCGTAAACCTCCGCTAACGCCACCCCCGTTTTCCCCGCCACTCCGCTGATGTGCGCCGTATAGACACCCGGCTCCAGCGTGACCAAGAGTGCAGCGTCCTTGCTCCCAGTCGCCAGTTGACTCGCCCCCGTCGCTTTGGCCACAGCCGCGACCTCGTCATGGTTTGCTGTCGACGACCAGTCGTCGTTCTCCGCCAACACACTACTGCCTTTGAACAATTTCAAATATGGGTCGCTAAGTCGTCCCGCCACGCCGCCCATGCCCGGTCCGATACCGCGCACGAGAACCTTCCGCGGCCGATCGCCACTCACCACGAAACCGGCGATCAGCGTGTTATCGCCTACGCCGACAAAACCGCGCGTCGAGAGCGCAGACACTCGCGTCGCACTGCCAGCCGCCGTCGACGCATCATACACCTCCAGCAACACAATGCCGGTCGCCGGCGCCCCTGAAGAACTCACATGCGCCGTGTAAACACCCGGATCCAACCGCGCCACCAAAGCCGCATCCGCCCCGCCGATTGCGAGGGGTGAATTCCCCAATCGTTTGGCCGCCTCCGCGGAATCGGTGCCATTGCCGCTCCCCTTTTCCCAATCGTCGTTTTCCAGGATCAAGGTCGAACCTCGAAAAACCTGCAGCTTGGGATTCTGCAGCACACCGCTCACACCTATACCTCCCAACGTCGGCCCCACCGCTCGCAACAACACGTCCTGCTTTCCATTCCCCACCACGACGAAGCCCGCGATCAAAGTATTCTCTCCCGTGCTCGCGACGCTCCGCGTCGACACCGCAGCGAGCCTTGGCGCCGTATTCACACCCGGCACGACCTCGAACTTCACCACAGAGCTCGTGACCGTTCCCAGCGGATTACTCACCCTCACCGAGTAGTTCCCCGCATCGCTCAACGCCGCACTCGGGAACGCTAGGCTGGACTGCGTCGCTCCCGGGACCTCATTCCCGTCTCGATACCACTGATACGCCACCGCCGGAGACCCGCTCGCCAAAACCGCGAGATACCCGGGCGCTCCTTCCTCTACCGTCTGCGATCCCGGTTGAATTTCGATCTTCGGCTCCGCCGGCGCCACGAAGCGGACCTGAAACGAAGTTGTATAGGCAACGACTGGAACTCGGCGGTCAAATGGATCGTAAGCTAACGGCGAGTCGTAGATTTGATATCCAAAAGAGAGTCGCGACGGCTTTCCAGGTGATAAATGCCATAGCGGAACAAATAGAGCATCGAGTCCACTACGGAAATCCTCGTGAACTGCAGTCGATCCGGAGCCGTAGAGCTGAAATTGAGTGGTATCCGCATAGTAGATATACGGCCAGATATTAACCTGAAAATATCCAGACGACGCGTGCCTGCTGATTTCATGGGTAACCTTGGGCACAACTTCACCAAGATCTGCAGTTCCCGAAGGGAGCAGATTTGGATTCAGATTAATCTCGTAGGTTACGGTTCCTGCAATCGAACCGACCACCGACAGCGTGTAGATACCGCTGGGGATCGAAGCTTTTGTCGCGTAACGATCCTCATGATAAGCGAAGTCACCGCTGGTATATCGAGTGTAGTTCCCTACGTTTCCTCCGTTCGCAGGGCGCTTGAACTCGAACGACAGGATCTCTCCAAAGCTAGCTCGATCGTTCACAAAAGCACTCGCGGCCACTTGGAAGCCCACGCTGTTGAGATCCAGAGCACCATAAACTGCGTCAATCTGCACTGTAATTGATATATCTCTGGATTGAGCAATCAGTCGCGCGTCGAACGTCGTGCAGGCGAGAATAACGCCGAGCCAAAGCGCCCGAATGATGAAGCGAGGAGGCGGAGGTTTCATGAGCTGGACTGTTGCAGCAGAACACGCGCCCTTGATCTGTCGACTCAAACGAGCGTCACATTCGCCGCCCGATATCCCTCAACTCGAATTCTCTGTCACTTTTTCATAGCCCATCGAAACGCAGAGAGTGCTATCTCCTCATCCTCAATCCGCGCGCGCCCCCCTTCCCCGTCCATATTCACCACCACCCAACTCCTTCTCCCCGCGTCGTCCAATCGCGGACACACCACAGTCCCCCGCGTCACCTCATACCGCTCCGTCACGCCCGCGCGCTCCGCATAGACTTCCACGATCTTCTCCAAGATCGCCCGCCCTCTCTCTCCCTGCGGCTGCGCGCCCAACACCACCACCCACCCGGCACCGAGTTTCCGCTCGCTCAGCCATCCGGATTCTTCTCCCGGCACACGATCCGTGCGCAGCGTCCCGACCATCCGTGTATCCACATCGGTAACACGCAACGCCGAACACCACCCCGCCAGCGGCGCGCTCCGTCCAAACGCCTCGCCCTCCGCTCCCGTTCCCGTCACCGGAAACGAAAACTCGGCCTCGACGCCCGCCAGCTTCTCCACCGCGCCCAACCCGCCATCCAGCGGCAAACCATGCTCCGCCGTGCGCGTCCCCGTCACCGGCGCGCAAATCCACACGCCGCCCGCGCGCACCATCGCCTCCACCTTCGTCAAAAATTCCGCGCTCACATGCGGCATCATCGGCGTGATCAAAAGCTTCACGCCGTCCAGCGCCGCGCCCTCGAATCGCACGTCGCGATGTATCCCCAAATCCAGCACGATCCCATGCCACTCCGCGATCGTCGCATTGAAACTCACGACATGCGTCCGATGCCCGCCCAACGGCTCCGTCTCGATCATCGCCCGCCCATGGTCCGACCACGTGATCGCCACTTCCGCCGGCGCCGGACGCGTCCCATCTAACAGCTGTTCCAACTCCTTCCGCGCCGCCTCCACTTTCAACACTTCCGCATATCCCACCGAGGGTTTGAACCACGCGCTCATGATCGCGCTGTGCGGCAACTCGCACCCGCTCCGCTGCTGCCGCCAAAGCCAATAGTTCACCGCCTCCGCCCCCAACGCATAACTCACCACCGCCTCGGCAGCCAAAAACCCCGGCGGATGCGCCACCTCGTGCGAGCCGAACCAGCCGTTGTGCGTGACACTCGTCTCCATCAACCAGTGCCCGCGCCCCGGCTTCGCCGGACGAAACACATCGTTGTCCAACACGATCGCCCGCCAGTTGTCCGCCGGCGGATAGTTGTCGAACGACACAAAATCCAACCCTTCGCACATCCGCTCGAAGTTCACCGCAAACTGCAGCCCGAAATTATGCGTGATCGGCCGGTCCGAATGCTTCCGCAACGCCGCACACTGCGCATCCATGAACTCCGCGATGCTCTCCCGCCCATACATCCGATACGCCGTGCTCAACGACGCATTGTGCAGAAACGGCGTCTTCACCGGCGCCGGCACCTGCTCGAACGTCTGATACCGCTCGCTCCAGATATCCGCACCCCACGCTTCATTCAGCCGCTCGATCGTGCCGTATTTGTTTTTCAACCACACGTGCCACCCCGCGATCGCCGAGGGATTGAAGTCCTCCGCCACGTGACACCCAAACTCGTTGTCGATCTGCCACGCCACCAGCGCCGGATGCTTTCCCAACGCCGCCCCGCACGCCTCCGCAATCCGCAAACACGCCGCGCGCACCACCGGATTCGCATACGACGCATGCTGCCGCGCCCCATGGCTCATCGTCACGCCGTCCGCATTCACGAAACACCGCTCCGGATGCCCGTGCGTCAACCACACCGGCGGCGTCGGCGTCGGCGTGCACCACACCACGCCAATCCCTGCCTCGTGTAACCGATCCATCACGCGCACGAAGAACTCGAACGACACTTTCCCTTCCTCCGGCTCGAGTTTCGCCCACGTGAACTCACCCATCCGCACCACGTTCAACCCGACGCGCTTCATCTCCGCGATGTCCCGCTCAATGTCCGCCTCAGGCCAAAGCTCCGGATAATAACACGCGCCGTGATAAAGTTTTTTCATGGTTCAGGGTAAACGTCCCGCGACTCAACCCACCCCGCGCCCGAAAGCCAGCCATCCCCATTCGGAGAGTCCGCCCCCCTCGTAGCGGAAGACAGCCTGCCCCGACAGGTCGGGGTAAGTCTTTCGCTCCATCTTCCCAAAATAATCTTGCCGTCCTATCTGTCCTACTTCTGATAGGACAGTAAGCCACAACGCCCCATGCCAAAATTTCCCCCGATTCTCCACTCCACTCTTCTCGTCGCGCTCACGTTCCTCAGCCTCGTCTCCGTCCGCGCCACCGAATGGCTTCTCGACTACGACGTCACCGAAGAGCTGCGCATCGAGAGCACCGACGCCAACACGCCTGCCGAAACCAGCAGGCGTTCCTTCCACCAGTCCGTCGCCCTCGCACCCAGCCACCTCGTCGTGAAGGACGACCGCCAGCAGCTCATCCGCGATTTCGCCAGCCGCCGCTACCACCTCATCAACCCCGCCACCGCAACCTACGACACGTTCTCGCTCTTTGCCTTCGTCGATTTGCTCGAAGCCGAGCTCGCCAACCGCAACGCCCTCGGCGCCGGCATGCGCGCCGCCGACGTCTCGGCGATGGCCACCCAGTTCTCCCGCTTCGACAACGAAACCAACCTTCGCCTCGAATCGCTCCCTCACCCGCAAAACCCCGCCGAGCCCGTCATCGAAGAAACCACCGTCGAATCGGCGCTCGAATTCCGCCACGACGGACACCTCGTCGCTCGCTTCACGCCCTCGAACACCGCGCTTCCTTCCGATCTCCAGCCCCGCCTCGCCAGCTACCTCGCCTACACCTTCGAACTTCATCCCAAAATCCGCCGCCGCATCGTCGCCTCCAGCCAAATTCCCCAAGAACTCCGCTTCACTTCCCGCACCGGCAACCGCTTTACCACCACCACGCTTCGCCTGCGCTCCGCCGCGTCTTCGTCCACCAACACCTCTCTCCTCCCGCCCAACGCCGCTCCCGCCAACCGCCCCGACGATCCCGTCCTTCAACTTCTCGCCCACATCCGCCGCGCCGAGCAAACCACGCCGCCCGCCTCCCGCGAAGAAACCCTCGCGTTCGTCCGCTCCGCACTCGACGCCAATCGTCCGCTCGACGCCCTTCTCGCCCTCATCGAGCATCAGCTCCAAACCGGCGAATCGATCGGCGAAGAACTCAGGCGCCTTCGCAAGCGCTTCGACTCCGATCCCGGCTGCCGCACGTATCGCGGCGCTTTCGATCAATCGAGCAAGGAAGCCTGCGAAGCCAGCCTCGCCGCCAACGCCACGCTCGACCGCTCCGGCCTCGCCCGCGCCCACATGCTCGAGCTCCAGCGCGCCAATCACCTCGCACGCCTCGGCCGCGCGGCCGAAGCCCGCGAAAGTTACCTCCTCGTCCTTCGCGCCAACCCGTTTCACGCCGGCGCACTCCACGATCTCGGCGCGCTGCTCGCCCGCTCCTGGGATCACCCAAAAGCCTGGCTGTGCTGGGACACCGCCCGCCGCCTCTATCCGCGACACCCGATGCTGAAATCCATCGCAGAACGCGAACAGCAACTCCTCTCCCGCTACCCCGAGTTCTTCTGACCTGGCGCGGAAGCGCCGGTAGGGACGGGTCTCCCACCCGTCCGCTCGGTCGCCCTCCTTCATCTTCTTAAAGTTACTCTAGCCCCCATGCTCCCGTTCCCCGTCGAACTCAAGCCCGGCTTCCCCCTCGCCGAGCAGGTGATCTTCGCCGTGAAACGCGCCGTCGTCGCCGGCCAGCTCAAACCCGGCGCCACGTTTCCTTCCGTCCGCGTGCTCAGCCAGGAGCTGAAAATCAATCCCAACACCGCGCACAAAATCATCGCCGCACTCGTCCACGAAGGCGTCCTCCTCACCACGCCCGCCGTCGGCAGCATCGTCGCCGAACCCGAAGCCGGCGACAAACGCGCACGCGCCGCCCTCCTCGACGACGAACTCGAGCGCGTCGTCGTCGAAGCCAAGAAACTCGGCCTCACCCTCGACGAGGTCCGCACCGCTCTCGCCCACCAATGGCGCCGCCTCGGCGGAAAATAACCTTCGCGAACTCCGCGCCCCCCCCACTCGCCCCATGAACGCCATCGCAACCTATCAGCTCACGCGCCGCTTCGGCCAACACGACGCCGTGCACGACCTCACGTTCGAGCTCCCCACCGGCAGCGTCTGCGCCCTCGTCGGCCCCAACGGTTCCGGCAAGACCACCACGCTCAAACTGCTGATGAACCTCCTGCACCCCACGCGCGGCCGCGCACAGGTGCTCGGCGTCGACTCCACCCGTCTCGGCCCGCGCGAGTTCGCGCGCATCGGCTACGTCTCCGAAAACCAGCAGCTCCCGCCGTGGATGAGCGTCCGCGAGCTCATCGCCTACTGCCGCCCGCTCTATCCCACCTGGGACACCGCCCTCGAACGAAAACTCCTCGACCAGTTCTCGCTGCCGCCCGACCGAAAACTCCGTCATCTCTCGCGCGGCATGACGATGAAGGCCGCCCTTCTCGTCTCCCTCGCCTACCGCCCTTCGCTCGTCCTCCTCGACGAACCGTTCAGCGGTCTCGATCCGCTCGTCCGCGACGAATTTGTCCACGGCCTCCTCGAAATCGCCAGCGCCGGCGATTGGACCGTCCTCGTTTCCTCCCACGACGTCGACGAGGTCGAACGCCTCGTCGATCGCCTCGCCTTCATCGACGCCGGCCGCCTCCTCCTGCACGAATCCACCGAACGCCTCCAAGCCCGCTTCCGCCGCATCGAGGTCCATCTCCACGGCGCACCCGCCCAACTCTCCGCCCCGCCACCCCCCTGGCTCGCTTTCGAATCCTCCGGGCAACGCATCCGTTTTGTTGATACAGCCTACGATCCCGCCGCCACCGAAGCCGCCTGCCGCGCCCGTTTCCCCGCCGCCGCCGTCACCGCTCACCCGATGTCGCTCCGCGAAATCTTCGTTACGCTCGCCCGCGCCCAACGCCCCGCCTCGAAAGGAGCCGCCGCATGAATCTCATCTGGCACCTCGCCCGCAAAGATCTCCGCCGCCTCCTGATCCCCGGCGCCATTTTCCTCGTCCTGCTCGTCTGCAAGCTCCTGCTCGCGACTCAAATCCTCGACGTCATCGACTATCATCAATTCGCCACGTTGCGCGACTACCTCAAAGTCGCGCTCCTGGCGGAGCTCATCTTCGGCTACGCTCTCGTCGCTGCCATCATTCAGGAAGATCCGCTCGTTGGCAGCCGCGCGTTCTGGATGACCCGCCCCATCTCGGGGCTGCAACTCCTCGCCGGCAAACTTCTCGTTCTTCTCCTGATCGTCGTCCTGCTGCCCGTCTTCGTCATGCTCCCGTGGTGGCTCGCCTGCGACCTTCCCGCACGCGGGCTGCTCGTCGCGGCCTCCGGCACCGCCTTCATCCAAACCCTGCTCGTGCTCGCCGGCCTGCCGTTTGCAGTCCTCACCGCCAACCTCGCACGCTACGTCGCCTGCACCATCGGAGTCTTTGCGACGGTGGTCGTCGCGAAGCTTCTCCTTCAACGCGCCGGTTGGATCATGCCCGCGATCTCACCCGCGCTGGCGGAAACACGCTCCACCGTCGTCGCCATCCTCCTGTGCGCCACCGTCCTCTTTCTAGTCATTCATCATTACCGCACGCGGCGCACGCTCCGCTCCATCGCGATCGGCGCCACCGGCCTGTCGCTCGCCTTCGCCGCCAACATCGCCTGGCCCGCCGCATGGTCCGTCCCACGCGAATCCGAAGTCGCCAGCATCGCCCCCACCACCCTCCGAATCGACGTCGAAGCCGCCAACCTCCTCACTCAAGGCCGCACACGTGTCTCCAGCTTTCTGACTCTGCGCGGACGCATCCACGGCCTGCCCGAAAACGCCATCCCTGAGCGGTTCACCGGCCGCCAAATCTGGACGTGGCCCGACGGCACCCAGACCACGTTGCCCGTCGATAAACCCACCAGCGCCGTCGCCTTCGAGAATAGCGTGCGCCATCATCTCGGTTTTCCCGCCGCCTCACCCGAGTCCACGCTCCGCTTCTTCAACGAAGTCGAATCCGACGGGACCCGGCTCTTCGCTTTCTCCGGTCCCTGGCCCGCATCCGCGCTTCCCCAAGCCGCCAACCCGCCGCGTTCCTTCGCCCTCGACGTCCACACTCGCTTGCTCGAGCCCGCATTGATCGGCGAAGTAGACCTCGCCGTCGGTGCGTCCATCGCTTCCGCCGGCCGAACGCTCCGCGTGCTTCAAATCACCGATACCTCCCGGGATCGCACCGAGATCTCGCTGCTGGAGATCACGCCGCCCCGTCGGGCACACGCGCTTCAATCCCACCAACTCTTCCTCATCGATCGCTCCATCGACTTGCTCTCCGGATTCCACGAGCATCGCTCCGAGCATTTTAACGTCGCCGGAGTAGCCGTTTCCGCCCGCACCTTCATCGGACACTCCGCCCAACTGCCCGAAGCCGCCACGCCCTTCGCCCGCCATCGCCACCGCTTCCGCCTCGCTTGGGTCGACTACGAATCCCTCGGCTCCATCACCCTCTCCACCCAACGCTCCGACCTGCCCGTCACCATCGATTAACCGTCCCTCCGCCCTTCGTGTCCATTCGTGTCCCTTCGTGGTTCTGAATCCCATCCGTGTTCATCCGCGTCCATCCGTGGTTAAAAAAATCCGCCCCTCGCCCAATCCGCGTCCCTCCGTGGTTCCAGTCACCGGAATTACCGATCTTTCAGTTGTCGCGAATCATTCCCGCTTCATCTTCCCGCGCATGAGACTCACCCCCGGCCTCGGCCGTTTCGCCGCACTCCTCCTTCCCCTCACCGCCTTCGCCCTCGACACCGCTCCGTCGCGCGTGCTCCCGATCGCCGATCAAGCGTTCGCCGGCTCCTCCATCAACGTCACCGCCAACACCCGCTCGTCCCTCGTCACGCATTCGACGCAGCAATTCGCCGCCTTCTACGACGCCGACGGCACCCTCATCCTCGCCCAACGTCGCATCGGCGCCGATCGCTGGGAAACCCGCCCGACCCAACATCGCGCCAACACCGCCGACGCCCATAACTCCATCTCTCTCGCCGTCGACGGTGACGGCTTCCTCCACGTCGCCTGGGATCACCACAACTCCCCTCTCCGCTACGCCCGCTCCACCGCGCCGCTCTCCCTCGAGCTCGCCGCCCCCACCGCGATGACCGGCCAACGCGAGTCCCGCGTCACCTATCCACAATTCCACCTCCTCCCCAACGGCGACCTCCTTTTCCTCTACCGCGACGGTGGCTCGGGCAACGGCTCCGTCATCCTCAACCGCTACGACACCGCCGCCAAATCCTGGTCGACCGTCCAACCCAACCTCATCGACGGCGAAGGCCGCGCCTCGCCGTATTGGGACCTCAACGTCGACCGCCGCGGCCAGCTCCACCTCGCCTGGACCTGGCGCGACTCGCCCGACGTCGCCACCAACCACGACCTTTGCTACGCCCGCTCCACCGACGGCGGCGTCACGTGGACGAAATCCGACGGCTCCAAACTCACGCTCCCGCTCACCGCCGCCAACGCCGAATACGCCCTTCGCATCCCCACCAAGAGCAACCTCATGAATCCGCCGTCGGTCGACAGCGACCAGCACGGCCGCCCCTACATTTCCAGCTACTGGTCGCCCACCCCCGGCGCCGCTCCGCAAATCCAGATCGCCCACCACGACGGCTCCGCCTGGCACGTCATCCCCGGCCCCGCCGCGCCCAAGCCTTTCACCCTCTCCGGCACCGGCACGAAAAACGCGCCCATCTCCCGCGCCGCGCTGCTCGTCGACACCACCTGGGACAAACCCGCGCTCCACCTCATCTATCGCGACAACACTCAAAGCAACCGCGCCCTTCTCGCCACCCGCGACGGCATCGGCGTATCCAAAAACAACGACTGGTCCATCCGCCAGCTTCACACCGAATCCCTCGGCGCGTGGGAACCTTCCATCGATCCCGCCCTCTGGCGCCGCCTCGCCCAAGCTCACCTGCTCGTCCAAAACGTCGTCCAGCGCGACGGCAATGATCAAGTCGCCGCGACCCTCGCCGCCACGCCCATCGCCAGCCTCGTCTGGGCCCCCATGACCGATCGCATGCGCGCTTCATCCTCGCATGGCCGATCCCAGTCGACCGCCGCCGCTCCCTACCCCTCTTCTCCGACCGCGTTCCAACGCGACGCCATGATTGCCCTCGGCCACCGCCTCATCGACTGGCAATGGGCTCATCTCCCGCCCGAAACAAACCGCCGCCAACCGCGCGGCTGGGAAGTCGCACCGTTCTACCTCGGCGTCCTCGCCCTCGATCGCACCGCCCCCAACGACCGCGAACGCGAACGTCTCCGCCGCTACGCGGACGAAGTTCTCCAGTGGCAGCCGCACAAGCGCATCTATCACGCCGACGACCATGTCGTCATCCAGGCCTACTATGAGCTGTATCAGAAATACGGCGACAAGCGCATGATCGCCCCCTCGCTGGAGCGCTTCGAACACATCCTCGCCAACCCCTCCACCGCCTCCTTCGACTGGAACACGCCCAATGCCACCGATCTCTGGTCCTGGTGCGACGCGCTCTTCATGGCCCCCGTCGCCTGGCTGCAGCTCTGGAAAGAAACCGGCGACAACCGCTACCTCGATTTCATGAACCGCGAATGGTGGCGCACGACCGACCGTCTCTACCTGCCCGACGTCGGCCTCTACCTCCGCGACGAATCCTACTGCGATCTCCGCGAGCGCAACGGCAAGACCATCCACTGGTCCCGCGGCAACGGCTGGGTCTACGCCGGCCTCGCCCGGGTCCTCGACCTCTTCCCCAAGGACCACCCCGACTACCCGCGCTACGTCCAACTCTTCCGCGACATGACCCGCGCCGTCGTCGCCTCACAGCAATCCGACGGCCTCTGGCGCGTCGGTATGCTCGATCCGGATACGCACACCGTCCGCGAAACCAGCGGCACCGCCTTCTTCACCTTCGGCCTCGCTTGGGGCGTCAACCGCGGCCTTCTCGATCGCAAAGACATCGAACCCGCCCTCCAACGCGCTTGGGATGCCCTCTCGAGTTCCGTCACCGCTGACGGCAAACTCGAAAACGTCCAGCCCATCGGCCACGCCCCCGAAGGCTTCGACCCCCACCACACCGACACCTTCGCCGTCGGCGCCCTCCTCCTCGCCATCAGCGAACTCGCCCACCTCCGGTAGGTTGCGCGCTCGCGCGCAACCCTGGAGCATCCCGGAACCATAAGCGCCCGCCTAATACCCACGCCGGTCCGCTCTAATTGAATGCGAGAAGTCAATATTGCGTGTTGTGCCGCGAAAGCTTCCTGCCCAACTTCAGCCCATCTCCTCCGCTTAGCGGAGGATTGGGGTAACTAAGAAAGCAATGCCCGCCGTGTTAGGGGTAACACGGCGGGCTCTTTTTTGCCCAAATAAATCCCCCCTCACGCGCTCGCCTCCCCCGGTTCGAACGGTTCGCCCCCGGCGGTGTCGCCTCTACTCTCGTTCACGAGACCCTCCGGTCATACCCCAAGATTCGGTCATCGCCCTCGTCTTCCATGCGCCCGTTTTCTTTCGCCTTCCTGTTTTTCTCCAGCGTCCTCGTCGCCCCGGAGAGCTGCAGCAGCAGGATCTGGAAACGTGCCTGCTGGCCGCCGGAGAGCGAGTCGAACTTCTGCTCCGACT
>JAEWBF010000001.1 GCA_023391285.1 Verrucomicrobiota bacterium
GCTCGTCAGAGCAGGCCGTCTGTCTCGCCGAACCCGCACCACAAATTCATGATCTGCACCGCCTGACCGCTGGCGCCTTTCATGAGATTGTCCTCGGCCGACGTGATCACGAAATTGTTCGTCCGCGGATCGTGCACCGCCGACATATCGACCCGGTTCGTCCCCACCGTGTGTGCCGTGTCGGGCGTCTCCCCGCTCTTGAGCAACTGCACAAACGGCCGGTTCGCATACACGCCGCGCCACGCCTCGTAGAGCTTCTCGATTGTCGCGCCCGCCGCCGCCGGAGCCGTGATCGTCGTCGCAATCCCGCGCCGCATCGGCGCTAGGTGCGGATTGAATTGGATGATCGTCTTCGCACCCGTGTGCACCGCGATCTGCTCCTCCACCTCGGCGAGATGCCGGTGCTTCACCAGTCCATACGCCTTCGTGCTCTCCGTGCGCTCCACGTAGAGATACATTTCATCCACCTTCTTCCCCGCACCGCTCACGCCGCTGTAGGAATTCACGACGATGTGCTCGCGTGAAATCACGCCCGCCTTCAACAGCGGCAGCAACGGCACGAGAATGCTCGTCGGATAGCAGCCCGGCGCCGCGACGAGCTTCGCTTCGTTCTTCCAACTCGCCGGAGTCAGCTCCGGCAATACGAAGCGCGCGCTGGGCAACAACTCCGGCGCGTGGTGCTCGCCGTAATACTTCTGATACGTCGCCAAATCCGCGATCCGGAAGTCCGCGCTGAGATCGATCACGCGTTTTCCCGCCGGCACGAGCGTCTTCGCATAGGTCGCCGCCGCACCATGCGGCAGCGCGAGGAAAAACAAATCGATGTCGCTCGCCGCAAGCGCGGCCGCATCGGAATCCGTGAACGTCAACCCGCGATCCGCTCCGCGCACGGAAGGAATGACCGCGGCGAGCGGCTTCCCCGCGTTCGACCGCGACGTCACCGCCGCCAGCGTCACCTTGGGATGCCCAAGGAGCAGCTTCACCAGAACTTCGCCGGAATAACCGGACGCACCAACGATGCCGACTTTCATGAGAGGAAAAATCTGTCTGTCATTCTGACCGAAGTGAAGAGTCCAGTGAGCACCACGCGGACCAAGGACCAACAGTTCACAAAAAAACCGCCCGGCACAAGGCACGGGCGGTTTCGCAAAGGAATAAGCTCGATCGCAGCTTAGCGCTTCGAGAACTGGAACCGCTTGCGCGCGCCCGGCTGACCCGGCTTCTTACGCTCTTTCATGCGGTCGTCGCGGCGGAGGTGTTTCGCTTTCTTCAACGCCGGACGGAGCTCGCCATTCATTTTCTGCAGCGCGCGAGCAATGCCGTGAGCAACCGCGCCCGCCTGACCGGCGACGCCGCCACCCGCCACGTTCACCGTCACGTCGATCTTGTCCTTCAAGTCGACCGTGAGCAGCGGCGCGTAGGCCTGCTTCGAGAAATTCTCGTGCGTGAAGTAGCTGTCGAAATCGCGACCGTTGCAGGTCAGCTTGCCGCTGCCTTCAGTGATGCGAACGCGGGCAGTGGCGGTCTTGCGGCGGCCGGTGCCGATGAAAACGTTGGTGACGGTGCTCATGGACTAATCAGGCGGAAATCTTGGTCGGGCTGTTGGCCTCGTGCGTGTGGGTCTCGCCGCGGAAAACACGGAGCTTCTTCAGCATTTGGGCCGCGATCCGGTTCTTCGGCAGCATGCCCTTCACCGCGCGCTCGATCATGAATTCAGGATTCTTTTCACGCATCTGCGGAACGTTGCGGTAGCTCTCGCCGCCCACGTAGCCGGAGAAGAACATGTATTCGTTCTGCTCTTCCTTCTTACCGGTCAGCACCACTTTCTCGGCATTGATCACGACCACATAGTCACCGGTGTCGACGCTGGGGGTGTAAGACGCCTTGTGCCGGCCGCGAATCAGGTTGGCGGCTTTCACAGCGAGACGGCCGAGCGGAACGCCCGTGGCATCGATCAGAAACCACTTGGGCTGCACCGTCTCCTTTTTGGCAAGGAAGGTTTTCATGAGAAAAGAGGCCAAGAGCTAGGGTTTCGCGAAGAGCTGTCAACCCCCGTTTTGCCTCGAATCCGATCGATCCGCCGTTCGGGCAGCGTGGCGGCGTCCCAACCCGCTGCGAGCTTGTTTTGCCAACCCGTTGTGCAAACGTGCGCGCATGACCTTTCGCTTCCCTCTCGCAGCCGCGGGTCTCCTTGGTGTGTCCGGTGTTGCGCTCGGCGCCCTCGGCGCCCACGCGCTCAAAGCCACGCTGCTCGCTCGCGGAATGTCCGTTCCCTGGGAAACCGCCGCCCGCTACCACATCGTCCACGCCGTCGCGCTCGTCGGTCTCGCCGCCTGGCTGCGCGCTCATGCTGAAAACTCCCGCCTCGGCGCGTGGATCGCCTGGAATTGGCTCATCGGCACCGCCCTCTTCTCCGGTTCGCTTTACTGGCTCGCTCTCGGAGGTCCGCGTTGGCTCGGGCCCGTTACGCCTTTCGGCGGAGTCGCCCTCATGCTCGGCTGGCTGCTGCTCGTCGCGCTAGCGCTGAAGCGCGATCGCTGATCATGCAACTTCCCGCCGACCTCCGCGCCATGCTCGACGCGCTCCGCCGCGTCGCGCGCCCGCGCCTCGTCGGCGGCGGCGTGCGCGACGCGTTACTGGGCCTTGAACCCAAGGATTTCGACGTCGAGGTCGCCGGCATCGATTTCGACACCCTTCACCGCACGCTCGCGCCTTTCGGCGCCACCGATGTCGTCGGCCGCAGTTTCGGCGTCATCAAGGTCCGCAGCGCCGCCACCGGCGCCGAATACGACTTCAGCCTCCCACGCCGCGAATCGAAAACCGGCGCGGGCCACCGCGGCTTCGCCGTCGCACCCGATCCTGCGCTCAGCGATGCCGACGCCGCCGCGCGCCGCGACTTCACGCTCAACGCCATCGCGCAGGATCCTTTCACCGGCGAGCTCATCGATCCGCACGGCGGCCGCCGCGATCTCGACGCCCGCATCCTCCGCCACACGAGCCCCGCGTTCGTCGAAGATCCGCTCCGCGTTCTGCGCGCCGTCCAACTCGCCGCCCGCTTCGACCTCACGCTCGCCCCCGAAACCGCCGCACTCTGCCGCTCCATCGCGCCCACCTTCGCCGAGCTCCCCGTCGAACGCATCTGGGGCGAATGGGAAAAATGGGCCTCCAAATCCACCCGCCCGTCACGCGGTCTTACCGTCCTCGAAGACACGGCCTGGCTCCAGCACTTCCCCGAAATCGCCGCGCTCCGCGGCACCCCGCAAGACCCGGAATGGCACCCCGAAGGCGACGTCTTCAGTCACACGCAGCATTGCCTCGACGCACTCGTCACCTTCGACGATTGGAAAACATCGCCGAACCGCGCGCTCCTCACCTTCGCCGTCCTTGGACACGATTTCGGCAAACCGTCGACCACCCAACAAATGGAAAAAGACGGCCGCCTCCGCTGGCGCAGCCCCGGCCACCACACCGCCAGCGGCCCGCTCGCGAAAACCTTCCTCCGCCGCATCGGCGCGCCGCTCTCGTTCGACGCGCCCGTTTGCGCCCTGGTCGAAAACCATCACGCTCACGATCGCGGCAACCAGCCGTTCACCGACCGCGCCATCCGCCGCCTCGCGCTTCGCCTCGCCCCGGCAACGATTCACGATCTCTCGCTCGTCATGCGCGCCGACGCCCTCGGCCGCCCGCCGTATCCCTCCGAAGACACCCTGGGACGCATCGAAGAACTCCTCGGCCTCGCCGCCGCGCTCGAATTCAAAAACGAAGCCCCTCGCCCCACCCTCCTCGGTCGACACCTGATCTCGCTCGGCTTCAAACCCGGTCCTGCTTTCAAACCCGTGCTCGATGCCGCTTTCGAAGCGCAACTCGACGGCGCCTTCTCCGACGAAGCCGGCGCTATGACGTGGTTGCAGACCCGTTTGCACGAAACCAACGGCGAACTACGCTGACCTTTCCCTCCATTCCCATGGCCACGAACCAACTCGAACAACTCAAACAATTCACGAAGGTCGTCGCAGATACCGGCGACTTTGGCAGCATCGTGGAGTTCAAGCCGCAGGACGCCACAACCAACCCGAGCCTCATCCTCAAGGCCGCGGGCATGCCCGCCTACGCGCACCTCGTCGATCGCGCGATCAAGGATGCCGGCTCCGGCGCTTCCGTCGGCACGATCATCGATCTGCTGCTTACGCTCTTCGGCGCCGAAATCCTCAAGATCGTGCCCGGTCGCGTCTCCACCGAGGTCGACGCCCGCGTCTCGTTCGATCGCGAGGCCAGCATCGCGAAGGCCCACGAGATCATCGAATTCTACGAAAAGGCCGGCATCCCGCGCGAACGCATCCTCATCAAGCTCGCTTCCACCTGGGAAGGCATCAAAGCCGCCGAGCAGCTCGAGAAAGAAGGTATCCGCTGCAACCTTACGCTGCTCTTCTCCTTCGCCCAGGCCGTCGCCTGCGCCGAAGCCAAGGTGCAGCTCATCTCTCCGTTCGTCGGTCGCATCCTCGACTGGTATAAGAAGAGCACGGGCAAGGACTACTCGCCCGCCGAAGATCCCGGCGTCCAGTCCGTCACCACGATCTACACCTACTACAAAAAATTCGGCCACAAGACCGAGGTCATGGGCGCAAGCTTCCGCAACAAGGGCGAGATCCTCGAACTCGCCGGCTGCGATCTCCTCACCATTTCGCCTCAACTCCTCGGCGAGCTCGCCGCGAGCAACGATCCGGTCACGCGCAAGCTCGACCCGTCAAAGGCCGCATCGGCCAACCTCGACCGCGTCAGCTTCGACGAGAAATCCTTCCGCTGGGCACTCAACGAAGACCAGATGGCCACGGAAAAACTCTCCGACGGCATCCGCCAATTCGCTGCCGACATCTTGAAGCTCGAAGCGCTGATCCAAAAGAAGCAGCGTTGATCAGGTAGGGCGAACCGTCCCCGGTGAGCCGCGGCCGCGGCCGCGGCGCGACGCCGCGCCCAACCCCACATGATCCGCTCCGTGCAATTGGGCCAAGCCCCTCAAGTCGAA
>JAEWBF010000048.1 GCA_023391285.1 Verrucomicrobiota bacterium
CCCGGGCGAGCGGGGGGGGCCGGGGGGGGGCGGCCGACCCCGCCCTACATTGAGCGAGTGGTTATTGGGTTTTGCGTTTGAAGGGGGCGGAACTTTTATTGCGGCGCGTGAAGACTTACGACCGGCATTTGTTGAGCGAGTGGTTGGGGATGCTCGGCGTGGTGCTGTGCGCGGCGGTGGGGCTGTTGCTCGTGCAGGTGTTGTATGACGATTTCCGTGACCTGCGGTCGTTGGGCGCGAAGGCGATCGATCTTTGGATGTATGTGGTCGTGACGGTGCCGAGCTATCTGGCGCTGGTGCTGCCGCTGGCGTTGTTGGTGTCGCTGATGTTTGTGCTGGGGAAACTGCATCGCGCGAACGAGTTCACGGCGTTGCGGGCGGCGGGGGTGAGCATGTTGCGGATCACGGCGCCGGTGTGGGTCGTGGGCGTGATGGCGTGCGGGTTGTCGTGGTGGTTAAATACGACAGTGGTGCCGTGGTCGGTGGAGGAGTCGGCGGAGTTGAAGGACGGGCTGCAGTTTCGGATGCAGTCGGGATTGATGCCGGCGGATCGCGTGGGCGCGATTTATGGGGTGGGTTTCGACAATCCGGAGGAAGGACGGATGTGGTTTTTCAATCGCTACAGCCAATTCGCGCAGCGCGGGTATGGCGTGTCGGTGTCGATGTTGGATGAACGGCGGCGAGAGACGTCGCGGATCGTGGCGAGCGAGGCGTGGTTCGAGGCGGAGCGCGGGTGGGTGTTTCGGAATGGGCGCGCGCTGACGTTTCGCGTGGATAATGGGGAGTTGGTGTCGACGGTGCCGTTTACGGAGCGGGTGGAGCCGGAGTTTCGCGAGGACGCGGGGCTGATGTTGTTGATCGACCGGCGGGCGAAGGATCTGTCGATGCCGCAGTTGAAGCGGTTGATCGATTACTTCGCGGTGGAATCGAATTCGAAAGGAACGCCGTATGCGGTGCGGTTTTATAGTCTCGTCGCGGATACGCTGGCGCCGCTGATTGTGATCGCGATTGCGATTCCGTTTGCGGTGACGGGGGTGCGGGTGAATCCGGCGATCGGGGTATCGAAATCGATCGGGTTGTTTTTCCTGTATTACATTCTCGCGAATGTGGCGTCGTCGCTGGCGACGAAGCAGATCGTGGATCCTGTCACGGCCGCGTGGATACCGAATATCGGGATGACGCTGCTGGCGGTGGTGTTTTTCGCGCGGATGCGGTGAGGGAGCGCGCCCTGCTGGCGAATTGCGCGGTGGGGGCACCGCGCCTCCATGGTGAGGCGGCTATTCGAGGGTGCGCGGGATGCCGGTGATGGACTCGACGATGCGGACCCAGATGGCGTTGGTGGGCCAGAGCATGTTGAGCCAGACGACGATGCAGTTGATATAGGCGAGGAAGACGGCGGCGCTGGCCATGTCTTTGATGCGCTTGGCGAGCGGGTGGCGTTCGGGGCGGAGGTAATCGATGATCCACTCGATCGCGGAGTTCAGGAGCTCGACGATGAGGATCAGGATGAGCGATGAGATCATCAACGCGCTCGAGACGGCGTTGACGGGGAGAATGATCGCGAACGGAACGAGCAGAATGGCGAAGATGAGGTCTTCGCGGAAGGACGGCTCGTGCTTCAGCGCGGCGAAGAAGCCGTCGACCGAGTAGCGAATCGAGGCGAAGAAGTTGCGAACGTTGCGCCGCTTCAGTTCGGGGGCGGTCGATTGCTCGGTTTCTCCCGTCGTGGACATTGCTGCGATGGTAGCGAGCGAAGGCGCGGGCGGAAGGCGGAAGTTTTATCGGCACGCCTGGAGGCGTGCCGCTGCAGGCGGAGAGCGCCCGCGAGCGGGCGGCCTACGAGGTTAGCCGACCCAGCGGCGGGCGTTGTAGAAGAGCTGCATCCAGGGGCTGTCTTCGCCCCAGTCGGCGGGGTGCCAGCTCATCGCGACGGTGCGGTGGACGCGCTCGGGGTGCGGCATCATGATGAGCGCGCGGCCGGTCGAGGACGTAAGCGCGGTGATGCCGAAGGGCGAGCCGTTGGGGTTGAGCGGGTATTGCTCGGTGGGCTGGTGGTGATTGTCGACGTAGCGCGCGGAGACGAAACCGGACGTGTTGCAACGCGCCGCGTGTTCGGGCGAGGGAAACTCCGCGTAGCCCTCGCCGTGCGCGGTGACGACAGGGATGACGGAACCTTCCATGCCGGCGAAGAAGAGTGACGGACTCTTTTCGATTTTGAGGGAGACGAAGCGGGCTTCGTAGCGCTCGGATTTGTTTTGGACGAAGTGCGGCCAGTGTTCGGTGCCGGGGATGATCTCGTGGAGGTTGGACATCATCTGGCAGCCGTTGCAGATGCCGAGGGCGAAGGTGTCTTCGCGCGCGAAGAACGCGGCGAATTCGGCGCGGGCGCGCTCGTTGAAGAGGATGCTTTTCGCCCAGCCCTCGCCGGCACCGAGGACGTCGCCGTAGGAGAAGCCGCCGCAGGCGGCGAGGCCGCGGAAATCGCGGAGCGAGACGCGGCCCTCGAGGATGTCGGACATGTGGACATCGACGGCGCGGAAGCCGGCGCGCGTGAAGGCATGGGCCATCTCGATTTGGCCGTTGACGCCTTGTTCGCGCAGCACGGCCACGGAGGGCCGTGAACGGCCGGCGGGTTGAGAGTTGAGGGTTGAGAGTTGAGAGCTGGTTTGCGCGACGTCGAAGGTCAGGAGGGGCCGGATGCCGGGGTTTTTTGGGTCGAGCTTGAGCTGGTATTCGGAGTCGGCGGCGGCGGGGTTGTCGCGGAGCGAGGCGATGCGGCGGGTGACGTCGGACCAGATCGCGCGGAGGGCGAAGAGGTTTTCTTCGTAGATGAGCGTATCCGAATGACGGATGCGGATCGTGTGATCGGCGTTGAGCGTGCCGAGGTCGTGCGTGCAGGTGTCGAGACCGTGTGCTCGGAGGACGGAGAGGACGTGATCGCGATCGGCGGTGCGGATTTGGAGGACGGCGCCGAGTTCTTCGGTGAAGAGGGAGGAGAGTTGAGAGTTGAGGGTTGAGGGTTGAGAGATGGGGAGGGTGAGGTCGATGCCGGTGTGGCCGGCGAAGGCCATTTCGACGATCGTGGCGAGGAGGCCGCCGTCGGAGCGGTCGTGATAGGCGAGGAGTTTTTGTTCGCGACCAAGTTGCTGGATCGCGTTCCAGAAATTCTTGAGGTCGGTGGGACTGTCGACGTCGGGGGGTTCGGCGCCGGTTTGGGAGAGGGTTTGCGCGAGGATGGAGCCGCCGAGGCGGTTTTGGCCGCGGCCGAGGTCGATGAGGAGGAGTTGAGAGTTGAGAGTTGAGAGTTGAGAGTTGGTCTGAAGCTGCGGGGTGAGGGAGAGGCGGATGTCGGTGACGGGGGCGAAGGCGGAGACGATGAGCGAGACGGGGGCGGTCATGCGTTTCTGGATACCGGATTCGGTCCAGACGGTGCTCATGCTCATCGAGTCCTTGCCGACGGGAATCGTGATGCCAAGGGCGGGGCAGAGTTCCATGCCGACGGCTTGGACGGCGGCGTAGAGGTCGGCGCCTTCGCCGGGGAGCGCGGGCGCGGCCATCCAGTTGGCGGACAGGTTTACTTTGCCGAGTTCGCCGATCTGGGCGGCGGCGAGATTGGTGAGGGCTTCGCCGACGGCGAGGCGGGCGGAGGCGGCGGCGTTGTTGACGGCGACGGGCGTGCGTTCGCCCATCGCGAGAGCTTCGCCGGTGTAGACGTCGAAGGACGTGGCGGTGACGCCGCAATCGGCGACGGGAACCTGCCAGGGTCCGACCATTTGGTCGCGGCAGATCAGACCGCCGACGGAGCGGTCGCCGATGGAGATGAGGAAGGTTTTGTCGGCGACGGTGGGATGAGCCAAGACGCGATGGATCGCGTCTTGGAGTGAAAGCGAGGGGGGAAGTGAAAGGGGAGTGAGGGCGCGCGGCAGGGTGCGATCCGTGCGGTGCATCCGCGGGGGTTTGCCGAGGAGGACATCGAGGGGGAGATCGATCGGCTTGTTGTTGAAATGCGGATCTTCGAGGACGAGGCGTTTTTCCTCGGTGGCCTCGCCGACGATGGCGAAGGGGGCGCGCTCGCGGCGGCAGAGATCGGCGAAGGTGTCGATGCGATCGGCGGGGATCGCGAGGACGTAGCGCTCCTGGGATTCGTTGCACCAGATCTCGAGGGGCGTCATGCCCGGCTCGTCGTTGGGGATCTTGCGGAGGTTGAATTTGCCGCCGCGGCCGCCGTCGTTGACGAGTTCGGGAAGGGCGTTGGAGAGGCCGCCGGCGCCGACATCGTGGATGAAGGCGATGGGGTTTTCGGCGCCGAGCGCCCAGCAGCGGTCGATGACCTCCTGGCAACGGCGTTCCATTTCGGCGTTGTCGCGCTGGACGGAGGCGAAATCGAGGTCCTCGCTGCCGGCGCCGCTGGCGACGGAGGACGCGGCGCCGCCGCCGAGGCCGATGTTCATGGCGGGGCCGCCGAGGACGACGAGTTTGTCGCCGGGATTGATTGCGCCCTTGCGGACGTGCTCGGCGCGGATGTTGCCCAGGCCGCCGGCGAGCATGATGGGTTTGTGATAGCCGCGCAGCTCGGCTGCGGGGAGTTGAGAGTTGAGAGTTGAGGGTTGAGAGTCGGAATTAGCGCGAGCGAGCTCGCGGCCTACGGCGGAAGGAACTTCGGCTTCGTAGGTGCGGAAGTAGCCGTTGATGGCGGGGCGGCCGAATTCGTTGTTGAAGGCGGCGCCGCCGAGGGGCCCCTCGATCATGATGTCGAGGGCGGAGACGATGCGGTTGGGTTTACCGTGGTCTTTTTCCCAGGGCTGGATCGCGCCGGGTAGTTTAAGATTGGATACGGTGAAGCCGACGAGGCCGGCTTTGGGTTTGGCGCCGCGGCCGGTGGCGCCTTCGTCGCGGATTTCGCCGCCGGAGCCGGTGGCGGCGCCGGGGAAAGGCGAGATCGCGGTGGGGTGGTTATGGGTTTCGACCTTGCAGAGGATGTGGATGTCTTCCTCGGAGGTGACGTAGTCGGCAGTTTGGGGGTCGGCGAAGAAACGTTTGGCGCGGGAGCCGACGAGGACGGCGGCGTTGTCCTTGTAGGCGGAGAGGATGCCGTCGCTGTGCAGCTGATACGTGTTCTTGATCATCTGGAACAGCGAGCGGTCGCGTTTTTCGCCGTCGATGTCCCAGGTGGCGTTGAAAATTTTGTGGCGGCAGTGCTCGGAGTTGGCCTGCGCGAACATCATGAGCTCGATGTCGTTGGGGTCGCGGCCGAGGGTGGTGAAGGCCTTGACGAGATAGTCGATTTCGTCGTCGGCGAGCGCGAGGCCCAGGGTGGTGTTGGCGGCGACGAGGGCGGCGCGGCCTTGCGCGAGGACGGGCACGCTGGTCATCTCGCGCGGCGTGTCGTGACTGAAGAGGACGGAGGCGCTGTCGAGGTCGTTGAAGACCGACTGCGTCATGCGATCATAGAGCGCAGAGCTGAGAGCGGAGAGCTGGGGGCTGGACAGTGAAGCGTGGTCGACGTCGAGGGTGAACTCGGTGACGCGCTCGATGCGCTTGATCTTGGTGAGGCCGCAGATGTGGGCGATATCGGTGGCTTTGGACGACCACGGTGAGATGGTGCCGGGGCGCGGGGCGACGACGCGGGTGAGGCCGGTGAGTTTTTGAGAGGTGTGGCGCGGGCCGTAGGTGAGGATTTTTTCGAGGACGGCGTGCTCGGCGTTCGTGAGCGGTTGCGCGGCATCGGCCAGTTCGACGAGGTGGACGAAATCGGCGGAGGCGGCGCGGACGGGGAGGCCGGCGGAGGCGAAGTCGGCGAGGAGTTTCTGGAGACGGGAAGAGGAAAGGGCCGGCGAGCCGCGGAGCGTCAGCATGGTCGAAAGATTCAAGGGAAGAAAAACTCACAGGTGGGGCGGCGGGGCCAGTGAAAAAAGGGTGGCGCGATTTCGCGGCGCGGGTGGAGAGGAAGTGTCATACATTATATGACACTTTGAGGATGGGGCGTGGGTGGGTGGATGACGGAGATTGGGTCCGCCTTCGCTGGGGCTATGGCGGACGGCTCGCTGGCGCTCGCCGAAAGCCGTTGACCAAACTTGACGGGTTCGCGAAATCAGCCGGTTTTCTGACGCGAATGGCGAACACGACTTATGCGGCGGCGATGAAGGTTCAAAGGACCAGCGATGAGCTGGGGGCACTCGGATGAGCGAGCATATCGGGCACGAGTGCGGGATTGCGATGGTGCGGTTGTTGAAGCCGCTCAGTTACTTCCAGGAAAAATACGGGACGCCGCTGTGGGGTTTCGAGAAACTGTTTCTCCTGATGGAGAAGCAGCACAATCGCGGGCAGGATGGGGCGGGCGTGGCGTGCGTGAAGTTGGATATGCCGCCCGGCGATCCGTATATGTTTCGCGAGCGGAGCACGTTGCCCAATCCGTTGGATCGGGTGTTTGGCGCGCTCCTGACGCGGTATCAGGAACTGGTGAATGCGGGGACGGTGCATCCGGAGTTCGCCGACACGGTGAAGAAGCATTTCGATTTCGGCGCGGAGCTTTATCTTGGGCATTTGCGTTACGGCACGTCGGGCGGCTATGGGGTGAGCGCGTGTCATCCGTATTTTCGGCGGAGTTCGTGGCCGACGCGGAATCTGGCATTGTGCGGCAACTTCAACATGACCAACACGCGCGAGCTGAACGACAGCTTGATCGCGATTGGGCAGCATCCGATCTTTGCGTCGGACACGCAGGCGGTGTTGGAGAAAATCGGCTTCTATCTCGATGAGGAGCACGAAGATGTTTACCGGTATCTGCGCACGCGCGGGTTGCAGGGTGAAGAGATGTCGCGGCGGATCAGCGAGGATCTGGATGTGGGGCGGGTGGTGACGCGGGCATCGGAGAATTGGGATGGTGGATACGCGCTCGCGGGATTGATCGGGAATGGCGACGCGTTTGTGGCGCGCGATCCGTCGGGCATCCGGCCGGCGTATTATTTCCAGAACGATGAAGTGGTGGCGTTTGCGTCGGAGCGTGCGCCGTTGATGACGGTGTTCGACCAGGCGGTTGAGCAGGTGAAAGAAGTCGAGCCGGGGCAAGTGGTGGTCGTGAAGCGACGCGGGACGGTGGCTTCGACGCGTTTCAAGGATCCGCTGCCGAAGACCTCATGCACGTTTGAGCGGATTTATTTTTCGCGTGGGAATGACGTGGAGATTTATCAGGAGCGGAAGGCGCTGGGCGCGAGTCTCACGGATCAGGTGCTGAAGGCGGTGGGCCACGATTGGGGGAATACGGTTTTCAACTTCATCCCGAACACGGCGGAGGTGGCGTATTACGGGTTGATGTCGGCGCTGCGGGAACGGCGGCGAGACGAGGTCAAAGCCGCGGTGTTGAAGGCGAGCCAGCAGGGGACGCTGACGGAGGGGATGTTGGACGACCTGATTTTGCGGAATTGGCCGCGCGGCGAGAAGGTCGTCAGCAAGGACATCAAGCTGCGGACCTTCATCGGCCAGGAGAACATGCGCAACCAGCTGGCGAGCCATGTTTACGACATCACGTATGGGTCGGTGCGGCCGGGCGACAATCTGGTGTGCGTGGACGATTCGATCGTGCGCGGGACGACGTTGAGGAAATCGATCTTGCGGATGCTGTCGCGGTTGAACCCGAAGAAGATCGTGATCGTGTCGACGGCGCCGCAGATCCGTTATCCGGATTGTTACGGCATCGACATGTCGGAGATCGGGAAATTTATCGCGTTCGAAGCGGCGGTGGAGCTGTTGCGGGAGCGCGGGAAAGCGGACGTGTTGGAGGAAGTTTATCGGGATTGTCGCGAAGAGATAGCGCGCGGCGGGTCGGTGAATCACGTGCGGCGGATTTACGAGCCCTTCACGCCGGAGGAAATTTCGGCGAAGATCGTGGAACGGGTGCGGCCGCGAAACATCGAGTGGAAAGGCGAGATCGAGATCATCTTCCAGACGATCGAAGGGCTGCACAAAGCGGTGCCGCATCATGCGGGCGACTGGTATTTCACGGGCAAGTATCCCACGCCGGGCGGCTATCGCGTGGTGAACCAGGCGTATGTGAATTATTACGAGAAGAACGATGGCAGGGCTTACTGAGAGCCCGCTAAACACGCGAATGACCGCGAAATTGGTTTTGTTTCTTCGCGGCCTTTCGTGTGATTCGCGGGAGATAAAATAACGATGAGTCTTTCCTACGAATCTTCCGGTGTGCGGTATGATCAGCTCGATGCGTTCAAGCGGGCGTGTCAGAAAGCGGCGCGGACCACGGCGGGGTTGTTACCGGATCATGGATACGCGGAACCGGCGACGACGCGGGGCGAGAGCGCTTATCTGATCGAGGCGGCGGATCATTTTCTGGCGCACGTCGAAGAAGGATTGGGCACGAAGAACCTCGTGGCGGACGCGGTGTATGCGGCGACGGGGAGGACGTTTTATCGTGAGATCGCGATCGATACGGTGGCGACGATCGTGAACGATTTGATCACGTGCGGCGCGTTGCCGATTTCGGTGGCGATGCATGCGGCGGTGGGCGACTCGGGCTGGTTCGCGGATGAGAAGCGAACGATGGCGCTCGTCGATGGCTTTGCGGAAGGCTGCCGGCAAGCGGGGGCCGTGTGGGGCGGTGGCGAGACGCCGACCCTGGGCGGCGTGGTGGAGCCGGAGGCGATCGTGCTGGCGGGGTCGGCGATCGGAAAGATCGAGCCGAAGAGCCTGCGGATTGTTGGAGACGTGAAAGACGGCGATGAGATCATTTTTCTCGCGAGCTCGGGCGTGCAGACGAACGGGTTGTCGTTGTGCCGGCGCGTGGCCGCGCATTTGAAAGATGGATACCAGACGCCGGTGGGGTTTGGGGATTCGCGGACGTTTGGCGAGGCGCTGCTGGCGCCGTCGGTGATCTACGTGGCGTTTGTGCGGGAGTGTCAGCGGCGCGGAATCAAGTTGAACTATGTGGCGCACGTGACGGGTCACGGCTGGCGGAAATTGATGCGGCTGGACGAGCCGTTTGTGTATGAGATCACGGCGCCGCGGGAGCCGCTGGCGGTGTTCAAGTTTTTGGAGCAGGCGGGGCCGATCGCGCAGAAGGAGATGTATGCGACCTTCAATCAGGGCATCGGCTTCGCGGCGTATGTTTCGCCGGAGAAGGCGGACGCGGTGCTCGCGGCGGCGAAGGACACGGGTTACGACGCGTGGCGGGCGGGGCGCGTGAAGAAGGAGGGAAATCGGAAGGCGGTGGTGGTGCCGTCGTTGGGGATTACGTTCGAAGGGGATACGTTGCAGTTGCGTTGAGGCGGCGGGAAGACGTGTGAACCACGAAGGAACACGAATTCACGCGAATGGCGCAACAGGCAGAATTGAACCACGGATGGACACGGATGGACACGGATTCGAAAGGAAATTCGTGTTCGTGGGTGTTCATCCCTTGTTGAAGGGAGTGGATCCGGTATGACGGCGCGGGAGGAGTTGTTGAAGGAGGTGGAGGCGGTGAAATGGTTTCACCGGATTCCGCTGGGACATGGGATTGTGACGCCGGGGATCGACGATACGGCGGCGAAGTTGGCGCGGGTGAGATTGCCGGAGTCGCTGGCGGGAAGGAGTGTGTTGGATATCGGGGCGTGGGATGGATTTTTTTCGTTCGAGACGGAGCGCCGGGGGGCGAGTCGGGTGGTGGCCGTGGACTCGCATTCGTGGACGGGCGAAGGCTGGGGGAAGAAGGCGGGGTTCGAGTTGGCGCGGCGGGCGTTGAATTCGAAGGTGGAAGATCGCGAGATGGAAGTGCTCGAGCTCTCGCCCGAGAGCGTGGGGGAGTTCGATGTGGTTTTGTTTTTGGGCGTGTTGTATCACATGCGGCATCCGTTTCTCGCGTTGGAGAAAGTGGCGAGTGTGACGCGGCAGATGCTGGTGTTGGAAACGCGCGTGGACCTGCTGGCGTGGCGGACGCCGGCGATGGCGTTTTATCGGGATCGGGAGTTGAACAACGATCCGACGAATTGGTGGGCGCCGAATATTGCCGGGCTGCGCGAGATGTTGCGCGCGGTGGGATTTCGCAGCGTGCAAGTGGTGAGCGCGCCGAAGCCGTGGCATTTGCGCGCGCTGCGAGCGTTCAAGAAAGGGAAGTTCGCGTGGCGGGAATTTCAGCGCGGGCGCGTGGCGGTGCACGCGTGGAAGTAGCGTGTGAAAGATAGCCCGCGCGGGAGGCGGGCTATCGGAGGCTCACGAGTTGATCAGTCCTCGACTGGGACGGTGTAGATCTCGACGAGGGCGACGCCTTCGTCGGAGCCCTTGCCTTTCACAAGAACGGTGTAGGAACCGGGAGGGAGTTCGACGAGAAGGGCGGCGTCTTTGCTGCCGGTTGCGAATGGAAGCGTGCCGGTGGCGGCGATCGCGTCGACGAGAGCGGTGTTGGCGGAGTCCCAGTCATCGTTCGTGTGGAGCGTGGTGCCGTTGCGAACGACCTCGAGGATGGGATCGGGCAGCGGTTGCGCGACGCCTTGGGCGGTGAGGGCAGGGCCGACGGCGCGGAGGAGGAGGCGTTGGGCGGCGGGACCGCCGATGACGACGCCGCCGATCAGGATGTTTTCTCCCGGGCGCACGCGGGCGCGGGAGGAGAGGGCGATCGGGCGGCTTTGTTCGTTGAGGGAATAGAGCTCGGCGAGTGCGACGCCGCTGGTCGAGTTCGAGGAAGCGGCGTGCAACGTGTAGAGTCCCGGCTGGAGATCGAGAAGCAGGGCGGAGTCGGCGCTGGCGGGAGGAAGCGGGAAGGCACCGATCTCTTCGGCGATGGCCGGAAGGACGGCGGCGTCGGGGGCGTTTTGCCAGCCGGTGTTGGAAGCGATTTCCTCGCCGTCGCGGGAGAAGACTCGGAGGGTCGGCGCGGCGAGCGGTTGGGCGACGCCTTGGGTGGCGAGGGCGGGGCCGACGGCGCGGGCGAGGTAGCGTTTGGTGCCGGTGCCTTCGACGACGAAGCCGGCGATGAGGACGCTCTCGCCGGTGCTGACTTCGGCGCGCGAAGCGATGGCGGCGAGGGTGGTGCCGTATTTCACTTCGACCGAGAATGGATCGCTCACGACGGTATCGATGCCGTTGTAAACCTCGACGGTGTAGAGCCCGGCGTCGGCGGTGGAGATGTTTTCGATCGTGAGTTCGGGCGAGTTGGAGTGGGCGATGCGTTCGCCGTCCTTGAACCATGAATACGAGAACGGACCGGTGCCGCTCGCGGCGATACCGAGAACGGCACTGGTGCCGGCGTTGGCGGTAACGTGACGATCGGCGAAAGGACGAAGAGAAATGGGGTCCGCGGAGGAAGGCGGCGGGCGGAGATCGTCGGCGCTGGGGACCAGTGCGGCGCTCCACGGACTGCCGGGATACAGATCGGCCAGATCGGCGCGGTAGGCGCGAACGCGGGCAGAGGTGCCGACGGGGAGGCGAAGGGTTTGCGTGCTGGTGACGGCGCCGGCGGACGGTTCGCCGGAGGATGAGCGAGGGTCGGAGCCGTCGGGGTGGTAGATCAACACGGCGCCGGGCGGAGGCGTGATGACGAGTTCGTTGCCGTCGAGAGCGACGGACGGTGTGGCGACGAATTGTTGATCGATCCAACGGGCGCGGCGCACGAGCCACTCGCGCAGGTGAGTGATTTCGGCTTCGAAGGTGGAGCGATAGCCCCATTTGGCGAAATCGCGCGCGCCGGCTTCGGGGCCGATGGCGATGGCGAGTTCGTCGAGGAGCCCGGTGAGTTGATCGTCGGCGAATTCGTTGCGGCGAAGGGATTGCCAACGATCGACCCAGGACTGCAGGAAATCGGGATCGCGGGTGAGCACCTCCCACCAGCCGGAAGTCCAGAGCTGAATGCTTTCGCCGTGGCCCCACGAGTCGACGTTGAGATCGCGGGAATCACCGTCGTTCGATCCCATGGCGCGATCGAAATCCCAGAGCGGGCCGGCGATGAGTTTGCCGCCGCGATCCTTGTAGAAATAGGAACTGCGGCGGAGACCGTCGCCGTTTTTCGTGAAGACATTGAGGAGGTGGAAATCGATCCAGGAGTCGCGATCGAGGAAGTCGAGGTAGCGGCGGGTCGACCAGTTGGCGGCGTGGTCGGCGTAGAGCGCGTCCTCCATGTCCTGGATGTAATCCTGGATGTAGGATTGTTGCGCGGGGGTGATCTTATCGAGCTTGGGGTCGGCGACGACGATGGTGGAGCCGTAGGCCGGAAGAGGAAGGCCTCGATCGGTGACGAAGTTGAATTCGTCGGGATCGGCGCCGTCGATTTTCAGCAGATATCCGCCGGTGACGTCAGGGGCGGCGTTGTCGCTGCCGGAGAGTTCGACGATGTCGACGCGTTCGGGATCGATCTTGATGCGATCGGTGAGGACCATGATGCCGCGGTAGTCGTCGGCGGAGAGAACGCCGTCGGTCCAGTTGAAGAAGAGCTCGAAGAATTTCGTGCGCGGAGCCCAGCGGCCGATGCGGTTCGAGAGGGCGTAGATATAGGCGTTGCGAACGGCGGGGCGATCGAAGTGCCAGGGACCGACGATGGCCCAGTCGGTGGCTTCGGGAAGCGAGAGGAGCGGCTGGGAGCGTTTGGCGCCGGAGTTGTCCCAGAGTTCGAGATTGTAACTTTTCTTGGGGAAGAGTGCGGATGAGAAGCCGCGGACCTTGGCGGTGAGACGAGTGGAGAACGTCGGAAGATCGAGTGTGGCTTCGCCATCGATGGGTTCGAAGATGTGGAGCCACGCGGGGTGTTTGATGTCGTCGTTTTCGAGATCGCCGAAGCCGTGGCCGTCGAGGACCATGATGGGGATTTGGCTGGAGAAGTGGGCGACGTCGGCGGCTGTCTTCACGTAGTGCTGCGTGGATACGAGACCGCGCCGCGCTCCGTCGGCCGAGAAGATGGCGGCGCTGATGATGGCGGAATCGGCGAGGAGAATGGGGCCGATGTATTCCTGCGAAGTGGCCGTGGGCGCGGGGATTTCGGCGCCGGCGGGCGAGGGCGAGACGATCGTGTAGCGGATTTTCTGGTCGGCGGTGGCGCCGATGAGTTCGAGCGAAAGCTGATTCAGGAAAGGGCCGGAAGGAGCGGAGAAGGTGATGGTCTCGACGATGGTGAGCGTGCTGGCGTCGCCGTTGCGCGCGCCGGGAGTGGGTGTGCTGAAGAAGCCGATTTGGGGCGTTTCGTTGGCGTTCGTCGGTTGGGTGATGCCGTAGGAGACGTCGCGGAACTGCGGAGGAAAGCCGGGGGCGAATTCGCTGACGGCGGTGGTGCCATCGGCAGCGATCAGACCGAGATATTCGCCGTCGGCGGAGAGACCGTAGCTGGTATGGAGCGGCTGGCCGGGGGTGCGGCGGTTTTTATCGGAGGCGTAGACGAGAAGGTAGCCGTTGGCGGGAATGGAAACGGCGGGGAACTGCCATTTGGTTTTGTTGCTCGCGTCGTCGGTGAGATACCAGCCATCGAGACTGACGGCGCTCGTATCCGGATTATGGATCTCGATCCAATCGGAGTAGTCGCCGTCTTCGTCGGCGTGCGTCGTGCGATTGGACGCCATGAACTCGGTGAGGACCGGTGCGGCGGGAGTGAAGGCGGCGGACGAGAGAAAAAGAAGCGCGAAGAGAGAGCGGAAAAGAAGTGCGGGTGGGGTGGGTTGACGTCGGCCGAAAGGTTGGTGGGAGGGTGGGAGGAGTGGGTTTGGCCGATGGTTCATGATAAAAAAACGTCGTCTTCGCGCAGGTCGCGCGAACACGTGCGCGCGAGGCGAGCTCGCGCGCGGAGAAGAAAAGACGAAAAGGCGGGCCGTTCAGTCCGCGGCGGGTGGAACGGCGTAAATTTCGACGAGCGCGACGCCTTCGGCGGAGTCTTTGCCTCTTACGAGGACGGTGTAGGCGCCGGGGTCGAGGTTGACGAGGAGGGCGGAGTCCTTGCTGCCGGCAGCGAATGGGGCCGTGCCGGTGGCGGCGAAAGCGGCGGCGAGGTCGCTCGCGTTGTTGCCAGATTCCCAATCGTCATTGGTGTGAAGCGCGGTGCCGTTGCGCACGACCTCGAGGACGGGATCGGCGAGCGGTTGGGCGACGCCTTGTGCGGCGAGGGCGGGGCCGACGGCGCGGAAGAGAACGCGTTGAGGGGCGTCGCCGGAAATCGCGACGCCGCCGATGAGGATGTTTTCGCCGGGGCGAACGCGGGCGCGGGAGGAAAGCGCGATGGGGCTGCTTTGTTCGTTGAGCGCGTAGAGCTCGGCGAGGGCGACTCCGGAGGCGCTGCCGGTGGCCGACGCGTGCAAGGTGTAGAGACCGGGATCGAGCTCGAGCGCGAGGGCGGAGTCGGCGCTGCCGGGCGCGAGTGCGAAGGCGCCGACCTGTTGGGCGAGCGCGGGAAGTTCGTTCGCGTTGGGAGCGTTTTGCCAGCCGGCGTTGGTGGCGATTTCCGTGCCCGTGCTCGAGAAGACACGCAGCACAGGGGCGGCGAGCGGTTGATTGACGCCTTGCGCGGCGAGGGCGGGGCCGACGGCGCGGGCGAGGAAGCGTTTCTTGCCGCTGCCCTCGACGACGAAGCCGGCGATCAGGACATTTTCGCCGCCGCTGACTTCGGCGCGCGAGGCGATGGCGGCGAGACGTGCGGTGCCATCGATGTCGACGATGAACGGAATGTCGACAGCCACGCCGGCGGTGAGGATGCGCAGCGTGTAGGTGCCGATGCGAGATGCTCCGATGTTCGGGAGAGCGAGCGAACGAGAGGTGGCGCCGGGGATTTCGACGCCGTTGAAGAACCACTGGTAAGTCGCACTCGAGTAGTGGCCGTGAGCGGTTTCGAGGGTGATGCTTTTCCCGACTGATGTTTCGATGCGGGTGCCGGCGGCGGGGAAGGGTGGCGGGAGGATTTGAACGGAGGAATCGGATGTGGGGATGACGAGGCGACTCCACGGGCTTTCGGATGCGCCGTTGTCGTATCCACGCACGCGCAAGCCCGGCACACGCGGCATGAGTGCTTCGGAGCTGACGAAGTGGGTGCCTTGGGCCACTTCGCCGTTGGTGCCGCGGGGGTCGGTGCCATCGAGGGTAAAGGCGATGCGGGTGCCGGGGCTTGGGGTTACACGATAATGTGTGCCGTCGTCGCGGATGATGGGCGTGGCGACGAACTGCTGGTCGATCCAGTTGGCGCGGAGGATGAGCCAGTCGCGAATGTGGGCGGTTTCGTCGGCGAAGGAGCCGAAGGCGCTGACGTTTCCGGGCCAGCGCGCGGCGTCGCGGGCGGCGGCGGCGGTGCCGATTTCATCGGTGAAGCCTTGGACGATCGTGGCGATTTGCGAGTTGGAGAAGGTGTTGAGGCGAAGGCTTTGCCAGCGGTCGATCCACGCTTGTTTGAAGTCGGGATCGCGGGAGAGGACGCCCCACCAGCCGGTGTTCCAGTATTCGATGGCGAGACCTTGAGAGGTGAACTTCGTGGGGTGCCAGGTATCCCAGTCGTCGTCGCGAGGATCGTAGGAATCCATGGAACGATCGAAGTCCCAGACGGGACCGGCGAAGAGTTTTTCGCCGCGGGGTTTGGTGAAATAGGTGCTGCGCCAGAACGAGTCGGTGTTTTTGAGGAAAACGTGGATGAGGTGATGGTCGACCCAGGAGGCACGATCGATGTAGTCGAGGTAGCGGCGCGTCGCGAAGTTGTCGGCGAGGTCGGCGTAGAGCGCGTCCTCCATGTCCTGGATGTAGCCCTTGATGTAGGCCTGCTGTTCGGGGGCGAGGTCGGGGATCTTGGGTTCTTCGACCTGCATGAGGGAGCCGTCGCCCTCGGGGAGGTTGCGCGTGGTGCGCCAGGAAAGCTTTTCGGGGTCTTCGTCGTCGATCCGGAGGAAGTAGCCGCCGGTGATGGAATCGGGATCGATGTCGTCGGAATCGATTTCCTCGACGTCGACGCGATTGGGGTCGAGTTCGAGTTTATCGGTGAGGACGTAGATGCCGTTGTAGTCGGTGGCGTCGAGGAGGCCGCCGTTGGAATTGAGGAAGAGTTCGACGAGCTTGGTGCGCGGAGCCCAGTGGCCCATGCGGCGGAACAGGTCGTAGGCGAGAACGTTGCGGATGTAGGAGCGGTCGTATTCGTAAGGACCGACGATGTTCCAGTCTTCGGCGGCGGTGAGGCCGAGGAGCGGGAGGACGTTGTCGGCGCCGGTGTTGTCGATCAGGTCGAACTTGAAGCTCTTCTTCGGGAAGAAGGACGAGGTGGAGCCGCGAACGGTGAATTCCATGGCGCTCACCTGTGCGGGCGTCGAGGTGAGCGTGGTGGTGCCGCTCGCGTTGGGCATGAACGTGTAGAGCCAGCCGTTGCGATCGATTTCGTCTTTCACCATCGGGCCGAAGCCGTGGTTATCGATGACGACGAGAGGGAGTTGGCTGGTGAAGGTGTCGACGCGGTTGGAGGTGGAATCGTCGATTTTGATGTATTGGGCGGAGGCGACGGGGCCGCGGCGGGTGTCGTCGGCTGAGAAGACGGCGGCGCGAAGAATGTAGGAACGATCGAGCGGAAGAGGGGCGGAGTAGATGGGGGAGGTGGCGGTGGGCTCGGGAACGGTGGCGCCGGAGGCGGACGGTTCGGCGAGCACGTAGCGGATTTTTTGGTCGGCGCCGGCACCGGAGAGAGAAACGGTGGGCGAACCGGTGAAGAGGCCGGAGGAGCGGGAGAGCGTGACGGTTTCGCTGATGATGAGGGAATCGGCGCCGCCGTTGCGGGCACCGGGGGTGGGTGTGACGAAGAAGCCGAAGCGCGGCGTTTCACTGCCGCCGGTGGGCTGAGTGATACCGTAGGATTGGTCGTCGGCGTGGGGCGGGTAGGAAGGGGCGTATTCGAAGGCGACGGTGGCGCCGTCGGGTTGGATCAGGCCCAGGTATTCGCCACCGGCGGACAGGCTCCAACTGGCGTGGAGCGGGTTAGCGGGATCGCGGCGGTTTTTCGAGGAGGCGAAAACGACGAGGTAGCCGTCGGCGGGTATGCTGACGGCGGGGAACTGCCATTTGGTTTTATTGCTGGCGGAGTCGGTGAGATACCAGCCGTCGAGGTTGAGCGGGGCGGCGTCCGGGTTGTGGATTTCGACCCAGTCGGAGAAATCGCCCTCTTCGTCGGCGAGCGTGGATTCGTTGGAGGCCATGAACTCCGTGATCACGGGGGCGGCCGACAAGGCGCAGGTGAAGGTGAAGAGGAGAGCGAAGTGGAGTCGAAGGTGACGCATGACGTTTATTGGGAGATCGCTGACATCTCGACCGGCGGGAGGGTTCAACCCGCCACTCGCGGGCGATAAAAAGTATTCGTTAGTGCAAGCAAAGTATTTTTTGCGTGAGAAAGGGCATTTAGGAGGGGTTATCGGCGAGATGAGCGACGGAGATAGAAGCTGGCGCCGCGCGAGGTTACGTTGCACGTTTCCGCATGGAAAAACGGCGTTTTACGGAGTTGGGGCTTTCGGCGGAGATTTTGAAGGCGGTCGACAAGATGGGGTTTGAAGAAGCGTCGCCGATTCAGACCGCGGTCATTCCGGTCGCGATGACGGGGCGCGATGTGGTGGGGTTGTCGTCGACGGGTTCGGGGAAGACGGCGGCGTTTGCGATTCCGGCGATCGAAGGTGTCGACCCCAAGACGCGCGGGGTGCAGGTGTTGGTGCTTTGTCCGACACGGGAGCTGGCGGTGCAGGTGGCGGAGGAGATGGGCAAGCTCGCGCATTTCAAACGCGGCGTGGCGGGGGTGCCGATTTATGGCGGGCAGAGTTACGAACGGCAGTTTCGCGCGCTGGCGGCGGGGGTGCAGGTGGTGATCGGCACGCCGGGGCGGGTGATGGATCACATGGAACGCGGCACGCTGAAGTTGGAGACGTTGAAGCTGGTGGTGTTGGACGAAGCGGACCGGATGTTGGACATGGGATTCCGCGAGGACATCGAGAAGATCCTCTCGACGGTGCCGGAGACGCGGCAGCTATTTTTCTTTTCGGCGACGATGCCGCGGGCGATTCAGGATCTGATCAAGCGCTACTCACGCGATCCGGAGTGGGTGAAGATCGAAGCGGTGGCGCAGAATGCGCCGCAGGTGGAGCAGGTTTATTTCGAGGTGGATCGGCGGTCGAAGATCGAAGCGCTGACGCGACTGATCGATGTGCACGATTTTCGCTATGGGATCATCTTCTGCAGCACGAAGGTGATGGTGGATGATCTGGAGGAGCATCTGCATTCGCGTGGTTATGCGACGGATCGGCTGCATGGGGATATCTCGCAGGCGCAGCGCGATCGGGTGATGCAGAAATTCAGGGAGCGGAAGTTCGAATTTTTGGTGGCAACGGATGTGGCGGCGCGCGGGCTGGACGTGGACGACCTCGAGGTGGTGTTCAATTACGACCTGCCGAACGATGCGGAGGATTACACGCATCGCATTGGGCGGACGGGGCGTGCGGGGAAGTCGGGGCGGGCGTTCACGTTCGTGTCGGGGCAGGAGATCTACAAATTACAAAGCATGATGCGTTGGGCGAAGCTGAGCATTCGCCGGGGGAAAATCCCGTCGTTGGACGAAGTGGAGGAGGCGCGGACGAATGTATTCTTCGAGAAGATCCGTGCGACCCTGGATGCGAAGAAGTTCAAGCCGCACGACCGGATGATCGATCGGTTGTTGGATCAGGGGTATGCGAGCACGGAGATCTGCTCGGCGTTGATTCATCTGCTGCAGGGAGAGAATGCAGGGAAGCCGGCGAAGGCAGTGGAGGCGCCCGCGGCGGGGGAGAAGCCGAGGAAGGCGGCGCCGGCGTGGGCGAAGGCGGTGACGGAAAAAGCGGTGACGGATCAAGGAGAGAAGGCGGAAGGCGAGAGTCCGGACAGGCCGCCTGCGCTCCGAGAGGAGAAAGGGAAGAAATCGAAATACGAACGGCCGGCGCGAACGGGAAAGGAGCCGGGGATGTCGACGATGTTTTTGAATGTGGGGCGGAAGCAACTCGTCACGCCGGCGGACATCGTCGGAAAGATTTCGGGGGTGATGCGGATGAGTGCGGACGTGGTCGGCGCGATCGATATCCATCAGCGGCATACGCTGGTGGATGTCGCGGAAGCGGAGGCGCCGGCGATGGTGAAGAAGCTGGCGGGGGTGAAGATAAAAGGGGTGGTGCTGGCGCCGGCGTTGGCGAGCGAAGACAACGCGCCTCGCTGAGCGAGGCGTGAAGCTCCAAGGACCAAGATCCAAGCTCCAGAGAAACCCTCGAATCCAAACTTCGGATCGGTTGGGTGGGTTTTGGGAGTTGGGCGTTCTCTGGAGCTTGGATGTTGGAGCTTGGATCTTCTCGCGCGGAGAGCGAGCGGGGCGGCGACCTTGACAGTCGGTGAGGGAGGCGATTATTGCCGTGGCCCCGTATGGAAGCGGCGCTCGATCAACCGGTGCTGGTTTTGAATCGCCTATGGCAGGCGGTGAACGTGATCGGCGCGAAACGCGCGTTTGGGTTGCTGGCGCGGGGGCATGCACAGGTGGTGCATCATCAGGACGACGATTTCCGGACGTTCGCGTTGATGGATTGGATCGATTTCTCGCGTCACAATCCCCCCTTGGCGGAGTTGGAAATGGTGCGCACGCCGAGCCGAACGATTCGGCTGCCGCGGGTGATCCTGCTCACGTTTTTCGACAAGCTGCCGTGCAAGGAGCTGAAGCTGACGCGCAACAACATCTTCGAGCGCGACAAGAACGCGTGTCAGTATTGCGCGCGGGTGTTGCCGCGCGAGCAGCTGAATCTCGATCACGTGATCCCGCGCGATTACGGTGGGAAGACGACGTGGGAGAACATCGTTTGCTCGTGCATCAAATGTAATACGAAGAAGGCGAACCGGCTGCCGCACGAGGCGCACATGCGGTTGATCCGAAAGCCGGTGCGGCCGAAATGGCGGCCGGTGATCTCGCTCGTGCTGGGCACGCAACATCGCGAGATGTGGAAGGATTTTCTCGATCTGGCGTATTGGAATGTAGAGCTCGACGAGTGATCCGAGAGCTGGGCGCCGCCGCAAAAGGAGGAAATCCTGGGCGGGCAATTTAACGGGATTCTGACGTTTGTTTTGGGGCGGGCGGCGAAATCGCGCCGATCAAGAGAGTGCGTTTCGTGAAGCTGCTGGCAGCAACGCGAGGCGCGCCGCGCTCTCATGGGGTGCGGTTCAGAGAATTCCCTGTTTGGGGAATTCGGGGCCAACAGGACTGGTTCATCGCACCGGGGACGCATGTGCTCCGGTGCGATTTTTGCGTGATCGATTGGGATGCACTCGGAGTTTGCGGCTGCGGGTGCCGCCCTTCAGCGTGCGGGGATGCTGACGACTCTTGTGATGACGGTGATCGGCGCGGATCGGCCCGGTTTGGTGCAGTTGGTGGCGGCCTGTGTGGCGGATCACGGCGGCAACTGGCTTGAGAGCAGAATGTGTCGTTTGGGCGGGCAGTTCGCGGGCATTCTCCGCGTGGAAGTGGAACAGGCGCGGTCGGCGGAGTTGAACCGTGCGTTGGACGAGTTGAAAGGCTCGGGGCTGCGCGTGATCGTGCACGCTGAAGAGGTGGCAGGTGTGCCGGGGCGTGGATCACTGGCGGTGCTGGACGTGGTCGGGCACGATCGGCCCGGGATTTTGCGGAGCGTGTCGAGCGTGCTGGCGTCGCACGGAATGAACGTGGAAGAGCTGGCGTCGGAGCGCGTGAGTGCGCCGATGGGTGGCGGAACCTTGTTCCAGGCGCACGCGTTGGTGCTGGTGCCGGAGGACGTGAAACTCGCGAACGTGCGCGAGGATTTGGAGAAGATTGCCGGCGACCTGATGGTGGACCTGCGGTTGCAGCCGAAGGTGTAGTGGGGGCGGACGTTTATTAGCCCGACGCGGACGCCGGGCTCCGCCTAGGAAAATTTCTGACGGAGGAGGAGCCAGAGGACGGCGGCGAGGACGAGGTCGGTTGCGGCGATGAAGATTCGGATCGGGAGAATGAGTTTCGGCACCACGGTGAGCACGAGCGCGGCCATAACGATGAGCGCGACGATGACGATGATGATGACGGCGCGTTGACGGGCGCGTTCGACGGCGGGGTCTTTGGACATGGGAAATTAATTGCGGGCGAGCGGGAGGCTGAGGCGGAAGGTGGTGCCGTTGGGGCCAGTGGACGTGAGCTCGATATCGCCGTGATGGCTTTGCATGATGCGCTTGGCGATGCCGAGTCCGAGACCGGTGCCGCCGGGGCGACCGGAAAGGAAGGAGTCGAAGATACGCGGCGCGAGGTCGGGGGGGATGCCGTTGCCGGTATCGATGACGTCGATCGTGGCGAACGGAGCGGTGCCGCGAAGTTGTTCGCCGAGAACGATCGAAAGTTCGCCGTTCGGGGACATGGCTTCGGCGGAGTTGAAGATGAGGTTGAGAAGAACCTGTTGGAGCTGACCCTTGTGGGCGTCGACCACGAGGGTGGTTTCGGGTGGTTCGTAGCGGAGGCGCAGGTGAGATTGGGCGAGCTTGGGGCGGACGAGGACGAGCGTGTCGCTGACGATGTCGGCGAGCGACCAGCGCGAATGAAGGGCGGCGGGCGCTTTGGCGAAGTTGAGAACGCGAAGGACGATGGCTTCGAGCTGGTCGATTTTTTCGTTGATGACGCGGAGGTCGGTGCGGCGCGGGTCGTTTTCGGCGAAGTCGAGACCCAAACCGCCGTAGAGCAGTTTGATGACGGTGAGAGGATTGCGGATCTCGTGAGCGATCTCGGCAGCGAGGAGGCCGAGCGTGGTGAGTTGTTCGTTTTTGCGGAGGGTTTCCTCGCTTTGGAAAACGCGGGCGTAGAGCCGGGCGTTTTGGAGGGCGACGGCGCCGAGGCCGGCGAGCGTGGCACACGCGCGTTTTTCGTCGTCGTCGAAGCGATGGACGCGGTTCACGTAGACGGCGACGACGCCGAAGATTTCTCCTTCGTATAAAAGGGGCGTCAGGAGAACGGAATGAAGGGACGGATCGCGGGGAAGGTCGGCGAGGGCGTGAAAACCGGGGGTTTGGATATCGAGAAAATCGATCGGACGCTTGGTGCGCACGGCGGCGGCGAGGAGACAGGCCTCGACGGCGAGGTCGTGCATCGGGATGTCGGCCGGGCGGGTGGAAGCACTGTCGACCGCCACGCAGCGCACGGAGCGCCGATGCGCGTCGTGGAGAAAGAACGCGCAGAGCTGCGCCTGCATCATGTGGCGCGTGTCGCGGGTCAGCGTGGTGAAGAGCTCGTGCGTTTCGAGCTTGGCGACAAGCGACTGGCCGGTGGTGAGGAGCGTTTCGAGCTGGTGGGCTTTGGTGCGAAGATGACGTTTGCGCCAGAGTTGAAGGACGACGCTGGCGGTTTCGGTGGCGAGACGTTCGAGGAGGAGGAGGTCGGCGGGGGTGAAGCCCTCGACGCGATCGCTCTCGAGGTCGAGCACTCCGATGACGAGATCGCCGTCGACCATGGGCGCGGCCATTTCGCAGCGCGCGGTCGGCCGGACGGCGATGTAGCGTGGTTCGTGGGCGACGTCGGGAACGAGGAGGGATTTCGCGTTGAGGACGCACCACCCGGTGATGCCGTGACCGAGTTTCAGGCCGGCCGGATCGCCGCCGGCGGGGATACCGAATTGGACTTCGGTTTCGAGGCGGCCCGTGCCGGGATTGAGGAGAGAGATCGATCCGGCGTCGGCGCGGAACGTGGCGATGAGTTCGTCGAGGACCTCGGAGAGGGCGACGTGCGGATCCTCGGAGCGGCTGGCGAGGGACGCGAGGCGGTAGAGCGCCGGGTATGCGCGCGGATCGTGAGAGGCGGGCATGGTGGAGCGGAGTGAAGGCGCGGCGTTTCGCGGGAACAATCCGAAAGGGAGGCGCCGAGCGGACGATTGAGTTGCACGGCAGACTTGTGCCTTGGCGGAGGGAGGATTGCCTTGGCGAACGTGAATATCGTCATCGTCGAAGACCATTTGATGTTTCGCGACGTGGTGCGAAAGATCTGCGTTCAGCAGTTTGGCCATACGGTGCTGGCGGAGACGGAGTCGGGGCGCGAGGCGGTGGAGCTGATTTTGCGGCATCAGCCGGAGGTGGTGATCTTGGATTTGTCGCTGCCGGACATGGACGGCTTCAACGTCGTCGATCTGGTTTTCGCGGCGGCGCCGTCGGTGCGGTTTCTCGTGCTCTCGGCTCATTGCGACGACTACACGCTGTTTCGCGTGGAGAAGTCGGGCGTGCACGGGTTCATCGACAAGAACTCCAATACGGTCGACGCGTTGCAGGAGGCATTGACGGCGATCCAGGCGGGGCGGGTGTATTTCTCGACGGCTTTTCAGCAGGCGAAGCTGGCGCGGCGGATGGATCCGCGGTCGTTCACGAAAGTGCTGAGCGAGTGGGAGCGGGCGATTTTGTCGCTGATCGGGCAGGGGCTGAGTGACGACGAGATTGCGGGGCGGCTGACGATTTCGCCGCGAACGGTGCAGACGCATCGCAGCAGGATTTTGCGCAAGCTGAACATCAAAGGGACGCCGAAGCTGATCGCATTTGCGATCGAGCACGGGTTTACGCAGGTGTCGACGAAGAGTTCGCGGGCGCCAGCTTTCCCTTGAGCGCGGCGAATTCGCGTTCGAGCGCGGCGAACAGCTCCTGACGTTGAGCGGGCGAAAGTTCGGCGGCGCGCGACTGCAGGTCGTGCGCGAGGCGGGCGAGCGGCTCGTGCTTGATCATGGAAGCGTGCGCGACGCAGCGGTGGGCGGCGCGATGAATCGCGGCGGGAGGGCCGTGGGGAAGAAGGTCGCGGAGCGTGCTGACGTCGGATTCAAAACTGTCGAGGTAGCGTGCGATTTGGACGGGAAGTCCGCCGGCGGAATCGTCGGCGAGAAAGCGGAGCATTTGGAGGTCGACGTTCGGAGGGGCGGAATCGCTCGGGCCGAGGGAGCTGACGGGTGGCCGCGTTTCGACGGAGACTGCGGCGCGGAAGGAGCCCCGCAGTTCGGCGAGGGCGGCGGCGATCTTTTGGGGCGTGAACGGTTTGGCGATGAAAGCGTCCATGCCGGCGGCGAGACACGCCTCCCGGTTCAGGTCGGCGGAATAGGCGGTTGTGGCGATGATGATGGTGTGGCGCTCCGGAGGTTCTTCGGCGCGGTAACGGGAGACGACCTCGGTGCCGTTCAGGCCAGGGAGGTTCCAATCCATGAAGACCACGTCGTAGTCGAACGCGCGGAGTTTCTCGAGGGCGAGAAGACCATCGGACGCGACCTCCGATTCGATGCCGATGCGACGCAGCACGGCTTGCATGGCGAAGGCGTTGTAATCGATGTCCTCGACGATGAGCGCGCGCAAGGGAGTGACGGCGGGTGTGGCGGCGCTGGTGGGGTCACGATCGAGCTCGGCGGGAGAGGCAGAGGGGAGAGGGATTTCGGCCCAGAAGGTGGAGCCGACGCCAGGTGTGGAATCGACGCCCACTTCGCCGGTCATCTTTTCGGCGAGCAAACGGCAGACGGCGAGGCCGAGGCCGGAGCCGCGGATGTTGGCGGCGTGGGCTCGAGGAAGGCGGGTGAACTTGGTGAAGAGCAGAGCCGTTTCGGCGGGCGACATTCCGGGACCGCGGTCGCGCACGAAGAGCCGAATGCGATCGCCGGAAGCGCGGCGGGCGCCGAGATCGATGGGCTGACCGGCGCCGAACTTTACGGCGTTGGAGAGGTAGTTGAGAACGATCTGTTGGACGCGCGGCATATCGCCGATGACGCGCGGCGGGAGATCAGGCGCGAGCTCGATGGTGACAGTAGAACCGGCGGAGCGAGCTTCCTCGGCGGTGATGGCGACGCATTGCTCGAATGCGTCGCGCAGCGAAAAAGGCGCGGGGCGCAGGTCGATCTTGCCGGCTTCGATCTTGGAAAAATCCAAGACGTCGTCGACGAGCGTGGAGAGCAGGTGGGCGCAGCTTTGGATGGAGGAGGCGACCTTGCGTTGGCGCTCGTCGAGGGCCGTTTCCTCGAGCGCGAGGGAGAGACCGAGAATGCCGCTGATGGGATTGCGGATCTCGTGGCTCATGTTGGCGAGGAACTCGGATTTGGCCGCGTTGGCTTTTTCGAGCTGTTCGGTTTTTCGGCGGACGAGCTGTTCGAGTTGGGCGTTGCGGCGACGGAGGTAAGCGGAACGCCATTGGATGCCGCCGAAGAAGCCGGCGGCGGCGAGCGCGATCCAGCCGGCGAGTGCGGCGGGCGTGCGATACCACGGCGGGAGCACGGTGAAACGCAGTGTGGCTTCGGGGCTCGTTTGGCCGGTGTCGTTGATCGTGCGGAGGGTGAAGACGTGAGAGGCGTCGCGCAGTCCGGCGAGCGTGAGGTGGATGTTGTCTTCGGGCGCGGACCAGTTGTCGCCGCTGCCGGAGAGACGATGTTGAAAGCGGACGGATTCGCGACGGCCGAACTCGAGCGCGGCGAGGCTGAGGTGGATCGGATCGCTGGTGTGACGCAGGCGCGCGCCGTCGGAAACACTGGCGGATATGATCGGAATCGAAGGCGGAGCCGCGGGGCGGAGCTGCGCAGGATCGAGTCGCAGGAGAGCGTCGGTGCCGCCGATCCAGACGATACCGCGCGAGTCAGTGTAGAGTCGAAGGATGCTGCCGACGGCGGAAAGACCGGGGACGGCGAATGGTTCCCATTTGGCGTGCCCGGAAGCGTCGGCCGAGAGCCGGCCGAGCACCGGCACGCGTTCGCCGTCGGAAAAGGGACTTGCGAACGCGATCCACGTATCGCCGGAAGGATCGGAGTTGGAGATGGCGATCGGATCGTTGCGCGGGGCGTGAGCGACGGCCGTGAATCGGCCGGCGCGGCGGATCAGAATCTCGCCGCCGGCGCAAACGACGACGTTGCTGCGCCATGTGCCGACGAGTGCGGGCTGCGAAGACGCGGAAGGTGAAAAAAGAGTGGGTGCCGAGTGTGGGTCGGCGGGGATGTGAAACACGCCGCGAGATCGCGTGGCGGCCCAGAGGGTGCCGTCGCGTTCTTCGACGAGTTCGACGGGTGCGTCGGGGAGGCGGACGGACCAAGTGCGTTGGAGTTGGCCGTTGGCGTCGGGGGCGAGACGGACGAGGTCGGGATTTTCGACGATGAGAAAAGTGCCGGGGTGAGCGTGTGAGCGCCGGATGAGAAGGGTGTCGCGTTCGGAGGAGAAGACAGGCTGCGAGCCGGAGGAGTCGACGCGTTCGAGCGTCTTGAAACTGGAAACATAGAAACCCTCCGGCGCGGCCATGATGTCGTAGTAACGCAGCGGTAACTCGGGAACGGCGGTGAAGCGCCCGTCGAGGGATTCGTCGAGCGGCAGCGAGAAAACGCCGGCGGCGGTAGCGACGAACAAGAGGTCCTCGCGCTCGGCAAACGCGTGCATGACCTGACGATCGAGGCCGTTGGCGGCGTCGAAAAGCGAAGCGCCAGGACCGAGGAAGGCGCGAGTGAGTCCGGCGTTGGAGCCGATCCAAAGGGCTCCGTCGCGATCGGAGAAAAGCGAGTAGATGGAAGTGGGCAGACCTTGTTGAGCTGCCAGCGTGCGCCGCAAGGTGCCGTCGAGGCCGACGATCGCGAGGCCTCCGTTCAGCGTGCCGATGGCGAGGTCGCCGTCGGGAAGTTGGCAGGCGGACGTGGGGATGTGGTCGCGGAGAAATGCGGCGAGTTGGGGACTGCCGAGCGCGGTGAGGTGTTGGCCGGCGAGGCGGAAGAGACCGCTCGGTGTGACGAGGACGAGACCGTCGGGGGTTTTTCCGATCCAGATGGTGCCGAGGTTTGCGATGGTGTTTTCCGTGAAGAACGGCTCCGGGCCATCGGTCCCGAGTTGCCAGAGGCCGGTGGGGGAATGCGAGAGCAGAACACGGCGATCGATTTGGACGGCGGGGAGACGACGGGCACCGCGGAGCGCGTGAACGTGCGCGCGCGTGCCGTCCCAGACGATGATGCGATCGGACGCGACGAAGCAGACCCCGCGATCGGTGACGAACGCGTTCCAGACATCGTCGAGGTGACGGCTGTCGGCCGGCAGATGGGCCACGAGCGAGTGGTAAGCGCCGAGCTGGCCGGCGGCGTCGCGAGGGAAGTAGCCGATTTCGTTGATGGCGCCGACCCAGAGACGGTCGCGGGTGAGGGCGAGGGCGCGAACGGCGTAGGAGCCGGGAATGCGGTGTTGTTGCCAGCGTTCGCCGTCGAAAACGAGGACGGCATCGGAGCCGCAGTAGAGGCGGCCCTGGTCGTCCTGCGTGATCGACCAGATTTCGTTGCCGCTGCCGAATTCTCGCGGGCTGAAGAAGCGCACGAGCGGTCGCCCGAGTTCGGCGAAGGAGACTGCGGCGGAGAGCAGCCAAAGGACCGCGAAGCACGCGGCGAAGGGACGTTTCGGTCGAAGGCGCACGAACAGCTGGGCAGTTAGAACGAAAAAGTGGCGCGAGCCACTACCTAAAAACACGTAGCGTTTCGCGTAAATGCACGCGTTTTTGCCGGTGGCGAACGGCGGGAGAGCGACGTCGGTTTTCGCCGATGAAAACGATCGCACGTTTTGGCATAGGCCTGGCCTCGAGTGTGCTCGCGGCGGCTGGGATGATGCAGGCGGCGCAACGGCTTGATCCGGTGTCGCGCGCCTTGGGAAACGAAATTCAGTTCAACAGTGAGGAACGGCCGGCGGAAGCGTGCACGGTGCCGTGCGCGTATCGGCCGGTGGCCGCGGCTCCGTGAGGAGAACGGAAAGGATGCGACGCGTATGTTGAGCCTGGCAGCTTTTCGTTATCGCAACGCGCTGGAGGCGGATGGTGGCCCGATTGCGCGGGTCACTGTCCGTCCGTTCTCGGTGTTTGGGCGGCGGATGTTTCAGGCGAATGCGTGGCTGGCGCGCGGCGTGATTGGGACGCGTCGGCGGCTGGCGCTTTATAGCGATGCGGACGGGACGGGGACCGCGGAGCTGCCGATGGTGGCGCGACACATGGCGATTTCGGAGGCGTTGGAGCGATGGGCGTTTCATGCGACGGTGGAGGCGGAGGATCGCGCGGTGTATGGATTCGACGTGGACGAGTCGTCGAACGGGATGGCGGCGTATCCCGGGTGGATTCGCGGGCAGGCGCGGCGGCGGGCGCTGTTGGAAGCGGTGGAGCGGTCGAGTGTGATCGCGTGGTGGGAAGGGTTGAGCGATGGAGAAGTGCGACCGACGGAGTGGCCGGGGATTTCGGCGCTGGTGCTGCCGAGCCCGATTGGATTTGGGGTGACGGTGGTGGCGTTCCGGGAGACGCGACCCGGTGCGTTTGCGTATGGGCATGGGGCATCGACCGATTTTTTTGGCGCGTGCGAGCGCGCGGTCATGGAGCTGGCGCGGCATGAATATGTGACGCGGCTGCATCGGCTGTCGAAGCGGCTGGAATCGGCGGAGCCGACGGACCTCTTTGAACGGCGGGCGTTGTTTTTTTCCGGAGAGGAAGGCTACGAGCTGTTTCGCGAGCGGATCGGTCGGAGCCGCGGGCGGACCTTCTCGGCGCCGATCGTGCACGATACGGAGATCACGGGCAGTTGGTCGCGTTATGCGGTGGTTTGGCGCGTGCTGGTCGAGCCGCCAACGCGGACCTTTCTCGCGGATACGGAGCGGTATTTCTTCTGGTAGGCGCGGAGCAGATCCGATTTGCGTGCGAGGCGGCGGCGGAGCTTTGTGTCGAACCACGCTCTCACCGATGCACCTTTTGAAACCGATCTCGTTTGTGGCCGCGTTCGCGGTTGTGACCTCTTCATTCGCCGCTGCGGCGGCCACGTCGGTGGCGGCGACGCTGGCAGACTTTCAGGCAACGGCGGAGCGGCATCGCGTGGCGCTCGTGGTGCCGACGTATCCGAAAAGCGTGGACGAAGTGAGAGCGATGACGACGCGCGCGCTGCGGGAGGCGGACGACGCGTTGATGAAGCTGGTGGCGCAAGACAAGCGAAGGCTGACGTTTGCGAGCACGTTTGCGGCGTTCGATGCGATTACGGGTGACGTGTTCGCTTTTGCGGGACGGATGGAAACGGTGGCCGAGACGAGTGAGGACAAAGCGATGCGCGATCTGGCGCGCGAGATGTCGGTGCGCATCGAGGAGTGGGGCATCGCGCTGGATTACCGGGAGGATATTTATCTCGTCCTGAATGCGTTTGCAGAGCGGGCGGAAGGGTTGGACGCCGAAGAGCAGCGCTTGGTGGATTTCACGCTGCGTGAATATCGCCGGGCGGGATTGACGCTGCCGCCGGAGGAGCGGCGGGAGGTGGAGCAGAGGCGGAAGGATTTGTCGGCGCTCGAGCAGCAGTTTGCGGTGAACATCAACGAGGCGCGCACGGCGATCGATTTTACGGCGAAGGAGTTGGCGGGCGTGCCGGAGTCGTTGTTGAACAGCCCGGGCGTGAAGCAGGCCGATGGGAAATATCGGGTGCTGGCGAATGTGACGTGGCAGGCGATGGCGGTGTTCGAGAATGCGACGAACGCGCAGACGCGTCATCGGTTGTATGTCGCGCGCAACACGCTGGCGAAGGAATCGAACATACCGGTGCTCGCGAAGCTGGTGAACCTGCGCGCGGACATCGCGCGCCGGTTGGGTTATGCGACGTGGGCGGATTTTCGGACGGAAACCCGCATGGCGAAGAATGCGGCGACAGCGCTCGAGTTTGAAGAAGATCTGGTGAAAGGGCTGGAGCCGAAATACGCGGCGGAGATCGAGACGCTGCGGCAGTTGAAAGTGAAGGAGACGGGAGATCGCGAGGCGCAGTTGGGGCCGTGGGATGCGGACGTGCGGTATTACACGAACCAGTTGAAGAAGCAGCGTTACGCGGTGGATGCGGAGGAGCTGCGCGTGTATTTCCCGTATCAGCGGACGCTCGAAGGGATGTTCAACATCTACCAGCGGATCTTCGGATTGAAGTTTACGGAAGTGGAGCCGCCGTATGCGTGGACGGAAGGGCTGCAGCTCTTCGTGGTGGAGGACGCGAAGTCTGGGATTCCGATCGGCTGCTTCTATCTCGATATGTTTCCACGGGAGGGGAAGTTCAACCACTTCGCGTGTTTTCCGCAGACGCCGGGCCGCGTGCTGGCGGATGGGCGATATGAGCTGCCGGTGTCGGCGCTGGTGTGTAATTTTCCGCCGCCCTCGCCGGACAAGCCGTCACTGTTGTCGCATGCTGACGTGGAGACGTTGTTTCACGAGTTTGGGCATGTGATGCACATGCTGTTGGGGCGCGCGCGTTTTCAGGGCCAGACCTCGGGGGCGGTGCCGCGCGATTTTGTGGAGGCGCCGTCGCAGATGCTGGAGAATTGGGTTTGGGACAAGACGGTGCTCGATACCTTTGCGGCGGATTATCGCGATCCATCGAAGAAGATTCCGGCGGAGACGATCGCGGCGCTGACGGAGGCGCGGATGGCGACGGATGGCATGTTCAACCGGCGGCAGTTGTCGCTGGGATTGATCGATCTGCGGTTGCACACACTGACGCCGGAGGAAGCGATTCAGTTCGATATCGTGGGCGAGACGAACGCGGTGATTGCGCGAGTGATCACGCCGCCGGCGGAAGGCACGGCGTTTGCGGCGTATTTCGGACATCTGGCAGGCTATGATGCCGGTTATTATGGATATCTTTGGTCGAAGGTGATGGCGATCGACATGGCGAGTGAGTTCAAGGAGGCGCCGGAGGGGTTTCTCGATGTCGATGTGGGCATGCGGCTGCGACGGGAAGTGTATGCGGCCGGTGACACGAGGGAGGTCGACGAGTCGGTCGAAAAGTTTTTGGGGCGGCCGCGGTCGATGAAACCGTTTTTGGAATACGTGGGGATAAAAGAGTAGGGGACCGCGGAGCGGCGGGGTTGGGAGACCCCGCCCTACATTTTCATCTCGCGACGATGGTTTTGATGTTGGTGAAAGCGTGGAGGCCCCATTCGCCGAGTTCGCGACCGTGGCCGCTGTCTTTTACGCCGCCGAAGGGAAGGCCAGGGTCGGAGCGGACGAAGTCGTTAATGGCGACGTTGCCGGCTTCGAGTTGCGCGGCGAGGCGTTGCGCGCGGACCCGGCTGCGGGTGAAGACGGCAGCGCCCAAGCCGTAGCGCGAGCCGTTGGCGATGCGAATGGCGTCGGCTTCGTCATGTGCAACCATGATCGAGGCGACGGGGCCGAAGAGCTCTTCGTCGTAAGCAGGCATGCCGGGCGCGACGTTGGTGAGCACGACAGGCGCGTAGAAGAAACCGGGGCGATCGGGCAACGGGCCGCCTTCGAGGAGGACGCGTGCGCCGCGGGCGAGGCTGCGTTGGACTTGGGTGTGCAGATGATCGCGGAGGTCGGCGCGGGCGAGCGGGCCGATGGTGGTGGAAGGATCGAGCGGCGGGCCGACGCGGGCGGCTTTGATTTTTTCGACGAGGCGGCGCTCGAAATCGCGGCGGATGGTGCGTTCGACGATGAACCGCTTCGCGGCGATGCAGCTTTGGCCGGAGTTGATGAGGCGGGATTGGGCGCAGAGATCGGCGGCGTGATCGAGGTCGGCGTCGCCAAGAATCAAATACGCGTCGCTGCCGCCGAGTTCGAACGTCGCGGGTTTCATGGCGGCGCCCGCGAGCGCGGCGACGGATTTGCCGGCGCGGGTGCTGCCGGTGAGCGTGACGGCGGCGATGCGAGGGTCGGCGATGAGTTTGGCGACGACGGGGGTGTCGACGAGGACGGTTTGAAAGAGATCGGCGGGAATGCGGGCGTCGTTGAACAACGAGGCGAGGGCGAGTCCGCAGCCGCTGGTGGCGGGCGCGGGTTTGAGGAGGAAGGTGTTGCCGGCCATCAAGGCGGGCGCGGCGGCGCGAAGCGTCTGCCAGAACGGGAAGTTCCACGGCATGATCGCGAGGACGGGACCGAGTGGAGCGAACGTCACGCGGGCTTTGGCGGGCGCGCGGAGCGGGCGCCGGGGGGCGAGGAATTCGGAGGCGTGAGCGGCGTAGAAGTCGCAGCCGAGGGCGGATTTTTCGATTTCGGCGAAAGATTGCGCGAGGGGTTTGCCCATTTCGGCGGTGATGAGCTGGGCGAACTCTTCGCGTCGGCGGCGCAACGAGCGGGCCACGAGGCGAAGCACGCGGGCACGGTCGCGCAGCGATCGGGTGCGCCAGAGTTCGAACGCGGCGTGCGAGCGTGCGGTGAGGTCGGCGATCTGTTTGGAAGAATGTTCGCGATAAGAGGCGAGTTTTTGGCCGGTCGCGGGGTCGGTGGTGACGAACGCCATGACAGGATGGAATGCGGGCAGACGAGAAGCGGCAAGCGAGCGGCGGTTATGTCGTGTCAGAATTATCGACTGATCGCGGGAGCGCGTTGCGCGGCTTTGAACGAGGCGAAAGTCTGAAACCGGAACGAAGGCGGCTTCTGCGCGGGCGGCTCGCAGGGGATAGAGCGCGGTTTTGTCGCGGCATCGGGGTAACCCTGATCGGCCCGGCTCGCGGCCGGGGAAATAGGACGCTGGTGGAACTTGCAGGGGGTGAGTCAAATCCTACTGTCGCCAATTCAACTGCATGAAAAAAGCGCTGATTACCGGCATCACCGGCCAGGATGGGTCCTATCTGGCGGAGTTGCTTCTCTCCAAAGGTTATGAAGTTCACGGCGTGATCCGCCGCGCTTCCACGTTCAACACCGACCGTATCGATCATTTGTATACGGACCCGACGATCTACGGGAAGAAGCTCTTCCTGCACTATGGCGATCTCGCGGATTCGGTGCAGATGGTGAAGCTGTTGTATGAACTCCAGCCGGACGAGATCTACAATCTCGGTGCGCAGTCGCATGTGCGGGTGTCGTTCGACGTGCCGGAATACACCGGAGATGTCTGCGGCTTAGGCGCGCAGCGGATTCTCGAAGCGGTGCGTGAAGCGGGCTTGGTGAAGAAGGTGCGCTTTTATCAGGCGTCATCGTCGGAGATGTTTGGCAAGGTGCAGGAGGTGCCGCAGACGGAGAAGACGCCGTTCTGGCCGCGTTCGCCGTATGGTTGCGCGAAGGTTTACGCGTATTGGCTGACGGTGAACTATCGCGAGAGCTACAATCTCCACGCGAGCAACGGGATCCTGTTCAATCACGAGTCGCCGCGTCGCGGTGAAACCTTCGTCACGCGCAAGATCACGCGCGCGGCGACGCGCATCAAACTCGGGCTGCAGGACGCGTTGGTGCTCGGCAATCTCGATGCGCGGCGCGACTGGGGGTATGCGAAGGAATACGTCGAGATGATGTGGCTGATGCTGCAGCAGGACAAACCGGACGACTACGTGGTGGCGACGAACGAGACGCACACGGTGAAGGAGTTCTGTCAGGAAACCTTCGGGCTGCTGGGACTGGATTGGGAGAAATACGTGAAATACGACCAGCGGTATGAGCGGCCGGCGGAAGTGGAGCTTTTGATCGGCGATCCGGCGAAGGCGCGCAAGCAGCTCAATTGGGAGCCGAAGGTGCGCTTCAAGGATCTGGTGAAGATCATGGTGGAGTCGGATTTGAAGCTCGCGGAGCGCGAGTTGCAGATCAGCAAGCTGCCGAAGATCGTTTGATTTTGCCGCTCAGCCCGGACTACACCCGAGACGCGAAAAGGACCCGAGGGTCGCTTTTCGTGTCGTGGGTGTATTTCGTCGTTTTCATTTCATGAAGCTTTATATCGCTGGACATCAGGGGATGGTCGGAGCGGCGCTGGTGCGCCGGTTTTCGCGCGATCCGGGGGTGACGATTCTGACGCGCACGCGTCGCGAAGTGGAACTCACGAATCAGGCGGCGGTGGATCATTTCTACGCGACGGAGAAACCGGACGTGGCGATCATCGCGGCGGCCAAAGTGGGCGGGATCCACGCGAACAACACGTATCCGGCGGAGTTCATCTACGACAACATGATGGTGGCGGCGAATGCGGTGCATTCGGCGTATCGTCATGGCGTGAAGCGGCTGCTGTTTTTGGGCAGTTCCTGCATTTATCCGAAGCACGCGCCGCAGCCGATGCCAGAGGATTGCCTGCTGACGAGTCCGCTGGAGCCGACGAATGAAGCGTATGCGATCGCGAAGATCGCAGGGTTGAAGCTGTGCCAGTATTACCGGAAGCAATACGGCGCGTTGTATCACTCGGCGATGCCGACGAACCTCTATGGGCCGGGCGACAATTACCATCTGCAGAATTCGCATGTGCTGCCGGCGCTGATCCGGAAATTCTACGAGGCGAAGGAAGCGGGCCGGTCCGAGGTGGTCGCGTGGGGCACGGGATCGCCGCGGCGGGAATTTCTGCACGTGGACGAGTTGGCGGACGCGTGTGCGTTCCTGCTGCAGCTCGAAGATCCGCCGGATTGGATCAACGTCGGTTCGGGCACGGACGTGACGATCAAGGAGCTGACGGAAACCGTGGCGCAGGTGACGGGGTTCACGGGGAAGATCGTGTGGGATGCGTCGAAACCGGATGGCACGCCGCGCAAGTTGATGGATGTTTCGAAGCTGACGCGCCTGGGTTGGACGGCGCAGCTGAGTTTGCGCGAAGGCGTCGAGCGGACGTATCAGTCGTTTTTGGCGGAGAAAGCGGCGGGCACGTTGCGGGCTTGAATAGTGCGGCCGAAGCGCCGCACGAGAGTGGCTTGCAGGTGATTCTGGACTCGCGAAGCTTGCGGATCGCGTGCAAGCACGCTCCTACGTTGCGATACATTCATGAGTGATCCGCTTTCGACCGAGGAAGACGAGTTTGGGGCCCGGAAATCCTTTTGGGATCATCTGCGCGATTTGCGCAAGGCGCTGGTGCGTTCGTTCATCGCGATCGGGCTGGCGATGATCGCGTGTTTGCTGCTCTCGCACCGGATCATGCCGATCCTCGAGTATCCGCTGCATAACATCGACAAGTTCCAGGAGCCGAAGCCGACGGTGGCGTTTGAGATCGGGAATACGAAGCTGGGGCCTTACGAAGTGCCGGTCGAAGAATTTGGCGGGGTTGAAGGCGGGCTGACGCAGCTGCGTTACAAGATCGGCGTCGACGAGATCGATGGGAAAAAAGTGGCGACGCTCACGCCGTTGCCGGTCACCTCGCTGACTCCGAGCCTGCGAGTGAGGCTGTTGAATCTTACTCCAGCGGAGGCGTTCTTCATCGCGTTTCGGGTGGCGTTTTATGCGGCGATGATCGTGGCGGCGCCGTTTTGGATTTATTTCATGGGGCAGTTTTTCCTACCGGCGCTGAGCGTGCGGGAGAAGAAAGTGTTCTTCCAGTGGCTGGGCTGGGGGGTGTTCCTGTTTTTCACGGGAGTGCTGCTGACGTATTTCTTCCTGGTGCCGCTGGCGTTGAAGGCCTCGGTGGAGTATTCGAACCTGCTTGGGTTTCAGGCGCAGGATTGGCGGGCGGACGCTTACATCAGTTTCGTGTCGAAACTGATTTTGGGCATGGGGATCGGCTTCCAGTTTCCGGTCGTGGTGTTGCTGCTGGTGAAGATGGGCTTTCTGACGGCTGATCAATTGGCGCATTATCGACGGCACGTGATCGTGCTGGCGCTGATTCTCGGCGCGCTGCTGACGACGCCGGAGGTGATCACTCAGGTCTCGATGGCCGTGCCGATGTATATTCTCTACGAAATCAGCATTCTGATTGCGCGGTATTGGGAACGGCAGGACAGGCGCAGAGAGGCGGCCGAAGCGCGGGAAGTCTGAGTTAAAGGAAACGGCCGGGCGTGCCGTTAGACGAGGAGCCAAAACCTCGTCTCATGCCGGACTCTGCCCACGCGACGGTCGATGATGGCGCGCCGCCCGGTCCGGGGCCGATGTCGTTGGACGCGGCCGCCGATCCGGGGCTGCGCGTGGGGCGGCGCTGGCGGAATCTGGCGATCGAAGCGGAGGTGCCGGGGACGCCGTGGTGTTTCGTGGCGAATCACGTGGGGTTGATGGAGACGGTGGTGGTGCGGGCGGCGCGGATTCATGCGGGCACGGAGTGGCGGCGCGGCGCGTGGGAGCGGCTGTGTGCGTTAACGGATTCGAAAGTGGTGCGCTGCATCGAGGCGCATGAAGAATCGGGCTGGCGTTATGAGATCACGGCGTTGCCGCCGCCGATGACGTTGCGCGAGTGGATGGCGGCGCATCGGCCGAATTTCGCGGACATCGAAAGCCTCATGCGGCAGATCGCGGGCGCGCTGGCGGCGTTGCATGGACACGGCGTGGTGCACCTCAACATCCGGCCGGAATCGATCTTCGTGGATGAAACGAAAGGCGAGCCGGTTTACGTGCTCGGCGGGTTGCAGGAAGCGACGCTTTACACGCAGCCCGAGGTCGCGCTGGCGGACGTGGATCCGTTTTACGCGCCGCCGGAAGCGGTCGGGGTGGAGAAGCATCCGCCGGGGACGGGATTGTGCGCGTGGGATTGGTGGTCGGTGGGGCGGGTGGTGCAGGAATTTTTATTGGGGAAGCACGTGCTGGCGGTGGTGTGGGACCGGGATGTGTCGCGGCCCACGCCGGAGTTGCGTCGGCGCGCGGAGCAGTGGTTGAGGGAAAACGAGATGCCGGACGTGAAAGCGGGGGCGCTCGAGTTTACGCAGGCGGATCCCGGGTGCATGGCGCTGCTGCGGGGATTGTTGAGCAGTGCGGTTGACGGCCGGTGGGGGCTCGATGCGGTGCAGCGATGGCTGCGGCGGGAAACGGTGCGGGATCACTACGATGTGCCGCGCGGCACGCGGATGTGGAGTTGGAAAGGACGCGTTTTCACGGTGGCGGAAGCGGCGGAGTTTTTCACGCAGGTGAAGCATTGGGCGGAGGGAGAAGACATGCTGTTTCATCCGCAGGAACCGGAGACGCTCGCGCATTTCCTGAGCGAAGTGCCGGCGCATCGCGGGGACTGGGATCGGTTGCAGCGCGTGTGCGATCTGGCGGAAGGACGCGGCTGGGAGCAGTTGCCGATGGTGGCGAGGCGGCCGGTGACGGCGGCGGTCGCGTGGCTGACGCTGGCGGCGGGGGCAGGAGGGCGGCCGAGCTTTCGCGTCTGCGGGCATGCGATCGATTTGCACGGGATCGGGGAGTTGTTGAAGAGCGGAGGCGTGGACAACGGCGTGGCGCTCGTGACGGCGCTGCTTTCGCCGGCGGTGATCGAAGCGGTGGAGCCGCATGATGCGGCGGCGGCGCGGGTGTTGAAGGCGGTGGCGGCGAAAGGAGCGGCGGCGTTGCGGCAGGCGTCGGCGTATGGGTGGTTGGATGCGGACGATGCGGCGGGGCAGGCGCGGATGTTGGAGCTGTCGCTATTGGGCGGAGCGGTGTTGCGGGAAAAAGTGGATCTCCTGCGCGCGACGCATGCGACGAACACGGATGCGGCGGTCGCGGAATTGTTTGCGGGGAAGACGCCGGAGCCGGCGGAGTTGGTGCTGCTGGCGTATGCGGCGGAGGCGCCGGAGCGGCATGGATTCGTGACGCACGAAGAATGGCGGAGGCGTCAATGCGCGGAGCTGCAGGAGCGGGCGGCGGGAATCGGGCGCAAGCTGATGTGGGTGCGGCTGCGAAGCGTGCTGGGAGTTGCGCGGCCCTGGGGCGAGAAGCCGGCGGTGTTTGCGGGTTTGGTGCTGGTGCTGACGGCGCTCGCGGGGTGGTGGTCGCGTTCCGCGGTGCAACCGGCGGTGTTGGCGGGAGCGATGTTGGGATCGCGCGCGTGGTTGTGGTGGCGAGTGCGGGGGATGATCGCGCGATTCGATGGAGCGGCGGCGGCGTGGACATGGGGCGACGGGTGGGAGCGGGGGAGAAAGGAAGCGGAACGCGTGGCGGAAGGCGCGACGGCGCGGGTATTGAGCGTGCAACTACGCGAGATCCGCGAACGCGTGGAGAAACTGACGAAAGGCAAAGGGCCCCCGGCGACGATTCCGGAGCCGAGGTGGTGGGATGTGCACGCGGTGCTCGTGGCGACGGTGGGTGTTGTGTTGGGGATGTTGTTGCAGCCGATGCTTTGGAGCGTCGGCGCGGATCCGAAGGTGGAACATCGGCGGAATCTGCCAGCCGAAGTGAAGGCGGAAGAAACGGTGACCGAAGTGCCGCTGGCGGAAGCGGGCACGCCCGAGGCGTTGTTGGCGACAGGGCGCTATGAGGTGGTCGACGACGGATTTGGGCGGCGTTTGCGTGGTCCGCTGCAGACGTGGAATTTTCGGCCTGCGCCGCCGGTGCCATCGTTGAAGGTCACGGCGCGCGCGGCGGCATCGGCCGAACAGTCGGCTTTCGCGATGGTGAGCGCGGCGGTGCTGTTGCAGCCGTATCCAAAAAAAGGAGTCAGCGTTTATCTCGCGGTGCGGGTGCCGACGACGCGCGGATTCGGCGTGATGATTTACAATGCGCGCGATCGCGAACTCGCGTCGCGAGACGTCTTGCTGCTCGAGCGGCCCCTCGAGCGGGAGACCTGGCATGAGTTGAGCGGGCGGCGGATGTTTTACCTCGGGACGCCGGCGGGGCTGGAGGCGGAGTTTTCCCTTGCGCCGCCGTGACGAGTTTGCGGCCATGGGCGTTCATCATGATCGCTCCCGAAACATTTTCCCACATCGAGAACATCAAGAAGCGCGCCGGGCACTTATGGAGGTTTCTTTGACTGCGAACAAAAGCAGCGAGAGATCGAGGCGCTAGAGGCCGAAATGGGGGCGCCGACGTTTTGGGATAACAACGAACGGGCGCAGAAGCACATCGCGAAGTTGAACGGCTTGAAGAAGGCCGTGTTGCCGGTCGTGGCCTTTCGCAAGAAAGTCGACGATCTCGACGTGATGGTGGAGCTCGTGGAGACGGCGTCCGAGGGCGAACGCGAGATGTATCAGCAGGAGCTCGAAGGACAAGTGACGGGCATGGTCGATGAGCTCGACGACTTGGAGATCGCGTCGTTCCTGACGGGGCAGTTCGACAAGAACAACGCGATCCTCTCGATCCAGTCGGGCGCGGGCGGCACGGAGTCCAACGACTGGGCGGACATCCTTTTCCGCATGTATAACCGCTGGGCGGAGCGGCGCGGCTACACGGTGGAAGTGCAGGACGTGCAGGCGGGCGACCAAGCGGGGATCACGAAAGCGACGATGTTGATCAAGGGCGAGAATGCCTACGGCTACGTGAAAGCGGAGCGCGGCGTGCATCGGCTCGTGCGGATCAGTCCATTCGATTCGAACAAGCGGCGGCACACCTCGTTTTGTGCGGTGGATGTGATCGCGGAAGTGAGCGACGAGATCGACATGGAGATCGACGAGAAAGATTTGCGCATCGACGTGTATCGCTCGTCGGGCAAGGGCGGTCAGGGCGTCAACACGACGGACTCGGCGGTTCGCATCACGCATAATCCCAGCGGGATCGTGGTGGTGTGTCAGAACGAACGTTCGCAGCTGAAGAACAAAGCGGCGGCGATGAACGTGTTGAAAGCGCGCTTGTATGAGAAAAAGCAGGACGAGCAGCGCGCGGAGATGGACAAGTTCTACGGCGAGAAAGGCGAGATCGGTTGGGGTGCGCAGATTCGCAGCTATGTGTTGCAGCCGTATCAGATGGTGAAGGATCTGCGGACGGGGGTGAGCACGAGCGACACGCAAGGCGTGCTCGACGGCGATCTCGACCGTTTCGTGAATGCCTGGCTGCGCGCGGGATGTCCGCGGCATCGGAACAAGGACATCCAGATGGATGAGTGATGCAGAACGCTGAAACGCTGAAAGGCTGAAACGCTGAAACGTTGAAAACCGGAAGCCCCGAAGAGGCTCCGGTGTTTCCTTCCGCTGCTCGACCTTTGGAGATTTCAGCGTTTCAGTTTTCAGCGTTTCAGCTTTTGCCGATGTCGCTCTCCCACGAAACCATCAAAGCTGCGCTCGCGGAGCAGCCGTTGTTCGAGGACAAGACGTGGCAGCTTTCGCCGGAGGCGTGGCCGTTGTCGGCGGAGCAAGTGGCTCAGCTGGAGGCGATCGGCGCGGCGTGTCTCGAGTTTCATCAGGCGTTGGAGACGCTTTATTTGCGGGCGGCGGCGGGGAAGAATTTGTTGCGCAACAAACCCCTGTTGGCGCCGTGGGCGGTGGAGTATCTTGATCGCGGAAAGCCGGCGAAGCTCGTGGAGCATGCGCGCGACGCGCGGAATCGCGGGATGCTGCCGACGGTGTTGCGGCCGGACTTGTTGTTAACGGACGACGGTTGGGCGTTGACGGAATTGGATTCGGTGCCGGGCGGGATCGGGCTGACGGCGTTTTTGAACCGGTTGTATGGCGCGCAAGGCGGCGTGATCGGCGAAGGCGATGCGATGGTGCGGAATTTTCACGCGGCACTGGCGGCGTTGAAACCAGAGTTGGAGAATCCGTTGATCGCGCTGGCGGTGAGCGATGAGGCGGGGACGTATCGGCCGGAGATGCAGTGGCTGGCGCACCAACTGCAGTTGTTGGGGAAGCGCGTGTTTTGCGTGGAGCCGGATGCGTTGTTTCCGCTCGGGGCGCAGCTGTGCATCGACGTCGATGGCAACCCGGAGAAGGTCGACGTGGTGTATCGGTTTTTCGAGTTGTTCGACCTCGAGAATATTCGCACGGCGAAGTTCATCTTCGAGGCGTGGAGTGCGGGGGAGGTGGCGATTGCGCCGCCGATGCGGCATTTTCAGGAGGAGAAACTGGCGCTCGCGTTGTTTCACCATCACCTGCTGCAGGATTTTTGGAAGGAGATGCTGAGCGGGCGGGCGTGGAAGCTGTTGCACGGATTGATCCCGGCGTCGTGGGTGATGGATCCGGCGCCGTTGCCGCCGGGTGCGGTGCTCGACGGGCCGAAGGCGGGCGGGCGGGCGTTGAACGATTGGCGGGATCTCGCGGGCGCGTCGCAGAAGGAGCGAGAGCTGATCATCAAAGTGAGTGGGTATCACGAAACGGCGTGGGGCGCGCGCAGCGTGGTGTTGGGCAGCGATTGTTCGCGGGAGGAATGGCAGCAGGGGGTGGAACGCGCGGTCGAGATGGCGGGGACGAATCTGCATGTGCTGCAAACGTATCGAAAGCCGAAGCGGATCGAGCATCCGATTTTCGGGGCAGGCGCGGAGGCGGCGGCGAAGGCGGTGCCGGGGCGGCTGCGGTTGTGCCCGTATTATTTCGTGATCGACGGGCAGGCGCGGCTATCGGGTGCGCTGGCGACCTTTTGCCCGCCGGACAAGAAGATCATCCATGGGATGCAGGATGCGGCGTTGTTGCCGGCGCGGGTGCTGGGGTAGGCGGCGGAGTGCGGCGGGGCGAAACGCGCCCATCGCATGCGGGCCCGAGTGGCGGCGGCGGTGGGGTGGCCGCCGCGCCAGGAATCGGAACGAACGCGGCGGTTAGGCGGCGGCGTTTTTGTCGGAAGAAGGTTTCGCGGCTGCGGCTGCGGCGGCTGCGGCGTTTTTCGCGAGGGTGGCGAAGAAGTTGTCGCGGCGTTCGCGGGCGACTTTCACGTCTTTCGTGCCGAGGGAGCGGCGGATGCGCTCTTTCGTGAACGGCGTGGGATGGATCGTGTAATGGAGGAACCAGGTGCCGTGGTTGTCCCACAGGTGATGGTTGGGGTTTTCCGCGTCAACGCGGAGGCCGGGGAGTTTGGCTAGGGTGGACATGATGCGTGAGTTCGGGTTGAGCTTCGCGCGTCAGGGGGAAAACAAAAAACCGACCCAGGCATCAGGTCGGTCTTCATTTTCGGGAGCGTTCTTGGTTCGCCCCTCTTGCGAGTGGCGCACATCCGAGGTTTCCCCCGATCCACCGTGGCCGCTCCCGGCCCGGTTGGCGGAATCGGCGTTGTTAAGGCCGACTCGTTCCTGATGCGACAGGGAGCGTGGGGCGCGACGAAGATGCGTCCAGTTTATTTTTCAAAAATTTGCGAAGAAGTGGCAGAAGGGCCGTCACAGTAGAAGTGACGGTTCGCGGAGAAGTGTAATGGACGCGGAAGAGCGGGAGAGGCTCGCGTTCACGGGTGATGGTGATCGCGTTGGTAGTGTTCGCGCAGGGAGTCGCGGCCGAAGTCGTTTTTGAAATCGCGAAACGTGGTGTGGATGTGGTTGGCCTGGTTCTGGGTGTTATCGAATTCGATTAGAAACGTGGGACCTTGGATGCGGTAATAGTTGGCTTCGCCGCGTTCGAAACCGCCGGCCCAGGCGAAGGCGACCTGGTCGAGTCCGGCTTGCTCGATTTCGGCGAATGCTTCGGCGGCGACGTCGGGGCGCCAGCGGTCGACGTAGATTTTCACGAGGGCGATGAGTTGGGCGCGCTGGTCGGAGGTCATTTGCGCGGCGGGGAGGCCGGCGGGGGAAAGCGGGGAGATTTTGCGATCGTTGCCGGTGATGATGTCGCGCGGCGCGCGAGGGCTGAAGACGGCGATTTGGCGTTGGGCGGCGTCGAAGGATTTCACGAGCGTGCGGGCGAGATCGTCTTCTTCCTGGAGGATGCGGAGACCTTTTTGGGGGCCGTGGGGGACTTCGGCGGGGTTGGAGCCCATGAACGAAGGCGCGAAGTGGATGTGGTCGGCGTCGGGGAGGGTGAAGTTGAACGAAAGGTGATGGCCCTCGAAGCGCCAGCCCCACGGGGCGTCGGGGCTGGGTTGGCCAAAGATCGTGACGTAGTAGAGGCTGGGATCGCGGTGGCGCGCGCCGCCTTCGAGTTCGCGCAGGACGTCTTCGAGGGCGATGATGGCTTCGGCTTTGGCGGCGCCGCGGGCACTGAGACCGGAACGGAGGAGGGCGATGGCGAGGTCTTTTTGCGCGCCGGACATTTCTTTCAATGGCAGGCCCTCGCGCGAACGCGGGACGAAGTGCCAGTTTTCGCGTTCGTCGTCGTCGAACGTGTGGACTGCTTTCTTTCGTTGTTCGGGAGCGAGCGAGGCGAGGAAGGCGTCGGCGGCGGCGATCATGGACGACGTGGACACATGCGCGGATGAAAAGCAGGGGACCGCAACGAGCGCAGCGAGCACGGCGAGCCGCGGAAGGGGAAGGGGCATGCGCAGGTTGACGGATGCGCGTGGCCGAGGGTGCGGAGGAGGTCAGGACGCCGGGACGGGCGCGGAGCTGGCGTGAAGGACCTCGGCGACGGCGGAATCGAGGGCGCCGATCGTGACCGGTTTGATGATGTGGCTGTTGAAACCGGCGGCGCTGGAGCGGTCGCGGTCATCTTCGGAGCCGTAACCGCTGAGGGCGATGCTGCGAAGCTGCGGTTGTTGTTGGCGGAGTTCGCGCAGCAGGGCGTAGCCATCGACATCCGGCAGGCCGATGTCGGAGATGAGAAGGGCGAACTGGGTGTTCTTGGCGGCTTCTTTGGCGGACGCGGCGGAAGCGGCGAGGGTGACGCGATAGCCGCGACGTTTCAGAAGGATGCCGAGGCTTTCGCGCGTGGCGGCGTGATCTTCGACCACGAGGACGTGGGTGCCATGCGGGGCGGCGGTGCGAGGGGAAGCGATGGCGCAGACAAACCATCGCCCGGGCGAGTGGCGGCGGGAGAAGGTTTCTGCAGCGGCAGATCGACGATGAACGTGGCGCCCCGCCGATGACCTTCGCTGCGAGCGTGGATGCGACCGTGGTGCATCTCGACGAGACGTTGGGTGATGGCGAGGCCGAGACCGAGTCCGCCGAAGCGCAACGTGCTGCCGGCTTGGGCGTGTTGCCCCTGAGCGAACGCCTCGAAGATGGTGGGCAGATCTTCAGCGGAGATGCCGAGGCCGCTATCGCGCATGGCAACGGAAACCTGGTCTCCGGCGGTGGTGGTCTCGACCGAGATGAGGCCGCGCTCGGGCGTGAACTTGACGGCGTTTTTGAGCACGTTCCAAAAGACCTGTTGCAGGCGAACGGGATCGGCGCGCACGTGCAGTGGAGAATCAGGCAGAGCGACGGAAAGCTGGAGGTGTTTGGCGGCGATGTCTGCGTTGACCGTTGCGAGCGCGTCGCGGAGCACGTCCTGAAGCACGACGTCGCGCAGATCGAGCGACAGTTTGCCGTGGGCGATGCGGGAGAGATCGAGCAGGTCGTCGATCAGATGGGCTTCGAGCTGAACGTTGTTGCGGATGAGTGCGAACTGATGGCGGATTTCGGGCGGAACTTGTGGATCGTCGGCGGATTCGCTGGCGAGGAGGAGAACGGGATTGAGCGGCGTGCGCAGCTCGTGGGAAAGGGCGGCGAGGAAATCGTCGCGGGCGCGGATGGCGGCCACGGCTTCGTCGCGGGCGCGTTCGAGCTCGAGCTCGTCGCGGCGGCGTTCGGTGATGTCGGTGCTGACGGCGATGAAGCCGACGACATTGCCCTCCGCATCGCGTTCTGGAACGTAGGACGCCTGCAACCAGCGGCTGCCCTGGCTCGGATGACCTTCGATTTCGAAATCGACGCGTTCGCCGGCGAGGGCTTTTTCCATCTTGGGGCGGGCGAGTTCGAAGTAGTCGCGGCCTAGAAGTTCAATCGCGGTGCGCCCGTGCAGGTCTTCCACGCTCCGGCCGTAGCGTTCGGCGACGCGGCGGTTGGCGAAGCGGATGCGAAACTCGCGATCGAAGTGCGCGATGTTGACCGGGACGTGATCGCTCACGAGTCGGAGCTGGGCTTCCTTTTCCTGCAGGTTGCGTCCCGCTTGGACGAGGTTCGTCACGTCGCGCGCGATGCAGAGGAGTTTCGTGGGGCGGCCATCGGCGTCGAGGATTGGTGTCAGGATGACGTCCCACCAATGGCACGTGCCGGACCTGCTGAGGCGGGAACCGGAAAAGTGAGCGATCTGGCCGGAGCGAGCGGTGGCGATCGCGGTGGACGCGGTTTCGGCCAGGCCGGCTTCGCTCCAGAGCGAAGGCCAGGCGAAGTCGGGCAGCGGGATCGTCGGATCGATTTCGAGCATGCGCCGGCCGGGCGCGTTGAGCCAGCGGAGGTTTCCTTCGAGATCGAGGATCTGGACGCAATCGGTGTGAGCGGCGATGACGCTTTGGAGGAAGGCTTCGCTTTCCGCGAGGGCCTTTTGCGCGCGCGTGCGCTCGGCGACCTCGTGGCGAGATTTCGCGAGCTCTCGCGCGAGCGCTTCGTTGCGTTCGGCGAGAAGGATATTTTGGCGGTCGATCTGCCGGTGGAGGCGGGCCTGCGCGATGGCGTTGGAAACGCTTTGTTTGAGGCGAAGCGGGGTGAGTCCGTTTTTTTCGACGTAGTCGTGAGCGCCGCTTTTCAGCGCGTCGACGGCGACCTGGGTTTCGCCGCTGGCGGTGAGCATCACGACGCCGAAAGCGTGGCGACCGTGAGCGCCGAGGAGTTGTTGCAGGAGCGAAAGACCGTCGCCGTCGGGGAGATTATAATCGAGGAGGATGCAATCGGGGCTGTCGAAGGCGGCGCGCCGGTGAGCCTCGGCGAGATTGGCGGCTTCGGTGATGACGAATGAGTCCGGCGAATCCTTGGTGAGGTAGCGGCGAAACGTCAGGCGGTCTTCCGCGGAGTCGTCGATCAGCAACAGCCGCTGGGGCTGGGGCGCGGCTTGTTCCGTCGGCGACATCAAACGGGAAGAGCCGCCTCTCAGGCGGCGTGGGAGCGCTCGTTGCCGGGGAGCTGCGCCGACTGGAGCCAATACGAGCTGAGTTGCTCGACGGAACGTTTGAAAACGGGATAGTCCATGCCCTTCACGTGATAGGAGTTGGCGCCATTTTCGTAGCACCACGTGATGTCGCTCTGGCTGCTGGACGTGGAGAAGATCACGATCGGTGTGCGCTTGGTGGCGGAGCGGCGGCGAAGCTCTTGGAGGATCGAGCGGCCATCGGGGCCGGGCAGATTCAAATCGAGCACGATGAGCGCGGGAAGTTGTCCCCAGCTCGGCTGCTGCTGCCATTCGTCGAGCAATCGGTAAGTCTGTTCGGCGCGGCTGCAGCGGTGCAGGCCAACGGGGGCCTCGCTGCGAAGGAGAATCCGTTCCATCGCGGCGAAGTCTTCGTCGCTGTCCTCGACGATCAGAATGGACGGTTTATTGGAGGCGATCGGACTCACGACGCGGACGCTGGGGCGAGGGTAAAGAGAAAGCGAGTTCCTGCCTGAGGTTCCGACTCGACCCAAATCCGTCCACCGTGGCGTTCGATCAGTTTCTGGACGATGGTGAGTCCGGCGCCGGTGCCGCCGCCGAAGTCGTCGCGACCGTGCAGCCGTTTGAAGATGCGGAAGATAACCTCGAAATGTTCGCGAGGGATGCCGATGCCGTTGTCGGCGACGTAGAGGGTGGGTGTTTCGCCGGGGCGCGAAGGATCGACGTAGCCGATTTCGACCCACTTCGATGGCTTGTCGTTGTAGCGGATGGCGTTGGCGACGAGGTTGGCGAAAATTTCGGCGATGAGATCGGCGTCGCCCTGGACGGTGGGGAGCAGGCGGGGGATCCGGATGTCGACGCCGCTGGATTGGCGAAGCGAGGACAGGAGATCGAGGGCGTCGTCGAGTGCCGTATTCAAATTTACGGGACGCGAAGTCATCTCGGACCGGCTGAGGCGCGAGAATTTGAGCAGCGCGTCGAGGAGGGATTCCATGCGGCGGGTGAGCCGCCCGATGGTTTGCAGGTGGGAAATGCCATCGGCGTTGAGTTCCCGGGCGCAGTCTTCGAGGACGAATTGGGAGAAGTTGTGAATGCCCCGCAGCGGCTCCTTGAGATCGTGGGAGGCGATGTAGGCGAAGGCGTCGAGCTGGCGGTTGCGCTCGGCGAGCTGGTCGTTGAGCCGGGCGAGTTCCTGCGCGCGGCGCGAGAACACCTCGTGATACGTGTGGCGGATGCGGCGGGCGGCTTCGATCTCGGTGTCGGTCCACGCGTCGGAATGTCCGCGGACCTCCTGTTGCCAGAGGGCGAAGGATTTTCGCGGCGTGAGACGATCGCCGAGCGGGCCGGCGACGACGGGCTTCGATGGATCGCCGGCCCAGTTGACGGTTTTCAAAACCTCGTCGCGGAACCAGAGCACGCAGGAAAACGGCTCGCGCGAGAGCACGACGACGAGGAGTCCGGCGACATGCGGAGCGTGGGCGGCGAGGGTGGGCGAGGTTTCGGCGAGACGATCGCTGGCCCAGATGTTTTCGGAGACGGTTTGTGCGGCGGCGGTGGCGAGGGCGCGTAATTGCGGCTCGTCGGGCGTTTGGCCGATCCGATGGATTTGAGTGCCGGTGACGACGGCGGCGCCGGCGGCGCGGAGGCCGCCGATGGTGTTGTCGTCAAGCGAGGCGAGCGCGCGGCCGAAGTCGGCTTCGCGGGCGCTGGCCTCTTCGAGCGCGCGGTGCTGCTCGTGAAGGTGCAGCGCGTAATCGTGGTCCTCGGCGGCTTCGCGGCCGGCGACGAGAAACGAAAGGGTGTGGGCGAGAAATTCGCACGCCATGCGCAACGTGTGCGGCACGTAGCGAGCGGAGTAGTGGTGGCAGGCGAAGAGGCCCCACAAACGGTCGTCGATGACGATGGACAACGACAGCGAGGCGAACACGCCCATGTTTTGGAGGTATTCGACGTGAATCGGCGACACGGAGCGCGCGGCGCTGTAGCTCATGTCGAGCGGCTCGCGCGTGTCGGATCGAAGCGTCGGCTGGAGGGCGACGGGGGCGTAGCGCAGGTCGGGGATGAGGCGCAGCTTGGAGCGTTTGAAGAGCTCGCGCGCTTGTTTGGGGATGTCGGACGCGGGGTAGTGAAGACCGAGGAAGGCTTCGAGGTCGTCGCGTTTGGCTTCGGCGATGACGTGGCCGGAGAGATCTTCGGCGAAGCGGTAAACCATCACGCGATCGAAGCCGATGAAGCGGCGAACCTGTTCGGCGGCGAGCTGGCAGAAGTCGACGACCGAGAGATCGCCGTGAAGGGCGGCGAGGGTGTTTTTCAGCGCGGAGAAAACCTCTTCGTGATGCAGCGTGGGGCGGTCGGGCCCGTCTTCGAGTTCGAGGATGAGGGCGCCCTTGAAGCGATGGATGATCGCTTCGAACGGCCGTGCCGCGTCGGCGAAACGGAGAGGCGGAAGGTATTGCGGAGCGGCTTCGAGCGGGAGCGGAAGGACGCGGGTTTGAAGGTAGGCGAGATGCTCGGCGGAGATGAAGTGAGAGAGAGGAGAGCCGAGGAGTTGGGCGTGCGGGAGGCCGAGTTTTTCCGCGGTGTTGGTGCTGGCCTGGACGACGGTGAGATCGGGTTCGCGCAGCACGAGCATGACGGCGTGCGGCTGGATTGAACCGGGAATGTGGATGGGTTCGCGATCGCAGTTCGTGAGATCGACGGTTTGCGGAGTTACCGGTTCAGCCATTGGGCGAAAGAGTGGAAGGTGGCAGAGGCGGCGGCGGCGGCGCGGGTGTCGAAGTCGGTAGCGGCGCTCGGGTTTTGTTGTTCGGCCCATTGTCCGAACTCGCGCCAGCGGGTGGCGGTGTGTGGGCCGTAGCCGTGGAAGAATCGGCCGCCGGTTTCGGGAGCGATGCCGAGGGACGTTTGAAAATGTTTGGAGATGAACTGGCCGCCGAGGGTGGAGCCTTCGAGGACGTAGAGGCAGCCGATGGCGGCGGCGGTGTTGTCGAGCGAAGGCAGGGCGGTGGCGCGCGGAAGCGCGTCGATTTCGGTGTCGGTTGTGCCGAGCGTGCGAAGGTCGTGACGGACGAGCGGAGCTTTGCGGCGCGAGGCGAAATCGAAACCGAGTGCCGGCCAATCGATGGCGTCGGCGAGGCGTTGTTCGAGCGGCTCGTGAAGGGTGAAGAAACGAGTGAGCAAGAGACGATAGTCGTCCTTGGTCCGCACGAGCTCGAAGAGGTTCAGGTTTTGCTCAAGGGCAGCGTGGGCGTCGGCGGTTTGGGATTTTAGGAGCGGAAGCAAACGCATGATGGAGGTGAGGTGGCGGCTCGGCGGGGACGCCTCGCCCTACCCAAAAAAAAGAGCCCGGCGGGGAGCGCCGGGCTTCACGTAGAAACGTTTAGGTTTAGCTGAGCTTCACGCCTTTAGCTTGCGCGGCGCGGAGGAGGGCGTCGGCCATGTCGCTCGGTGTAGCAGCGACTTCGATACCGCATTCCTTGAAGACGGCGATCTTGGCGGCGGCGGTGTCTTCGGCGCCGCCGACGATGGCGCCGGCGTGGCCCATGCGGCGGCCGGCGGGAGCGGTGGCGCCGGCGATGAAACCGGCGACGGGTTTCTTGCAGTGATCCTTGATCCAGCGAGCGGCTTCGACTTCGGCGCTGCCGCCGATTTCGCCGATCAGGATGATGCCGTGGGTGTCGGGGTCTTCGTTGAAGAGCTTGATGACATCGAGGTGCGAAGTCCCGTTAACCGGATCGCCGCCGATGCCGACCGACGTGCTTTGGCCGATGCCTTTTTGTGTGAGTTGAAAAACCGCTTCGTAGGTGAGTGTGCCGGAGCGGGAGACGACGCCGACGTGACCTTTTTTGTGAATGTAGCCGGGCGCGATCCCGATGCGGCAGCCGCCGTTGGAGCCTTCGCCGGCTCCGGGTGTGACGATGCCGGGGCAGTTGGGGCCCACGAGACGCGTGCGTTTGCCCTGCATGGCGCGTTTCACGCGGACCATGTCCTTGATCGGAATGCCCTCGGTGATGGCGACGGCGAGATCGAGATCGGCGTCGACGCCTTCGAGGATCGCGTCGCCGGCGAAGGGCGGCGGGACGAAGATCGCGGAGACGGAAGCGCCGGTGGCGGCTTTGGCTTCGGCGACGGTGTTGAAGATCGGAACCTTGTGCGCGCCGTGTTCGAAGGTTTGCCCGCCTTTGCCGGGAGTGACGCCGGCGACGACCTGGGTGCCGTAGTCGAGCGAAAGCTTGGTGTGACGCGCGCCGAATTCGCCGGTGATGCCTTGGATGAGGATCTTCGTTTCGGGAGTGATCAGGATAGCCATGGGCAGATTTTTTTAACCACGAGCTACACCAAATACACGAAAGGACCTGAGGCTCCGGTGTATGGCGGTTCGTGGTTTGGGTTTCGTGTAGTTCGTGGGTTTCGTGGTTTCCCCGATCAGGCGACGAGCTTCACGATTTTTTGGGCGGCGTCGGCCATGGTGTCGCCGGAGACGAGCTTCAGGCCGGATTGGTTGAGCGTTTGTTTGCCGGCGGCGACGTTGTTGCCTTCGAGGCGAACGACGAGCGGGAGTTTGAGGCCGACCTCTTTCACGGCTTCGACGATGCCTTGGGCGATCACGTTGCAATCCATGATGCCGCCGAAGATGTTGACGAAGATTCCCTTCACGTTCGGATCGCCGACGATGATCTTGAAGGCAGCCACGACCTGGTCCTTCGAAGCGCCGCCGCCGACGTCGAGGAAGTTGGCGGGTTCGCCGCCGTAGTGTTTGATGATGTCCATCGTCGCCATGGCGAGGCCGGCGCCGTTGACGAGGCAGGCGATGTTGCCGTCGAGCGCGATGTAGCTCAGCGAGAACTTGGAGGCTTCGATTTCCTTGGAGTCCTCTTCGTTGAGGTCGCGGAGGGCGACGATCTGGGGATGGCGGAAAAGGGCGTTGTCGTCGAAGGAGACTTTCGCATCGAGCGCGAGGACGTCACCGGTCGGCGTGGTGATGAGCGGGTTGACCTCGACCATGGAGGCGTCGGTTTCCCAGAACATCGTGTAGAGATTGCGGATGAGTTTATTGGCGTTCTTCGCTTCGACGCCGGTGAAACCCAGGGCGAAGATGATTTGGCGCACCTGGAAGTCGGCGAGGCCGTAGGCGGGATCGACGAAGACCTTGACGATCTTCTCGGGCGTTTCGTGGGCAACCTTCTCGATTTCGACGCCGCCCTCGGTGGAGGCGACGATGACGGGGCGCGAAGTGGCGCGGTCGAGGAGGATGGCGAGGTAGTATTCTTTTTTGATGTCGCTCGCCGCGGTGAAGTAGATCGTCTGGACCTTGCGGCCGGCGGGACCGGTTTGGAGGGTGACGAGCGTGTTGCCGAGCATCTTGCCGGCGATCTCTTTGGCGTCGGCTTTGGTTTTGCAGAACTTCACGCCGCCCTTGAAGCCGTCGGTGAACGTGCCCTTGCCGCGCCCGCCGGCGTGGATCTGGGATTTCACCATGGTCGGGCCTTCCGGCAGACCGCCGAGGGCGGTGTCGAACTCGGCCACGGATTTTGCGGGAGCGCCGGCCGGGATCGGCACGCCATATTTTTCGAAGAGCGCTTTCGCCTGATACTCGTGGATGTTCATGAAAATGAAAGGGCCCATTCAGGGGCAGCCGCGGGATTTGGCACGCTCAAAAAGCGCGTGGTTTCTCCGAATGAGCGTGAGGTTGCGTGCCGGGGGTTGCGTTTCGTTGGCCGGACTCCACGCTGCCGGCGCATGCAAGCTCACGAGGTGATGCGGGAAGTGTTGAAGCGCACGAGCGCCAAGCAGATCGCGGCCGACATGGGCCTGTCGTTGTCATTGATCTACAAATGGGCCGAACCGCCCGAGCCCGAGAGCGGGGCGGCCGCGAGCAGTCCGCTGGATCGCGTGGGGCAATTGGTGCGGATCACGCATGACATCCGCGTCGCGCAATGGGTTTGTGAGCAGGCGGATGGTTTCTACATTCGCAATCCTCACAACCTGCCGGCGGGCGGGCCGCTGATTCCGGTGACGAACGACATCGTGCAGGAGTTTGCCGATATGCTCGCGACGATCGCGACGGCGGCGGCGGACGACACGGTTACGAAGGAAGAGGCGAAGAAGATTCGCGCGCGTTGGGAAGAGTTGAAGAGCGTGACCGAGGGATTTGTGCGCGCGGCGGAAGCGGGGACGTTTGGTCCGCAGACAACGGCGGGCAGCGAGGTGGGGAAGAAGGCGTGACCGGGGGCGGGCGTGCGGGGGGGGCGGGAGACCCCGCCCTACAATAAATGCGTGTAGCTGAGCGTGACGGCGGTGTGGTGGCCGGCGTCGGGATTCTTGTATTTCGGTGCGGTGCCCTGTTTGAAGAAATTGTTGCGACCGATGGAGTGAGTGAGGCCGAGCGCGAGTTGCGAACGGGCGCCGATGGTGACGGGCAGTCGTGCACCGATGGTGTAGTAGTCGCCCCAGTTTTTTTCCGGCGGTGAGGCGTTAGCGGTGATGTTGTCCCATTTGAAGGTGCCAGCGGTCGCGAGAAACTCGATCGTGGTGCCGAGGCGTTTCAGCGGAAGCGCGAACGCGGCGGCGATTTCCCAGGTGGCGCCCTCCAGTGTGACGTCGTAGTAAACCGCGGGGGTGAGGCGGATGCCGGCGACGTAGACGTTGAACGCGAGATTGGGTTCGAACGTGAGCGCGTGGTAGCCGTTGCTGTCGTCGGCATCTGGATACGTGTAGAGCCAGAAACCCGGCACGACGTCGACGGTGCCCGTGTCGTTGGAGAACGAATACGTGCCGTAGAAATCGAACTCCGGGTCGGAGTCGCCTTTGGCGCGGTGGGAAAACGCGGCGCTGCTCCACACGCCCGCGGCGAGCGAGCCGCGCGAATAGTCGAGCGAAGGCTGAAAGGACGCGCCAGCGACCCGCGCGCCGCGAAACAGATATTGCGAGGCGAAGGCGGGGGTGACGGACCACGAGCTCTCGTCGCTTGCTGCGAATACGGTGGGCAGGGAAGCGCTGACGAGCGTGGCGAGCGGGAGGAGCAAACGAAGAAATTTCATGCGGGAGGCAGTGGCGATTGAGGCGGAACGTTGTGGATCGGCGGCGTGCGCCGCAACTGAAGCGAGAGGGGCTCAGTGGCCATATGACACGCGGGTTCGCGGGTTTGGCGAAGCTGGCAAGCGACCTGCTAAGAGCCGTCTGGGTTTCGCTGATCCGGCCGCGCCGGACGCGGTGTGATCCACGCAACCTACCAAAACAAACTATGATCAAGAATACCTCCAAGCTTGCCGGCTGGGCCGCTTCCTCGCTCGCCCTGGTCGCGACCGCCTTCGCCGACGTGAAGGTGAATGAAAACATCAGCGTCAATGGCTATGCCGTGGGCGCGTTCACGTCGACGGACTGGGATGGCGGGCCAACGACGGACACGTATCTCGACTCGGGCGTGAATAGTTTCGACGCCGTCAAACTCGGCGTGCTCGCCAGCGCCGGCCAGGTCAGCGCTTACGGCAGCGTGTTGTATCTTCCGGGCGCCGCCAACGAAGCCGGTTTGCTCGAAGCTTATGCGACGTTCGACGCCGGCGCGGGCTTCAAGATCACCGGTGGAAAATTCCTGAGCTATCTTGGGTTTGAAGCGTTCGACGCGGTGAACATGACCCAGCTCAGCTACGGTTTGATCAGCGGCATTCCCGCCTATCATACGGGCGCGAAGATCGACTACTCGGGGGCCGGCTTCTCGTTCGGTGTCGCCGTCGTTGACTCGATCTTCAATCACCCGACGAAAAACGTCTTCTTCGAAGGCGATCGCGAATACGGCGACGACGTCGGAGTCGAAGTGATGGTTTCCTACACGGGCGTCGAAAACCTGACGATCTTCGCGGGGGTGGCTTCGGAAGAGGACGAGCACACCAACACGGACATCTTCGTGTTCGACCTGTGGGCGAGCTATGCGGTGAGCGACAAGGTCACCATCGCCGGCGAGTTCGCGGTCAACGAAGACGTGGCCACGACCTGGCTCGCGTTCCTCTCCTACAAGTTCAACGACAAGGTCTCGACGATCTTCCGCGTCAGCGGCGCCGAGTGGGATGGCGGCGGCGACGATATGAAATACACGATCGCGCCGACCTACACCATCAACGACAACCTCGCGCTGCGCGCAGAGTTCTCGCTCGGGGAAGGTGACAGCGGCGACTACACCTTCTGGGGCGGCCAAGTCGTATTCAAGTTCTGATTACTCGCGGACTGGCCACGCGCCGGTCCGCTTCTCTTTCGTTCCCCGGCGTCGCGTCGTGTGACGCGGCGCCGCTCCCACCCCGCACTTTTCCTTTCTTCATCTCCTCCGCGGAGGTGCCTGGCCACTGCCGTGCCCGGACACCGCCGTCCAAGTTCCAACCCTTCAGTCATGATCAAGAAAACCACCCAACTCCTCGGCGTCGGAGCTCTCGCTCTGGGCGCTTTGCTCGGCTCCGCTCGCGCGGCCGACACCGTCAAGGTCGGCGTTCTTCACTCCCTTAGCGGCACGATGGCGATCAGCGAAAAATCGCTGCGCGACGTGCTGTTGTTCACATTCGACGAGATCAACGCCAAGGGCGGCGTGCTCGGCAAAAAGATCGAGCCGGTCGTCGTCGACGGCGCGTCCAACTGGCCGCTCTTCGCCGAAAAGGCGAAGCAACTCCTCGAGCAGGACAAGGTCGCCGTGACCTTCGGCTGCTGGACCTCGGTGTCGCGCAAATCCGTCTTGCCGGTGTATGAAAAGAACAACGGCCTGCTCTTCTATCCCGTGCAATACGAGGGCGAGGAAGAGTCGCAGAACGTCGCCTACACCGCCGAGGCGGTTAACCAACAAGCCACGCCGGCGGTCGACTACTACCTGGCGGAAGGCAAAAAGAAGTTCTACCTGCTCGGCACGGACTACGTCTATCCGCAGACGACGAATCTCGTGCTGCTCGAGTATCTCCTCAGCAAAGGCGTGCCGCTCGAGAACATCGGCGGCGGCTATCGCAAGGACGATTCCGGCAAGATCATCTCCGCCGGCAAATACACGCCCTTCGGCCACACCGACTACCAGCAGATCGTTTCGGAGATCAAACAGTTCGCCGCCTCGGGCGACGCGTGCGTGATCTCCACGCTCAACGGCGACACGAACGTTCCGTTCTTCAAGGAATACGCGGCGGCGGGTCTCACCGCGGAAGATTGTCCGGTCGTTTCGTTCTCGATCTCGGAAGACGAGTTCCGCGGTCTGCCGGCCGATCAGCTCGTGGGCCAGCTCGGTTGCTGGACGTATTTCCAGTCGCTCGACACGCCGGCGAACAAGGAATTCGTCGCGAACTTCCAGAAATGGCTGAAGTCGACGAACGTCCCTGGCATCGAGAAGGAAGGCCGCGTCACCTGCTCGCCGATGGTGTTGAGCTACGTCGGTGTTTATCTCTGGAAAGCGGCGGTCGAGAAGGCCGGCACGTTCGACGTCGACGCGGTGCGCGCGGCGTGGAAGAGCGGGATCTCGTTCAACGGTCCCGGCGGCAAGGTCACGACCCAGCCGAACATGCACCTCACGAAGAACGTTTACATCGGCGAGACCCGCGCGGATGGGCAGTTCAAGATCGTGAAGTCGTTCGACAACGTTTACGGCGAGCCCTGGCTCAAAGGTAAGTTCAAGTAAGCAAACCGACTTTCGTCATAAGTGCCGCCGCGGGTTCGCTCGCGGCGGCAGCGATGACGGAGTGAGTTTGGCGAAACGCTACTGCGTTCCGCTCCGAGGGGCACAGTTGGCCCGATGATTGCTAATCGCGGGGCGGGTTCTTCGAGAGACCCGCTCCTCTGTTTTCACGAGAGAAGATCAAATACCCGTCTACGTGTCTTTTACCGTTCGCTTTCTATTCTGCTTTTTCCTCCTGAGCGTCCCGGCCTTCGCGGCGGAGAGCGGCGCGCGTCAGACGATCGCACGCGCGGCGCTCGTCGACGGCACGCAGGAACGTATTCAGATCATCAACACGCTGGTGGGCGAGGGCGACGAGGCGATTGCGCCGCTGCTGGCGGCGTGGCGGGAGGACGCGTTGTTTATTTACGCCCCCGAGGGCGGCGAGCGGATCGTGGTTCAGCTGACGGGAAGCAAGGATGCCGCGGGAGCCCAGGCGGCCGTGCGGATCGATACGGGTGAACCGCTGCTCGACGCGAATGGAGAGCCGATGCGGCTGGTGGCGTCGACGTTGAAGGCGGTGGAGCATACGTCGGCGTTGAGGAGGGCGTTCAAGGCGGTGTTGGATGTCGCGGATCTGGCGAATCCGGATTTAACGCGCCGGGTTCGCGCGATTCAGAGTTTTGGATTGGGACAACAGGTCGACAAACTCCCGGCGCTGGAAGCGCGGGCGAAAATCGAAAAAGAGCCGAAGGCGCAGGTCGCGTTGCGCGAAGCGATCGCGCTGATCGGGCTCAAGAATCCCGATGACGCGGTGAAACTCGCGGCACTGCGGGAACTGCAGGAGCTGCACACGATCGCGAGTCTCGACGTGTTGAAAGCCGCGCAAAAAGCGGCGGTGGCGGAAAAGAAGACGGAGCTGGCGGCGGCGGCGGACGCGGCGATTCACGCGGTCAACAGCCACATCAGCACGGTGAATTTTTTCGGGACGCTGTTTCGCGGGTTGAGCCTCGGGAGCATCCTGCTGGTCGTCGCGCTCGGACTGGCGATCACCTTTGGATTGATGGGCGTGATCAACATGGCGCACGGCGAGATGATCGCGGTGGGGGCGTATACGACTTACGTCGTGCAGAATATTTTTGGAAACGGGCTGGCGCTGTCGCCTTTCGGATTCTCGATGAGCGTGCCGGGATTGAAGGCGACGGGCGCGTGGTATCAGAGCTACTTCGTGGTGGCGCTGCCGTTGAGTTTTTTGGCGGCGGCGTGCATGGGAATTCTGCTCGAGCGGAGCGTGATTCGTTTCCTGTATCGGCGGCCGCTCGAGAGCCTGCTGGCGACGTGGGGTGTTTCGATGGTGCTGCAACAGTTGTTTCGCAGCGTGTTTGGGTCGCAGAACGTGCAGGTGAGCAGCCCGAGCTGGCTGAGCGGAAACTGGATCTTCAACGACATCATCTTCGGGTGGAATCGCGTGTTCGTGATCGGGTTTGCGGGTCTGATCGTGTTCGGCGTGTGGCTGGTGCTCACGCGGACTTCGCTGGGTTTGTTGATTCGCGCGGTGATGCAGAACCGCAACATGGCCTCTTGCATGGGCGTGCGGACGGAGCGGGTGAACATGCTGACCTTCGGACTGGGAAGCGGACTCGCCGGATTGGCGGGCGCGTTTCTTTCGCAGATTGGCAATGTCGGTCCGTCGCTCGGGCAGAGTTACATCGTCGATTGTTTCATGACGGTTGTGGTGGGCGGCGTCGGAAATCTGCCGGGCACGGTGATCGCGGCGCTTGGAATCGGCATGGCGGATCAATCGCTGCAGCAGATTCTGCTGAATCCGGTGTTGGGGAAAATAACGGTGCTGGTGGCGATCATTCTCTTCCTGCAGTGGCGGCCGGCGGGAATTTTTGTGACGCGGAGCCGGAGTTTGGAGGGATGAGGTAAAAAATGAGAAACCACGAAATACACGAAACACACGAAACGAATACGAACGAAGGGATCGGATCCTTTCGTGTGTTTCGTGTATTTCGTGGTGAAACCGGACCGGAATGAGCGCTGCCACTCTTCGTAAAATCGAAATGGGGGCGATCGCGGTGATCGGGTTGTTCCTCGTGGTGGGGCTGCCGCTGCTGAACAGCTGGGGGCTCGTGAGCAACTTCACGATCAACCTGTGGGGAAAATATCTCTGCTACGCGTTGCTCGCGATCTCGGTGGATCTGCTCTGGGGTTACACGGGACTGCTCAGTCTCGGGCAGGCGCTTTTCTTCAGCTTGGGCGGTTACATGATGGGCATGTATCTGATGCGGATGATCGGCGATCTGGGGCAATACAAGCTGCCGATTCCGGACTTTTTGGTGTTTCTCGGTTGGAGCGAGCTGCCGTGGTTTTGGAAGCCCTTCGATAGTTTCGGCTTCGCGGCGTTGATGATCTTCCTGCTGCCGGGCGGGGTGGCGTTTGTGTTCGGATTTCTCGCGTTTCGGTCGCGGATCAAGGGCGTGTATTTTTCGATTCTGACGCAGGCGCTGACCTATGGCGCGTCGCTGATGTTTTTCCGCAACGACATGTTGATGGGCGGCAACAACGGCTTCACGGATTACAAGTTCATCCTCGGTCACGATCTGCGCGATCCGGCGACAATGCGCGGTCTGTATGTGGTGACGGCGGTGATGCTCGTGCTGGTGTTTCTCGGCTGTCGCTGGCTGGCGCAGACCAAGCTCGGTCTTGTGCAACGCGCGATCCGCGACGGTGAGAATCGTGTATTGTTCAGCGGATACGCGGCGGCGCATTTCAAGTTGTTCGTCTTCGTGGCGGCGTCGCTGATCGCGGCAATCGGCGGTGCGCTTTACGTGCCGCAGGTCGGCATCATCAACCCGTCGGAGATGACGCCGGATAAGTCGCTCGAAGCGGTGGTGTGGGTGGCGGTGGGCGGACGCGGCACGCTGGTCGGTCCGATCATCGGGGCGATTTCGGTGAATGCGTTGAAGAGCTGGGCGACGCGGGCGTATCCGGACGCGTGGCTGTTTATCCTGGGCGGACTGTTTATCGTCGTCGTGCTGTTGTTGCCCGGCGGAATTGTCAGCCTGCCGGGGCGCATCTCGGCCTGGTGGAAGGGACGCGCGGGGCGGCGAGTCGATGAAACGACCGACGCGGCGGCCGCTTCGGAGAAACCCGTGGTGACGACAGGCACGCCATGAACGTCGGTCCGGAAAAAACCAACTTCATCCTCACGGTGGAGGATGTGAACAAGACCTTCGATGGCTTCAAAGCCATCACGAACCTCAATTTCTACCTGACGCGCGGCGAACTGCGCACGGTGATCGGGCCGAATGGCGCGGGGAAATCGACGTTCTTCGATCTGATTACCGGTCGCACCAAACCGGATACGGGGAAGATCGAGTTCGGCTGGGACACGGACCTGGTTGGGTTGAACGAATACGAAATCAATCGGTTGGGAATCGGGCGGAAGTTCCAGACGCCGTCGGTGTATATCGACCACACCGTATTCGAGAATTTGTTACTCTCGTTGAAGGGACCGCGCGGCGTGTTTCGGACGCTGTTTCATCGGACGACGTCGGAACAACGCGATCGGATCGACGAATTGTTGAAACTGATCCGGCTGGAGGCGAAGCGGGATTTGCGGGCCGGGCAGCTGGCGCATGGGGAGAAGCAGTGGCTCGAGATCGGGATGTTGCTGGCGCAGGAGCCGCAGTTATTGCTCGTCGACGAGCCGGCGGCGGGAATGACGGACGAGGAGACGAAGCGCACGGGCGAATTGCTGATCAGCCTCTCGGAGCGGCACAGCATCGTGGTGGTCGAGCACGACATGACCTTTGTGAAACAGATCGCGCGCGACGGAAAGGTGACGGTGCTGCATCAGGGCACGGTGTTGTGCGAAGGGAAGTTCGATGAGGTGCAGGCGAACGAACAAGTGCGGCAGGTGTATCTCGGCCGCGGGAAACATTGAGATGATGATGAAAGGCGAAGTTAACCACGGAGACACAGAGGCACAGAGAAGAAGAGTTTGCGGCGGGCTTTCTCCGTGCCTCTGTGTCTCCGTGGTTCACTCATGAGCGCGCTGCTTCAACTCTCGGCGGTCGAGGCGGACATTGCGGGGTCGCGGATTTTGCGCGGCGTGAATCTCGAGGTGAACTCGGGCGAAGTGGTCGCGTTGATGGGGCGCAATGGGGTGGGCAAGACGACGACGCTGCGTTGCATCACGGGATTGCTTGCGGTGCGGAATGGCGTCGTGACCTTCGACGGACAAAACATCGCGAAGCTCGCGCCGGATGTGCGCGCGCGGAAAGGCATCGCTTACGTGCCGCAGGGGCGGGACATCTTTCCGCATTTGACGGTCGAAGAGAATCTACACGTCGGGCTTGTGGTGCATGGCCGCGGGAAAGCGTCGGATCGCGAGGGGCTCGAACGGGTTTTCCGGTTATTTCCGGTGTTGAAGGAAATGCTGTCGCGCAAAGGCGGCGTGCTTTCGGGCGGGCAGCAGCAGCAGCTGGCGATTGGGCGGGCGATTTTAACTCGGCCGAAGTTGCTGATCCTGGATGAGCCGACGGAGGGGATTCAGCCGTCGGTCATCGATCACATCGGGGACACGTTGAAGAAATTGAAGACGGAAGGGCTGCACGAGAATCCGGTGGAAGAGATCCAGCATGCGGTGAAGGAGCTGAAGAAGGATGGGTCGCTGGCGATTCTGCTCGTGGAGCAATATGTGGATTTCTGCCGCGAGGTGGCGGATCGGTTTTATGCGATGGATCGCGGCGCGGTGGTCGCGTCGGGTGAGATCGCGGCGCTGACGGATGAAGTCGTGAAGGAGCATTTGCAGGTATGATTCCTTTCCATCACGGATGGACACAGATGGACGCGGATTCGGTTTGGATCGGTGTGCATCCGTGTTCATCGGTGCTTAATACAACCTGGATCCCATGCATTTAACCCCACGAGAGCGTGAGAAGCTTCTTATCGTAACGGCGGCGGATTTGGCGCGGCGGCGTCAGGCCCGCGGATTGAAACTCAATTATCCGGAGGCGGTCGCGATCATTACGTATGAGATCATGGAAGGCGCGCGGGATGGAAAGTCGGTGGCGGAGCTGATGAGCTTTGGGACGACGATTTTGAAGCTGGGCGACGTGATGGAAGGCGTCGCGGAAATGATTCACGAAGTGCAAGTCGAGGCGACGTTTCCGGATGGGACGAAGCTGGTGACGGTGCATAATCCGATTCGCTGATCGGATTTATTTTTCATGAACCACAGAGGCATGGAGACACAGAGGAGAAGAGGGTTCTTTTCGGTGCCTCTGGGCCTTGGTGGTGACACTGTTTCGTTATGATCCCTGGAGAAATTATCGTGGCGAAGGATGCGGCGCCGTTGGCGGCGAATCTGGAGTTGGAGACGAAGGTGATGAAGGTGGCGAACACGGGGGATCGTCCGATCCAGGTCGGATCGCATTATCATTTCTTCGAAACAAATGAGGCGTTGAGCTTCGATCGGGCGGCGTCGCGAGGGTTTCGATTGAACATCCCGGCGGGAACGGCGGTGCGGTTCGAGGCGGGCGATACGAAGGAAGTCGAGTTGGTGGCGCTCGCGGGAGCGCGCGAGGTGTATGGCTTCAACGCGAAAGTGAACGGAAAGCTTTGAACCACGGATAAACACGAATGGACACGGATACTGAAGGTGCGGTGGGGCATTCGTGTGAATTCGTGTTCATTCGTGGTTGTTAACTCTTCTTCCCAATGCCCCTGAAACTCACACGTCGTCAGTATGCGGAAATGTTTGGTCCCACGGTCGGCGACCAGGTGCGGCTCGCGGACACGGACCTTTTCGTGCAGGTCGAGCGCGATCTGATTGCGGAAGGCGGCGGTTATGGGAACGAGATCAAGTTCGGCGGAGGAAAGGTGATTCGCGATGGGATGGGGCAGTCGTCGACGGCGACGGATGCGGAGTCGCTCGATCTGGTGATCACGAATGCGCTGATTCTCGATCCGATTCTCGGTATCACAAAAGCGGATATCGGAGTGAAACACGGGCGGATCGTGGGCATCGGACATGCCGGAAATCCGGGGATTCAGAATGGGCTGGGTTCGGTTTATCCCGATCCGGAGACGAAGAAGAAAAATCCGATGATTGTCGGCGCGTGCACGGAGGTGATCGCGGGCGAAGGGTGCATCGTGACGGCGGGCGGGATCGATACGCACATTCATTTTATTTGTCCGCAGCAGATCGATGAAGCGATCAGCTCGGGGCTGACGACGATGTTGGGCGGCGGAACCGGGCCGGCGCATGGCACGCTCGCAACGACCTGCACGCCGGGCGCGTGGAATATCCATCGCATGCTCGAGGCGGCGGAGGCGTATCCGATGAATCTGGGTTTTCTGGGGAAGGGGAATTGTTCGACGCCGCAGCCATTGCGCGAGCAGGTGCTGGCGGGGGCGATCGGGTTGAAGTTGCATGAAGACTGGGGCACGACGCCGGCGGCGATCGACACGTGTTTGGGTGTGGCGGACGAGTTGGACGTCCAAGTGGCGATTCACACGGACACGTTGAACGAGTCGGGTTTTGTCGATGACACGATTCGGGCGTTCAAAGGGCGCGCGATTCACACGTATCATTCCGAAGGCGCGGGTGGCGGCCATGCGCCGGATATCATTCGCGTGTGCGGCGAGGCGAATGTGCTGCCCTCGTCGACGAATCCGACGCGTCCTTTCACAGTGAATACGATCGATGAGCACCTGGACATGCTGATGGTGTGTCATCATCTCGACGCGAAGATTCCGGAAGACGTGGCGTTCGCGGAGTCCCGGATCCGTCCGGAGACGATTGCGGCGGAGGATCGGCTGCACGATCTCGGCGCGATTTCGATGATGTCGTCGGATTCGCAGGCGATGGGCCGGATTGGTGAAGTGATCTGCCGGACGTGGCAGACGGCGCACAAGATGAAGACGCAGTTCGGCAAGCTGACGGGAGAGGTCGGCGCGCATGAAGCGGCCGACAATTTCCGGGTGCTGCGCTATCTCGCGAAATACACGATCAACCCGGCGATCACTCATGGGATCTCGCATGCGGTGGGATCGCTGGAAGTGGGGAAGTTGGCGGACATCGTGATCTTCAAGCCGTCGCTTTTCGGGGTGAAACCGGAGCTGATTTTGAAGGGCGGTTTCATCGCGTGGGCGAACATGGGCGATCCGAATGCGTCGATTCCGACGCCGCAGCCGACCTTTTACCGGCCGCAGTGGGGCGCGTCGGGTAAGGCGATCGGACGGACGTCGCTGACGTTCGTGAGTGAGGCGTCGTTGAGCAGCGGGACGGGGCCGGGGCAGTTGGGATTGTCGCGGAAACTGGAAGCAGTGAAGCGCACGCGTAAAATCGGGAAGCGCGACATGGTGTGGAACGACGCGATGCCGAAGATCGAGGTGGATCCGGAGACTTATACGGTGAAGGCGGACGGAGAGCATCTCACCTGCGAGCCGGCGAAAGTGCTGCCGTTGGCGCAGCGGTATTTTTTGTTCTAGGATTTTTTGAGCCACAGAGACGTCGAGGCACAGAGAAGAAGTGGTTTTCTCCGTGCGTCTGTGTCTCTGTGGTTCTCCTCTTTCGATGCATTTGGTTCACGGCCCTGTCTCGGATCCTGACGTGTTACGGCGAGCGATTTCGCTCGAGGTGGAGCGGATCACGCTGGCGAAACGGGTTTGGCGCGGAGTCGCGGCGGATGGGACGGAGTTCGGTTTCGAACTGGATCGGCCGCTGAAGCATGGGGAGACGTTTTTTCAGACGGCGGAGGCGCGGTATGTGATCGCGCAAAAGGAGGAGCGGGTGGTGGAAGTGGCGCTGGAGATTGCGCCTTCGGCGGCGGCGGGGATTGGATGGGCGGTCGGGAATTTGCATTTGGAATTGCAGGCGGAGGTGGGGCGATTGCTGGCACCGGATGAACCGGCGGTGCGGAAACTTTTCGAGCGGTTGAATGTGCCGTATCGGGAGACGACGGCGGTGTTTCGGCCGGGGCGGTTTGTGAGAGGGGAGAAGGCGACGCATGAGCTGGGACCGAGTCACAAGCATTGACGAGCGCGGTGGGGGCACCGCGCCTCCATCGGCCTGGATCTGTGCGCTGTTGCAGGCGGGGGACTCGTTTTATCCGACGGGGAGTTATGCGCACTCGTTTGGGTTGGAAGGATTGGTGCAGGAAGGCGTCGTGCGAGATCGGGCGACGCTGCGCGAGTTTCTGTTTCAGGCGGTGCTGCCGGCATTGAAACACATGGAGCTGCCGATTGCGGTGCAGGCGTGGGAGGCGCTCGGCGCGCGAGATTGGAAGCGGGTGGGCGAGATTTGCGTGTTGGCGTCGGCGTTGAAGACCTCGCGGGAGGCGCGGCTGGCGTCGGAAAACATTGGTCGGCAACGGGCGGAATTGGTGGTGGCGTTGCGCGGAGATGAAGGCGCGAAAGAGTATCTCGCGCGGGCGAAGGAGGACGGCTGGCCGTTTTCGGCGTCGGTGTCGGCGGCGCTGGAAGGACTCGCGGTGCGGGCGCCGCGCGAGGCGGTGTTGGCGGGTGTGATGTATTCGACCGTTGCGGCGATTGTGTCGGCGGCGATGAAGCTTTTGCGGCTGGGGCAGAATGCGAGTCAGACCTTGTTGACGGAGGTGCTGGGCGAGGCGCCGGCGGTGATCGCGGCGGCGGAACGGGTGCCGCTCGGGGAGATCGGCTGGTTCAATCCATGGCTCGACATCGCGGCGGCGCGGCACGAGACGGCGGACGGGCGGATGTTTATCTCGTGAAAAATTATTTCACCACAGAGACACGGAGGCACAGAGAGAACAGGCTTTCTCTGTGCGCTTCGTGTCTCTGTGGTTCATCTCCACATGAATCGACCTCCTAGGATTGGCATCGGCGGGCCGGTGGGCTCGGGCAAGACGATGCTTTGTTTGAAGCTCTGTCAGAAACTCCGCGAGCGCTACTCGATGGCGGTGGTGACGAACGATATCTACTGTTCGGAAGACGCGCAGTTTCTGGTCACGCAGAGCGCGTTGCCGGCGACGCGTATCAGCGGTGTGGAGACGGGAGGCTGTCCGCACACGGCGATTCGCGATGACACGACGATGAACGAGCAGGCGTGTCGCGCGTTGGAAACCCAGTTTCCGGATCTGCAGGTGGTGCTCGTCGAGAGTGGCGGCGACAATCTCACGGCGACGTTTTCGCCGGAGCTGGTGGACGCGTTCATCTATGTGATCGACGTCGCGGAGGGAGATAAAATCCCGCGCAAAGGCGGGCCGGCGATCCGGTTCAGCGATTTGCTGATCATCAATAAAATCGATCTGGCGCCGCTGGTCGGGGCGGATTTGGGCGTGATGGAGCGCGACGCGAAGGCGCAGCGCGGGGTGAGGCCGTTTTTGTTCTGCGATTTGAAACGCGAACACAATCTGGAGGCGGTGATCGCGTGGATCGAGCGGGAGGTGTTGTTCGGGCGAAAGCCGCAATCGATCCATGAATAGCCGCAAAGAGGCGCAGAAGGCGCAAAAAGGGAGTAGGAAGAGGAGCGGAGGTTTTGCGCTCTCTGCGCCTTTTTGCGGCCATCCTCATGGCTGAGTTTTCCGGACATCTACGGTTGCGAGGAGCGCGGCGGGAGCATGGGCGGACGGTGCTCGCGGAGCAGTCGTTTCGCGCGCCGTTTCACTTGAGCAAGCCGTATTGGGATGCGGATACGGGCGTGCTGCTGGTGCAGGTGGTGAATCCGACGGCGGGGATCCTCGAAGGCGATCGGCTGGAGTCGGAGATCGCGTGCGAGGGCGGAGCGGCGATGTTGGTGACGACGCCGAGTGCGAGCCGGGTGTTTCGGATGCGCGGCGGGAAGGCGGAGTGTTTTCAGCGATTTTCGGTGGAGAAAGGCGGGTGGCTGGAGGTGTTGCCGGAGCCGCTGGTGCCGCATCGCGGGTCGACGTATCGGCAAGTGACGACCGTGGAGGTGGAAGAAGGCGGGGCGCTGTTTTTCGTGGATCAACTCATGCCCGGGCGAGTGGCGCACGGCGAGGCTTGGGAATGGGATCGGTTAAGCGTGGAACTCGAGGTGCGGATCGCGGGAGAGTTGGTCTTGCGAGAACGGCTCGATCAGGGCGGCGGAGCGTTGAAGGCGTTGGCGCGGTTTACGGGATCGGGCGATGGGGCGTGTTTTGCGAACGCGGTGTTGATGGGAGCGACGGATGAAAGCGTGGATGTGCGCGAAGTGTTGAAGGGGCTGCACGCGGAAGGCGTGTGGGTAGGCGCCAGCGCGCTGCGACGCGGTGGGTGGAGCATGAAGCTGGTCGCGCGCGATGGGACGGAGCTGCGGCGGACCTTGAAGGAAGTGCGCGCGAGGTTGGCGCGGGTGTTTCCGCAGCTGCGGTGTGACCCGCGGAAGTTGTAGCGCCGTGGGCGAAGCTCGGCTCGCCGGGGACGCCTCGCCCTACCTGTCGTGTTTTTTTGAGCTGCGGGAGGCGCGGACGATCGCGTAGATGGCGGTGCCGAGGACGGCGGCGCAGAAAAGCGTGGCGACGGGATGCGCGAGGAGGTGAGAGAAATCCCAGGTAAAGTCGTGATCGCCGTCGTGGCCCGGGTGGGCGAGGAGCGAGGCGGGGGTGGCGAGGGTGATCGAGGCGAGGGCGAAGCGGCGAGGAGCTTTCATCGGGAGAGTTAGGTGGGCAAGTATGACGGGTTCTTAGCAGCTTGTGCGCCAGGGGGAGGTGGGCAGCGGTGGTTTGTCGCTCGTCGGGTGATCGAGGCGTGAGCGCGGTGAGGGCACCGCGCCTCCAGGTCGATGAAGACTGTTACCGAGCCAGGAGCTGCTGGGTGAGGAAGGCGGTTTGGAGGGCGGCGATTTCCTTGAGGCCCTTGGTCGAAAGGGCGATGAGGGACTGGAGCTGGTCGCCGCTGAAGGTGGCTTCTTCGCCGGAGCTCTGGACTTCGACGAACTGGCCGCGGCCGGTCATGACGATGTTACCGTCGACTTCGGCATCCTTGTCCTCGGCGTAGTTGAGATCCAGATACGCCTGACCCTGGAAGATGCCGGCGCTGACGGCGGCGACGGAATCGGTGAGCGGGTTTTCCGCGATCTTTTTGGCGTCGAGAAGTTTTTGGATGGCGAGTCGGGCGGCGAGCCAGGCGCCGGTGATCGAGGCGGTGCGCGTGCCGCCGTCGGCTTGCAGGACATCGCAATCGATCCAGAGCGTGTTGGGTCCGAGTTTCTGCAGATCGATGACGGCGCGGAGCGCGCGGCCGATGAGGCGCTGGATCTCGACGGTGCGGCCGTCGATTTTGCCGCGGGAGATGTCGCGTTGTTTGCGGTCGTGCGTCGAGTAGGGGAGAAGTGAATACTCGGCGGTGAGCCAGCCGCCGGGAACGCGCTGTTGTTTCATCCATGTCGGGACATTGGCCTCGATGGTGGCGGCGCAGATGACGCGGGTGGCGCCGAAGGAGACGAGGACGGAGCCGGTGGCGTGCGGCGCGATGTTGGCTTCGAAGGTGATGGGGCGCAGTTGATCGGCGGTGCGGCCATCGATGCGCGTGGGAGCGGAACTCATGGGGAGAGCGCAGCGAGCGCGGTGGGAGGTGGCAAGAAGGGAAGATCCAAGCTCCAAGGACCAAGCTCCAGAGAATGATCAACGGAGCAAAAACCAATGCACCGGGAACGGCGGGGATGATTTTGCGGAGGGAGACGAAACGCTTACCCCGACGAGTCGGGGGCAGGCAGCGTTCCGCTACGCGGGACTCAGTTTTCTTTGCGACGGGCGCGGTCGAGGGGGACGACTTTGGTGGAGGTGAAGTCGTTGCCCTGGGTCATGAAGGCGATGAGGCGGTCGTTGAAATCCTTGGCGGGATCGTGGCCCATTTTCTTGAGGGCTTGCGTGAGCGCGGCGACTTCGACGAGGCGGGCCATGTCGCGGCCGGGGCGGACGTAGAGTTCGATGTGCGGGACGCGCTGATTGAGGATCTCGTAGAAGTTTTCTTCGAGGCCGGTGCGTTCCTCGACGACTTCGGGCGTCCATTCGTGGAGCGAGACGACGAGGTCGATGCGTTTGTCGAGGCGGATGGATTTCACGCCGAACATCTCGGCGATGTTGATGATGCCGATGCCGCGGCACTCCATGTAGCCGCGGTTGAGGGGGCGGGAGGAGGCGATGAGTTCGCGCTCGTCGAGGAGCTTGATGACGGTGAGGTCGTCGGCGACGAGGGAGTGTCCGCGCTCGATGAGCGCGAGGGCGCATTCGCTTTTGCCGACGCCGGAGGAGCCGCGGAGCATGACGCCGATGCCGCGGACATCGAGGGTGGTGGCGTGCTCGGTGGCGCCGGGGGCGAACTCGTTGTCGATGCAGAGCGTGGCGAGGTTCACGAAATTCATCGTGATCATCGGCGTGCGGATGATGGGGAGCTTCATCTCGCTCGCGACCTGGAGCATCGAAGGGGTGGGATGAAAATTGCGCGTGAGCACGAGGCAGGGGATGTGCTGCTTCACCATGCCGCGGAAGATCTCGACCTGCTTTTCGGGCGGGACGGTCTTGAGGAACGTCATCTCGGCCGCACCCAGAACTTGGATACGCTTGTTCGCGAAATATTTGAAGAAGCCGGTGAGCGCGAGGGAAGGGCGATTGATGCTGCCCTCGCGGATGAGGCGGTGGAGGCCGGCTTTGCCGGTGGCGAGCTCCATCCTCAGCTTGGTGCGATAAGTCTCGAAGAAGTGGGCGACGGTGATGCCGTGGATGGCTTTTTGCATGGGGTTTTGTCGCCCGCGAACTACGCGAAAAGGCGCGAAAGGAAAAAGATATTCGTGAGTTTCGCGTGTTTCGCGGGAGTCACAGATTGAAATCTTCGCCGAGGTAGAATTTGCGGGCTTGTTCGTCGTTGATGAGGAATTCGCCGGTGCCCTCGGCGAGGACCTGGCCCTTGTGGATGAGGTAGGCGCGGTCGACGACGCGGAGGGTTTCGCGGACGTTGTGGTCGGTGATGACGATGCCGATGCCGCGGGCTTTCAGTTGGAGGATGATCTTCTGGACGTCGGAGACGGAGATGGGATCGATCGCCGCGAAGGGCTCGTCCATGAGGAGGAACTTCGGGCGGGTGACGAGGGCGCGGGCGATTTCGAGGCGACGGCGCTCGCCGCCGGAGAGGGTGTAGGCGCGTTGTTGGGCGAGCGATTGGAGGTTGAGCTCGGCGAGGTGGGCGTCGACGCGGGCGTCGCGTTCGCGGCGGGGGACGCCGATGGATTCGACGATGGCGAGGATGTTTTCCTCGACGGTGAGTTTGCGGAAAACGGAGGCTTCTTGCGGGAGATAACCGATGCCGTGGCGGGCGCGCTGGTGCATGCGCATGCGCGTGAGATCATGGCCGTCGAGGCAGACGCGTCCGGTGGTGGCGGCGACGAGACCCACGATCATGTAGAAGGTGGTCGTTTTGCCGGCGCCGTTGGGGCCGAGGAGGCCGACGACCTCGCCACCGCAGAAACGGACGTTGACGCCGTCGACGACGCGGCGTTCGCCGTAGACCTTGACGAGCGATTCGGTGCGGATTTCGGGAACGGAGGTGGCGGCGGGCGCGGTCATCGGCGGAGAGAAATGCGCGGTGAGGGCACGAGGTGGAGGAGAGAGCGGACGGGGGGCGGGGGGCGGGGGGGGGGCGCGGGGGCCGCCCCCCCCCTACCGGCGCTGCCGCGCCATGGAGGAATCGTGGCGCGGCAGATCACTTCGAGGAGTCGGTGGCGTTGCGGTCGAAGCCGAGGTCTTTGATGGGTGGGCCGGTGAGGCGGGGTTTTTCGACTTCGACGCGTTCCTGGCCGCGGAGCATGGTGATTTTCTCGCCGGCGCTGACGAAGTCGGTGGCGCGGTCGATGACGACGGGGTTCTCGGTGAGGACGACTTTCTCCTCGCGAGGGAGAACTTCGGCGCGGCCGCAGGTGGCGGTGCGGGTGCCCTGCGTGATGGACACGTTGCCGGTGGCGAGGAGGTAGCGGAATTTTTCGAGGGTGGGGATCGACTGGTTGCGTTCGTCGTCGATGCGGGAGGCGATGAGCTCGAGGCGATCGGCTTCGATGCGGAGATTGGTGCCGGTCACGACGACCTTGCCGGTGCAGATGGCCTTGGTTTCGTCGCCTTCGGACCACATGTCCATGTGTTCGCAGGAAAGCGTGGTGGGCTGCGGCGCGGCGGCGCGGAGGGTGGCGCAGGCGAGGAGCGCGAGCAGGCTAAAGAGGAAGCGGCGGGTCATTGCAGAAGGTCGGTGAGCTCGGCTTGGAAGGTGATGCGGACGTCGCCGTTGAGCGAAATTTTTTTCTGACGGTGATCGTAGGTCCATTCGCGACCGGAGGCTTCGACCTCGTCGCGGATGAAGCGGACGTGCTGGGTGCCGAAAGCGCGTTGGTCGTCGGGAAGAAACGTGGCGGCGGGACTGAGGATGATCGTGTCGACGGTCGCGGAGACGTCGCCGGTGAAGAGGGTGAGAGTGAGGTCGGCGACTTGGAAGCGATCGTTCGAGAGCGCGCGAGCTTCGGTGCCGCGGGCGGTCATGGAGCGGTGACCTTCTTTGGTGAAGAGAGGGAGGATCCAGTCTTTGGCGGGGGCGGTGACGGCGGCGGCGAAGGCGAGGGTGGGGGGCAAAAGGAAGGCGAGGAGGAAGAATGCGGATGGGGCGGGGCGGGGGGGGGGGGGGGGGGGCGGGCCGCGCGCCCGCCCCGCCCGCCGGG
>JAEWBF010000106.1 GCA_023391285.1 Verrucomicrobiota bacterium
GTGCCCTCACCGCGCGTGAACGCTCCTGCGCGGTGAGGGCACCGCGCCTCCATTGCGGCACGACTCAGAACCCCATGCTCGCTCCACCATCGACCGGCAACACGGCGCCGGTGACGAATTTCGATGCCGGTGACGCAAGATAAACCGCCGCCCAACCCACGTCAGCAGGATCTCCCAGCTTCGCCATCGGCGTGCGGCTGATGATCTTCATTTTGCGCGTCGGATCGCCTTCGAGCGCTTTGCGTGACATCTCGGTTTCGATCCAGCCGGGAGCAATGGCATTGACGCGAATGCCATGCACCGAGAGCTCCGTCGCCATCGTGCGCAGCATCCCGATCATGGCCGACTTTGCGGCCGCATACGCGACGACCAGCGGGATCCCAAACAGCGACGCCATCGAAGCCATGAAGATGATCGTGCCGTGCTTCTGCTCGATCATCCCGGGAATCACTGCGCGGCTCAGCGCATGCGCGCCGAGGATGTGCGTCGTGAGCACTTTTTGGAACTCCTCGGGCGTCGTCTCCACCGCGGGCTTTTTCAGGTGGATGCCGGCATTGTTGACGAGCGAGGTGACGGGGCCGTGCTCGTTGACAAGGCGTTCGACGAACGCCTGCGCTTCGTCGACCTTCGTGATGTCGTGCACCATATAAGCCGAACCGGCGCCGAGGCTCCCTACGGCGGCATTGAGTTCAGGCTCGCGGCGACCGACCAGGATCACCTTGGCGCCTGCCGCGTGCATGCCGCGGGCGACCGCGAATCCGATGCCTGTGCCTCCGCCGGTGATAAGCACGGTTTGGTCGCGCAATGAAAAGATGTCCGGGAACGATACTTGGTTCATGGGAAGAATCTTTTCGCTTCGCGGGGGGCGCCGCTCAGCGTCGCGGCTCGTCGCCGCAAAGTGAATACATCAACCGCGTTTCGCGAACGCATCCACCACGTCGCGAATCGCGCGCGTATGATCGGGCGTGCTGCCGCAGCACGAGCCGATGATGGCCGCGTCGGCCTCGAGCGCCTCCGGCACGGACTTCGCCATGTCGGCGGGGAGTTGTTTATAAACGGCTTTCAGGTTTTCGAGCACGGGCAGGCCGGCGTTGGGCTGCACCATGATCGGGAGCGACGTGCGCGAGCGATACTCGCGCGCGACCCGCGCGGCGCCGACCATGTCCATGCCGGTGCCGCAATTCAGCGCGACGATGTGCGCTCCGCGATCGGTGACGAACTCGGCGGCGTCTTCCGGCGAAACGCCCATCATCGTTTTGTAGAACGTTCCGTCCATCGACAGATCGTAAGCGAGGGAGGCGATAATCGTGGGCGCGCCGGCGGCTTTGGCGGCATCGATTGCAAGGCCGAGTTCCTCGAGGCCGGTCTGGGTTTCGATGATGATTGCATCCACCCCGCCCTTCACGAGCGCGACGCATTGCTCCTCGAGCGCGGAGAGCGCTTCGGCTTCCGAAAGCTCACCGTAGGGTTCGAGCAGCGCGCCGAGCGGGCCGACGTCGCCGAGCACGTAACCGGGCCGGCCACCGAACGCTTCGCGTGCGATCTTCGCGCCCTGCGCGTTGAGTTCGGCGAGTTCGGCTTCGTGGCCGTGCCGACGCAGCATGATGCGGCTGCCGCCAAACGTGTTCGTGATGATGCAATCCGCGCCGGCATCGGCGTAGCGTTTTTGAATCGCGAGCACACGATCCGGATGCGTGAGATTCCACGCTTCGCCGCACGCGCCTTGTTCGAGGCCCGCGAGCATCAGTTGCGTGCCCATCGCACCATCGCAGACCAAACGGCGTTCGCGGGCGGCTTCGTGAAGGAGAGGGTTCATGGGAATAAGATTTCAACCACGGAGACACCAAGGCACGGAGAAAACGGCCCTCTTTGTGTCTCTGCGCCTTTGTGGTTCATTTGGATCGGGGGAATCAAAGACCTTTCACGTCCGCATCCTCGCTCGTTTCGAAGGCTTCGCCGTCGAAGATCACGGTGCGCGTCTTGCGGAGATTGGAAACCGTATCCAGCGGAGAATGACGCGTGAGGATGAATCGCGGAAGAAAACCCGCTTCGATGCGGCCGAGCTTTTCCTTGTAGCGAAGGCGGACGGAGCTGACGCCGGTCGCCGCATTGATCACGGCGAGCGAGGGCATGCCGGCGCGCTCCATCAGTTCGAGCTCGTAGAGAAAATCCACGCCATGCGCGACGCCGTAAGAACCGGCATCGCTGCCGGCGATGATCGTGACACCCATCGCGTGGGCTTTCGCCAAACTCGCGGCGTGACGATCGAGGATGCCGCGAAGATTCGTCACGATGTCCGGCTCCCATTTCATCACTTCTGCGTGATCGACCTGCTTCTGCACCGGCGCGAACGTCGGCACCCAGGCGACGTGGCGATCGCGAAGTTTTGCGAGTTGGTCGTCGCGAAGGAAGAAGCCGTGTTCGACCGAGTCGACGCCTCCGTCGATCGCGCGATCGATGCCGAGATCTCCCGATGCATGCGCGAAGGTCTGGCGGTTGAAAGATTTCGCCGCGGCGACGATCTCGGCGACCTCCTCGGTCGTCATTTGCGGTTCAGCGGTGACGGCAGCTTTCTTGAAATTGATGATGCCGGTCGGGATGAGCTTGATGCGATCCGCGCCTGCCGCGACGCGCGATGCGACGACCGCCCGCAACGAGGCGTGATTCTCAATCGCATCCGCCATGAACGAGCCGTAGCGACCCTTGTGGTGGATCGCCGCACCCGGGCTCTCCATGTAAGGCATGAGCGGACGCGAACCGTTGCCGGTCGAACAAAGTTTGCTCAGCGCGAGACCGACGCCGTCCTTGTCGCCCGCATCGCGCACGCCGGCGATGCCGAAACGCGCGAGTTTCGGCAGACGCTCTTTCGCAAGGGCGAGGAGTTGATCCGGCGTTTGCTGAAGGTAGGCGGCGCGTTTGTCGGCATTGAGCTCGCCGCCTTCGAGAAACAGATGCGCATGCGCTTCGATCAATCCGGGCAGCAGCGTGGCATCGGGCGCGGAAACATCGGGCGCGGTTTGACCGTCGCGCAACACGTCACGCGGCGGCGTGCGGCCATCGACGCCAACGAAGAGGATTTTCGTAGCGTTATATACAACGTGAGCATCGCGACAGGGCTGCGTGCTCGTGCCGTCGAGGAGAGTGCCGACGTGGAGCCAAATCGGACGTTCGCGAGAAGCGGAAGGCATCGCGGTCATAGGTAGGGCGGGTTGTCCCCAACCCGCCGCGTTGGAGCTGCGCATGCGAATCGAACCGGCGCGTTAAGGATAACGCGCCCTACCCCATTCTTTTTGTCACGCCTTCTCACGAATCCACCGGCTCTGCTTCCGCGCAAATTGCCATGATCGCTTCGGCCTGGCGGAAGCCGGCGGTCTCCTGCGATTCGCCGTCTCCAGCGCGGCCCTGCTCGAGTGCTTCACGCAACTTCGAAACCATCGGATGATCCATCGGCAGCGGACCGGGCGCCTTCTCCGGGTTCGCGAGCGCGAAATCCAAACCGCGCTCCATCGCAAGCGTGAGATAAGCGTTTTCGAGTTGTTCGCGAACACCCTTCGGCGTGCCCCAGGCGAAATTAGAAAGACCCACGATGAAATGCACGCCTTTCAGTTCTGGATCGGCGTTGATCTTCTGCATCGCGTCGAGACCGATGTTGACGAGGCCGTAGGTGTCGGCGCCCACCGGCGCGAGGCCGGGATCGATGATGATCTGGTCGAGCGAGCGATTCGCTTTCGTGACGAGAAATTCCACGAAGTGCTTCGCCGCACGATAAGAGTCGTCCGGATTCAGACATTGCGAACTGCCGCCGTCGACGAAGTGTTCTGACGCCATCACAACGACCTTGGTGTCGTAGTCCCGCACGAGCGCGATCATGTCGTCGAGGCGTTCGCGCGAAGCGGCGATGGAGTTGAGAATCGGCTGACCGCTTTTCGCGCGATCGTAGTGTTTCAACGCGACCTCGTGGTAGCGCACCGACGGATTGTCGAAGCTGATGGGGACATTCGTGACTTCCTGAATCGCGGGGATCACGTCGGGCAGGAAGGCGAGCATTTCCTCCATCTTCACCTGAATGCGAGCGGTGCCATCGAGGTTGAGCGTGAGGTATTGCACGCCGAGATCCGCCTGAATCTTCGCGAGATTCTGGTAACCGGCGACATCGCGCGCAGTGAACGCGTTTCGCGCGCGAGCATAGGAGTTGTTGATGAGCTCGCCGATGAGATTGAGGGAACGTTCGGGCATGGGGGGGAGGGAAACTTGCCTCACACTAACGGCGCGAAGGGCGCAAAGGATCGGTCGGAGCCGCGAGATCCGTGGCGTCCTTGGCGACCTCCGGGTGAGGCAAATGCGGATGGGTGAGCGGGTTTTGGACGGGACGAGGTTTCGAGAAATGATCGCGGCCAAGCCACGTGTTGGCCCACGACGACGTGCGACGAAGGCTCTGATCCTGCACAACCGGCGCGTGATCGACCAGGTGACGCTCGCGGCCGTCGCCGTCGGCTTTCAATCGCTCGTAAGCGCGCAGCCAGATGCAATCGGGATAACCGTTGACTTCGCAGCGTCCGTCGCGCGTCCCGCCGCACGGGCCGTTGCGCTGATTCTTCGCGCACTGCGATTCGGGACACAGATAAGCGATTTCCGGCAGCGAGCAGTCGCCGCAATCCTTGCAGTCGAAAAGCGCGACTTTGCTCGCGTGCTCGACGGCGCGCATGAGCTTCGGACCTTGCATCGGGTCGTCGGCGTTCGCGCACATCCGCGTGCCGAGCCGGCTGAGCATGGTTCCGGGCGTGAACATCGCGGCATGCGCCCACTTCGAGAAATGATAAACCACGCTCGTGTGTTTGGATCGTAGTGCGGGCGTGGGCGCGCGGCGCGAAGCATCGGCAAGTCCGGTGCCAGGCTGGTCGGCGTAGAAGAAAAATTCGCCGGGCCGCGAAAACGAGATTTCGCGCGCAAACTGTTTCCAATCGTCGGGCGAGAAGGAGCGCTCGATTTTCAGGATGCGATCGATCGCGGCGAAGTTGTGCACGCCGCCGAGATAGGCGCCGCGGAAACCCAATCCGCGGTAAATCGCGATCTGCTTTGCGGCGAACTCCGCGAAGAAGACCGCGCCTTTGTCCGGGCCTCTCGCGTGGCGCGCGCAAAGCTCCAGGAGCTCTTTACTGACGACTACTCCCGGGATGCGGCCTTCGTGAAAGATTTCCGCGACGCGTCCGCTGAGGAGATAAACGTTTCCGATCAGTGGCACGTGGCCCATGCCGTGCGCGCGCATGTAGGCGAGCAGTTCGCTCTTCTTCCGCGCGTCGAAACCGATTTGATTGATGATGAAGCGCGCGCCGCTTGCGACCTTCGCAGCGAGCTTCGCGTATTGCGGCATCACTTCGCCTTCGCGAAGTTTGAAATTCGTGGTGACCGCACCGACGAGGAAGTGGGTCTGCTCGAAACGCGCGCGTTTGCCGGAGCCCGGAACTTCGTTCGGATCGAGGCCCTGATTCATCTGCGACAACATCGAGATGAGCCCGACCGAATCGATGTCGAAGACCGGCTTGGCGGTGCCCCCCGCGCCCGCGACGGGATAATCGCCCGTCATCGCAAGGATGTTGTTGAAACCTTCGCTGTGCAGGAGCCACGCCTCGCTCTCGAGTCCGTTGCGATTGAGATCCTTGCACGTGAGATGGATCACCACCTCCTTGCCCGCGTAGAGGATCGGTTTGCCGAGCGCGGTCGGCGCGAGCTGCGGATTGCCGCCGGCGTTGTCCGTGATCGAGATCCAGTCGATGTCGGGGCACGCAACCAATTCGTTGGCGAACGCGCGCGCTTTGATCGCGCTGCGTTCGCTCATGCCGCCGCGAACGGAAACCAGTTCGGTTCCGAGGAGGAATCGGTCGGTCTCGAGGCTTTCGCGGAGAGTCAGCATGAGCGACTCCCCGCGCCGCCCTGGATCATTCTGAAGGAGTTGAAATATTCCGATGTGCGTCCGACCGCGGTCGTCGCCCTGGATTCTTCGCTTCGCTCAGAATGACAACAGGGGGGCATTCTGGATTACCTGAGCGGCAGCGCGAACACCGTCGCGCTGAGCGCCGGCACCCGTAGTGCCTGGGTGGAGACGTTCTTCGTTTCGACGATGTCGACGGCGCGCGGCTGGCCGGGCGTGTTGTGCACTTCGGGGTTGGCGCCGGCGATGTGCCAGCGCGTGCCCTGGCCCGCGAGCGCGGAATTGGCGACGTCGAGCTTCAGTTCGATTTCTTCGTTCGTGGGATTCACGACGCCGACGGTGAGCGTCTTGCCGTCCTTCGAGAGCGCGGCGGCGACATCGCGATCGCCGAATTCCTGTCCGAGCACGAGCGGGGTCTCGCCGAACTTGGCCCGATACATCTGGAGCACAAGTCCGGTCGTTTCCATCTCGGCGGCGGTGCGCGTCGTTTTGATGGCGCCGATGACGTTCACCGTCTGCGCGTAGTGCGCCATTTGCACGATGTCGCTTTGGCGGAAGTATTCGTGGAGGCCGGCCGCGATGCCGAGGCCGTCCTGAAGTTCATACACGCAACCGAGTTCGCCGTAGGCGTATTCGCGGTGCCAGTAGTTCCACTCGTCCATCGCGATCGGAACGACGCGGCCTTTCAAATTCGGCAGGCTGGCCTGCAGCTTGCGATGGCCTTCGACTTTGTCGCGGATCGCCTTGCGGACCATGCCGGTGTGCGTGACGACGTCGGTGCGGTCGGACTTGTTCCACGGCACGCGGCCCACGTAGAAGTGTTCCGACAAGTAGTTCATGTGGTCGGCGCATTCCTCGAGCATGATGTGCGAGCAGGTCTTGCCGGACTTCGCCTGCGCCGGGTCGTGGTCCTTGTTGATGGTCGTGAGATCGCCGACCGCGACGAGTTCGAGCGACGGGTCGACCTTCCACATGTATTCCGCGACCTGGTTGTGCTTCAGCGTGTAATGCTGCATCTGCATGAACCCGAGCTGCCACGGGCCGAACATCTCGTTGCCGACGCACCAGTATTTGACGTTGTAAGGTTCGCGGTTGCCGTTCTTCGCGCGCCAGCTGCCGCCGACGGTGTCGGTGCCGCGGTTGGTATATTCAACCCATTGCGCGGCGGAGTAGGCGTCGCCGAAGCCGGTGTTGGCGGCGATCATCGGCTGGGTGCCGATCTCGCGGCAGAAGAGGATGAACTCGTCCGTGCCGAAGTCGTTGTGTTCGACGCCCGTCCAGGCGGGATTCTTGCGGGGCGGACGGCGGTCGCGGTCGCCGATGCCATCGCGCCAGTCGTAACCGCTGACGAAGTTGCCGCCCGGCCAGCGATACACGGAGCCGTTGAGCTGTTTCAGGAGCGCGAGCGTGTCGCGGCGCATGCCTTTGAAGTTATCGGACGGCATCAGCGACGGCGGCCCGAGCAGCACGTCGCCACCCAGAACGCGGAGTTCGAGTTGCGCGCCTTTTTCCGTGCCGGCCTTGGGCGTGAGCGCGAAGGTTTTCTTGGAGTAATCTTTGCCGGAGAACGTCAGCTTGGTCGAAGCGCGGTCGTTCGCGCCTTCGCCCCAGACGAGCGTGACTTCGATCTCGGCCTTCCCGGAGAGCGGCTTCGCCCAAACGTAGCCGTCGTAACGCAGTCCGCCCTTCACTCCGAGGTCGCGTTGGCGCAGACCGGCGCCGGCATTGACGCGCGGCGAGTGTTTGCCGACGAACGCATCTTCCGTGACCATCGTGACGGCAGACGCGTCGCCGATGATCTGCCACGGCGAGGCGCCCACGACGGGAAACGCGCCGCCGACGAGTTGTCCGGGGAAATCGGGATTCTCGATCTCGCGGTAAGGCGAGTAGTGGGCGGTGATCGGGAAGTAGAACTTTCGATCCTCGAGCACCTCGGCCCAGATGCCGCCGTAGATGCAGCGGCCCATGTGCTCGATGAATTGCCCGTAGATGAAGGGATTGATCGGGGCGCCGGTCTTGGTCGTGTCGATTTTAACGTCGAGCGACGCGGCAGCGCAGACGTTCGCGAGGGAGATTGCGGCAACAGCAATCCAACGACGCAGGGAATGGGGAGTTTTCATGCGGAGTGAGTTTCGGGTGGGTTTCGCGCCGCTGGCGGCAGCAGGGTTGCTGGACCGTCAATCTCGACGCGGGTGCGTTGAGCCGAGACTACTTTGCCGCCGCTTCGAGCTCCTTTTGGAGGGCGTCGATCACTTCCTTCGGCGAACCGACGCGCTCCTGTTCGTCGCCCCAGCGAAGTTGCGAAATGTAATCGTCGCCCTTGGTAAGGCCCAGCCTTTGCGCCTGCGCGTCGATGCGCTCGGCGAACGCCGGCGGAAGATCGATCTTCAATTCCTCGAAATCGTCCCAGGCTTTGATCGAGGACGGCAGATCCTGCCAGTAGAGGATTTGGTATTTCGATTTCGAGCCGGGCGCTCGCTCGATCGCGGCAACGGCAGGCGTTTCCTTGAGCACGACGCCCTTCTTCGCGACCGCGGCGGGCGCCGGGCCTTTGCCCATGAAATATAGAAACAGATCGACCGCGCTCGAAGCATCGGCGCCATAGCCGTCCGCTCCGATTTCATCGGCGAACATCTGCGAGATCGGCGCGCCGCCGATGGCGAACTTCACGTCGGTGCGGCCTTGAGCCTGAAAGCCGTCAATCACGGTCTTCATGTAGGTCATCGTCGTCGTGAGCAGCGCGCTCATGCCGATGATGTCGGGTTTGAACTCGTCGGCCGCCGCCGCGAATTTTTCGACGCTTTGATCGACGCCGATGTCTTTCACGGCGAAACCCGCGCCCTCGGCCATCATGCACACGAGGTTCTTGCCAATGTCGTGAAGGTCGCCGCGCACGGTGCCCATGAGGAGGCGCCCGGTTTGCGACGAAGCACCGCCCGCCGTGAGGAGCGGTTTCAGCACCGCCATGCCAGCCTTCATCGCGCGAGCGGCGATGAGCACTTCGGGCACGTAGAGGATGTTGTGCTTAAAATCCTCGCCGACGACGCTCATGCCGGCGATGAGGCCTTCTTCGAGGACTTCTTTCACGCTGCGCCCTTCGGCGAGCGCGTCCTTGGTCATCTGTTCGACTTCCTTCGCTTTGCCTTCGTAAAGGCACTGATTCATCAACGCGTAATCGGGCATGGGGGTGTGGGAATGCTTCTGTTGTTGAGGGGCGGTAGGTGGCCGCGCTGGCGCGCCACGTTTCGCGACGAGCGCGCAACCTACCGTAGTGTTGGGAATCAGGCCGTGCCGAAATGCGCTTTGTTGAATTCGTCCAACGCCGCTTTCATCGCGACGATGTTCTCACGCGGCATGCCGGGGCTCGTGCCGCCGCCGACGGAAAGGACCATGCCCTTGCCGTCCTTCGTGCCGGCTTCGAGCACTTCGAGCGTGGCTTCGCGGACTTCCTCGGGCGTGCCGCGAACTCCAATCTCCAGCGGATTCACATTGCCCATGAGACACATGCGATCGCCCACGCGCGCTTTCACGTCGGCGATGTGCGTCTGCTTGCCCCAGTTCAGCATGTTGAAACCTACGTCCGGCAGATGCTCGAGGCAGGCTTCGACGTCGGCATCGTTGTGATAGAGCTTCACCCAATCCTTCGGAAATGCGTCGCAGATCCGCTTCAGGTAAGGATGGCAGAACTCCATGTAATGGTCCTCGTTCACGAAGCCCACGATGTCATCGAGGAGGAAGATGCCTTCGACGGTCGGGCCCATCACTTTCACCTGCGCCTTCAGCCAGTCGATGATGATGCGCGTGCTGAGATCGAGGAGCTTGTGCGCGTATTCGGGCTTCTCGACCAGATCGATCATGAAGTCCGACGTGCTGCGCGCAAAACCGGCGGTGCACATCGGCCCGCGGGCGGTGGCCATCGTGAAGATTTCGCCCGTATCCAAAACTTGCTGACGCTGCATGCGCAGGCGATGAAGCGTCAGCGCCATGAACGCGTCGGCCTCGACTTCGTATTCCGGCAGCTTGTCCACATCCTCGATGTTGAAGAGCATGTGGTATTCGCTCGGCGTGTTGTCCTGCCAGAATTTGATCTTGGAACCGAGCACGGAGGGTTCCGCCGCCATGCCGTATTCGAGCCACCAGCCCGGAACGAAAATGATGTCCGGAAACTCCTGATGGATCTTCAGGTGGGACTGAAACCACACCTGCGGATCGAGAAAGAAATCCATGTGCTGCACACCGACGTAGCCCGGGATCCACGGGCTATCGATGATCATCGCCATCGGAATCTTATCGAGCTTCTCGAGGCGTGAGGCTTTTTTGAATACGTCCCATTGAGCGGGTGTCATGTGAGGGCGGAGTGGTTGGGGTGGGTGGAAAGTGCGAGTTTGGATCGATCGTGAACGGTCAGGGCGCGATCAGGATTTCGGTCTCCGTAATCTGGAGCTGCACGCCGGCGTTCTTGGCGGCTTCATCGAGCGCCGCGCGCACCATCACGACGGGATCGGAGCTCACCTGCAGCCGTCGCATCAGCCCGTCGCCTTTTTTCGCGCCGACCCGGAGCGTAAGCTTCAGACCTTTCCGCTTGCACGACACACGGGCGCCATCTGGCAGCGCGGCATTCATCGGCTTGATGAACGCATCGACGTAGTGGACGCCGATGCCGGACTTGTCGCGGAATCCCGGAGGAAGCTTTTCGGTGGCCGCCTGGTTGATGTCGCAGAGTTTAGTCATGGTAGGGGTGAGGGAAATCGTTCAGGAAACCGCGCGCGGGGAATCGGCACCGGGGGAACGTGCGAGTGTGTAGTGAATGGCCTCGAAGGCCAACCTCCACTTGTGCCCGCGGGATGCGGCACTGCAGTAACAGCCCGACGGCGCCGCCGCCGGCTGCCAATCGAGGACCGCATCGAGCGGTTGCCCCACCAGCGGGTGCTCAGCGGCGATCGCGGCCATCAAGCCGTCCGGATCCGACAAATAAGCGCACATCTTACGATGACCTTCGTCGCCCTCCGACGGTCCGCACTCGGCCGCGACGATCCTGTAACCCTGCTCCGCCGGCGCGAGGGCCACGCGATAATCGAACGCCAGCGGCTGCCCCATGTTGGAACAGGTCGTTCCGTCGAAACGGAACCACGCCTCCACCCCACCTCCACTCGATGCCCGGACGCGCACGCGCTCGGTCGACCATTTCTGCAACGCGCGCACGCTCGTTGCATACGTCGCATTCCGCCGCAGCGGTTCGCGCGTCGCAGCAGGCTTCGCTGCAAACCCCTCCAGACTCGCCGGCGCATGCCGGTAAGGCACGCGTCGATACGCACAATTCGGGAGGCCGCAGCTTTCGCACGGCACGCGTGGCGCCGTCGCGCCCGACGTCCGCGCGCGCGGAGCGAGGCCGACCACCGCCAACAACGATTTCTTCGGCTTCAACATGCCGCTCGAAAGCACCTGCAAGTTCTCCGGAAACGTCTCACCGGCGCCGGTCACGATCAGCTCGTGCAGCTTGTTCTGATCACGAATATCCCACCCGGTGTATCCAGGACTATAGTGCGGCACCGCGACGAAACCTTCCCGATCTGCGAGTTCGCAGATGCGTCCGTTGAGGGTCGCCGTCAGATGCTCGACCACCGCCGAACCGAAAATCTCGAGGAAGAAATACTCGTCGGGTTTCGATTCCTGCCAGAGCTGCCGCGCATGTTCCTCGCACGCGCGTCCGGCGCTCGCCGCCACCAACATCGCTCGCTGCGCTCCAGTGGACCGGAGGTGTTCGTGCAGAATCGTCGATTGAAAATCGACGCCGTCGAAACGGAGCGTCTCGTCCTCGACCCGCAGTTCCGCTTCGCGCAGATACACCCAGGGACGTCCATGTTCCGCATACCAACGCCGCGCCCACGCGGCGAGTTCCAGCGCGCGCTCGCCCGGCTGATGATCGCGCGGATAGCCGAGCAGTCGCCAGTATTCCGCCTGCGGCACGTCGACCGACGGCCGAAGATCGAGCCGCTCGAGCGCAGAACGAGGCGTGGATGCAACCGTCGACATCACTCCTCCACCTCCACGCCGCCGACCGGCGCAAACTGACAACCCTCCACGAAGAAATCGAAAAAGCCCGGATGCGTCTCCAGCCGGCAATGCACCACGTTGCGCACCAGCCGCTCGAGCTCGGCGCGTTTCGTCACCGACAATAATGCGATGCACGCGCCTTCCACCGCCGCGTTGCCGACCTGCACGATTCTTTCCGCGGCGATATTCGGAATGAGCCCAATCCGCTTCGACGCCTCGAGGTTCAGATGCCGGCCGAAACCGCCGGCGAGATAGAACACATCGAGATCCGAATATTGGATACCGTATTCGGCAAACGCGATCTGCAACCCCGCCACATTCGCCCCCTTCGCCTGCGCGAGCGCATTCACGTCGGCTTCCGTGAACGTGATCGGCGGCTCGTCGTTGCGCGGCTTCGCGACCACAAACTCTCCTCCGTCCTCAAACCGTCCTAGCGCGTTCATCCGCCCCGTGCGCAACAACTCACTCATCACGTCGACCAGTCCCGAACCGCAAATTCCCTCCGGCTCCACGTCACCAATCACCGTCGCGTGGACCGCGCCCGACGCATCGTCGATCCGCACCTTCTCGATCGCGCCTGGCAACCCCGGCATGCCGAACGTGATCTGCCCGCCTTCGAACGCCGGTCCCGCCGGACACGACGCCGCAAGCACCTTGTGTTTGTTGCCCACGATCAGCTCGGTGTTCGTGCCGATGTCCATCACCGCGACGAGCCGTTCTTCGTTCGCAATGTCGACCGCCAGCATGCACGCGGCCGCATCCGCGCCCACGTGCCCGCTGATGATTGGCAGACCATACACGCGCGCTTTCGGATGGATCGGCAGGCCGAGTTTGCGCGCGGTTTCAGCTAGGCTCGTCGTCGCGCGCTTGCCCTCGGCCAGCTCCATTTCCGTGAGCGACTGATACGGGCTTTGTCCGATCGAATAGACCGACAACTTGAAAAACATGTCCCGCATCGTCGAATTCCCCGCGAGCACAACTTCATAGATCGTGCGAGGATCGACCGGAAATTCCTCGATCGCCCGGCCGAGATAGCCGACCAGCGTGCGCTGCAAGGTCTTCGTGCGGTCTTCCGTGTCGTATTGAATCCGCGCCATCACATCCGACCCGCCGAAGCGCTGCGGGTTCTCGAACGACGAATCGGCGATCACCTCGCCTGTATCCAAATCCAGGAGACGCATCACCACCGTCGTCGTGCCCAGATCGATCGCTAGTCCGTGCATCGGGCCCGTGCTTCGCTCGATTTCTTCGCCGTCGAGCAGGATCCGATCGCCGTCGCGCGTCACCGCGGGCTCGAGTTTCCACTTCGGACCGTGCACCGGCAGTTCAAACGCGTGCTTCTCGATCCGCATCGCGCCGCGTCGCATGGTGTGACAACGCACCTCGCCTTCCGCCTCCGCGACGATTCGCGCGCAACACGAGAGCCGGAACGAACCCTTCAGGTGCTTCTCCGCGGCATCGCGCGGCGAAAGCCGGTCCATGCCTTCCACCACCTCGACGACGCATTCCTTGCACTTGCCGTTCTTGTTGCACGACGTGGGCACGGGAATGCCGAGCTGCTCCGCATGCGTGAACAGCGAAACGCCCGGCGTGGCGTCGACCGTCTGGCCGTTGAAGTGAAGGCGAACGCTCATCGCGAAACCCCACTCCCTTCTCGATCTGTCATTCTGAGCGCAGCGAAGAATCCAGTTGGGCTCACGCGTTGTTGTGACGGCGACACCCCAACTGGAGTCTTCGCTCCGCTCGGAATGACGGAAAGCTTCAACGTGAACAGTTGGTCTTTCATCCGATACACCACTCAGTCCGCGCCCACCGCGCGCATCGCCGCTTTCATGTAACCCATCGCAAACGCCATGCCCGCATGCCACGGCGCCGCGCACGACATCTGCGGCGCGTGGTCCGGAATCAAAACGCCATCGAAGCCGTTGTTCTTCAGAATCCCGATCACGCGCAGCATATCGACATCGCCGTCGTCGATGAACGTTTCTTTGTAAGTCGGCACCTTCCCGCGGACGTTGCGGAAATGCACATAGCCGAGCCGACCCTGGCGGCTGTAGGTATCGACGACGTCGTAGATATCGCCTTCGGTCATCTCCGCGAGCGAGCCGATGCAAAACTCCAGCGTGTTCGCCGGGCTCCGATTGAGATCGATCACTCGCTGGTAGAGCTGCGGCTGATACACCAACCGGGGTTGTCCACGCACAAACGGCGTCGGCGGATCATCGGGATGCAACGCGAGTTTCACTCCCGCCCGCTCCGCCACCGGCAGCACCTCCGCGAGAAACTGTTCCAATCGTCGCCACAATTCGTCGTGCGTGATCGGTTCGAGCACACCCGCCGGAGCGTTCTCGTCGTAAACCATGTTCCACACCATGCCCTTCGGCATCGGCACGTCGTAAGGACCTTCCATCCCGACCGACGGCGCTTCGCCGCGCGCGTAGTTTCCGCTGGTGCGTCCCGCCACGCCGGCGATGGAAAAGTTGTAACCCATCACCGGAATCCCCGCTTCGCCCATCCGGCGAAGGATCGTCTTCACGTTTTCGACGTGCTGCGCGCGCTTTGGTCCATCCAACAAAATGTCGTGCCAGTGCGCCGGATCGAAGTTCTCGATCGCCTCCAGCTTCAATCCATTCGCTTCCACATCGCGACGCAGCGCGGCCAACTCTTCCAGCGTCCACAACTTGTCGGGATCGCCCGCGATCCCCCAACCGCGATCCGTGCCGGTCGGCTGATCATCACGCGTCTTGTGCGAACCGCCGCGGAAATAATCCACCAGGTGCGCGACGATGTGCGTCGCACCTGCCTGCCGCGCGAACTGGAAGTTCTCGCGCGTCAACATATGGCGATAAAGGCCAAGGCCGAGCTTCATGGGGAACGAGCCAAGGTGGCGGGGGTTGAAACCGTGACCAACTGAAACGGATTCAACTGTTGACTCAAATCGAGCTCCGCAACGAACGATTTTCAATCCACCGGCTCTCGACCATCTCGATCCGCGGATTCGCCGGGATGCCCAAATCACGATTCGTGATGCGGGCGGCGAGCAACTCGACCGCCCAAGCCCCCATCAAGGGCTGATTCTGCTGCAAACCGGAAAACCCCGAGCCTTCCAGAATTTGGCTCAAAGCCGCCACGCCCAAATCGTTCGGGATCCGAATCCGCAACTTGCGCAACACCGACCGCAGTTCCGCGAGCTGATCGTAGAGGTGAACGAAGATCAGCACGTCGGGCCGCTGCGCCCCCAGCCAAGCGAGCAACGGCTTCTCCTCCACTTGATCGATCATGTGCACCGGGAGCGCGCGGCCCGATCCGAGCCGGTGTTCGCACCAGCCCAGGTAGGCCGATGTATGGGCGTGGCCACTACGCGCTTCCTCGTAGCGGCCGAGCACCAAACCCGGCCGCCGATAGCCGAGCCGATGAATGCGATCGAGCACGTTCACCGTGTCGTTGAAGAAGTGACTCGTCACCCGATGCAGCGGCGTGCGGATGCTGAGCCCGATCGTCACGATCGCATAATGCCCGAGCTCTTGCGGATACTCCTGCTCGAGTTCCGGGCTGCCGAAACAAATCAATCCTTCGATGCCGCGCGCATCGAGAATGCCCCGCACCCGCCGATACGTCATGCCCGGCGCGCGCAGCCACACCGGTTCCAGCCGATATCCGAGCTCCTCCGCCCGCCGCCGCATGCCTTCGTAAACCGCATTGTGGTGCCGCGAGGTCTCCCACGGTCGCGGACTGCCGTAGAACGAGATCACGCCGAAACACGCCTGCTCGCGCACGGCCCGCGGTTTGCGCAGATGCGTCATCATCGCGACCACTTTTGCATCGGGCCGATACCCGTTCTTCTCCGCGAGCTGCCGCACTTTTCGTCGCGTCGACTCTGCAATTTTCGGCGAGTCGCGCAACGCGAGTGACACGGCCGACGGCGAGAGCCCAGCCAAGCGCGCGAGGTGGCGGACGTTCATCGGTGCACAGTTGACCGAAATCGAGCGGCGCAGGCAAGCCCGAGCCGCTGCCGCCGCGGGCGCGTTCGAATATGAGAATACAAATTTCGCGTATCAGCGCGCAATTCGTGCAGGGCCGTGTCACCAAAGTTTGGTTACACTCGTCGTGTTGCGCCCATGCTTCCAACTCGGATTTTTCGCTCACTCACCTCTTGCATCGCTGCGGCGAGAAGCGGTGAAGAGCGATGACGAAGGGCGGCGTGCGACTCACCTCAAACTTTAAGCGCCTCGGCCTGCTGCCGGCGCGCTTGGACCAACAAACAAAACAAACCGTAATGAGAATACACACCCCGATGCGTCGCTCCATGGCGACGTTGTCTGCATTCCTGCTCGCCGCCGGATTGGCGCCGGCGCAGGAAGCTACGCCCTCGTCCTCACTCGAGGTCGATGGCGATCTTATCGTGCTGTCTCCGTTCGAGGTCTCCGCCAGTGAGAGCACCGGCTACCTCGCCACGACCAGTCTCGCGGGCACCCGCATCAACACCGAACTTCGCGACGTCGGCTCCGCCATCAGCGTCGTGACGTCCGAGTTCCTGCGCGACACCGCCGCGACCGACAGCAAAACGCTGCTGCAATACACGACCAACACCGAGGTCGGCAGCTTGCAGGGCAACTTCGTCGGCGCCCGTTCCGGCGTGCAGGACGAAGGTGGCACGTTCACCAGCCCCAACACCAACACCCGCGTGCGCGGCCTGACGAGTGCGGACAACACCCGCAACTTCTTCATGTCCGATATCCCGTGGGACGGCTACAACGTCGATCGCGTCGACATGCAGCGCGGCCCCAACTCGATCCTGTTCGGCATGGGCAGCCCCGCCGGCATCATCAACACGTCGACCAAGACCGCCCAGTTCCGCAACATGAACGAGCTCGAGCTGCGCTATGGCAGCTACGGCAGCAACCGCGCCGTCCTCGACATCAACCGCGAGCTGATCGACAACGAACTCGCCGTGCGCCTGGTCCTCCTGCGCAACGACGAGAAGTTCCGCCAGAAGCCCGCGCACAGCCTCGACAAGCGCGTGTTCGGCACCGCCCGTTGGGAACCCGACTTCCTCAACCGCAACGGCATCCGGACCACGTTGAAGACGTATGCCGAATTCGGCGAAGTGCGGAGCAACAACCCGCGCGTCATCACGCCGATCGACTACATCAATCCCTGGTTCAATAACATGAACAAGGCGACCTACAACCCGCGCACCGTGCAGGACAACAACGCGCATTACCTGCCCACGTTCGACGCGCAAGGCCGCCAGGATATCTTCTACCCCGAGGGCTACGGCGCCGCTAGCCGCACTCGCTCGGTCCCGGGCGGTTACGGCGACTACCCCGGCGTCGGCGGCAACAACCCCTACTACAATCCGTGGGTCGGCAACTTCGCCCAAAGCTTCGGCGGCATGCTCGGCTTCTTCCAACCCGGCACCAACACGCCGGGCAAGGTCGAGCTCTCCGAATTCCAGCTCATCCGCGGCATCAACACCGCGGGCGCCATCGACGGCGGCCTGGGCCTTCCCTACTCGCGTCGTGTTTCGGTGGATACGTATGTGCAATACGCCGCCGATGCCGGTCTCGAATGGAGCCAGTGGGGTCTCTACAAGAACCCGACCCTCACCGACGCCTCGATCTTCGACTTCTACAACAACCTCCTCGACGGAGACCTGAAGAAGGAGTGGCAGGACTTCGACAACTTCAACATCAGCCTCTCGCAGACCTACTTCGACCAGAAGGTGGGCTTCGAGGTCGCGTATGACCGTCTCAACTACAGCTCGGGTCAGGTCCAGTTGATCACCGACCAGAAGGCCGGCATCTACATCGATCTCAACACCCATGGTCTCGACGGCACCGCCAATCCCAACCTCGGCCGCCCGTTCATCAGCGACTCCGGCATCTACGGCAACAATCGTAACGATATCGACCGCGAAGCCTCCCGCCTGAATCTCTTCGTCGACCACAACTTCGACGAGCAGAAGACCGGCAACTGGATGCTCAAGCTCCTCGGTCGTCACACGCTGAGCGGCATGTATATGCGCGACAGCTTCAAGCAGGATGGTCGCAGCTTCATGCGTTGGGGCACGGACGCGGAATACTCCCGCTACGTCAGCACCAACCCCAACCTGAACATCGACGAAAACCTCCGCACGATCAACCCGGTCGTTTACCTCGGCGACTCGCTGCTGAACCGCAGCGGCGCCGCAGGCGCTTACATCCCGCGCGCCTCCACCGTGATCGACATGCCGTCCTCGGTAAACATGTGGAACTTCGACTCCACGTGGAAGGCGACGTCCGTCAATCCGGCCGCCGAATGGGTCAACCCGCTCAACGGCCAGATCTCCACGCAGTCGGAAAACCCCGACAACTACGTCGGCTGGACGAACACGCCGGTGAAGATTCTCAGCGCCGAAAAGGGCGACGAGAAAGCCCTCACCACCGGTGCCACGCTCCAAAAGAAGACCTCCGAATCGCGCGCGCTCGTTCTCCAGTCTTACTTCTGGGACGGCGCCGTCGTCGGCATGTATGGCATTCGCCAGGACCGCATCAAGTCGTGGCAGATGAACGCTTCCGAGACCCGCGGCGCGGTCAACTTCGACAGCTACCGCCTCTCCGACCAGCCCCAGCAAACCTACGAGGTCAACTCGCCCAGCTGGAGCATCGTCGCCAAGCTCGACAAGTTGGTCGGCGGCCGCATCCCGCTCGTCGACGTCAACTTCTTCTACAACAAGTCGCAGAACTTCCAGGTCTCCGGCACGCGCAATGACGTCTACGGTCAAGCCCTTCCGCTCCCGAGCGGATCGACGATCGACCGCGGCGTCATGATCTCGACCAAGGACGGCAAGTATTCGCTCAAGGTGAACAAGTATGAGAGCTCCGTGAAGGACGCCTCGAGCACCGCCGGTCTCAACACCTGGTTCCTCGGCGGCTTCATGAGCTGGGGCTCCAACTACGCCGACGTCTTCACCCACAACCTCGGTGCCACGGGTGACATGTCGACCGCCAACGATCCGTCCCGCGCCTGGCACTACACCTACGACCCGATCGTGGTGAACGGCCAGATGCAGACCGCGGAACAGGCCGAAGCCTTCAAGCAGCAGGCCGTCGCCGGCTGGCGCGCTCTGCAGAAGGCCGTTCCGGCCGCCTACTACTCGGCGTGGAACTTCACCAACATCAATGCGGTGCAGAACCACACCTACAACGGCCCGCCCAACCTCACGCTCACCGAAGACACCGTCTCGAAGGGCTACGAGTTCGAGTTCACCGCCAACCCGACGCCCAACTGGCGCATCACGGCCAACGCCGCCAAGGTGCAGGCCACGCGCAGCAACGTCGGCGGCGCGGCGATCATCGATCTGGTCGAAATCGTCAACACCGCCATGCTCGGCGCAGCCGGTGACCTCCGCGTCTGGAGCGGCGGCGCGGGCAACGCGATCCGCAACTCGTGGAACGGGAACTTCTACAGCGACTATTCCCGCACCCGCTTGAGCGAAGGCAACGCTTCGCCCGAGCTCCGCAAGTGGCGCTTCAATGTCATCACCAGCTACGACTTCACCGAGGGCCTGCTGAAGGGCGTCACCGCGGGCGTCGGCTACCGCTGGCAGGACAAGATCGCCATCGGCTATCGTCCCGAACACACCGACCAGGCGGGCATCATCACGTTCGACCTCGAGAATCCCTACTACGGGCCGACCGAGGACGCGGTCGATCTCTGGGTTGGCTACAGCCGCAAGCTCACCGACAAGGTCCGCTGGCGCATTCAGCTCAACGTTCGCGACGCGTTCACGGGCAAGAACTTGATCCCGCTCACCGCGCAGCCCGACGGCACGGTGGCGGCCTGGCGCATCGGACCCTCGCGCACCTGGCAGCTCACGAACACGTTCAGCTTCTAATCTCCCGAAGCTAACGTAGCTCGCACCACTCAGCGCCCGCGGCCCCAAGCCG
>JAEWBF010000002.1 GCA_023391285.1 Verrucomicrobiota bacterium
CGCGCATCCAGCTCGCCACCGAAGACCTCGCGCAACCACTTTTCGGATACGCCGACCTGCCGCGCCTCGCCGCTCCTTTCGGCGCCGACTGGCGCGGCTACCCCGCCTCCGATCGTCTCGTCTTCACCGCCCTCGGCGCCTTCACCCGGATTTTCGGACTTTTCCTCACCGTCAACCTCGCCCTCGCCGCCGTCCACGTCCTCAACGCCGTCTCCTTCTACCTCTGCGCTCGCTTCCTGCGCTGGCCCGTCGCATGGGCCTTCGCCACCGCCCTTCTCTTCACGTTTTCCAACTACAATTTCCGCTGGGGCATCACGTTTTCCTTTTCCCTCTCCTTCGTCATTCCGCCCCTTCTCCTGCTCTGCGGGTGGATCGCGCGGAACGCCCCCGCCATCCGCCCCCGCCCATGGCTCTTCGCCGCCGTCGCGCTCGGCGCCTGGTTCGCCACCGCCAACCCCTACCTCACGTTCTTCGCCGCTCAACTCGTCATCCTCTCCGCCGGCCTCCAACTGCTCCGCCAGCGCGACCGCGCCCGCCTTCGCGCTGCCGGCCTCTTTCTCGCCACGCTCCTCGCCGGCTTCCTCCTCCACTACGCCGCTTACTTTCTTTCGTCTTCCGACGCCCACACGACCTTCGCCCGCAACTACGCCGCCTCCGAAATCTACGCCCTCAAACCCGCCGATCTCGTCATCCCACCCGCCGAACACCGCCTCCCGCTCTTCGGCCAAATCGGCGAAGCCTTCCGCGCCCAATCCGTCCTCCCCGGCGAATTTTTCCTCAACTACCTCGGCGTATTCGGAATCCTGGGACTCGCCGTCCTCCTCTGGTCCGCCGTTCGCGCCGTCGCCCAGCCGCGACGCTTCCGCCTCCCGGACGCCTCGCTCACCGTCGCGTGGACTCTTCTCTTTTCCGCCGTCGGCGGACTCAATTCCCTCCTCGCCCTCGCCGGCTTCGACCTTTTCCGCGCCAGCAATCGCAACAGCATCTTCCTCCTCGTCTGGGCGCTCTGGTTCTTCGGCCGTTTCGCCCATCGCCACACGCGCCTCCTCCCGCGCCCAGTCCAACTCGCCCTCGCTCTCCTCATCGCCGCCATCGGCCTTTTCGACAGCCTCCCCCAACTCCGCGCCCGCACCCTTCTTCACGCCCACGCCAACACGCTCCGCCACACCGCCGAACTCACCTCCGCGCTCGAACAACAACTCGGCCCCTCCGCCGCAATCTTCCAAATCCCTTCTCCTCCCTTCCCGGAAGCCGGTCGCATCGGCCAAATGGACGACTACGCGCAGTTCCTCCCGTTCCTCACGTCTTCGACGCTGCGTTTCTCCTACGGCGCACTCCGCGACACTCCCGCCGCCACTTACCTCGACGCCCTCGCCCACGCGCCGACTCCTCTTCTCCTCTCCACCTTGGAATCCGCCGGCTTCGACGCCCTCTGGATCGATCAACGCGCCTCGCCCGCCCGAACTGATCGCCTTCTTTCCGAACTCCACGCCGCCGGCCGCCACGAAATCCCGCAGACCTCGCTCCCCCACATCCACGTCATCCGCCTTCAACCGCAGCCCACACCCGTCCTGCCCAACCTTTTTGATCCGCGCATCCTCCCTCCGTGGAATCCCGCCGCGCCCGATTCCGCTCCGCGCCTCGCACTCCTCGACGGCTGGCACGGACCGGAACGCAATGCCTCGTCCCTCTGGCGCTGGGCTGGCCGCAACGCTTCCGTTGGCTTCCGTCTCGAAACACCCGCCACCGTCCAACTCGCGTTCACCGCTTTCAGCGGCAGCCCCGGCCAAGTTCGCCTCGAACTCGACAACCGGGAGATCTGGCGCGCCCCCACCTCGTGGCAAACCCGCCCACACCACGAAGTCGATCTCACTCTCCCCGCCGGCTCACACCGCCTCGTCTGGCACTTCGAAGGTCCCGTCCGCCGCGCCTCCCCCGGCGACCCTCGCCAAATCGGCTTCGCCCTCGCCGACCTCCAAGCTACCTTCCGGCCAGCGCCCTGAGCCACCTGCCCAGCTCCTTTTGCGATCTCGCGCTCTCTGCGGTTAACGCCTCCCGCCGCAAAAATCCTTCCCAACCTTTCTCGCGCGCCCAATTCTCCCCGGCTCTTTCAACCGCATGCCTCCGGCCCGCTCTTCATCGCCTAGCGACGCCCAATCGTGGCGCGTTGCCCGTTACGGCGGTCTTTTCTACGACGATTTTTCCACCGACTCCGCCTGGCTGCGCGAAGAGGGTTTCCTCCAATTGCCTCCGTGCCATGGCGTCGACGAACTCGTCCTTCGCGGCGAATTCCGCCCGCACCCGAACGCCCGCTCGCTCGAGCAAAGCCCGCCCACGCTCACTTGCCTGCTCGACGGCCGCCCCGTCGCGACACTCCGCGACCTCGAGCCCGCTCCGTTCGAAATCCGCATCCCGCTTCCGCCCGACTCCGCCGCCCGCGGCCCGCGCATCGTTCTTCGTCTCGGCGGCGTCAGCGTCACCAACTTCCTCGCCTGGCTCGGTCGCATCTCCGGCCTCGCCCCCCTCCAACACTTCCGCACCCAAACCAAAAACCGTCAGCTCCGCATCGCCACGCTGGCCACCGACTCCGGCGAAACGATCTTCGATTTCTCTCTGCGCCACGCCGCCTACTCGCTCGCCTTCGCCCGCCAGCGCACGCGTCTCGAGTTCAATCTCATCGGCTTCCTCACCGCCGATCTCGGCGTCGGCGAATCCGCCCGCTGCATGGCCCGCGCCGCCCAGGCCGCCGGCATCGCCACCGCCCTCGTCCCGCTCAAGCTCCACTGCAAGAATCCGCAAACCGACACGTCCTTCGCCGCCCAGCTGCAGGAAACAAACCCCTACCGCGTCAACATCGTCCACATCGACGCCCCCGCCTCCCGCGACATCGATCACCACCACGGCAAAGCGTTCCGCGCCGGCAAATACAACATCGGCTACTGGGCCTGGGAACTTCTCGAGTTCCCCGACCCGTGGGTCCCCAACTTCACCTACTTCCAGGAAATTTGGACCCCGAGCGATTTCGCCCGCAGCGCCATCGCCACCAAATCTCCCCTCCCCGTTCTCGCGATGCCGCACGCGATTTCCTTCAACCGCCCCACCGGCGACCATCGCGCCCACTTCAATCTCCCGCCCGACAAATTCCTCTTCCTCTTCCTCTACGATCTCAACTCCTACTCCGAACGCAAAAACCCCCGCGCCGTCATCGAGGCCTTTCGCGCCTCCGGCCTCGTCCATCGCGGCGCCGCCCTCGTCATCAAGGTCCAAAATGCGAAACAAAACCCCGACGACTTCGCCGCGCTCCAAGCCTCCGTGCGCGATCTCCCCGGCACCGTTCTCCTCACCGGCACGCTCCCGCGCGAAGACATTTACCGCCTCGAAGCCGCCTGCGATTGCTTCGTTTCCCTCCACCGCTCCGAGGGTTTCGGCCTCGCCGTCGCCGAATGCATGTATCTCGGCAAACCCGTGATTTCCACCGACTGGTCCGCCACCGCCGAATACCTCGACGCCACCAACGGCTGCCCCGTCCGCTCCTCCCTCGTCCCGATCGAGCGCAGCCACGGCCCTTACAGCAAAGGACAACTCTGGGCCCAACCCGACACCGCCCACGCCGCCGAATGGATGCAACGCCTCTTCAACGACCGCGCCCTCGCCGCCTCGCTCGGCGCCGCCGCCCGCGCCACCATCGAAACCCGTTTCTCCCCCACCGCCGTCGGCACCCTCTACCGCCGCCGTCTCGAATCCATCGCCACCTTCTAGGCCAGAGCTGGCACCCTCTCTTTGTTATCCCCTCTTTTGTCATTCTGAGCGAAGCGAAGTCTAGCCGAAGGCTGGTTCGACATCCAGTTAGACGCTCGCATGCCGCTCGCCCGTTCCGAGCGCCATCGCCCTCGCGCTGACATGTCCCCCACTGCGCTCCTCCTCCTCGCCGCTCTCCCGCTCGCCCTTCTCCTCAACGGCTACGCTCTCGCCGCGCGGCTTCACTCCTTCACGCCCGCCACACGTCTCGCCGTCGCGCTCCTCGCCGGCCTGTTTGTCCTCTCCTTCAGCCTATCGATCGCGAACTTCTTTCTCCCGCTCTCCGCCTTCGTCTCCGCCCTCTGTTTCTGGCCCGCCGCCGCGCCGCTCTTCCACCACCCCACCCGCGCTCAGCTTCAACACGACATCGCTCACACACTCCGCTCTCGCAAATCGCTCTTCGCTCTCGCGCTCGCCGTCCTCTCCCTCGCCGCCCTCGTCTCGCCCGAACTCTCCCGCCCCGGTCTCGTCTTCTACGACGCCTCCGCCAACCACGACGCCTACTTCTGGATCTCCGGCGCAAAGCGTCTTCAAGCGCACACCTACATGGAGATCGCCGCCGTCGATCCCGCGCACCCTTGGGCCAACATCACTGCCGCCTTTTCCGGCTGGCAGCCGCAATGGGGCCGCGTCGCCGCCGAAAACCTTCTCGCCGCCGTCGCCTCGCTCACCGTCCGCGATCCCGTCGAAATCTACCTCGCCGCCACCGCCGCGCTCCTCCCCGCCTGGATCGCCGCCGCCTTTCTCGTTGTCACCACTTTCTGGTTACACCGGCTCGGCTGGCTCGCCACCGCCGCGCTCGTCCTCTTCCAGCCGCTCTTCCTCTTCTCCCGCAACAACGGCAATCTCCCCAATCTCTTCGGCGCCCTCGCCGGCGCCGCCACCGTTGTCGCCTTTTCTCGCACCCTCGCCCGCAGCCCTGATCGCCCCGCCTGGCTCGCTTTCCTCGTCCTCGCGATCCACGCCCTGTTCCACAGCTACCCCGAGTTGCTCCCGTTCATCGCGATCCCCTGCGTCCTGTTGTTCCTCCGCCACCTCCGCGAACCTCACGCCTCCTTCACACCGCTCCTGATTGCCCTCGCGCTCGGCTTCTTCCTCAACCCCGCCACGTCCGTCCGGGCCTTCCACGGTCTCCTCCACTCGATCACCGTCGCGCGCATCGACATCGATTGGATCGACATCTTCGCCCAACTCCACGCATTCCAATACGCCCCTGCGCTCGCCACGCTCTCCATCCCCGCCGCGCTTTTTCTCGGGCCCACGTGGTGCCTCCTCGCCTCGCTCCTCCTGCTCGCGGCCCTCGTCATCGCGGTTCGCCACGCCCACGATCGCTTCGCTGCTGCCGCTTCGCTGTCGGGCGGCGCACTCCTCCTCGTTTATACGCTCCTCGCCGATTTCAGCTACGGCTGGCAAAAGTCCGCCCAGTTCTCCGCCCTCTTCCTCGCCGCGGTCCTCCCCGTAGCGGTTTCGCCCCGCTTCACTTCCGCCGCAATCACCGCGCTTTTCCGCGCCAGTCTCCTCGCCTTCTTCGCCTGCGCTGTCGTCTTCCACGCGCTCGAACAACACAAATGGTCGCAGCGCAAAGCCCTCACTCACGACTGGCTCGCGTTGCGCGACTCTCAATCCAGCACCCGACTCGAAGCCGTGCGCGTCGAGCCCGCCACGTTTCCCTATCCGTTTTTCTACAGCATGTGGGCCGCGTATTTTCTTCCTGATACACCAATCGTCTTCGGCGCTCACCAACACCCCGCGGGTTATCTCCGCAAAACCATCCTCCGCGCCGACGCCCCCGACGCTCCACCCGCGTCCGCCCTCCTCGTCGGCCGTCCACACTTGCCTGCTTCCTCTCCGAACGTCCCGCTGTTCGAAGCCGCCGACTTCTCCCTGATCAAATCCGCCAACATCCGCCTTCCGGAACACGCCGATTAGTGCCAACGTCGCGCTTTTCCGGTCCATGCTGCTGATCGATCTCTCCCACACGAGCCACACTCCGGCACGCACCGGCATCCAACGCGTGGCGCGCGCGATCCTTCAGCACCTCGCCCCCAAAGCCCAGCCCATCACGCTCGATCCGTTCCTCGATACCTGGCGCCCGCTCGAGAACTGGGAACTCGCCAACCTCGCCCAAACGCAAGGCGGACGTAAACGCGGCGCCCATTGGCCGCTCGCCGCCCAACTTCGCGGACGCCTCCGTCGCACCTTCGGCCGCCCCTCCGCCCACGCGCTCCGCGGCGACTTCGATGCCCTCATCGAGCCCGAACTTTTCACCCCCGCCGTCGCGCGCAACTTTCCCAAACTCTTTCCCCACGTCCGCGGCCCGCGCGTCGCCCTCTTCCTCGACGCCCTTCCGCTCCGCTTTCCCGAATTCACCCCGCCCGCCACCGTCGCCCGTTTCCCCGCCTACCTCCGCGAACTCCTCCACTTCGATGGGATCGCCGCCATCTCCGCCGACTCCCGCGATTCCCTCCTTTCCTATTGGCAGTGGCTCGGCATCTCCACCCCGCCCCCCGTCCTCGCCCTCCCCCTCGGCGTGGACGTCGAAAAGTGTCATACATTAGATGACACTTCCCTTCCGTTGTCTCGCGGTCCCGTCGTTCCGTCGTCCCGTCGCCCCGTAGTCCGTAGTCCCGTAGTCCGTAGTCCCGTGGTCCGTAGTCCCGTGGTCCGTAGTCCCGTTGTCCTCAGCATCGGCACTCTCGAAGGCCGCAAAAACCACCTCGCCCTCCTCGACGCCGCCGAATCCCTCTGGTCGCGCGGCGCCACGTTCGAACTCCGTCTCATCGGCCACGCCAACGCCACTGGCGCCGCCACCCTCGCCCGCCTTAAATCCCTTCAAGCCGCCGGCCGTCCGCTTCGCTACGATGGCCCCGCGTCCGACGAAACCATCGCGCAAGCTTACGCCGACTGCGCCTTCACGGTTTACCCTTCCGTCGCCGAAGGCTTCGGGCTCCCCGTCATCGAAAGTCTCGCCCGCGGCAAACCGTGCATCTGCTCCGCCCGCGGCGCCCTCGGCGAAATTTCCCTCCACGGCGGCTGCCTCGCCCTCGATTCCGTCGATTCCGCCTCCATCGCCGCCGCCATCGAATCTCTTCTGCAAACGCCTTCCCGTCTCGCCGGCCTTTCCGCCGCCGCCCGCCAGCGCACGTTCAAATCGTGGGCCGACTACACCCGTGAATTGGAAACATGGATACGCACGCTTCCGCGCCGTCGCGACTGACTCCTCTGCTCATCGCGCTCTGCGTCGCCGTCGCCGCCGTCGGCGTCGCGTGGCCCGCCTGGGACATGTTCGGTCCCGAGCGAAAGCCGATCCTCCAAGGCTGGGACGATAGCTTCTACTACTTCTGGCTGCCCAGCGTTGTCATCGACGGCGACCTCGATTTCACCAACCAGCTCGAACAAGCCTCCACCTTGCACTCGGGCGTGCGCGACGACGCCCTGTCCGCGCCCCGCACCGACACCGGTTTCGTCGTCAACAAATACCCGCCCGGTTGGGCTCTCGGCAGCTTGCCGTTTTTCCTCGTCGCGCACGCGTTCGCTCCCGCGGACTCCACCGGTTTCGAACCGATCTATCTCTCCGCCGCTTGGTTCGGCCAGCTCCTCTACGCCGCCGCCGGCCTCTGGCTCGCCTGCCGCATCGTCGCCCGCTTCTTCCCCGCCACCGCCGCGTCCGCCACCCTCATCGTCTGGCTCGCCAGTCCGCTCATCTACTACCAAACCGCGCGGCTCTCCATGAGCCACAGCCAGGTGTTCGTCCTCGCTGTCCTCGCCTTCTGGTGCGCTCTGCGTATCCGCGAATCGGATGCACCCGTCCGGATCTGGGCGCTCCTCGGCTTCGCCTCCGCGATGCTCTTCGTCACCCGTAACGTCGCGCTCATCTACCTCGCGATGCCCGCCGCGTTGATCCTGCCGCACCTTCGCTCCTTCCGCGCCATCGCCGCTCTCCTCGCCGGCGCGCTGATTCCCGCCGCTCTCCAACTCCTCGCCTGGCGCATCCTTTTCGGCTCGTGGATCGCCTACACTTACGGCGGCGAACGTTTCGATTTCTCCCAACTCTACCTCTTCGAGGTCCTCTTCTCTCCCCGCCACGGCTGGTTCTATTGGCATCCGCTGCTCCTGCCCGCCATCGCCGCGTTCGCGATCTGGGGTTGGCGCCGCCTCGAGGGCATCACCTGGCTCTTCTCCCTCGTCGTCATCGTTTTCCTCCACGCTGCGTGGCCGACTTGGTGGCTCGGCTCATCCTTCGGCTATCGCGCCTTCGAAGTCCCAACGTTGTTCGCCATGATCGGCTTCGCCGCGCTCCTCACCGCGGCCGCCCGCCGCAAATCCCTCCACCTCATCGCAACTATCGCCGCCCTGCTCGCCGTCGTGTGGAATCTCGCCCTCTTCGCTCTCTTCCTCACCCAACGTATTCCACGCCAAGAAGCCGTCACCTACTCCGACGCCGCCCACGCCCTCCTCCGCTGGTTCGCCAACCCCTGATCGGTAGGCCGCGAGCTCGCGCACGCTTCCCCTCCCGGTTTCGAGTTTGCCAACCCCCACCCGCCACCTAGCCTCCCCGGCTCGTTCCATGGCGCTATCATTTTTCCTTAAAGAGAAGAAAGGCATCCTCGCCCGTTGTCGCGACGACTACGCGACGAAGATGCGCCTGCGCTACGCGCCTTACTATCACGCCATGGAGTGGCAGCAGGGCACCACCGTGAAGCTCGACGGCCGCGAGATGATCATGCTCTCCAGCAACGATTATCTCGGGCTCTCCTTTCACCCGAAGGTCATCGAAGCCGGTCGCGCCGCCCTGCAAAAATGGGGCACGTCCACCACCGGCGCCCGCCCGTCCAACGGCTCCCGCGCCTACCACCTCCGCCTCGAAGAAAAACTCGCCGCCTTCCTCGGCCGCGAAGCCTGCCACATCCACGCCGCCGGCTACCTCTCCTGCCTCTCGAGCGTCGCTTCCTTCGCGCAAAAGGGCGACGTCATCTACGCCGACAAAAACATCCACTCCTGCCTCTGGGACGGCATCCGCCTCTCCCTCGCCACCGTCGAACGTTTCTCGCACAACAGCCCCGACGACCTCCGCGCCGTTATCGCCGCAACAAGTTCCGACGCTCCGAAGATGCTTGTCGTCGAGGGCGTTTACTCGATGGAGGGCCACATCGCGCGCCTCCCCGAGCTCATCGACATCGCCGACGAGGCCTCCTGCTTCTCCGTGCTCGACGACGCCCACGGTTTCGGCGTCCTCGGCCGCCAAGGCCGCGGCACCGTCGACCACTTCAAACTCAACGACCGCGTCGACGTCGTCTGCGGCTCGCTCTCGAAATCTCTCGCCAGCACCGGCGGCTTCATCGCCGCCTCCCGCGACGTCATCGAATACCTCCGTTCGCACTCGCGCCAAACCATCTTCAGCGCCGCGATCAGCCCCGCCCAAGCCGCCTGCGCCGAAGCCGCGCTCGAGGTCATGCAAACCGAGCCCGAACATCACGAGCGCCTCTGGTCCAACACCAAGAAATACCGCGCGATGCTGAAAAGCCTCGGCCTCGATCTCTGGGGCAGCGAAACCCCCGCCGTTCCAATCGTCCTCGGCTCGAAGGAACGCGTCTATCCTTTCTGGCGCACGCTCATGGACAAAGGGGTCTTCACCGTCATGTCGATCGCTCCCGCGGTCCCCGCCGGCAAGGACCTCATCCGCACCGCCATCTCCGCCATGCACACCGACGAGCAGCTCGAGAAGATCGCCGAAGCCATGGCCTACGCCGTCAAACGGCTGTAACCCTTCCAGTGGAGGCGCGGTGCCCCCACCGCGCATTTCCTTCCCGCGCCTCTCACCCCAATCCCCGCCGCAACACCTCCGCCGCCCCTTTCCACGTCGGCAACTCCCGCGTCACCGCCGCGCGCACCAACTCACCGCGCAACGCATCGCTCTCGATCACCGCGCGCAACGCCGTCGCCCACGCCTCGCGATCGTTCACCGCCACCGCAACGCATCCGCCGCCGTCCGCATTTTCGCGCAACACCGGCAAATCGCTGCACACGCACGGCACCCCGCGCCACAACGACTCCAGCAGCGGCAGCCCGCACCCTTCCGCGATCGTCGGAAACACCGTCGCCCGCACGCTCGCATAAAGCTCCGCCAGCAGTTCGTCGCTCGCCGCCTCGTGGTAGTTCAATCCCGGATACCGCCGCGCCATCGCGCGAATCCGCTTCACGATCGGCTTTCCGAAATGCGGATTCACCCGCCCCACGAGGTGCAATTCGAACTCCAGCCCGCTCGCCCACAACTCCTCACAGACGTCCAACAAAAACATCTGGTTCTTCCGCGGCTCCAAAATCCCCACGCACAGCAGGCCTCTTTTCTCCGTCGTTCTTTCCTCGGTCGTCGTCGAGCGCTCCGACCCATCGAAATCCGCGCCCAGCGGCAACACCTCCACCGTCGGTGTCCTCTCCAGCCCCATCCATTTCCAGTAGCCCAGCAACTCCTCCTGACTCGCCGCCGAAATCGCCCACACGCGCTCAAACTCCGCCAGCATTTTCATATAATGCGGATGCCGCGCCACACTGTGCGGCCACGTGATGTGCGGGTGCTTGATCGGAATCGCATCCGCAAAAATCGCCGCCGTTCGACACCCCCGCGACCGCACGAACTCCCCAAATCCCGGCCGCTCCGCTTCCGAAAACAGTTCGCTCGTCACGAACCAGTCGTCCTTTCCCAACCGCTCGCGCGCGTCCGTCCAGCTCCCCGCCTGCGCCTCCGCCCCCCACGCGCGCCGCAGCCGCTCGCTCAGTCGCGCCAACCCCGAGCGATGCTTCACCGAACCCGTTTTCGTCGTATCGAAAAAAATCATACCTTCAGCAATTCGTGTCCCTTCGTGTCCATTCGTGGTTTCATTCATCACCATCGCCGCGACCTCTCATGCGCCCCGGATCCGCGTTCATCCGAGTCCATCCGTGGTTCGCACTCCTGCACCCATCGCCCGCCGAAACTGCGCGAGCACCTGCTCCGCGTTGCGGTGCGCATCGAAGTTCTCCTCCACCCACCGCCGCGCCCCGCTCCGCAATCTCTCCGCGAGTCCGTCCTCCGCCGCCACTCTCCGCAACGCCGCGACCCATTCCTCCACCTTCTCCACATTCGCCACCAACCCCGTCACGCCATCCGTGATCGCCTCCGTCGTCGCCGCCGCCGGCGACGTCACCACCACCGCCCCAATCGCCATCGCCTCCGGAATCACATTCGGCAGCCCATCGCGGTCTCCGCTCGCCGCCACCACGCCCGAGTGCACCAGCACATCCGCCCATGTCAGCTGCGCCCACACGTCGTGCTGCGCCAGATGTCCCGTGAACGCCACCGATGCCGCGACGCCCAATTTCCCCGCCAGCGTCTCCAACTCCTCCCGCAACGGCCCGTCGCCCACGATCCGCGCCTCGAACGCCACGCCCGCTTTCTTCAGCGCCGCATAAATCCGCATCTGGTGCCGCAGCCCTTTCTTTTCCACCAGCCGCGCGATGCACACGATCCGCAGCCGCGTCCGATCCGACCGCAACGGCTTCAACGCCGGCAACTGCTCCAGCCCGCGCCGGATGCACACGATTTTTTCCGCCGCCAGTCCGCGCTCAATCAGCGCCGCCCGCCCCATCTCCGTCGACGTATGCACAAACGCCGCATGCTCCAGCTTCTCGTTCAGCCACCAATCCCCGCCGTGCTCAAAAATATCATACGCATGCGCCGCCGCACTGAACCGATGCCCATCCAGCCGCCACAACAACCACGCCGCCGTCGCCGGCCCTCCGCCCCACGCCGCATGCACCAACGCCGGCCGCTCCCGCCGAAACTCCCGCGCAAACAAACACGCGAATCCCGCCCCCAGCATGTTCTCCCAAAAATTCAGCCACGAGGGCGCCTTCCGCGTGAACAGCCCGTGCAACACCTGCCGCAACACGTCCGGACGCCGCCACGACTCATACGGAATCATCCAAAACAGCGTCAGCAGCCGCCACTTGTTGAACCGCCGCACCGGCATCCCCCGAAAATTCCCGCCGCCGCCCCACAGCGAATACAGCTTCATCTCCACCCCATGCGCGCGCATCGCGATGATTTCCCGCTGCAGAAAGGTTTCCGTCGCTTTCGGAAAGGTCGTGAAGAGATAGGCAATGACAGGCGCGCGCGCAGACAAGATGCCGCACGCTAGAACGCCCGCCCCAACCCGGCCAAGCGGTAAACCATTCTCCCTTTTGTCCCAGGCGCAGCCGCGGGATTTCTCCTCGTCCTCCGAGACTCGACACCACCTCTCGCCCCGCTTTCCTCTCTCCTTCCGCGCTCACCATCATGTCCACCTCCCTCGCCATCCTCGCTCCTGGCCTCCTCGGTGGATCCGTCGCACGCGCCGCCCGCGCCCACGGCATCGCCAATCGCATCGCCATCTGGGCCCGCCGTCCCGAAACCCGCGTCGCCCTCCGCGAACAACCGTGGTGCGATCACGTCGCCGACACCCCCGAAGCCGCCGTCCGCGACGCCTCCCTCGTCGTCATCGCCGCCCCCGTCGATCGCATCGTCGATCTCACCCGCCAAATCGCCCCGCACCTCGCGCCCGGCGCCATCGTCACCGACGTCGGCAGCGTCAAAGGCGAAATCTCCCGTCTCGGCCACGCCGCCCTCGCCGGCCGCGCTCACTTCGTCGGCGCCCATCCCATGGCCGGCTCCGAAAAAACCGGTTGGGAACACGGCACGCCCGATCTCTTCAACAACCGCACCTGTTTCATCACCCCGCTTCCCGAGACCGCCCCCGCCGCCGCCGAAACCGTCACCCGCTTCTGGCGCGATCTCGGCGCCGAGCCCGTCACCGTCTCCCCCGACACCCACGACGAAATCGTCGCACACATCAGCCACCTCCCCCAAGTCCTCGCCTCCACCCTCTGCGCCTTCCTCGCCCACAAGAATCCCAACTGGCGCAACCACGCCGGCGGCGGCCTCCGCGACACCACCCGCATCGCCGCCAGCGATCCGCAACTCTGGCGCACCATACTCGAACAAAACCGCGACGAAGTTCTCCGCGCCCTCACCGAATTCGAAAACGAACTCCACACCTTCAAATCCGCCCTCGCCAACCGCGACTACGTCCAAGTCGTCGCCCACCTCGAACGCGGCCACGACTACCGCCGCCAATTCCGTCCCTGAACGCCGGTAGGGACGCCTCTCCGAGGCGTCCGTGCTTCGCCACCGCGCCCACTCTCTCGATGCCGCTCCCTCCCATCCTCCCGATTCAACCTTTCACCCGCCCCGCCCGCGGCTCCGTCATCCTTCCCGGCTCCAAAAGCCTTACCAACCGCGCCCTCGCCCTCGCCGCCCTCAGCAACCAGCCCGTCACCCTCTCCGGCGCTCTCTTCAGCGAAGACACGCACCTGATGTCCGACGCGCTTCGCACGCTCGGCTTCGAAATTTCGCTCGACGAATCCACCCGCGAAATCGGCGTCCGCCCCCAACCCCACGGCTACCCCACCCAACCCGTCGACCTCTTCGTCGGCCTCGCCGGCACCGCCGCCCGTTTCCTCACCGCCCTCTGCGCCGTCGCCCCGCACGGTATCTACCGCATCGATGGCGTCCCGCAGATGCGCAAGCGCCCGATGAAACAACTCATCGACGCCCTTCGCGCCCTCGGCGCCGACATCCGTTGCACCGGCGAAGAGGGTTTCTTCCCGCTCGAAATCCACGCCCGCGGCCTCCGCGGCGGCGCCGTCTCCCTCGACGCTTCCGAAAGCAGCCAACTCCTCTCCGCGCTCCTCATGGTCGCGCCGCTCGCCGCCGCGCCCGTCGAAATTTCCCTCGTCGGTAGCGTCCGCTGGACGTTCGTCGAGATGACCCTCCGCCTCATGGCCGAGTTCGGCATCTCGATTCCACGCCCACCCGCCAACACGCCTTTCCACATCAAACCCGCTTCTTACCGCGCGCAATCCACCTACCTCATCGAGCCCGACGCCACCGCCGCCAGCTACTTCCAAGCCCTGCCCGCCGTCGTCGGCGGCTCGCTCGATCTCCCCGGACTCCGCCCGCCCGGCCAAGGCCTCCAAGGCGATTCCGCCTTCATCGAATTTCTCACGCGCGCCACGCAACGCGCGCCCGGCGCCGCGCTCACCGAAGATTTTCGCGAGATCTCCGACACTTTCCTCACCCTCGCCGCCATCGCCCCGCTTCTCTCCGGCCCCACGCGCATCACCGGCATCGCCCACACGCGCAAACAGGAAACCGATCGCGTCGCCGGCATGGCCCGCGAACTCCAAAAACTTGGCCAGGACGTCGTCGAAACCGAAGACTCCCTCACCATCACGCCGCGCCCGCTCACGCCCGACGTCGAAATCGAAACCTACGGCGACCATCGTTTCGCCATGAGCTTCGCCATCCTCGGCTGCCACGACCTCCGCCGCGACGGCCGCCCCTGGCTCTCCATCCGCAACCCCGCCTGCTGCGCCAAAACCTTCCCCACGTTCTTCGACGTCCTCGCCACCCTCCGAACCCACTCCCACTCCGCTTCATCCGCACAGTAGCGCAACGCAGCCTGCCCCGACTCGTCGGGGTGAGCGTTCCGCCATTCGACCTATCTGCCTCGCACCGCCATTCGTGTTCATTCGTGTCCATTCGTGGTTCACAACATCGTTCTTCCATTTGTCAGCGCCTCCGCGTTTAGCCTATCCGCGTCCATCCGTGTCCATCCGTGGTTGAAAACAAAGTGACTCCCTCGCCCTTCATCATTGTCGCCATCGACGGCGGCGCCGCCTCCGGCAAATCCTCCACGTCGCGCGCCCTCAGCGAGAAATTCAACCTGCTCCACGTCGACACCGGCTCCTTCTACCGCGCCGTCACCGCCGAGCTTCTCCACCGCGGCGTGTCTCCACAAAACCACGACGCCGTCAAATCCGCCCTCGCCGCCCTCCGCTTCTCCACCCGCGTCACCGGCCGTTCCGCCGCCATGGAAATCGGTGGCCGCGTCATCCCCGACGCCGACATCCGGACGCCGGCCGTCAACGCTTCCGTCGCCCTCTTCGCCGCGATCCCCGAGCTCCGCGCCGCGCTCCTCGACTACCAACGCAGCCAGGCCGACACCGCTCGCGCCCACCACTTCCGCGGCCTCGTCATGGAGGGCCGCGACATCGGCTCGAAAATCTTCCCCGACGCCGATCTCCGCTTCTTCCTCTTCGCCGATCCCGAGGAACGCGCCCGCCGCCGCGAGCAACAGGGCCAGCACGATCAAGTCGCACGCCGCGACACCCTCGATCGCGCCCGGCTCGACGAAAGTCTGCGCGGCGCCACCGTAATCGACAGCACCTTCCTCACGCTCGAACAGGTCGTCGCCCAAATGTCCGCCGCCATCGCCGCCAAACTCGGCTCTCCCGAATCCGCATGAGCCGCGCCTTCCCGCAAAACGCGATGGAGCCGATCTACGGCTTCTTCCACTACGTCATCACCGTTCTCTATCGCATGTTCTTCCGCGGCGAGGTCGCCGGCCGCGAAAACCTCCCGCACGACGGCGCGTTTCTCATCGCCGCCAACCACCTCAGCTTCCTCGACCCGCCGTTCATCGGCTGCCAGGTCCCCCGCCAGCTCTGCTTCTTCGCCCGCAAAACCCTTTGGAAACGCGGCGTCGCTTCCTGGTGGCTCGACGCCGTCGGCACCATCCCCGTCGACCGCGACGGCGGTCAGGACGTCAGCGCCCTCAAACGCGTCCTCCGTGCCCTCAAGGACAACAAAGGCCTCATCCTTTTCCCCGAAGGCACCCGCTCGCCCAACGGCGAACTTCAATCACCCAAAGCCGGCGTCGGCTTCATCGTCTGCCGCTCGCAGGTTCCCGTCATTCCCGCCCGCATCTTCGGCTCTTTCGAAGCCTACGGCAAAGGTGTGAAATTCCCCCGCCTCGGCACGCCCGTATCCGTCGTCTTTGGACGCCCCATTCCGCCGTCCGCTTACGACGCACCCGAAGCCGGCAAAGACCGCTACCAAATCGCGAGCACCCGCATCATGGCCGAAATCGCGAAACTCCAGCCGCCCCCGATCACGATCGTTTGAAGAATTCTACACGCCTCCCGAATTGTGTCATTCTGAGCGAAGCGAAGAATCCACTTGGAGCATCGAAGCGGGCCTACCGAGAAAATCGTGGTCTGCTCTTCGCAGTATGAACACTCGTGAGGGCTCGGCCTTTATGGGTTTTATCTCCGGGACACACTCCACGAAGGACCCAACTTCCCGTCGGGTTCACCCGCACCCGCACTCCCCCGCCCCGTGCGCATGCCCGTGCCGCAACTCCTCCGTCGTCGCCGCCCGCGCACTCAACACTTCGACATCGAACGTCAAATCCACGCCCGCCAACGGATGATTCGCATCGAGCAACACCTCGTCGCCTTCGATCGCCGCGACGACCACCACCGGCGCATGCCGATCCGTCCCCGCCTGAAACGCATCCCCCACGTTTAGCTCGCCTTCGACGGGCAGCAATTCACGCCGCACCCGCTGCACCTGCTCATCGTCGCGTTCCCCATACGCCTTCGCCGCCGGCACCTGCACGCGCACCTTCGCTCCCGCCTCGACCGTCCGCAATTGCTCGTCGAGCCCATCGATGATCTGCCCCGCCCCTTCGAGATACGTCACCGCCTCACCGCCCGCCGACGTATCGATCACGCGCCCGTCCGGATCGCGCAATGTGTAATGAAAAGTAACTACACGTGCCATGTGAGGAAGAGGAAGTAACAAGTAATAAGTATCAAGTAACAAGATACACTCCTCCTCGCTCCCGCACGCAGCCGCAGCGGCATCCTCTTGTTACTTGTCCCTTCCCACTTGTCACTTCCGCGACGCGCCCGCGCGCCACGGCGTCACGTTTCCTGCCGCAACACTTCCAACGGCGGATGCCGCGTGATCCCCCGATTCGTCACCATCCCCGTAATCAACGTGATTGCGACCGCGCCGACAACCGACGCCGCCAGCGCCCCCGGCGCCCACACGAACGGCGCCTTGAACACCCAATGCGCCAACGCCGCATTCGCCCCCACCGCGAGCCCCCCGCCCGTCACCGCCGCCAGCACGCCGAGCACCACATACTCCACGACCTGAATCTGCTGCAACTGCCGCCGCGTCGCGCCCAGCGTCCGCAGCAACACCGTCTCGCGCACCCGCTGAAACCGCCCCGACAAAATCGCCCCCGCCAGCACGATCACGCCCGTCAACACCGTGAATCCCGCCATGAACGAGATCACGAACGCCGCCTTCGAAAAAATGCTGTCGAAGGTCTCCAGGATCAGCCGCAGATCGATCGCCGACACGCTCGGCAACTCCCGCCCCACCGCCTGCTGAATCTTCGCCGACGCCTCCGCCGTCGGCGTCCGCACCGGCGCAATAAACGTCTTCGGCGCCGGCTCCAACACGCCTTCCGGAAACACCACGAAAAAGTTCGGCTGCAACCGCTGCCACTCCACCCGCCGCAAACTCCCCACCACCACCGTCACCGGCACGCCCTGCACATCGAAGGTCAGTTCATCTCCAATCTTCACGCCCAACTGCTGCGCCAGCCCCACCTCCAACGACACCGGCACCGGCTCCGTCCCTTCCACCACCCGCCCGACAAACTCCCCCTCCATCAACGTCTCTGTATCCGAAAGTTCAGCACGATACGTCGACCGATACTCCCGCCGCAACGCCCAGCCCGCCACGCCCGAGTTCGGATCGCGCAGCAGCACCTCCACACTCTGTCCTTTCAACTCCACCAGCCGCATCGTCACCATCGGCGCACTCGACATCACCGGCGTCCCATTCTCGCGCGCCAGTTCCTCCAGCCGCTCGCGCTGATCTTCCTGCACGTCGAAGAACATCAAATTCGGACGATTCTCGCCGCCGATTCCTTCAATCTTCGCCACCAGCGTCGCGCGCGTCAGCACGAGCGTAACCATCAAAAAAGTCCCCAGCCCCAACGACAGCAGCAACAACACCGTCCGATTGTTCGGCCGATGCAGATTCGCCAGCCCCTGTCGCACCACATACGGCAACCCGCGCTTCGGCACAAACCGCCGCGCGCCCCAAATGATCACCCGCGCCAGCCCGGCCAGCAGCGCAAACGCCACACCCAACCCCACCGCAAACCCGCCACCCACCCGCACGCTGCCCGCCTGCAAAATCGCAAACCCCGCGATCGCCGCCGCGATCCCCAGAAAAATCCACTTCCGCCACGGATCCGCCTTCGTGCTCTCGCCCTGCGCCGACCGAATCGCCAGCAACGGCGACACCCGCCGCACCGCGAGCAACGGCAGCAGCGCGAACAACACACAAATCACCAATCCCGCGCCCGCTCCCCGCAACACCGCCGGCCACGAGATCACCGTCTCCACCTCAAACGGCAGAAAATCCTTCAACATCAGCGGCAGCATCACCTGCACCGCCACGCCCACCACCGCTCCCGTCACCGCGCCGATCAGCCCGAGAAAAAATCCCTGCACGAGATAGATCGAAAAACTCGCCCGTGCACTCGCCCCCAAACACCGCAGCACCGCCACCGTCCCGATCTTCTGCCGCACATACACGTGCATCGCACTCGCCACGCCCACCGCGCCGAGAAAAAGCGCGATGAATCCCACCAGACTCAGAAACGCATACACGTCCCGCAGATTCTCCCCGAGATCCTCCTTCCGCTCCTGCACCGTCGTGTAACCCAGCCGCTCCGCCGCGAGCTTTTCCCGCGCCTCCTTTTCCACCGCCAACGGATCCACCGTTTCCGGCAACTTCAGATGCAGACGAAAATTCGTGAACGCATCGCGCCCTTCCAATCCCGCCGCGCGCAACGACTCCATCGACAGATACGCCCGCGGCGAAAACATCGCCACCGCCGCCGACTCCCCCGGGATCTTCTGCAACCCGCCCGCCACCGTGAACCGCCCTTCGCCGATCATCACCTCGTCGCCCGGCTTCACGTCGAACTGCACCATGATCGTCTCCTCGAGCACCACGAACGCCCCCCGCTTCACCTGCTCCATCGCATCCGCCGGCGCCGTCACCCGCTCTCCATAAAATGGAAAATCCCCCTCGATCGCCCGCACCTGCACCAATCGCCGCTGATACTCCCGCTGCGGAAACGTCACCATCGACCGCAACGAAATCTCCCGCGCCGACTCCCCCCCCAGCTTAGAAAAATACGACAACGCCTCCGCCGAAAACTCCGTCCGCGAGTTCACCGTGAGATCCGCCCCCAGCAGCGACTTCGTCTGCTGCTCCACCGCATGCTGCAGATTATCCCCGACCGACGCGATCCCCACCAACGCCGCAATCCCCAACACAATCGAAAACGAAACCAACACCAACCGCCGCCGCGAAGCCCGCGAATCCCGCCACGCCATTTTCAGGATGAATTTCATAGTCGCCCGCTAAACACGCGAATCTTCGCGAAAGCCCCGGGTATTCGCGATCCGCCGATACTCCAGTTTGGGATAGTGTCCGAAGTTCACCAACAACCCGAGCTGGTAGCCGGTCGCATTCAAATAATTCAGCACCTGTGCGACATGCTCCTCGGTAATCTTTTCACAAGCTTTCAGCTCCAGAACGATCTTATCCCAGCAGGTGAAATCGGGCGAATACGTGTGCTTGATCGGAATGCCTTTGTAACTCAGCGCCAACGCCGGCTCATGCACAAACGGCATTCTTCTCAATCCCAACTCGATCTCCATGCAGTCATGATAAATTGGCTCCAGAAACCCGCACCCCTTCTCCCGATATACATCAAAACACGCCCCCATGATCGCATAACTTTCCTCGGGATAGATCAGTTCGTTCATTGTCCGATTTCGCGTCCTTTCGCGTGTTTAGCGGGCGGTCAACACCTCATCACTCACCACATTCCCGCTCTTCAGCCGAATCACCCTCTGACACCTCCGCGCCAATTCCAGATCATGCGTCACCAGCACCAGCGTCGTTCCCCGCTCGCGATTGATCCCGAAAATCAAATCCACCATCGCGTGCGCCGTGTCGCCATCGAGATTCCCCGTCGGCTCGTCGCAAAACAAAATCTTCGGCCGATTCATGAACGCCCGCGCCAGCGCCACGCGTTGCTGCTCCCCGCCCGACAACTGCACCGGATAATGATCATACCGCGCCCCCAGCCCCACTCTTCGCAATAGCTCCTTCGCCTCCTCCTCGCGTCCCGTTTCTCCGCGCAGCTCCACCGGCACCAGCACGTTCTCCAGCGCGGTCAGCGTCGGCACCAACTGAAAGTTTTGAAACACAAACCCCACGTGCTCATTCCGCACGCGCGCCCGCTCGTCCTCACTCATCTCGCCGATCTCCTCGCCCGCCAGCCGCACGCTCCCGCCACTCGGCCGATCCAGCCCCGCGCACAATCCCAACAACGTCGTCTTCCCGCTCCCGCTCGGCCCCACGATCGCCAGACTCGCCCCTGCCGCGACATCGAAACTCACCTCTTGCAACACCGTCAGCGGCCCCGCCGCCGTCGCATACGTTTTGGTGAGCCGCTGGACTTTCAACATCGTCTGATCAGTCATTGAAGGCACCACGAAATACACGAAACACACGAAAGAAAGCTCATGCTGCGAACCGCCTTGCGAAATCTTCTCCGTCCTGCGTTTCCGCTGCTGCCCCGACTGCACCGCAGCCCTTCACGAAGTGCCCTTCTTCCGATTTTCGTGTATTTCGTGTTTTTCGTGGTTCCCTCCTCCCCCTTTCGCGCCCTCCCGCGTGTTTCGCGGGCAATCCTCCTCCTCTTCCCCCTCTTCGCTCTTTTCGTGGCTTCCCCCTCTTTCTCTCACGCCTCCACCGCCCAAACCAAAACCATCGTCTGCTTCGGCGACAGCCTCACCGCCGGCTACGGCCTCGACGAACCGCTCGCCAAATCCTACCCCGCGCTCCTGGAAAAGAAACTCACCGACGCCGGCCTTTCCTACCGCGTCGTCAACGCCGGCCTCAGCGGCGAAACCTCCGCCGGCGGGCTTCGCCGCATCGACTGGATTCTCCGTCAACGCATCGATGTCTTCATCCTCGCCCTCGGCGCCAACGACGGCCTTCGCGGCATCGAACCTTCCGTCACCCGCGCCAACCTCGACGCCATCCTCGAACGCGTTCGCGCCAAATACCCCGGCGCTCAACTCGTCGTCGCCGGCATGATGATGCCCGCATCCCTGGGCGCGTCCTACTCCCGCGAATACGCCGAAATTTTTCCCTCCGTCGCTCAACAACACGACGCCGCCCTCATTCCTTTCCTCCTCGAAAACGTCGGCGGCATCGAACGCCTCAACCAGCCCGACCGCATCCACCCCACCGCCGAAGGTCAAAAGATCCTCGCCGAGAACATCTGGAAAATTCTCCATCCACTCCTCTGACCCGCCCACGTCCCGAGGGCGGAGCCCGACGTCCCCGTCGGGCTCGTTTGACCTCACCTCGCCGTCCGAGGTTCGCTCACTCCCCGCGATTCCCCAACTCCACCGGAAACGGATTCCGCTCCTTGAACCCGCGCTGGTGCCAATACGGGTAGATCGGCGTCTTCTTCGTCGCCGCATCCAGCTTCGCCACCTGCTCGGCCGTTAGATTCCACCCAACCGCCGCAATATTGTCGCGCAACTGCTGCTCGTTCCGCGCCCCGATAATCAACGTCGACACCGTCGGCCGCTGCAGCAGCCAGTTCAGCGCAATCTGCGCCACGCTCTTTCCGATTTCCTTCGCGATCTCATCGAGCACATCAACCACGCGATAGACTTCCTCATCCGGCACCGGCGGACCCGCCTCACGCGCAATCGAGCTCTGCAGCCGCGTCGTCTCCGGCAACGCCTGCCCGCGCCGAATCTTCCCCGTCAACCGTCCCCAACCCAACGGACTCCACACCACCGTCCCCACCCGCTGATCCATCGCCAGCGGCATCAACTCCCACTCATACTCGCGCCCCACGAGCGAATAATACGCCTGATGCGCCACATACCGTTCGTATCCGTATTTCTCGGACACCGACAAAGACTTCATCAAATGCCACCCCGAGAAATTCGAGCACCCGATGTAACGGATCTTCCCCGCGCGCACCAAATCGTCGAGCGTCCGCAACGTCTCCTCCACCGGAGCGACCGCGTCGAATCCATGCAGCTGATACAAATCGATGTAGTCCGTCCCCAGCCGCCGCAAACTCCCTTCCACCGCCTGAATCAAATGCTGCCGCGACGACCCGACGTCGTTCGGTCCCTCGCCCGACCGAAACGTCCCTTTCGTCGAAATCAGCACGCGATCCCGCCGCCCCTTGATCGCCGCGCCCAGCACCTCCTCCGAACGTCCGCCCGAATACACGTCCGCCGAGTCGAACATGTTCAACCCCGCCTCCAGGCAGATATCGACGAGCCGCGTCGCCTCCTTTTCCTCACTCGCTCCCCACGACTTGAAGAACTCGTTTTGCGAGCCCCCAAACGTCCCCGTGCCCATCGTGAGCACCGGCACCTTCAAGCCTGAACCACCGAGTTGACGATATTCCATAGCGTCGCCGAACGGATCATCATTTCTCCCCACCGCAACCCGAAGACACACAAGCTGCGCGAGGAGCTTTATGCCCCGAACCCGCCCCGGCCGCCTCAGCAACCTGCCCGTCACAGCCGACACGCGCGTCCCGCACCTGCTCCCCGCCGAACCTCCAAACCCCACACCCCAATCACCAATCCTCGCCCCGCCTTGGAGCTTGGCCATTGGTCCTTCTCTGGAGCTTGGAGCTTGGATCTTGGAGCTTATTTTTCCGTTACCTTCCGCTCAGCCCCCGCCAACCATTCCTCCTTCACCCTCACGCCCCATCCCGGCCCTTCCGGCATCACCGCTTTTCCGTCCTTTACTTCCAACGCCGGCTCGAACATCGCCCGCGCCTCCTTCGTGATCCCCGCGTCAGCCTCGATCGAAAACTCCACCTCTCCGCCCTTCGGCAGCGCCGCGAGCATGTGCATCGTGAACACCGTCACCAGCGACACATTCGCCGCATGCGGCTTCGTCACGATCCCCGCCGCCTCCGCCATCTTCGCGACGCGCCACGCCCGCGTCAGCCCGCCGACATAACAAATATCCGGCTGCACGATATCCACCGCCCCCATCGCAATCATCCGCCGCCACTGCGCCATGTCGTTGTCCTGCTCCCCGCCCGACACGTCGATCTTCAACGCCGCCGTCACCTCGCGGGTCCACTCGAGTTCCCAATACGGACACGGCTCCTCATACATCGCATAGTTCGCATCCTCGAGCCGCCGCCCCATCTCGATCGCCACATCCGGCGTGTAACAACTGTTCGCATCCGCGAACAACTCCACGTCATCACCCACCGCCTTCCGCACCGCCGGAATGATCGCCTCGCTCCGCCCCGGCGACGCATCGCGGTTATGCCCCGTCGGCGTCCCTAGCCGCAGCTTGAACGCCCGATACCCCATCTCGTCCTTCAACCGCGCCATCCGCGCCGCCTCGTCCGCCGGCGAAATATCCCGCCGCATGCTGGATCCATACGCCACCAGCGGCCGCACCGCCCCGCCCAACAACTCCGCCACCGGTTTGCCCAACAACTGCCCATACAAATCCCAAATCGCCGTATCCACCCCCGACAACGCCCGACACACCGCCGACCACGGCCACTTCATGTTCGCATCCACCACCTCGTCGTTGATCGCATCGATGTCAGCGATGTCCTTCCCCAACACCCGTCGCGCGACGAGTTGATGCAGCACGTCCGCCGTGATGTTCGCCTCATACGGCGCCACCTGCCCCCATCCCACGGATCCATCGCTCGTCGTCACCCGCACCAGCGCCAGCATGTTCCGGCGAAACGTCTCCACTTTCGTGATCGTGAGCCCGCGCGGCACGACGCTCCAATCCCGATAATCCGCCGTGCGTCCAAGATATGGATACATCCCGCGTCCCGGCACATGCGCCTGCCGCGCATTCGAAGCCGCCCCCACCGCCGCCCTCCCCACCACCGGCGCCGCCGCCACCAATGCCGCCGTCTTCAAAAATTCCCGCCGCGAAGTGTCCATGTTCATAGGGTAAAAAAAAGAAAGCTGTTGCCGCGCCTGACGCACCGAACCACCTCAAGGTCTCCCCACGCGTCCTCTTTTCCGCGCAACGCGACGCAAAGCCACGCATAGTTTAGATGAGGACGACCACCCCGTAGTCCCTTCGCGACCCTTCGCGCCCTTCGCGGTTTCAAACACCTCCTCCTCCAAACTTCCCCCATCCTATCCGTGTTCATTCGAGTCCATTCGTGGTTCCCCCGCCTGGTCTCATCCGTGTGAATCCGTGTCCATCCGTGGTTAAATTCCACTCCGCACCCTCCCCGGCCAAGTCTCCACCCCTCGCTCCCAAAACGCATCTTCCCTCCCGCCATAATACGCGCTCAACACCCGATCCATCACCGCCTGCGTCCGCCGCCCCGACGCCCCCGTGCTCGGACACTCCCCGCGCCCCAGCAACTCATCCACGATCGTCTGAATCAACGGCTGCGCCACGTGCTCCGGATTCGTAATCGCGAACTCCTCCACTCCCTTCGCCGTCTCCAACTTCACCGGATCCCCCGAAAAAAAGTTCACCGACACCCGCCCCGCCGTCCCCGTGAACTCCAGCACGTCCTCCTTCACGAAACTCGAGAAATTCCACGACGCCGTCCCCAACACCCCCTTCCGCGTCCGAAACGTCATCGCCACCGCATCCTCCACGTCCGCCGCCGTCGCGATCCGCGCCGCCTTTCCCTCCACCTCTTCCAGCGGCCCAAAACAAAAATCCAAATAATCCAGCAGGTGCGACCCGAGATCGAGCAACAGCCCGCCGCCCGCCTCCGCCGCCGACACGCGCCACGCCCCTTGCGCCGGATCCGCATTCGCCGGCGTCGACGTTGAAAAACGATAATTCACCGCCGTCAGCGTCCCGATCGCATTCTCCATCAACTCCCGCACTTTCAAAAACCGCGGCATCGCCCGCCGGTAAAACGCCACGAACAGCTTCACGTTCGCCGCCGCACACAACGCGATCATCTCATCGCACTCGCGCGCATTCCGCGCCATCGGCTTCTCCACATACACCGGCTTCCCCGCCGCCGCCGCCAATCGCACACCTTCCAGATGCGCCCCCGGCGGCGTCGCCACATACACCGCATCCACCTCCGGATCGTTCACCAGTTTCGTCGCATCGTCATACCATCGCGGCACCCCGTGCCTCCGCGCATAATCCTCCGCCAGCTTCCCGTTCCGCCGCATCACCGCCACCAGCCGCGACCCCTCCGCTTTCCGAAACCCCGGCCCGCTCTTCACCTCCGTCACATCCCCACACCCGATAATTCCCCACCGCACCACGCCAGCGTTGCGATTTTCACTCATCCCCCACGCCACCCACTTCCCTCCCTCACCGCAAGCCCACGCCCCGTCATCCCTCATTTGAAATTGATCCTTCTCTGGAGCTTGGATCTTGGAGCTTGGAGCTTTTCCCCGCGGAACCCCTTCCCCATCCCGCCGTCCAACTCCCCACGCTTCTCGTCCTCCAGCTCACGAGGTGGCCCCCTGCCCAACCACCGCACGCATGAGCCTGATCAACGACGCCCTCATCAAAGCCGAGCGCGAACGCGCCGAAGAAGCCGCCGCCCGCGCCGCCGGTCTCCCCGTCGAACATCCGAAATACCGCGCCGAAAAACGCCGCCGCTCCCGCCAGCTCCAGTCCATCCCGCTCGCCATCGTCAACACCGTCGTCCTCCTCGCCTGCTTCGCCGTCATCATCCTCATCGTCGTCCGCAACCGCCCCGCCGCCGACGCCCCCACCGTCGCCACCTCCACACCCGCCGATCCCGCGCGCTCCTCCTTCTCCGACGCCGACCTCGACACCTCGGACACCTTCGCCGCCTCCGCTTCTTCCGATCTTTCGCCCCCCGTTTCCGATTCTCGCTCCGACTCACCGTTCAACTCTCCCGCGCCCTCTCCGATCGCTCCTCCGCCTTCCACCGAGTTCGAACTCGTCGGCATGTCCGCCGTCGGCGACACCACGCTCCTCGGCATCAACCGCCGCAGCGATCAACGCAGCGTCTGGGTCCCCGTCGGCAAATCCGTCTCCGGCATCACCGCCGTGAGCTACGACGCCGCCAGCGATCGCGCCGTCATCGAGGTCAACGGCCGCCAACTCACTCTCGGCCTCCGCGCCGGCGCGCCCGCCGTCGCCGAGTAACACGTCCGTCCTCATCTGGTCGGTATCGCGGGAGTCGATACCTTTGACGCGACGCCTCCGCGCCGCCGCGCGGCCGCATCGTCTCCGCTGCCCGCTTGCGTTCAACAACGCACGCCTCGCAAACTGCGCATCCCGCTTCCCGCCTTTTTGCCGCGTCGATGCAAACCGATGAATACCTGAAACTCGCCGCCATCGAAGATCGGCTCTGCTATTTCCGCGCCCTTCACGCCCACATCGCTCGTGAACTCGAACGCGCACACTTGCCCGCTCATGCCTCATTGCTCGACATCGGTTGCGGCACCGGCGGATTGATTCTGCGCCTCAGCCCGCAAGCGCCCCAACGTCGCTGGACGGGCCTCGACTTCTCTCCTCTCGCTTGCGACCTCGCCCGAAAACGCTGCCCCGGCACCACTAGCATCGTCGAAGGTTCCGCGACCGCACTTCCTTTCGCCGACGCCAGCTTTGATGCCGCCATCTCCGCCGACGTGCTCTGCCAGTTCGACGATCCTTCTGCCGCCGTTCAGGAAATGTTCCGCGTGCTCCGCCCCGGCGCCTTCGCAATCATCAACGTCCCCGCATATCAGTGGCTCTGGTCCTATCACGACGCCGCCACCCACGGCAAACGCCGCTACACTTGTCCCGAGATCGCCGCGCGTCTTCGCGCCGCCGGTTTCGAGATCGATCAACTTACCTACCGCAGCGCCCTCGCCTTCCCATTCATCTGGGCCAAACGCAAACTCCTGCCGGGCTCCCGCGACTCGAGCGACGTCCACGAAAACTCCGCTCTCATCGACGCGGTCTATAGCACCCTCGCCGCCATCGAATCGGTCTGGTTCCGACTCGGCGGTCGCTTCGCCTGGGGTTCGTCCGTGTTCGCCGTCGCTCGCAAGCCTGCCGCCTCTCCTTCCCCCTGATGGAGGCGCGGTGCCTTCACCGCGCAGTCCCGCCCCAAATTCTCAGGCTCTCGCGTGACCACTCTCTCCGCGCTTCGTCAGGCCGCGCAACACCCCGCCTCTTCCCCCATGCGCCTCCCGCTCTGCTTCGCCGCCATTTCCATCGCCTTGTCCGCACTTGCCGCCGACCGACCCACGATGGACTTCGAAACCTACAACCCCACCTCCACCCTCGTCGTCCCCGAACACAAACTCACCCGCGCCAAATTCCCGTTCATCGACATCCACAATCACCAGTGGAACATGCTCACGCAGGATCTCGAGGCCCTCACCCGCCAGATGGACGAGCTCAACATGGCCATCATGGTCAACCTCTCCGGCCGCTCCGGCACCCAACTCGCCAGCACCGCCGAACGCATCCGCAACTCCCACGCCCCCCAACGCCTCGTTCTTTTCGCCAACGTCGACTTCGACGGCTTCGGCACCACCGGCTGGATCGACCGCGCCGTCCGCCAACTCGAAGCCGACGTCGCCGCCGGCGCCCGCGGTCTGAAATTTTTCGAAAGCTACGGCCTCAACGTCAAAGACCACACCGGGGCCCGCGTCCCCGTCGACGATCCGCGCATGGACCCGATCTGGGAAACCTGCGCCCGCCTCGGCATCCCCGTCCTCATCCACACCGGTGCGCCCAAATCTTTCTGGGACCCCGTCGACGAGAAAAACGAGCGCTGGCTCGAACTCGTCCTCCGCCCCAACCGCCGCCGCACCGCGACCCACCCCGCCCCGTGGGACGTCATCATGGGCGAACAGCGCAACCTCTTCAAAAAACACCCGCGCACCACCTTCATCGCCGCGCACTTCGCCTGGCAGGCCAACGATCTCGCCAACCTCGGCCGCTGGCTCGACGAAACGCCCAACATGCACATCGAGATGGGCGCCATCATCGCCGAACTCGGACGCCAGCCGCGCGCCGCCCGCGCCTTCTTCGAAAAGTATCAAGACCGCATCCTCTTCGGCAAAGACAGCTGGGTCCCCGACGAATACCAAACCTACTTCCGCGTCCTCGAGACCGAGGACGAATACTTCCCGTATCACAAAAAATACCACGCCTTCTGGGCGATGTATGGCCTGGGCCTTCCCGACGAGATCCTCAAAAAAGTTTACTACAAAAACGCCCTCCGCCTCGTCCCCGGCCTCGACGCCTCCCTGTTCCCCCGCTGACCCATTGTAGGACGGGGTCTCCCGACCCCGCCGCCCCTCGACGCGCAAACACCGCGCCCGCCCCGCCCCTCTCCTCGCCGTGTCCCCCCACACCCCCGCTCCCGCTTCCCCCACCTCTGCCGCAACTTCCTCCGAGCGCCCCACGCGCGTCCGCTTCCGCGTCGTGTCGCTCGTCGTCGCGCTCGCGATGATCACCTACCTCGACCGCGCCTGCCTCGGCGCGCTCGCGCCCGACATCATGCGCGACCTCGATCTTTCGAAGCAGCAAATGAGCTGGGTCTTCAGCGCCTTTGCCCTCTCCTACGCGCTCTTCGAAATCCCCACCGCCTGGTGGGCCGACCGCCAAGGCACGCGCCGCGTCCTCACTCGCATCGTTCTCTGGTGGTCCGCGTTCACCATGGCCACCGCCGCCGCGTTCAATCTCGTTTCGATGCTCATCGTGCGCTTCCTCTTCGGCGCCGGTGAAGCCGGCGCGTGGCCCTGCGTCGCCCGCACGTTCGCCCGCTGGATTCCGCTCGCCGAACGCGGACGCGTCCAAGGCGTCTTCTTCAGCGGCGCTCATCTCGCCGGCGGCCTCACTCCCATTTTCGCCGTTGGTCTCGCCGCGTTCGTCGGCTGGCGCGGCGTCTTCATTGCTTTCGGCGCCATCGGCCTGGTCTGGTGTCTCGTCTGGCATCGCTGGTTTCGCGACGACCCCGCCCAACACGCGTCCGTCAACGCCGCCGAAAACACCCTCATCGTCGCCGGCCGCGTCGAAGCGCCTTCTTCGCATGAGGGCTGGGCTTACTGGCGTTGTCTCTTCGCGCATCGCAATACCCTCCCGCTCTGCCTCGCCTACATTCCCAACAGCTGCGCGTTCTACTTCTGCATCACCTGGCTGCCCACGTATCTCAAAGAGAAACACGGCTTCGCCGCACTCTCCCTCGGTTTCTTCGCCGGTCTCCCGCTCATCGTCAGTGTCATCGGCGATCTCTTCGGCGGCGCCGCCACCGATTTCGCCACGCGCCGCTTCGGTCTTCGTCTCGGTCGCGCCGGCGTCAGCGGCCTCGGCAATCTCTGCGCCGGCCTCGCCATGATCGGCGCCGCCCTCGTGCATCATCCCATCGCCGCCATCGGCCTCATCTCCTTCGCCGTCGCCTGCACGATGTTCACCCTCGGCGCCACGTGGAGCACCTGCCTCGACATCGGCGGCCGCCACGTCGGCGTCGTCAGCGCCGCCATGAACACCGCCGGCCAAATCGGCAGCTTCTTCTGCCCGCCGCTCGTCACCGCCCTCCTCGCTCATTACAGCGATTGGAACGCCCCCGTCCTCGCCATCGGCGGTCTCTTCCTCGCCGGTGCTCTCTGCTGGCTCATCATCGACCCCCGCGACCGCGTCTTCGACTGATCGCCCGCCCGCCCACCCTCGTTCCAATGGAGGCGCGGTGCCCCCACCGCGCTCAGCTCGCAGCGAAACACCTCCGCGCCTGAATCGTCCGGAGCAAACGTTTCGCCTCCTCCCTCCCCTCCCAAAAACATTGCCGCGCATTTTCCCCGCGCCCGTAATCCCCCGCGGTGCCCACCCGTCCTTTTCACGTCCGTCCTTCGCTGCTCACTTTCTTCGTCTGCACGCTGCTGTTCGCCGGCACCGTTTTCCTTTTCAGCCGGTCACTCGATTACGGTTTCCTCAACTACGACGACCCGAGCTACATCACCAACAACCCCCACGTCCGCGCCGGCCTCGCTTGGTCGAGCGTCGTCTGGGCCTTCACCGGCCACGCCGACTACTGGCATCCGCTCACCTGGCTCTCCCACATGCTCGATTGGGAGCTCTACGACCAGATCGGTTTCGGCCACCATCTGACCAACACCGTCTGGCACGCACTCAACACCGTCCTCGTCTTCCTGGTCTTCCGCCGCCTCACCGGCACGTTCTGGATCGCTGCATTCTCCGCCGCCCTCTTCGCCTGGCATCCGCTTCGCGTCGAATCCGTCACGTGGATCACCGAGCGCAAGGACGTCATGAGCGGCTGCTTCTTCCTGCTCACCATCTGGTCCTACGCCGCTTACGCCGACCGCCGCCGCGAGGGCTCACGCGCGCTCGGCCTCTACGCGCTCACCCTCTCGCTTTTCCTCTTCGGCCTGATGAGCAAGCCAATGGTCGTCTCTCTGCCCCTCGTTCTCCTGCTCCTCGACTTCTGGCCGCTGCAACGCCTCGCCGCCGCGCCCACCGCTGGCTCCGGCTTCCGCTCGCTCGCCGCCCGCTGGCGTCCGCTCGTCCTCGAGAAGATCCCGTTCTTCGCCCTCTCCGCCGTCATCTCTGTAGTGACAATCCTGATGCAGACGAACTTCGGCGCGTTCACCCTCACGCTCCCGTTCAGCGCCCGGCTCGCCAACGCCGCCGTCTCCTACGTTCGCTACATCGGAAAATTCCTCTGGCCCGCCGACCTCGCCGTCTTCTACCCGCACCCCGGCACCTGGCCTCTCCTCATCGTTCTCGCCGCCGTCGCCGTGCTCGTCGTCCTCAGCTTCCTCGCGTGGCGCCAACGCACCCGCCGCCCCGCCCTGCTCGCCGGCTGGCTTTGGTTTCTCATCACGCTTCTGCCCGCCATCGGCATCCTCCAGGTCGGCATGCAGGCGATGGCCGATCGCTACACCTACCTTTCGCTCCTCGGCCTCCAACTCGCGCTCTTCGGCTCGCTCACCCATCTTTCGTTCCCCCCCGCCGTCCGCGTCTTCGCCGGCCTCGCCGCCAGCCTCATCCTCATCGCCTGCATCGTCCGCACGTGGGATCAGCAGTTCATCTGGCGCGACTCCGTCTCTCTCTTCCGCCACGCCACCCAGGTCAGCCCCAACAGCGACGCCGCGCACGGCTTCCTCGCCTACACGCTTCTCGGCGACGGTCGTATCCAGGAAGCGGAGACCGAAGCCCGCCGCTCGCTCTCGCTCAATCCCGACAATACCACCGCCCTCTTCGCCCTCGCCTCCATCCAGGATCGCCGCGACGAGATTCCCGCCGCCATCGCCGGCTTCCAACGCGTCCTCGAGCTTCGTCCTCGCGATTCGCTCGCGCGTCTTCGCCTCGGCCTCGCTCTCCTCAAATTGCATCGTCGCGACGAAGCCGCCCCTTACCTCACCGCCGCCATCGCTCAGGAGCCTTCCTACCGCGAATCGTTCCTCCGCCAGGGCTTCACCGACTTCCGCAACGGCTTCGCCGCCACCGCGGTCATCTACTTCGAAGCCGTGCTCGCCGCCGTCCCCGACGATTCCGACGCCCACTTCGGTCTCGCGCTTACCCTCGCCAAACTCGGCCGCTCCGACGACTCCTTCACCCACCTGCGTCGTGCCGCCGAGCTCCGCCCCGATCTCGCCCCCGTGCAGGTCGAGGTCGGTCTCGCACTTCTCAGCCGACGCGAACCCGCCGACGCCGCCACGCACTTCCGCCACGCCCTCGCCGCCAATCCAAATTCCGGCGTCGCCCATCTCGGACTCGCTCGCGCCTTGGAACAACTCAACCAATCCGCCGCCGCGCAGCCCCACTTGGAAAAAGCCTTCGCGCTCGCGCCCGAAAATCCCCTCGTCCAGCGCGCCTGGGCCACCTCGCTCGCCCGCCGCGGTCGCTTCGCCGAAGCCATCGTCCACTACGAACGCGCCCTCGCACAACTCCCCGACGACGCCAGCCTCCACGCCGAACTCGGCTTCGCCCTTCTCCTCGAAAAACGCCGCGCCGACGCCATCGCGCGCTTCGAAGAAGCGCTTCGCCTCGATCCCAATTTTCCCGGCCTGCGCGAGCGCGTTCAGCAGTTGCGCCGCTGACCGCCACGCCACGCGTCGGCATTCCACCCCACCCCCCCTCAGGCAAACGCTGACACCTCCGCTCGCGGATTTTGCCCCGGCTCGCGCCTTTTCATCGCGGAACGCCCCTCGCCAACGCCGGTCCGTCGTCCCCCAACACATCACCCCACCATGAAAAACATCATCGGCATCGTCCTCATCGCCCTCGGCATCTTCCTGTTCGTTCAGGGCCTCAACCGCCGCGACTCGATCGCCGGCGCGGCCTCCGAAGCCGGAACCGAGATCGCCAACGCCGTCGACGGCGGCGCCCGCCAACCCAAGCACGTCGTCTACATGGTGGCCGGCGGCATCGTCACCCTGATCGGCATCGGCGTCATCGCTCGCAAACCGCGCGCCATCTAAACGCACGGCGACGTCCACGCGTTCGTAGCGCGGTCAACCTGACCGCGCCCTCCACCGCGAACGCCAAGATCGCAGGCGGCCTTCTCCCCGAAGGCCGCCTTCGCTTTTTTCGTCCGCTGCTGGAGGCGCGGTGCCCCACCGCGCTTCGTCCGTAAACGGGCCCGCCCCCAGTCCCGCCCGTCGCATGCAGTCCGTAGTCCGTAGTCCGTGGTCCGTTGTCCCGTAGTCCGTTGTCCCGTCGTCCGTAGTCCCGTAGTCCCCCCGTCCTCCCCCTCAC
>JAEWBF010000099.1 GCA_023391285.1 Verrucomicrobiota bacterium
AAATTTTTTCTTTTTGGGGGGGGCCCCCCCCCCCGCCGCCTACTCTCCGTTACTCCCCCGCGCCCCGCTCTGCCGCCAACGCTTCTCGAAACGCTTTTTCCTGCGCCGCGATCGTTTTCCCCCAGCCTTCCGGATCAACCAGCACCTCCGCCGCCCGCTCGCCTTTTTCCAACCGCGCAAACTTTTCCGCCATCGCAAACTGCCCGCCATGCGGTGCCAGAAAGATGTCGCACTTCATTTCGCGGAACCGCGCAAACGACCGCTCCAGATCGTGCGCGATTTCCGGATACGCTGCATCGGGCCCCGTAAGCCGCGTCCCCGGATTGATCGACGCGCTGCTGAAAAACACCACGCGATAGCTCTCACCACCCTCCTCAACCTCCATCGTCCACGTCGTCGCGCCCCGCGTATGCCCAGGCGTCACGTTCGCCGTCAGCTTCACGCCGCCGATCTCCACGACCTCACCGTCCCGCACCACGCGATCCACCTTCACCGGCTCGTAAGTCACCAGATCTTTCGGCATCGGAATAAAATCTTCCGCCCCGCCCGACTCCAACACCCGCGCGTCCGCCTCGCTCGCCACCACTTCCGCCCCCGTCAACCGCTTCAACGCCGCATGCCCACCCGTATGATCGATGTGAGCATGACTGCTCAGGATCAGTTTCACGTCCTTTAAATCGAACCCGAGCTCCTTCACCCCGCGCGCAATGATCGGCACCGTCTCTTCAAAACCCGAATCGAGAATCACATGCCCGTCCGGCGTCGCGATCAGATACGAGCTCACGCCAATCGCGCCCACATAATACAAGTTCCCAATCAGATGCCGTGGCGGCACCGGCGCTTTCCACGCATCGAACATCTTCATCGTCGCCGTCCGACTCATCGGTTGCGCGCTCAACCCCACCGCCATCACCACCGCAAAAACCGCGAGAAGCTTCATCACCCCACACCGGCCTTCCGCCTCCTCCAAGTCAAGGTAGGCCGAGATATCTCCGCCAAGCCACGATCACTCCTTCAGCCGTTGCACTTCCTTCACTCACCCATTCGCTTCCGCCCCATGCTACCCCGTCTTCGCTCAACCCTCCTCGCCCTCTTCGTTTTGACCGTCGCGCTCGCCTCCTCCAGCTCCGCGCAAGCGCGCCTCAATTTCGGCGACACCCACGTCTGGCAACTCCAGGAAATCATCTTCGAAGCCTCGCGCGACTACGCCAACCCTTACGCGGACGTCGATCTCTGGATCGAACTCGAAGGCCCCAACTTCAAGAAGCGCGTCTACGGTTTCTGGGACGGCGGTCGCACCTGGCGCGTTCGCTTCGTCGCCACCGCGCCCGGCGAATGGAAATGGCGCTCCGCCTCCAACCAGCCCGACGATACCAGCCTCAATAACGGCGGCGGCAAATTCAACGCCTTCGCCTGGTCCGACGCCGACATCGCCGAAAACCCCAACCGCCGCGGCTTCGTCCGCGTCTCCGAAAACGGCCGCGGTCTCCGCTACGCCGACGGCACGCCGTTCTTCCTCGTCGGCGACACCTGGCTCGCCGGCGCCACCTGGCGCCTCCCGTTCCGCGGCACCGCGTCCGCTCCCGACTACGTTCCCGCCTCCGGCATCTCCTGGGAAGACGCCGTCGCCTGGCGCAAACGCCAGGGCTTCAACTCCGTTTCCTTCATCGCCGCCTTCCCGAACTGGGCCGCCGATCACCGCGGCGCCACGTTCGCCAACAAGGACGGCATCTATCTTCGCAACGCCTGGGAAAAATTCGGCCACTGGGCGCCCAACGCCAAAGTCTCCACCGCCGACGGCGCCACGACCACCGCGAAGGACATGCACGACGAACACGGCAACCGCCCGTTCGAAGTCTTCCACGACCGCGAGGGCCTCGCGAACTTCGACCGCATCGTCCCCGCCTACTTCCAATCGCTCGACCGCAAGATGAAGCACCTCTCCGACGAAGGCTTCGTCCCGTTCTTCGAAACCATCCGCCGCGACAACGCCCCGTCCTGGAAAGCCTACTTCGACTTCAACCCGTCCTACGCCCGCTTCGTCCAGTATCTGATCGCCCGATACGGCGCCTTCAACCTCGTCTTCAGCGGCATCCACCTCGACTGGATCCCGAAGGACTACTCGCTCACCGCCGACGAATTCAACGCCGCCCTCACGTATCATTTGGAGAAATACGGCCCGCTTCCCTTCGGCCAGCCTTACACCGCGCTGATCGACAGCTCCACGTTGAAAGCCTTCGGCCACGCCGAGAAAGCCCCGTGGCTCAACATGCACACGGTCGGTAACAAACCCCGCAATCACGCCATCTACGCCTCGCTCGAGGAAATCTTCCGCCTCACGCCCGCTTACCCCGCCGCCAACCTCGAGCCCTATTACACCGGTTGGAATCACATGATGAATCGTCCCGGCGGCGAAACCCCCGAGGAAAACTCCGACCGCGACAACTATTTCGCCCGCGCCATGATGTATGGTTCCGTCCTCTCCGGCGGACTCGCCGGCCATGTCCACGGCACCGCCGCCTACGACATCACCACCACCGGCGAACCCGCCGGCTGGCGGCCGCATATCTGGACCGCCCTGCGTTACCAGTCCGGCGCGCAGATGCAGCACCTCAAAACCTTCATCCTCTCCGAAGGCGACCGCTACCAGCAACTCGAGCTGGCTTCGCAAGACGTCTCCACGCGCCGCCAAACCAACCCGCTCGACGAGGGCCTCGACGGCTGGTCCTTCCTGATGCGCACGCCCGATCGCAGCTTCGCCCTCGCCTACTTCGAAAACAAAGCCGAGCGCCCGCAACTCCACGGCTTCACGCCCAACACCACTTACACGTGGACGTGGTTCAACCCCCGCATCGGCACCTGGCTCCCGCCCCAAGAAATCACCGCCAACGCCGACGGCGTCCTCACCACGCCCAATTTCCCGCAAGATCCGTCCACCGCCCTCACCGACTGGTCCGCCAAAATCAAAAGGTAGGACGAGGCGTCCCGCCGAGCCGCTGCCGCGCCCTCTCCCGTTCGCTCCCGCGCACTTAATCCCGCGCCCGCCCACCCACCTTCACCCGGCGCAACGCGGTCTCCAGCTCCGCCGCCCGAATCGGCTTCGGCAAATAGTCGTCCATCCCTTCGCGCAGACAGCTTTCGCGATCCCCCTCCAACGCATTCGCCGTCAGCGCCACGATCCACGGCTGACGATCCAGCTGCACGGTCGACCGAATCTTCCGCGTCGCCTCGAAGCCGTTCATCACGGGCATCTGCACGTCCATGAAGACGACGTCGTAATCCTTCCGCAGAACCGCCTCGACCGCCTCCTCACCGTTTGTCGCGACGTCCGGCCCGTATCCAAAATGCTCCAACATCCGCCGCGCGACCATCTGGTTGACCTTGTTGTCGTCGACCACCAGCACGCGTAGCGGCAACTCCGCCCCCAGCTTCGCCGGCATATCTTCTCCGCTCGGAACCGCCTCCACCTCTTTCGCCGGCGCCGCTCCGCCCACCATCAGTTCCTCGATCGCCTGTAACATCGTCGCCGGCCGCACCGGCTTCTGCAGCACCACCGACACGCCCTGCGCCATCGCCACCGCCCGGATGTCGGCCCGCGTGACCGCCGACATCATGATGATCCGCGGCGCCACAATCGCCGACTCCCGAATCCTTCGGCACAGCTCCAACCCATCCATCCCCGGCATCTGCATGTCCGTAATGAGAAGCTGATACGCGGGACCTTCCCGCAGCAGCCTCAGCGCCTGCATCGCTTCGTTCACGCCGAAACACGCGACTCCCCACTGCCGCAGATATTCCTGCCACACCGCCAAAGAGGTCGCGCTTTCGCTCACCACCAGCGCTCGCAAATGCCCCAGCGACGGCGCCGCCCCCTTCGCCCCCACGCCGGCCCGCGGCGCCTCCGCTCGCGTTTTCAGCGTAAACGAAAACGTCGATCCTTCTCCCGCCACGCTCCTCACGCTCATCGTTCCGCCCATCAACTCCGTCAGCCGCTTCGCAATCGCGAGCCCCAGCCCCGTTCCTCCGTATTTCCGCGCCGTCGAAGAATCCACCTGGCTGAAACTCTTGAACAACCGGTCCTGCCGCTCCGCCGGAATTCCGATTCCGGTATCCCGCACGCTCACCTTCAATACACATTCGTCCCCCCACTCCGGGCGGCGGCCCCCCTCCACGTCCACGCGCACCTCCACCTCGCCCTGCGACGTGAACTTCACCGCGTTGCCGATCAGATTGCACAACACCTGTTTCACTCGCGTCGCGTCGCCTCGCACCGTCTCCGGACACTCCTCCGCCATCGCATACACGAGGTTCAAACCCTTCTCGCCCGCGCGTCCGGCAAACAGATCCAGGCAATCCTCCACGCACGCCCGCAACTCGAATGGCTCGTTCTCCAACTCCATCCCGCCCGACTCCAACTTCGAGAAATCCAGGATGTCGTTGATCACCACGATCAGCATCTCCCCGCAATTGCGCACCGTTTCCACCATCTCTCTCGCGCGCGGTTCCAAGGGTGCCTCCAGCAACAAATTTGTCATTCCAATCACCCCGTTCATCGGCGTGCGAATCTCATGGCTCACCGTCGCCAGAAACGCGCTCTTCGCCTTCGTCGCCGCCTCCGCCTGCTCGCGCGCCGCAATGATCCCCGCCTCGTAATCGCGCCGCTCCGTGATGTCCTCCGCCAGCCACACTTCCCCCGCTCCGTAGCTGTGGGCCGTAAACTCGAACCATCTCTCCTCGCCATCCTTCCGCCGCACTTTCGTTTCTCGCGTGCGATTGAAACCCGCCGCCCGCTCCTCGGCGTAGATCGTTCGCACTTCGTCCGCTCGCGCTCCGAACAACTTCTCGAACCAGTCGCGCATCGTCCCGATCTCCTCCCGCGAATATCCCAGCGCCTGCTGCAAGGGACCGTTCATCCACACGTCGCCGTCCTGCACGTGCGCCGCCGGCTTTGGCAACGTCTCCACCATGATCCGCCACCGCTCACGGTTTCGCCGGGCTTCCTCGATTGCATGACGTCGCGCCGCCTCGATCCGCTCCCGCCGCACCAACGCGATTCCCGTCCCGATCCCCGACAAAAACCCGCTCGCGAGACACAGCACGATCTGGAGATACCATGCCTGCTGAATCCCCGCCAAACGCTTCGCATACGTTTCCGCCCGCCAGTCCACCCCCACCGCTCCCACCATTGCTCCCGCGGAATCGAAAAACGGCGCATACCCGCTCACGAACACACCCCATTCATCCGCATACGGCTCCGGATCCGCCGCCGCCTCGCCCGTCCGCAACACCTGCCGCAACGTGTCACTCGCATCCGGATACGGCTGCATCACATGCGATTTCTGCTCCACGCCACTCGCCGACATCACCCCCGCGGGCGTCGGATCGAGCACGAAAAACACGTCCTCTCCCTGCTGGATGCACGTGTAAATGAACCCATAGTCGTTCCGCACATCCCGCCCGTTCTTTTTCCAATACAGCGCCCGCCGCAACGGTGCCAACGCCCGCTCATACTCCGGCGTCACCTCTTGCGCTCGATCCACAAACGTCTGGTGCAAATCCCCATCCACCTCGATCGCCACCGCCATCGCCGCCCGCACGAGCTTGTCTTGCACCTCCGCCTTCAACGCCGTCATCGCGCGATGATGCAGCACCGCCGAACACACGATCGTCGCCACCAGCACGATGATCCCCACGATCATTCCCTTGAACCCCGCCGCCGACGCCCCCAACCCCGACGTCGACGCCGCCGCCTCGGGCGCACCCTCGGGTGGCCCCGACGCGCTGGCGGCACTCGGAAGAAGCTGGGACACTTCCGCGCGGTTAAACGGCAACCCTTCCCACCGCGCAAGCGCAGACCCTCCCCGTCCCAAAGTGTCATATTATGTATGACACTCCCCCCTCCGTCTTCCTCCGAAATTCTCGCGCGCTTTCGTGATTCACCCCGTCATCCTCCGCGCCGCCCCGTTCGTTTTCTTTGCGCCTCTTGCGCCTCTTTGCGGCCATCCCAAACCTCGTCCTTCCTTCCTCCCTCTCACATCGCTCCCCCTCCTCATCATGAAAATTCTCTTCCTCGGCGGCACCGGCATCATCTCCACCGCTTGCACCCAACTCGCGCTCGCCCGCGGTCACGAGGTCACGCTCCTCAACCGCTCCAACCGCAGTGCCATCCCCGGCGCCCGCCAGCTCGTTTCCGACATCAACGACCCCGCCCTCGCCGACAAACTCGCGCGCGATCACTTCGACGCCATCGTCGACTTCATCGCCTTCGACCCCGCCGCCATCGAGCAACGCCTCGCCCTCTTCCGGGGCCGCACCGCTCAATACGTTTTCATCTCCTCCGCGAGCGCCTACCAGAAACCGCTCACGCATTACCTCGTCACCGAATCCACCCCGCTCGCCAACCCACTCTGGGATTACTCGCGCGACAAAATCGCCTGCGAAGACCGCCTCCTCCGCGCCTACCGCGACGACGCGTTCCCCATCACCATCGTCCGCCCGTCACTCACCTACGGCGATCTCGTCATTCCGCTCGCCGTCAACTCTTGGCAACAAAGCTTCACCGCCATCGCCCGCCTTCGCGCCGGCAAACCGCTCATCGTCCCCGGCGACGGTCTCACGCTCTGGACCATCACCCACAACACCGACTTCGCTAAAGGTCTCGTCGGCCTCCTCGGCCACTCCGGAGCCATCGGTCACGCGTTCCACATCACCTCCGACGAAGCCCTCACCTGGAACCAAATCTATCAACAAACCGCCGAAGCCGCCGGTGTTCCCCACCCTCAACTCGTCCACGTCGCCTCCGACTTCCTCACCACCTGCTTTCCCGACACCCTCGGCTCCCTCCTCGGCGACAAATCCCACTGCGCCCTCTTCGACAACTCGAAGATCAAACGCTTCGTCCCCGACTTCGTCGCCACCACCCGCTACCGCGACGGCATCCGCCAAACGATTCGTGCCTTCGACGCCGACCCGCGTCGCCAAACCGTGGATACTGCCCTCGACGCCAAATGGGACCGCCTCCTCGACGCCTACTCCGCCGCCCTCACCTCCGCCCAATCCGCCCTCGCCTAACGCCTACCCCGTCCGCTGGCCGCGACCAATCCCGCGCCCACCCCCGCGCCAAATCCCGCCACGTGCGCCAACACGTCCACGCGCTGCTCTCCCGCTCCGTAAAGCCCCAGCACCGCCACGCCCGTCGCCAGCGGCAACAACGCCGCTCGCCACCGCCGCTTCCGCTCCACCTGCATCACCACGCGCACCGCCCGCCCCACCAACACTCCCAGCGCCGCAAACACCGCCGTTGACGCCCCCAACGACCGATAGTCGCTCCCCCCGTGCGCGCACGCGACCACCAGGTTTCCCGCCACCGCCGCCGCGCCAATCGCGGCCCATCCGCGCGCAATCCCCATCGTCGTCACCACCGCGGCAAACGCGAATACCCCGCTGACCAGATTCGACGTCAGGTGGCCCGCATCCGCATGCAAAAACAGTGCCGTCGCCGCCCGCCACCACTCGCCGCCTGCCCACATCGCCCGCGCATCCACCGCCCCTCGCTCCGTCCACCACCACCACTCGGCCTGCGCGCGAAACGAAGCGATCACCACCAGCGCCCAACACAGCGGCGTGAACAGTTCCAATCTCCTCCCCGCCCCTGCTTCCGCCCACGGCCGCGGCGGCCACCCTGCGCTCTCGCGATCGAATTGACGCAATTGCTCCCGCACCTCGTCCGCCACCGCCGCATTCACCCACAGCCCGAATCCTCCCTCTTTCGGCTGCAACCAATAAGCGTGACCGCGCGCCAGCACGACCAGTCCGTGCTGCGACGCGTCCTTGGCATCCGGATACACGCCCACTTCCACGAGATCCTCCGGATCGCGTCCACTCGCCAATCCCACCATCGGATCAATGTCCTCGGCCATGGCGCGCACCCATAACCCGGTTCGCGCCATCCCGCCACCACCCATTCAACGGCTTTAATGCTTCCGCGCGTGACCCCGCCCAAATCCGCGCTATCACTCGCCCCGCCCCCATGCCCGCCGCTTCCCACCCCCACCCTTCCGCCGACTCATCCCATTCCGTCAAAGAAGCCATCGAACACCCTTCCACCTACGGCTTCCGTCAATGGTCCGGCTGGATCATCGGACCCGCGCTTCTGCTGATTACCCTCTTCGTTGATCCGCCTACCGGCCTCAGCATCGCTGGTTGGCGAACCGCCGGCGCCGCCTCGCTCATGGCCGTGCTTTGGATGACGGAAGCCGTGCCCATTCCCGTCACCGCACTGCTTCCGCTCGTTCTTTTTCCGGCCCTTCGGCTCAGCGACATCCGCGAATCCGCCGCCCCTTACGCGAATCCGCTCATCTTCCTCTTTCTCGGCGGCTTCATCATCGCTCTCGCGATGCAGCGCTGGAATCTTCACCGCCGCGTCGCCATCAATCTCATCGGCGCCATGGGCACCCAGCCCAGCCGCATCGTCGCCGGCTTTCTCCTGGCCTCATCGCTCGTGAGCATGTGGGTCAGCAACACCGCCACCGCGCTGATGATGCTCCCGATCGCGATGTCCGTCGTTCAACTCATTCCCGAACGCGACCGCCAGTCCCCCGCCCTCCGAGGCTTCAGCGCCGCACTCCTCCTGTCCGTCGCTTACGGCTCCACCACCGGCGGCATGGCCACCCTCATCGGCACTCCGCCCAACGCTCTTCTCGCTGGCTTCCTCGACAACACCTACGGCTACAAAATCGGTTTCGGCCAATGGATGCTGCTCGGCGTTCCAGTCATGCTCGTAGCGCTGCCGATCGTCCACTGGACACTCACGCGCTTCGCCTTTCGCCTCGGACGCGCCGAACTACCCGGTGTCGCGCAACTCATCGCCACGGAGCGCTCGCGCCTCGGCCCTTTCAGCCGCGGCGAAACGTGGGTGGCCGTCGTCTTCGCTCTCACCGCGCTCGCGTGGGTGTTCCAACCGCTCATCGCCCGCTCACTCCCGCTGGTCACCGACACCACCATCGCAATGACCGGCGCTCTCATTCTCTTCCTCATCCCCACGTCCTTCCGCCGTGGCGACTTCGTCATGAACTGGGAAGCCACGAAAGGTCTCCCGTGGGATGTCCTTCTCCTCTTCGGAGGCGGCCTCAGTCTCGCCGCCAACATCGAGCGCCACGGCCTCGCCTCCTACCTCGGCACCCTCGCCGGTCACCTCGACGGCATGCCCGTCATTGTCGCGGTTTCGATCGTCTGCTTCGGCATCCTCCTCCTCACCGAACTCACAAGCAACACCGCCACCGCCGCTACCTTTCTTCCCATCGCCGCCTCGATCGCCATCGGCATGGGCGAAAATCCGCTCCTCTTCGCCATCCCCTGCGCGCTCGCCGCCAACTGTTCCTACATGCTTCCGGTCGGCACGCCGCCTAACGCGATCGTCTTCGGCAGCGGCTTCATCCGCCTGCCCGACATGGCCAAAGCCGGCATGCTGCTCAATATCGTCCTCGTCCCGATCATCGTCGGACTCGTCTGGCTCATCGGCCGCTTCGTTTTCGACATCGAGCTCGGCGTCGCCCCCTCCTGGATCGCGCCAAAATAATTAGGGGCGGCCAAAAATCACCGCCCCCTGTTCGCGCCCGTTCGCGTGTCTCGCGGGCGACTGTCTTGCGGGATCTGTCTTATAACATCCCCGCGAGCTTCGCGTAGTCGATCGACTCCGCGAACTTCCTCAGATCCGCATCGCTCGTATCCGATGCCTCGATCTGCACCAGCAACGCGCCACCGACCACGACGTTCACCGAGCCGCTGCCATCCTTGTTCTTGAAAATAGCTTTCTGGCCTTTGATCCGCTCGAGCTTCCCGCCATCTGCATTCGCGAACATCGGATTGCCCATCATCATCATCACGCCCTGCATGATCGGAGAATCGGTGATGAATTTCACCGTCACGCTCGAGTCGCCTTTCGTGTAATTCCGCTCGGCCGTCACCCCGCCGCCAAACATCGCCGCGCCCGCCGCCGACGTCGTCGCTTCATCCGCTTCCCACCCGGCCGGAGCCGCCGGCAGCAACTCCGTGAACAACTCGCCGCGTTTCTGCCGCACGAGCTGCGCCGCCGCATCCAACGCCTGCGCCGCCGTCGCGTAGTCTTTATCCTTATACGCTTTCAACGCCTCCTCGACGGAGTCCGTCACATCGTCGGCGCGCAATGCCGAGCCCAGGGACAAAAACGCCGCAACGCACACGCCGCAGCCCATCAGACGCAGATAACGATTCATTGGTTTCGTATTCACGGTTTAGCTACACCCGCCAAACGCGGCGGGTAAAGACATTGGCGCGTCACAGCATCCGTCCCGATCTCGCCGCCACCTCACCGATCGGCCGGCCGCTTGTAGAGCGCCGCATCGATGATCGACCACAGGTGGATCACCCAACCCAGGAGGAACCACCACAACACCGCCGCGAGAACAAACATCAGCAGCGCGCGAATCAGCTTTCCCTGCAGCAGCTGGCCCAAGCCCGGAATGAAGAAGCTCGCGAGCGCAGCGATCACATTACCCGTCGTTCCAGGAGCAGCCATGGTCCGCATCGCCGACACGCCCCGCCGCCACTTGTTGCGTCTTCCATGAAGGGTGAAGCTCCATCAGCGACGTCCTCCTTCTACCGCCCCGCAGCGCCGCCCTTTTTCGCAACCCACCCCGCCCGTTTTCACATTCCGTTTACGCGATTTCGACCATCCCCGTGGGGGAATTTCCGCACCACTTGCGAACCAAATCCCCGATCCTGTGTCCGTGCACGGCCCATGGCTTCCAGCACCATGCAAACAACTCAACGCACAGGTCCCGCTTCAGTTGTGGAGGAAACCTCCCTCCAATCACGCTGGGTTTTCGCCACGCCGCGAGCCCCCCGCTTCTCGCTTTCGGCTGGCACCGCCAGCCCGTGAATGCCTTCGCCACCCCCGCCGTCGAGCTCTCGGCGAAAATCCTGCTCGTAAAATCAGACACCCGCCGCTCCCGCGGCCGCGCCTTCGTCCTCGCCGGCGGCGGCATCTACGCCCGCGATCTCGAATCCCCCGACGCCATCGACGAAGCCCTCAACGCCGAGGCCTTCCAACTGATCGTCAATGACGCCCGTGCCCACCCCGACGAGCCTTTCCTCTTCGTCGAGAAACTCCGCCGCCAACCCGGCGCCCCACCGCTTCTTCTCCTTTGTCCCTCGCTCCAGTTCGACCGCGTCGTCGAGGCCATCCGCCATCGCGTCAACGACATCCTCCCGCCTCCCGTCGACTTCAAAGCTCTCCACGAGCGCGCCATCGAACTTCTCAAAACCCACCTCAACGGCCAGGCCCCCGAAATCGATACCGCCCGCTGGTTCGAAATCGCCCGCTTCCTCGCCGAACCTCACGACGACGGCATCACCCCTCCGACCTCCCGCTTCAACGCTTCCATCGCCGACGCGTCCGATGCAAACGATGCCCACCGCTCCCGCCTGAACGCCGAGCTCGAGCTCGAACGCAACTCGCTCCAAGCCGCCCGCGAGGCCGCCGAACGCGAAGCCGAGTCTCTCCGTCAGCGTCTCTCCCAACTCGAGCAAACCGGCGCGGCCGACACCCGCCGCAGCGACACCCTCGCTCAACAGGAAGCCGAGCTCGCCGCCGCCGAGGAAGAGCTTTCTCTCGCCCGCAAACAGCTCGAACAACAACGCGCCGAGCTCGCCACCCGCGAAGCCGCCGCCCGCCAGCTCACCGAACAACTCGGGCCGCTCACCTCCGCCCGCGACGAGCTCGCCCGTCAACGCGCCGAGCTCGCCGCCACCCAGCAAAAGCTCGACGACGCCAAGCGCGAACTCGACCGCCGCGCCGCCGAGCTCGCTCGCCAACAAAAGGTCCAAGCCGCTGCCGCCGCCGAAGAAGAAGCGCGCATCGAAGCCGAACGCGCCGCCCACGAAGCCGCCGTCCGCGCCAGCGAAGCCTTGCGCCAGAAGAAAGAATCCGAGCTCGCCCGCCTGGCCGCCGACACCAAGAAGCGCGAGGCCGACATCGCCGCCGCCGAGGAAGAGCTGGCGCTCGCCCGCAAGCACCTCGAGCAGGAGCGCGCCACTTACAAATCCACGCTCGATAAACAACTCGCCGCCGCACGCCAGCGCGAAGCCGCGCTCGCCGAACGTGAAGCCGCCGCCGCCGAGGTCGTCTCCGCCCAAGCCAACCTCGCCGCCGAAGAAAAACGCCTGGCCGAGCTGAAACTCTCGCTCGATCGCCGCGCGGCCGAGCTCGCGCAGGAACAACAATCCCGCCTCGACGCCCTCGCCTCTGAGGAAGCGCGCATCGCCGCCGATCGCGCCGCGCTCGAAACCGCCACCCGCAACGCCGAAGCCGTTCGCAACAAACACGAGACCGAACTCGCTCGCCGAGAAACCGCGATCGCCGCCCGCACCGCGGAAGTCGATGCCGGCGCCGACGAAATCGCCGCCTCGCGCAAACAGCTGGCCGCCGACCGAGCCACCCTCGAAGCCGCCGCGAAGAAACAATCCGAAGCCTTCAATCGCCGCGAAGCCGAGCTCGCCGAGCGCGAGGCCGCCGCCGCCGAAGCGGAACAAGCCATCGCGAAACTCGAGACCGATCGCCAGCAGCTCGCTCGCGATCAACAGCAGCTCGAGAAAGAACAATCCCGCCTGGCCGAAACGAAGAAAGCGCTCGAAGCCCGCGCCAGCGAAATCGCCGCCGAGCGCAAGCAGCTCGAGGCCGATCGCAAGACCTTCGAATCACAACGCCAGCAGAAGGAATCCGAGTTCGCCCGCCTCGTCGCCGACACCCAGCGCCGCGAAGCCGACGTCGCTGCCGCCCAAGAAGAACTCGCCGTATCCAAAAAACAACTCGCCGACGAGCGCGCCGCACTCGCCGTCGCTGCGAAAAAACAATCCGACACCTTCGCTCGCCGAGAAGCCGAGTTCGCCGAGCGCGAAGCCGCCATCGGGGAAGCCGAACAAGCTATCGCGAAACTCGACAGCGACCGCCAGCGCCTCGCGCAGGACCGTCAGCACCTCGAGACCGAGCAAGCCCGCCTCGCCAATCTCAAGAAAGCTCACGACGCGCGCGCCGCCGAACTCGCCGATGAAGAGGCCCGCCTCGAAGCCGAACGCACGTCCTTCGAATCCGCGCGCCAAAAGAAAGACGCCGAACTCGCTCGTCTCGCCGCCGACACCAAAAAGCGGGAAGCCGAACTCGCCGCCTCACAGGAGGAGCTCGCCGCCACGCGCCAGCAGCTCACCAAAGACCGCACCGCTTTCGACGCTTCCGCCAAGAAACAAACGGAGTCTCTGAATCGCCGCGAAGCCACACTCGCCGAACGCGAAGCCGCCGCCGCCGAGGCCGCCGCCGCGCTCGCCCAACTCGAAGTCGAGCGTCAGCAACTCGCCAAAAACCTGGAGCACCTCGCCGACGAGGAAGCCCGTCTCGCCACCACGCGCAGCCAGCTCGACGCATCAAAACGCGAACTCGAACAGCGTTCCGCCGAGCTCACTCACAAACAAAAAGCGCACGCCGCCGCCGTCGCCGACGAAGAGGCCCGCCTCGAAGCCGAACGCAGCGCCCACGAAACCGCCGCCCGCACCGCCACCGCGGCACGCCAAAAAGCCGAGGCCGAACTCACCCGCCTCGCGGCCGAAGCGAAGAAGCGCACGGCCGAACTCGACGCCCGCGAAGCCGAGCTCGCCGCCGCCGAAGAGGAAATCTCCGCCGCCCGTCAACAGGCCGACACCGCTCAAAAAGCCGCCGCGCAACTCCGCCAGCAGCTGGACGCCGAACTCGCACGGACCAAGTCCGAGCTCGCCACCGTCGAGCAGACCAAAACCCAGCAAGCCGCCAAACGCACCGAGCTCGACCAGCTCGCCATCTCGCTCGCCGAACAGGAAGCCGCGCTCGCCGAGGAACAGTCCCGCCTCGCGAAGGAATCCGCCGCCTTGCGCCAGCAATCCGCCACCCTCGCGAACGAGCGCGCCTCCCTCCAGGCCGAGCGCGCAGCCTGCGAGGAGGAATCCTCTGCCCTCGCCAAGCGCATGAAGGACTTCGAGGACCGCCGGCGCCAGGTCCAAGAAAAAATGAAGAGTATGCTCGCGGTCGAGTAACCCGGCCCGAACCCACCCCAACGCCAAGACCCCCATCCGTCTCCCACCTCCGCTTCGATCCCGCTTCAACCCGACTCCCGCCATGCCTACGTCCAACCAAAAGCAGTATTACGTCGAACTCACGCGGCACTCGTTGCACGCCGTTCGCGCCACCGGTCCCGCCATCGAGTTTTGCCGGGAATGTCCGATCGACCAGAAACCCGCCGTCGAAGAACTGCTCGCCGCTTTGGGCAACGGCGCCCCCGTGCAAGCCGTCGTCGCCCTCGCCCCACTCCAATCGCATTGGCACCTTTCCGCCGGAAACGAAGCCTCGCGTCACCGCACCGACGCCGCTCTCCGCACGTTCGCCGGCAATCTTTCGCACGGTCTCGAAGGCCCGTTCGAACTTCTCTCCTGCCACGCCGAGGATGGCTCCGTCGTCACCCCCGTCGGCAACGCCCGCTGGCTCGTCAACCTCGCGCCAACCTCCTCGCTCGAGGCAGCAGCCGAAGCGGTTCGCGACCGACAGATCGAACCGGTCCGCGTTGAAAGCGGCATCCTCAGCCGCATCGCCGCCGCGGCCACCGCCGTGCGCCACGCTGGCAGCAACCCAGTCGTTCTCTGGAATCTCGGACTCGAAAATTCTCAACTCTTCCTCGTCACCGCGCGCGGCGTCGAAGGCGTCGCGCCTTGCACCACCGGTCTCGATTCGCTCTTCACGATCGTTCAAGCCGCCCTCGGCTTGAAGCTCCGCGGCGCCGCCGCCCGCCTTTTCTTCAACGATACCTACGACTTCAGCGATGCCGGCCCCCGCATCGCCGCCGAGCTCGCGCCGTCGTTGAAAACCGCGCTCTCCACGCTGCCGTCCGCCGTCGCCACCGCTTCGTTCAGCTGCGCCAGTTTCACCGGCAAGCAAGCCTGGTTCTCCGCCGAGATCGCCCGGTCCGTCGGACTCACGCCGTGGACGCCCGACGTCGCACGCATCGTCTCCCATCTTCAACTTCGCCTTCCCGCCGACGCGGCTGTCACTCCGGATCTGCTTGGCGTGCTTCACCTCGCCGGCTCGCACACGCGCAATCTCACCGAATGGCATCCGACTTGGACGAAACCCGGCGCCGCACCCGCGCCCGCCGCCATCGCTCCCGCTGCTCCCGCCACACCGTCACCCGCGAAATCCTCTTCCGCCCCCGCCGAACCCGCGATCAAAGCGGTGACCGTAACCCATTCCACCCGCGTCGCAGAAATGGAGCCGGCCGGCGTGGCATCCGCCGCTGCGGTTGCGCTTCTGCCCGACGTGCAACGTGAGACGAAGCCGGCTGCCGCGCCCAAAACCGCCGCCCGCCCCGAAGCGAAGCCGGTAGCGAAAGTAGACGTCGCTCCCGCTCGCAAGCAGGAGAAAACCGTTCCGAAGGCCGCAACACCCACGCCGCCGAAAGCGCCGGTGACTCCGCCACCCGCCGCCTCGGTCCCCACCGAAGCTCCGGCCGCTGCGCCGCAGAAGAAACGCGGCCTCGGCCTCTACATCGGTATCGCCGCGGGCCTCGCCTGCGCCGCATTCGCCGGGAAGTTCTACTTCGATGCGAAGGAGGCTCAGCAGGTGATCGAGCAGGAAAAAGAAGCCGCCGCCCAGCTCGCCAAAGCCGTCACGGCGCGCGCCGAGGCGCTCGAAGCCCAAGCGAAGGCCGAAGCCGATCGCATTCGCCGCGAGGCCGAGCAAGCCCGCGAAGAAGCCGTCGCGCTCGCCCGTCAGCAAGCCGAAGCGCAAACCCGTGAAGCCGTCACCGCCGAGATCGAGGCCGAGCGCATCGCCAACTCGCCAGGTATCCTCGTCGTCACTACGTCGCCCGTCGGCGCGCGCGTTTCGATCGACGGCGGTCCCGTGCGCCTCTCGCCGATCTCGCTCAACGATATCATGCCCGGCGCGCACCGCGTTAACATCTCGCTCGACGGCTACGAGCCCGTCGAACTCACCGCCGATATCGCCGGCACGAAGACAACCGATCTTGGGCTGATCGTCCTGCAACGCGCCACGGGCACCCTCGCGATCACCAGCACCCCGGAGAATATCGAGTTCTCCGTTCGCCCCGCCGGCATCCCCGGCGCTCGCCCGCTTCGCCAGGGTCGCACCCCCGCCCAATTCGATGACCTGGCGCCCGGCGACTACTCCGTCACGTTCTCGAATCCCGGTTGGAAGGATCAGGTCGAACTCATCAGCGTCGAGAAACGCGCAACCGCCAATGTCGGAACGGCCTTCAAGAGCGGTGCCGTTCAGCTCACCAGCACCCCCGCCGGCGCCACGGTTTCCCGCAATGGCCAGGTCATCGGCATCACGCCGCTCAACGTCTCCAACATCCCGCCCCAGAAGGTCACCTACGAACTCACGCTGGCCGGCTACGATCCCGTCGTCGTCAACGGCGAGATCGTCGAAGGCCAACAGCTCTCACTCGATGCTCGTCTGCTCAGCGTCGACCGCATCGCGAGCACCCACGAAATCGCCACCGCGCCGCAACCCTACGACACGCCCGCGCCCAAGCTGAGCGCCTCTCGCAACCTGCCGCCTGAGATCAAAGTCGCGTTCGTGGTCCTTCGCGATGGTTCCACGAGCGACGTTCAAGTCATCGGCAAAGTGGAATCTTCCATGGCGGACGAATGCATCGCCGCCGTCCAGCGCTGGAAGTTCAATCCCGCGACCGGTCGCGACGGCCGCCCGCTGAACGTTCGGGTGACCCTGCCAATCAAGATCACGGCTGACTTGTTCTAACCGGCACACGTCACCGCGATCGGAAGGGCGAGCCTCCCCCTGGGCTCGCCCTTTTTTTGCCCCCCGAGACGGCGCACCGCTTTCCCATGTAGGAGCCTGCTTGCAGGCGATTCTCGCGAGCCAGCTTCGAGCATCGCCCGCCGCGCACACGTCGATGCCGCATCAGTCGTCTGGAGCCCCCACGCTACCGTCCCGCATAACTCGCCACAATCTCCGCGAACACATGCGGCCGCGGATATTTCGTCACGAATTGCGCAATCCCCAAAGTCGAGGCCCGCTGCACATCACGCGGCTCGATCGCACCCGACAGCGCGATCACCGGCAGCTCCTTCAACGCCTCCTGTGCGCGGATCCATGCAAGCGCTTCGAATCCGTCCATCTTCGGCATGTTGATATCCAGGAACAACAGGCAGGGTCGCACCGCCTCCGCACTCGTGGCCGGATCGCACAAGGGCCGCAGGTAATCGATCAACGCCTCCCCGTCTCCGACCGAAACCACCGGATGCGTCACACCCGCGAGCCGCAGGTAATGTCGCAATAAACAAAGGTCGTCGTCGTTGTCCTCGGCGACCAGCAGCGGAGCGCGGGTGGAATCACTCATCATCAAGACCGATTGCAAACCGACGCCCACGCCGGGACCGAGCTTCGCGCCCGCGGACCCTCCACCTTCGGGGCCGATCCTCTGGCCCAGATCAATGACATCTCCCGGCCCTCCTTCAAAGCCCTGCCTTCTTCAAGAGGTCCGCCGCCGTCAGATTCATCGCCGACGCCAGCCGCGTCACCGTATCGAGCGACACCATCCGTTCACCCCGCTCCACCTCGCCCACGTAGGTGAGGCTCAGCCCGGATTCGAACGCGAGTTTCTGCTGGGTTAGGTTTCGCACCACGCGTTCGGCATGAACTATCCGTCCGAAGCGTCGTTGAAGTCGGGCTGCGCGATCAGGCACTCCGATAGACTACCGGGACTCTTCCCCGCAGTCTGCCAATTTTAGTTGGTGAACTATGATGGTCGCAACTAGCTGCGATCTAATAGGATACGAAAAATGGATACACCAGTCACGACACAGCGCGCAGTTTCACAATCAAATCTTTTGCCTCAACGGTGTCGCCCGTGGCCGCATTGACCTCGGCAATCACCCCGTCCGCCTGCGCATAAACGGTCGTCTGCATCTTCATCGCTTCCATCATGAAGAGCTTGTCGCCCTTCGCGACCTTGGCGCCAACGGACGCGGACATCACCACGATCAATCCAGGGATCGGCGCCGCGATTTGCAGAGGATCCGCCAGGTCCGCTTTGACCCGCGCCTTCGTCTTCGGCGCCACGCCCTTGTCGACAATGAACGCTTCCCGCGCGATGCCGTTCAACTCGTAGCTCAGCGTCCGCCGCCCGTCCTTGTCCGGCGCCCCGATCGAAACGAGCCGAATGATGAGCACCTTGCCTTCTTCGATCTCCACCGAGATCTCCTCACCCGGACGCAGTCCATAGAAGAACGTCGGCGTCGGCAGCACGCTCACGTCGCCATACTCGCGCTGGTGTTTCGCGAAATCCGCAAACACCGCCGGATACATCAGGTGCGAATAAAGTTCATCCTCCGTCGGCTCATGCTTCAGCTTTTCGGCCAGTTCCTTCCGGAATGCCTCCAGCTGCGCGCCCGTTGCAACCTTCTTTCCTGCTCTCGGCTCTGAACTTTTGGCTCTGGGCTTCGTGGCCGCGACATACTTCGCCTTCGCTTCCTTGAACCGCGCCTCGCCCAGGATCGCGCGCCACACCGGCTCGGGCCAACCGCCTTCCGGCCAGCCCAGCCCGCCCATCATCATGTCGATCACGCTCTCCGGAAACGGCGTCGACCCCGGCTCGAGGTTCACCACGTCCGCCGGCTTGATGCCTTTGGAAAACAGAAACAGTGCCATGTCGCCGACGACTTTCGACGACGGCGTCACTTTCACGATGTCTCCAAAAAGCTGATTCACTTCCGCATACGTGCGCGCGATCTCGGGCCAGCGATGCGAAACGCCCATCGCCGCCGCCTGCTCCTTGAGATTCGTGTATTGCCCGCCCGGCATTTCGTGCAGGTAAACCTCCGCCGAGCCCGTCTTGGGCGCCGTGTCGAAGGGCCGGTAAAACTCGCGCACCTGCTCCCAGTAATCGGAAAACTCGTTCAGCCGATCCAGGTCCAGCTTCGTGTCGCGCGGCGTGTGCTGCAGCGAGGCCACCACCGAATTCAGATTCGGCTGCGCCGTGCTTCCGCTCATCGAGGCAATCGCCAGATCGACCACGTTCACGCCCGCATCGCTCGCGCGCAAAATCGACGCCGCCGCCACGCCGCTCGTGTCGTGCGTGTGGAAGTGAATCGGCAGCCCGATTTCCTCCCGCAGCGTCTTCACCAGCTTGTGCGCCGCCGCTGGCCGGCACAATCCGGCCATATCCTTGATCGCGAGGAAATGCGCGCCCATCCGCTCGAGCTCCTTCGCGAGCTTCACGTAATACTGGAGCGAAAACTTGTCGCGCTTCTCATCGAGAATATCGCCCGTGTAGCAGATCGCCGCCTCGCAGACCGCGTGCGTGTCCTGCACCGCCTCCATGCCGACGCGCAGGTTCGGCAGATAATTCAGCGAGTCGAAGATGCGGAAAATATCCATGCCGCTCGCCGCCGCATGCTTCACGAAACCCGCCACCACTTCATCCGGATAATTCGTGTAGCCCACGGCATTCGCGCCGCGGAAAAGCATCTGAAAACAGATGTTCGGCACGCGCGCCCGCAGTTGCCGCAACCGCTCCCACGGATCCTCGTTCAGGAAGCGCATCGCGGTGTCGAAGGTCGCGCCGCCCCACATCTCCAACGAAAACAAATCCGACGCGTGATGCGCCACCGCGCCCGCCACCGCCAGCATGTCGTAGCTGCGCACGCGCGTCGCCATCAGCGACTGATGCGCATCGCGAAACGTCGTGTCCGTCACCAGCAGCCGCTTCTGTTTGAGCGTCCACTCCGCAAACTTCTTCGGTCCAAGCTCGAGCAACATCTGCCGCGTGCCCCGCGGCGGCTCGCCCCGCAACCCGGCCGGAATCACGGGCGAAAGCAGCGGCTTTTCCGGACGATAACCTTTCGCGTGCGGATTGCCGTTCACCGTCACGGTCCCGATGTAGTTCAACAACTTCGTCGCCCGGTCGCGCCGCGGCTTGAACTTGAACAACTCCGGCGTCGTATCGATCAACGTCGTCGTCGCCTGACCGCTCCGGAAGGTCGGATGCGCGATGACGTTTTCCAAAAACGGAATATTCGTCTTCACGCCGCGGATACGAAACTCCGTCAAAATCCGCCGCGACCGATTGATCGCCATGTCGTAGCTGTGCCCGCTCGCGATGCATTTCACCAAGAGCGAGTCGTAAAACGGCGTGATCACCGCGCCCGCGAACCCCATGCCGCCGTCCAGCCGCACGCCAAACCCGCCCGGCGAACGATACGCCAGCAGCCGCCCGTAATCGGGAATGAACTTGTTTTCCGGATCCTCCGTCGTAATCCGGCACTGGATCGCGTAGCCATTGCGCGGGATCTGATCCTGCGGCGGCATGCCGACTTCTGCCGAATGCAATGAATGTCCCTGCGCGATCAGCACCTGCGACCGCACGAGGTCCAGCCCCGTGATCACTTCCGTCACCGTATGCTCAACCTGGATACGCGGGTTCATCTCGATGAAGAACCACTCGTGCCGGTCGAGATCGTAGAGAAATTCGATCGTGCCCGCGTTATCGTAGCGAATCTCGCGCGCCATCCGCGCCGCCGCCTCGCAGAGCTCCTTCACCACATTTTCCGGCAGCCCATAGCTCGGCGCCACCTCGACCACCTTCTGATGCCGGCGCTGCACGGAGCAATCGCGCTCGTGCAGATGGATCACGTTGCCGTGCTTGTCCCCGAGAATCTGCACTTCGATGTGCTTCGCGCGGGGGATGTATTTCTCGAGAAACACCGCCGGATTTCCAAACGCGCGCCCCGCCTCGCCCTGCGCCTCGTCGAGCAGCGATGCGAGCTCCGATGCCTTTTGCACGACGCGCATCCCGCGCCCGCCGCCGCCAAACGCCGCCTTGATGATCAGCGGAAATCCGATCGCCTTCGCCGTCTTCAACGCTTCCTCGCGATCCGTGATCGGCTCCTCCGTGCCCGGCAGCACCGGCACATTGATCCGCTTCGCGAGCGCCCGCGCCGCCGTCTTGTCGCCCATCATCTCGAGCAACTCCGGCCGCGGCCCCACGAAGATCAGCCCCGCCTTCTCGCACGCGCGCGCGAACTCTGCGTTCTCCGACAAAAATCCATAACCCGGATGAATCGCGTCGACGCCCTTTTCCTTCGCCACCGCCACGATGCTCTCGATGTCGAGATACGCCGCGACCGGTCCCTTGCCCTCGCCGACCTGATACGCCTCGTCGGCCTTGTAGCGATGAATGCTCAACCGGTCCTCATGCGCAAAGATCGCCACCGTCCTCAGCCCCAGTTCAGTGCCCGCGCGAAAAATACGCACGGCAATCTCGGAACGGTTCGCCGCCATCAGCTTCTTGATCGGGCGGACGGAGGCAGCGGCGGAGGAAGGCATTTGGGCAGAGGACATGTGTGGAGCAAACGGTTCGGGGGAACCGAACCGCGGGTTCTAGAAGCCGGAGCAGCTAACGCAACGGAAGAGTAATTCCACCCGGCAGAAATGACGGAAGTCACGGAACACCACCTAAAAAACCGGTCGCGAAAGCTGTGGCGTTTCCTCAACTTGCAAATCCCCTGCCATGCCCTCCCGCTACCCCACCCCTCGGAGCGCAGCGCTGCTCCTCGCGCTCGTTGTCACCTCTGCGTTCGCTGCCGAATCTCGCTACGAAGTCCTCAATCTTCGCACGGTCGGCTTCTCGGACGCCTACGCCGTCAACAACCATGGTCATGTCGTCGGAGGTGCGCCCAATGGCGCGCGATTCGTCTGGAACGGAACCTCCGTCGCCCAAATCCAAATGCCCGAATACCATTCGGTCGTCACCGGTCTCAATGACGAGGGAACGATCATTGGCTTTCGACCGTTTCCATTCTCGAACGACCGCGGCTTTGTCATCGCAAACGGCACCTTTGCCGAGTTCGAACCCACCCGCATCCCGACCGCCCTTAACAACTCGGGCCAGATCGCGATGTCGATTGGCAACCCTAGTCGGCCCGTCATCTACCACGCTGGCGCGCTGACGGAAATTGGCTCACTCGGTCGGTCGACAATCCTGTCCGCCATCAACACCGCGGGCTGGGTCGTCGGTTCAGCCCCCATCACGGAGGACGTGGATCCGAAACGTGCCGTTCTCTTTCGAAACGGCGCCCTCAACGTTCTCGGCACACTGGGCGGCAATCATAGCTGGGCCTCCGATATCAACGACGCCGGCAACATCCTCGGCGGCGCTCGCGACGAAGCGGGAAACAGCCACGTGACGCTCTATACCGCGGGCAAGATGCTGCCGATCGGCTCCTACGACCCACAAGGGGAACACGTCACTCTCAAGATCAACAACTACAACCTGGCCATCGGTCACTTCGCCACCGGCGCCCATCTCTGGTCCGGCGGTGTGCTGAAGCCTCTCGCAGAACTCGTGGACCTCGCCGGTAGGGGGTTCGACATCGTCGAACTGGTCGATTTCAACGACCGCGGACAGATCCTATTGCGAGGCTGGAACCGCGCCCTGGATACTCAAAGCGATCCCCTTCTCCTCACGCCGCGTCCCGGCCTTTCGGCTCGCCTCACCGCCCTCGCGGCGCGCGCTGCGGCCGGCGCCAACGATCAAACTTCCATCGCCGGTTTTGTCCTCGCCGGAAACTCCAGCGGCTCCGTCCTTCTCCGCACCGTCGGTCCTGGTCTCCTTCCGCTCGGCGTATCCAATGCCGCATCCGACCCGACATTGAGAATCTTCAACTCGGCCAACACCATCGTCGCCACCAACGATAACTGGTCCGCCGACTCAGCCGAAGCCGCCACCCTCGCTCCGACGGCGGCCCGCCTCGGCGCCCAACCCCTCGCCGCCGGCAGCAACGACGCCGCCCTCCTCGCCGATCTCCCGCCCGGCGCCTACACCGCTCACGCCTCGAATTCCACCGACTCTTCGCGCATCGTCCTCACCGAAATCTACGACGCTGGCGACGAAAACGACGCCCGTCTCTCCGCCGCCTCCATTCGCCTCCAGATCGGCACCGGCGAATCCATCGGCATCGTCGGCTTCGCCCTCGCCGGCGAGGGTCCCGCCAAAGTCCTCCTCCGCGCCCTCGGCCCCGACCTCGCCAGCCGCGGCGTCACCGGCGCCCTCGCCGATCCGCAACTCTGGCTCTATCGCGGTTCCACTCCCGTCATGGGCAACGACGACTGGGGCTCCGCCGCCACCACGCCCCTTCTCGCCTCCACCACCACCCAAGTCGGCCTCCCCGCCCTCGCCGACGCCAGCAAAGACGCCGCGCTCCTAATCCAACTCGAGCCCGGCGCCTACAGCCTTCACGTCTCCGGCGCCAACAATTCCACCGGCGTCGCCCTCGTCGAAGTGTATCTGGTTCCTTAATACCGCGCCTCAACCCGCCGCCTTTCTCGCCCGCTCCCCTTCACACTCCGCCGAGCCGCGCCCCAAATCCCGACACACCTGAGGCCGCCGCTCATACACCGCGCAAAAGAAATCCCGCGCCCCCGTCGCCGCATCGACGCGCACCTCCAGCGCCGCGCAATGCCCCCCGCGCATCCGCATGAACGCGCGATGCCCCACAAAGTGCGCCACCGCCTCCGCGCTCTCCCCGAGCCGCGCCCAGTCTGCTCCCGTCACGCGCACATACGTCTCCATCTCGGAAAAACAACACACGCCACACCGCCGACAATCCGCCGGAGCATTCATGCAGGTTGAGGTGGGAGAGGCTTTACGCCCCGATTCACGCAGCATCTGCCATCGACTGCATCTCAGGGCGAGCAACCTCTCCCACACTTCACACCCCCACGCCACCTGATTCCGCGCGAAACATTGCACTGCGCCCTCCGCGCCCTTTGCGTGAGGCTCTTCCTCCGCTCTCCATGGACGCCTACGCGCACGCCCGCACCCTCATCGATCAAGCCCACGCCGCCGACCCCAACCGCACGCCCGACGGCCGCCCCGCCGAACTCGTTTACGCCGATCGCATGGAAGCGTGGGTCGCCCGCGTCGCCGCCGACCCCACCCCGCTCCTCCGCCTGGCCGCGCGTTGCCAGCACCTCGAGCGCTGGTCTGTCCCTCGCGCCACCTTCCCCGAGGGCAAAGTGGGCTACCTCACCTGGCGCAAATCGCTCTACACGAAACAAGCCGAACGCGCCCGCGCCCTCCTCCTCGAGGCCGGCGTTCCCGAAACCGAAGCCGCCGAGGTCGCCACGTGGGTCTCGAAATCCGGCCTGAAAACCAACCCCGGCACCCAAGCCCTCGAAGACGCCGCCTGCCTCGTTTTCCTCGAAAACGAAATCACCGCCTTCGCCGCGCAACACGCCGAATACCCGCGCGAAAAGTTCGTCGATATCATCCGCAAAACCTGGCGCAAAATGTCCCCGCGCGCCCAAGACCTCGCCCGCTCCCTCGACCTGCGCCCCGACATCGCCGCCCTCGTCCACGAAGCCATCTCGTAGCGGAAAGCGTGAGCGTTTCGTGCCAAGGGTAGGGCGAGGTGTCCCCGCCGAACCGCACGACGCCCGCACCCAACGAAAAGCTCACGCTTTCCGCTACCCAGTCATCGCCGGCCCCTCACCCCACCGCCGCGCGATACAGCAAAAACACCAGCAGCTGCGCCGAAAACACCCGCAGCAGCATCACCAGCGGATACACCGTCGCATACGCGACCGCGGGCACATCGCTCGACGTCGTCTGCTGCGCAAACGCCAGCGCCGGCGGATCCGTCATGCTCCCCGCCAACAACCCGCACAATTCCGCGTAATTCAGTTTCTTCCACAGCCGCGCGATAAACCCGACCAACAGCATCGGGATCGCCGTGATCGCCGCGCCAAACAAAAACCACCGCACCCCGTCTCCGCTCAACAGCACCTCCACGAAGCGTTCGCCCGACTTCAACCCCACCGCCGCGAGAAACAACGTAATCCCCACCTCGCGCAGCATGTGATTCGCATTCGTCGGCATGTGCCACACCAGCGGCCCCGTGTTCGCCGCCCGCGACAACAAAATCGCCACGATCAACGGCCCGCCCGCCAACCCCAGCTTCACCGCCGCCGGCAAGCCCGGAATCGCCAGCGGAATGCTCCCCACGAGCACCCCCAGCGCGATGCCAAAGAAAAACGGAATCGGCTGCGGCGAATTCAACGCCTTGTTCGAATTTCCCACCACGTCCGCCACCGCATCAATCTGCCGCTCCTCGCCGACCGCCATCAACACGTCGCCAAACTGCAGGCGAAACGCCGGCGTAGCCGAAAATTCGATACCGTTGCGCGTCACGCGCGTGACCACCACGTCGTGCTCCGCAAACACTGTCAGCTCGCCGATCTCTTTTCCGAACACATTGCGATGCGTCACGATCAACCGCCGGTTCGTCACCGGTCCGGGCAACGCCTTCAAATCCACCCCCGCCTCGGCGCCCACCACGATCCGCAATTCCTCCAATCCCTGCTCCGGCCCCACCGCATGCAGAATATCGCCCAACAATAACGTCGTCTCGGGCCGCGCCACCGACACTTGCCCGCCGCGCGAAACCCGCGACACCACCACGCCCGATCCCGCCAACCCCGGCACTTTCCCCAACGCCCGCCCCACGAGATTCGCATTCCGCACCTCGAAGTTCCGCGTCGCCGGCTTCGGCGCCGCCGACGCATGCGAGCTCTCCGCCTGCGCCACTTCCGCCGCCACGTCCACGCGAAACACCCGCCGCACCAGCAGCATCGTCAAAATGATCCCGATAATCCCAAACGGATACGCCACCGCATAAGCCAAACCTTGTATCACCGCCGCGGATTCAGGCGCCTGCATCTGCGCCAGCGCCTCGTGCGCTGCCGCCAAACTCGGCGTGTTCGTCGTCGCCCCCGAAAGCAATCCCACCCCCGCGGGCAACGGCACATAGCCCATCGAAATCCACATCGCCGCGATCGCCGCGCCCAACACCACCACCGACGCCGCGAGGCCGTTCAACACCAACCCCCGCGACCGCAACGCCCCGAAAAACCCGGGTCCAATCTGCAGCCCCAGCGTGTAAACAAAAAGGATCAGCCCAAACTCCCGCACGAACTCCAGCACGTGCCCATCGATCGAAAATTTCAGATATCCGAGAAACAATCCGGCAAACAACACGCCCGCCACGCCGAGGCTCACCCCCCACACGCGAATTTTCCCGAGCGCGGTTCCCAGCGCTCCCGTGACGCCCAGCAGGATGACGGTGCGCGCGACCGATTCGCGCGTGAAGAGTTCGGTAAGCCAGTCCATGGAAACAAAAGAGTCTAGTGGACGCCGGATTATCAGCGCCGCAACTCTTGCACTTTGCTCGGCATTAACGAGTCATCAACGCCCAACGCGCCCCCACCCGCCACCCATGAGCACCGCCGCCGAAATCCTGCGCCCCCCGGCACGATTCGAAACCGCGCGCCTGCTCGCCCGCCCGCCCCGCGAGGACGACGCGCCCGCCGTGTTCGCCGCCTACGCCAGCGATCCCGAAGCCACCCGCTATCTCGCGTGGAAACCCTACACCGACCTCGCCCCGCTCGCCGTATTTCTCCGCGAGCGCGCCCGCGCCTGGGAAACCGGCTCCGACATCCACTACCCTTATCTGCTCCACCATCGCGACACCGGCGAACTGATCGGTTCGATCGGCGTATTCGTGGAACCGCCCAAAGCCATGTTCGGCTACGTCATCGCCCGGCCGCATTGGGGAAACGGATACGCCGCCGAGGCGCTGACGTTTCTCGTCGATTGGGCCATCGCCCAACCGCAACTCCGCCGCGCGTGGGCTTACTGCGCCGCCGAAAACACCGCCTCCACTCGCGTCATGGAAAAAGCCGGACTCCAGCGCGAGGGCGTCCTCCGCCGCTGGCAGGTCTTCCCCAACCTCGGCCGCGAACCGCGCGACTGTATCTTCTACGCAAAGGTGAAGTAGCCCGAAGCCTCAGCCCGCACCTTCTCCTTCGCGCTCAACCCCATGACCCTTTCTTCGCCCGCTTCGCCGCATCCTTGGCGCTGGATCCCCACGCTCTATTTCGCGCAAGGTATCCCCTACGTCGCCGCGATGACGCTCTCGGTGGTGCTCTACAAGAACCTGGAAATCTCCAACACCGACATCGCGCTCTACACCAGTTGGCTCTACCTGCCGTGGGTCATCAAACCGTTGTGGTCCCCGCTCGTTGAACTCTACCGCACGAAACGTTTCTGGATCGTCGGCCTGCAATTCGTTCTCGGGATCGCGCTCGCCCTCGTCGCGTTCCTGCTGCCCGGTCCGTTCTTCTTCCAAGCCACCCTCGCGATCTTCTGGCTCATCGCTTTCAGCTCCGCCACGCACGACATCGCCGCCGACGGTTTCTACCTGCTCGCGCTGCCCACGCATCAGCAAGCCGCCTTCGTCGGCGTGCGCAGCACCTTCTACCGGCTCGCCATGATCTCCGGCCAGGGCGGGCTCGTCTGGCTCGCGGGATTACTCCACAAAAAAACCGGCAACGTCATCCACGCGTGGATGTGGGTGTTCGGCCTCGCCTCCGCCTTTTTCCTCATCGTCGCTGCCTATCACGCCTGGTCACTGCCTCGACCGCCCAACGACGTCGCGCAGAAACACCCCTCTCACTTCGCCGCCGGTTATTTCGCCGTCTTCGCCGCATTCTTCCGAAAAAAAGGCATCATCGCCGGTCTCGCTTTTCTGCTGCTCTACCGTTTCGCCGAGGCGCAACTCCTGAAACTCGTCGTCCCGTTTCTGCTCGATGGACGCGAAAGCGGCGGACTCGGGCTCAGCACGCAACAGGTCGGCCTTCTCTACGGCACGATCGGGGTCATCGCCCTGACGCTCGGCGGCATCCTCGGCGGACTCGCCATCGCCCGCTTCGGTCTGCGCCGCATGCTCTGGCCGATGGCCGCGCTCATCTCCGTGCCGAACGCTGTATTCGTTTTTCTAGCACTGGGTCAGCCCGCGAGCGCCCCAATCGTCGCCGCCGCCCTCGCCGCGGAACAGTTCGGCTACGGCTTCGGCTTCACCGCCTACATGCTCTACATGATGCTCCTCGCCGAAGGCCCGCATCGCACCGCGCACTACGCCCTCTGCACCGGCTTCATGGCCCTCGGAATGATGCTGCCCGGCATGGCCGCAGGTTGGCTCCAAGAACAACTCGGTTACTTGAATTTCTTCATCTGGATCTGCGTCGCCACAATTCCCACCTTCGCTGCGACGGCCTTGATCAAAGTCGACCCCGCGTATGGGCGGAAATCCCAGTAGGTCGGTCTCGTCGCGTTACCTCGCAACCACGTGGCGCGGCAAGCGCGCCACCTACCTCGTCGTCATCAACCGCCGCACGTCCTCGATAAACCGCTTCCACTGAAACGCCGGCCCGGGATCCACTTTGTTTTCCTGTATGTGATAGTGCCCCAAAATCCCGCGATACCGCTCGAGCTCCTTCTCCGGCAGCTTGCGCATCAGCGGTTCGCCTTCCGCATCGCGCGGGACGTCACCGCGCAACCGCGGAAAGATCTCCACCAGCGCCGCCGTTAGCTTCACCAGCGCCGCGTATTGCTCGGGCGTCAGATCGTATTGCACCAAGTTTTGTCCGTGAACGGTCCCACTCACTCGTTCCGCCTGCGCGGGCCGACCGACAAAATTTGGCGTGAGAATCCCGGTATTCTTGATCCCCGCCGGCACGTTCAACACCACTGGCCCCGTCGCTCCGTCTTCTCGCCGATACCATCGCTCGAGCGGCTGCGCCGCATTCGGCGGATACGCGCCGATGTTCGCGATCTCGATGCCGATCGACCGATCGTTCGACGTCGTCGCGTGCAACGCCCGCTCTTGCAAATCGATCGTCTGATAAATCGTCCCATCCACATCGAGAAGGAAGTGCACGCTCAATCCGCGCGCGTGCAGCACCTCGAAACAGATCTTGCTCAATCCGCACACGTCGTAATGCAGCACGAACTGATCAACGACTTTCCCGAGCCGCCGCACCGTCCATGCCGGCGTCTCATCGCGCGGACGCTTCGCAGCGCGCAACGACGTCGGTCGCGGCACCATCCGCCGGCCTTCGGGGTAACCATTGTAACCACCCGGCTCCTGCCACGTGACCACCCGCGTGCCCGTGTGAAACCGCTGCCCCGCCACGATGATCTCGTCGCCCGCGATCGCCCGCGGCGAATACGATCGGCAACCCGCTCCCAGCAGCGACAGCCCACCTATCACCGCCCACAACCAACCTTGTTTCCAGAACAGCGACCTCACCCACCCCTTCTCCCACGCCGCTCTACTCGCCGCCAGCAATTGCTGTTTGAAGTTTGAACCTTCCCTGGATCTTGGCGCTTGGTCCTTGGATCTTTACTTCAGCCCCATCTTCTTCCGCTTCCGATAAAGCGTGGCCTGATCGATGCCCAAAATCTCCGCCGCCTCGTTCATGCTCGAGGTCACGTCGAGCACCCGTTTGATGTGCTGCTCCTCCAACGCCTGCAACGTCACCATCGCTCCGGTTTGCAGGGGCGCATCGCCGATCGCTCCCGGATGACCGCCCCCTTGGCGAATCTCGATCGGCAAATCGCTGAGTCCGATCAGATGCTCCGGCGCCAAAATCACCGCGCGTTCGATCGTATTGCGCAACTCGCGCAAATTCCCCGGCCAGTTGTAGCGACGAATGCATTCCGCCGCTTCGTCCGTGAAGCCTTCCACCTTCCGCCCAAACTGCACCGCGCAGTGCTTCACGTAATGCTCCGCAAACCGCAGCACATCCTTCGGTCGCGCGCGCAACGGCGGCATCTCCACCGTGATCACGTTCAGCCGATAATAAAGATCCTCGCGAAACGCACCCTCGGCCACGCGCTTCTTCAAATCACGATTCGTCGCCGCCACGATCCGCACGTCGCTGCGACGCGTCACCGTCTCGCCGAGCCGCTCATATTCTTTCTCCTGCAACAACCGCAGCAGCTTCGGCTGAATCTCCAGCGGCAAATCGCCGATCTCATCGAGAAACAAGGTGCCGCCTTCCGCCGCCTTCACCTTGCCCCAATGATCGCGCATCGCCCCGGTAAACGAGCCGCGCACATGCCCGAAGAGCTGGCTTTCCAACAACTCCTTCGACAACGCCGGGCAGCTCACGGTCACGAAAGGCCGGTCGGCGATATGACTCTGCGCATGCAGCGCGCGCGCCGCCACGCTCTTCCCCGTGCCGCTTTCGCCCAAAATCAAAACCGACGCCGTGCTCTTCGCCGCGCGGTGCAACACATCCATCACCGCGCGCATCACCGGCGTTTCAAAATCGATCAGCGGATCGGGGCTCTGCGACTGCACCTCCTTCACCTGCTCCTCGAGCCGCTCGATCTTCTGCCCCATTTCATTGATCCGACGCAGACGCGCCAGCACCGCATGAAACTGATCGCGCGTGAAGGGCTTTTCCAGGAAGTCGACCGCGCCATGGTGCAGCGCCTGCACCGCCGTCTTCACCGTGCCCTGCGCCGAAAACATCACCACCGGCAAATTCGGCCGAAGCTTGATCAACTGCGGCAGCAACTGCAGCCCGTTCTGCCGGCCGAGGTGCAAGTCGAGCAACACCGCATCGAACTTGTCTTCCTTCACCCGCTCGATCGCCACGTCTCCATTCGACGCGCTCGTCGCAAAATGCCCCTCCTCTTCGATCAGCAGGCAGGTCGCCTCGCGGAAAATCTGATCATCATCAACGACGAGGAAGTCCATGGCGCATCAGCTCGTGCCGTTCGCACGCGCGAAGTTGAGGATGAACGTCGCTCCCTGGCCGGCCACGCTTTCGAGGTTCAATTCCCCGCGCATGTCCTGCACCAACTTCTTCACAATACTCAAACCCAAGCCCGTTGACGGCTCTCCCCCCGTCGGCCGCGCACTCAGCCGGCGATAACGACGAAAGATCTGCTGCTTGTCGTTTTCCGTGAACCCCGGCCCTTCGTCGATCACGCGACATTCGCCGCGATCATTCGCCGCTTCGCCCACCACCAAGCGCACGCTTTTGCCCGGCGGAGAAAACTTCAACGCATTCGAAACCAAATTATCCAACACCTGCTCGAGCGCCGCGCGATCCGCATCCACGAGCACGCCTTCCGCCACCTGCTCGAGCGCGAGCTGGATGTCCTTGCGGCTCGCATGCTCCGCATGCCGCTGCACCACCGCGCTCGCCACATCATGCAGATAAACCGGCTGAAACTTCATCGGCCGCCCGTGATCGACTTCCGAGTTCGCCAGAAACTCCTTCACAAACGAAAGCATCTGATCCGTCGCCCGCAGGATGTTTGTCGCCATCCGCTGAAAGCGCGTGTCGTTGATCGACTTCGCCTTCTCGTGCAACAGCTGCACGCTCATCAGCATCCCGCCCAAGTGATTCTTCAAGTCGTGCGCGAGAATGCCGAGCAGCTCGTCCTTGTCCTCCGCCAGCTGCCGCAACCGATCCCGCGCCGTCTTCAACGCCAGATGGGTGCGCACACGCGACAACAGCTCGGCCGCATTGAAAGGCTTCGTCACATAATCCACGCCGCCACTTTCAAGCGCGCGCACGATCAGCGATTTGTCGTCAGCCGCCGACAGAAAGATGATCGGAATATCGATCCAAGCCACATTGGCCCGAATGCGTCGGCACACTTCGAAACCGTCCAGTCCTGGCATCAACACATCGAGCAGAATCAAATCGACCTGCCGCTCTTCGAGACGGCGCAACGCTTGTTCGCCATCGAGTGCCGGCACGATCTCGAAGCCCAGATGCCCGAGCATGTCGCCAAGCACACGAAGATTGGTCTCCTGGTCGTCGACGACCAAGATGCGAGCGGTGGACAATTCGCGGTGAGGCACGGTTAGAAGCAGAAAGAAGAGACCGATGTTGCGAAAACCTCGCGCGCGTTGCGGAGAGAATAACCGGGTAACTCAGCCGACTCTGACGCTTGATCGTGCAACACGCAAAGAGGGTAAGTCATGGGGCACAGGCCCGACCCCGACCGCGTCAACTTGTTCATCATTCCGCGTGCAAAATGCGAAATCCTGCCGAATAGCAAAGTTTATGCGCACGATATCGTAGCGGAACGCCGCCTGCCCCCGACCCGCCGGGTCAGCATTTCGATCCCGCCTGTCCGAAAACCAGATGCGGCGCCCTTACCGCATCTGCAAAGGATCGATCATCCAAAGCTGCTTCTCCACCGCGCGCATCGACCCATAAAGCACGTTCGCCGTAGCGGAGTCCGTCGCACGCTGCGCCTCGCGAAACGCCCGCACCAACGCCCGACCGGAATTTCGGCACGCCTTGATGCACATTTTGAGCGAACGCTTGGAAGCCTGTTTCAGCGCCCGCGCGTTCGAACCCGCGGCGAGCGAGGACCGCACCACAAACGGCGCCCGCGAATCCACTCGTTCAGGGCACGCGCAGTCCAACTCAGCCAGCCTGCGCACAATTCCGCCCCGCGCTTCCGTCAAAAGCGAAAGCAGCTTTTCGGTGTGATCGCGGTGCGGCGTGCCCGCCGCGAGATCGGCGCGCAACGAGTCCTCCCACGCACCGAGCTGATCGTGCGCTGCAAACAATTGCCGGATCACCCGATCCTGACGACGTCCAGAGAAACGCGAACTCACGCCACAACTCTTCTCGGACGCGTTCAAGCCGCCACCAACCTCGACGCCTGCGCGGGCGCCGCCGGAGCCTGCGCCACCGCAGCCAGCAGTTCCGCACCCGCCGGACTCGAGATGTTCTCGACCCCGACGTGTTGAAACACATGCCACGCGATCGACGCCTGCGTCTCATTCCGCGCATGCACACACAGCACGATGCGATCGCCCTCCACCTTCTCGAGAATGCGCTTCGCCTCCGTCGGCGTGAGGTTCAACACCTCGAGTTCGCGCCCAAACTTCGGCGAACGGATATTCGAGTAGCTCTTGAAAAAGCGGCCCAGCAAACCTGCGGCCGCCACCTCGCTGGACGAGCCAAAGGGAACGTCCTGAAAATTCTTCAACCAGCAACACACCGCGTTCGGCGCGCGTCGGCGCGGAAAGACCGCGGAAATCTTGTCCGCAGGAATCCCCGCGCGAATCAAGCGGACCAGTGCAATGTCAGCCTGCAGCCGGGAGAGCGCCTCTGCAAAAACAGGAATCAGTGCCATGGGAATTAAGAAGTGAGTGGTTGGGCCAAACCGCCGACGAAGATTATCGCACAGCATGAAAGTTGGCTGGCACCGCTTATAGCTAGCACCGGGCCAGTTGACCGCTCTGACATTAAATCGCTGATCAATGCGCACTTAAACTTTTTCGCTGGATCGCTTGACCGCCGCGTCCGCTGCATTTTGCGCACCCGGGGAATTCCCGGCATGCAGTCTGCACGCGCACGCGCCGTCCTTCCGCCGCTTGCTCGCGATCAAGATGCGATTCCGCGAATTGCGTTGCCCGGCCTTCCCCGCCCGCCAACCGTCCGCTTCCGCGCGGACGTATATCACCGCCGCCGCCTCGCCCATCCGACCACGCGGCCAAGCCGCCTCACGCCGACTTTTCCCGCCATGTATCAGGTCACCTTCTCCGAACAAAGCATGCGCGAGCTCAACCGCCTCGATAAGCTCGCCCAACTCGACGTCATCGGCCCGATCACCAGCCTCAAACCCGCCGACCTCGCCCACCCGCGCGAACCGCTCGGCCGTTTCACCCGTCGCGATCGCCAATACTACCGGTTGCGCGCCGGCGACTACCGACTCTATTTCGAGGTGAAGGGCGAAACGCTGCACACGCATTACATCCTTCACCGCAACTCGCTCGAAGATTTCCTGCTGCGCAACAAACTCCCGGTCACCGAACAGCAGCTCTTCGAACAGGACTCCAAATTCTGGAAATACCTCGAAAGCCTCACGAAATGACGGAGCCCCGCAACGACCTCGAGCAGCGCGAGGATCCTTACAACGTCACCAACGCCAGCCGGATCTATTTCCTGCCGAATGCCATGACGGCCGGAAATCTCTTCTGCGGCTTCATGGCCGTCGTGAGTTGCATCCACGCCCGCCTCGCCGAAACCGCCCTCGATGGCACCTACCTCGAAACCACCGCCGCCGGCCACTACCGCTACGCCGTCTGGGCCATCTTGGGCGCCGCCGCTTTTGACGCCCTCGACGGCCGCCTCGCCCGCATGGGTGGACGCGAATCGCTCTTCGGCGCCGAATTCGACTCGCTCGCCGACGTCGTCTCCTTCGGCTTCGCGCCCGCGTTGTTGATGTTCTTTTTCATCCTGTCTCCAACTCAAGGATACCAGGAATTCCGCAACATCGGATGGTTCATCGGCTTCGTCTATCTGCTCTGCGCCGCCATCCGCCTCGCGCGCTTCAACGTCATCACGAATCCGCTTCTCCATCGCGGCGCCAAGGATTCGAACAAAGACTTCGTCGGCCTCCCCGTCCCCGCCGCCGCCGCCACCGTCGCCGCTCTCGTTCTGTTCTTGCTCAAGCTCATCGAAACCGATCGCACCCTGAAAACCGGCGCCCTTGCCCTGCCTTTTCTCATGGCGCTGATTGCCGTTCTGATGGTGAGCACCGTCCGCTATCCCAGCGGCAAGCAGCTCGACCTCCAAACGCAAACCAAGCTGCGCAACTTCATCCTCTTCCTCGCCCTCATCGGCGTGATCGTCCTCTTCAAGGAATTCGCCGTCCTCTGCGTGTGCCTCGGCTACATCTTCTACGGCCTCTTCCGCCACTGGCGCCGTCCTCGCGCCAAAACCGCCTGATCCCTCACCTCACCTTGGAGGCGCGGTGCCCCCACCGCGCTTCTTCGCTTTCCGAATTCCGTGTCAGCAACGTGACGATTTCGTTTCAACAACTCGACGCTGTGAACAACGCCCCACTTGTTGGCCTCGCGAAACAGAGTTTTTCACAACGCCAAATCGCCCATTTTCCGAGGGAAAACCGCCGGTTGCTGGTCTTGTTCGCCGCCTATAAGAATACGGCTCTAATTCCTTATTGAACCTACCTTCTTTTATCCTTTGTTAGCTTCCCCAAGAAGGCGCCCACCCCCTGCATGAAATTCAAAATCAACCGCAATCACTTCGCCAGCGGCCTCGCCCAGGTCCTCAACGTCGTCGGTTCGAAAGCCACGATGCCCATTCTCAGCAATGTGCTGATCGAGGCCGAGAAGGATCAGATTTCCCTCACCACGACCAACCTCGACCTCGGCATCCGCTGCAAGATCAAGGCCGACGTGAAGGAAACCGGCGCCGTCACGCTCCCCGTCAAGCGTCTCGCCGGCATCGTGCGCGAATTGCCCAACGTCGACGTCACCGTCGACGCCTCGCCCAATCACCAGGTGAAACTCACCTCCGGCGGCTCCAACTTCCGCATCATGGGCATCGGCAAGGAAGAATTCCCGCCGCTGCCCGAGTTCGGTGACGAAAAGGCCTTCACCCTCGAACAGGCCGACCTCACCACGATGCTCAAGAGCGTCGCCTACGCGCAATCGACCGACGAAACGCGCTACATCCTCAACGGCGTGTATTTCAATTTCAAGGACGGCAAACTCTCGCTCGTCGCCACCGACGGCCGCCGCCTCGCGTTGGTGTCGCGCGAAATGGATGTCCCCGCCGAAAGCTCCGGCGCCATCATCCTTCCCGCGAAAACCGTCAGCGAACTCCAACGCCTCCTCGACAAGGGCGAAAAGCTGAAGATCAACTTCAACGACCGCCGCGCTGCGTTTCAGATTAATACGGACAAAGATACGAGCGGTCTCGTCGACAGCATCTATCTCTATTCAAAGGTCGTTGAGGGAAATTATCCCAATTACCAACAGGTTATTCCCAAAGAGACGCACCAGCGCATCAAGCTCGAGCGCGAGCTTTTCCTGCAATGCGTCCACCGCGCCGCGCTCGTCTGCTCGGAGAAGTCCAACTCGGTGAAGATCAAGCTTTCGAGCAATCTTCTCGAAATCACCGCCCAGAGCCCCGACTTCGGCGAAGCTCACGAATCGATGGCCATCGGTTACAGCGGCCCCGACCTCCAGGTCGCATTCAACCCGACGTTCGTCATGGACCCGCTCCGCGCGCTCACCAAGGACGAGATCTTCTTCGAACTCAAAGACGACGTCAGCCCGGGCGTATTCAAAACCTTGGACGCTTTCCTCTGCGTCATCATGCCCGTCCGCCTGAGCTGACGTAGCTCCCCGCTTCGCTCTTTGTCATTCTGAGCGAAGCGAAGAATCCAGGTGGACGTTCGCTGGGGAATTACACCGATTCACCCTCTTGAGCCCCCGCTCATCCGCCGTATAGTTGCGGAAGTCCCGAAATTCACCCGTGCCTTTCTCCTACGCCATCGTCGTCGCCGTCGTCGTTTCGCTGCTGGTCATGCAGATCAACCAGCGCGTCGCCTCGCCGTTGCTTTCGATCGCCGACCGCTGGTTGCGCTGGATCATCTTTTCGTTCGGCGGCGCGTATCTCTGCCTCGATTTCGAACTCATCGACCGGCCGTTCTGGGTGCTCGTCGCGCTGTTCTTCATCATCTGGTTTCTCGCCGAAACACTCCTCAACTGGCTCCGCATCCACGCGCTCAGCGTCAGCCCACTGCCGCTGTTTCCCAAATTCATCGTCAACGAGGGCGGCGACGAATGGCCGATCCAGCCGCGACTCCTCCGCGTCCGCGAATGGCTTCGCACCGAAGGCTTCAAACAAATCCAGGCCCTTAAAGCCGAGGTCGGCGGCGGGATTTATCTGCGCGTTTCCGTTTATCAGAACGCCGATGCCACCATCCGCGCGCAAATCACCTTCATCCCGCAAGCCAGCGGCGCCATCACCGTCTGCTACGCGCTCACGTCGCTCACGAACGACGGCGCGCGCTACATCACCGACAACCTCTACGTTCCTTTCGCCGGCTTTTACCCCGAGCATTGGTTCGTCGAACGCGCCCCATGGCGGCGTTCGCTCGCCAGCTTGCTCGCCCGGCATCGCACGCGGCTGACGCGCTCCGGCGCCACCCTCGAACCGTTCACCGACGAACCGCTGACCGATATCAACAGCTCGCAACAAGAACTCGATCGCGTGAACACCGCGCTCGGCTTCCTCCACACGCCGCCCGAACGCGAAGACCTCGGCAAAATCACCCACCACGGCCGCTACCGCGTCTGGAAGGAAATCTGGATGCTCAACTACCTCGGCCGCGCCCTGCGCTACGAGTAGGTCGCGCGCTCGTCGCGCGACGCGCATCGCTCACCCGCCGATGTAACTCATCTCGATCTTCTCCCGCGCTTCTCCCGCCGCAATCACCTCCGCGCGCTCATCGCTGTAGCGATCCATCCGACCGCCCCACACGCGCGCGAGATATCTTTCCAACTCCGCCTCGTCCGCTCCCGCGCGCAAACACCCGAGCACGTCCCAGCCGAGCGACGCGAACAAGCACGTGTAAAGTTTCCCATCCGCCGACAGCCGCGCGCGGTGACAATCCCGGCAAAACGGCTCCGTCACCGAACTAATGATACCGATCTCGCCGCGCCCGTCCTTGTAACGATAACGCGCCGCCACCTCGCCGCGATACGCCGGCCCGCTCGCCTCGAGCGGCCAAGCCGCATCGATCCGCGCCACAATCTCCTTCGCCGGCACCACCCGCTCCGCCGTCCAGTGGTTCGTGTTGCCCACATCCATGAACTCGATGAACCGCAGCGGCATCCCGCGCTCCCGAAAATGCGCGCACAACTCCAGCAACTCCCCGTCATTCACGCCGCGTTGCACCACCGTGTTGATCTTCACCGCCAACCCACTCGCCGCCGCCGCGTCGATTCCGCGCAACACCCGCTCGACCTTGAACCCAAGCCCGTTCATCCGCCCCGCCGTCGCATCGTTCAACGAATCCACCGATACGTTCACGCGGTCCAATCCCGCCGCCCGCAACGCCCTCGCCTGTTTCTCCAACAACCACCCATTCGTCGTCAGCGCCACATCCGGCACGCCGACTTCCTGCTTCAGCGCCCGCACCAGCTCCGGCACATCCGTCCGCAACAACGGCTCGCCCCCCGTCAAGCGCACCTTCTCCACCCCGAGCCGCCGAAACGCACCCACGATCCGCACAATCTCGCGCAACGACATCAACTGCGGATCCTTCAAAAACGCATGCGCCGGCCCGAACACCTCCTTCGGCATGCAATACGGACACCGAAAATTGCAGCGATCGGTGACAGAGATGCGCAAATCGCGCAGCGGACGATTGAACTGGTCGGTCGGTTGACCCATGTAGGAGCGGCTTTACGCCGCGATCGACCACCATGATCTGCTCCGCCGCGGCGTAAAGCCGCTCCTACAGCTTGTCCCCATGCTCACCCCCGCCGAAGCGGAGAAACTCATCCTCGAAAACCTCGCGCCCTTCCTTCGCGAGGATTGCCCGCTCCTCGCCGCCCACGGTCGCATCCTGCGCGCCGACCTCCGCGCCGATCGCGATCTTCCGCCTTTCGATCGCGTGACCATGGACGGCTACGCCCTGCGTTCGTCCGCCGCTTCCTCCGGCGTCTCCAAATTTCGGATTCAAGGCACGCAGGCCGCCGGCATGCGTCCGTTGAAACTCCACGACGCCCCCGACACCTGCGTCGAAGTCATGACCGGCGCCGTCCTTCCCGCCGGCGCCGATTGCGTCGTGCCTTTCGAAGACACCACGCGCGAGGGCAACACCCTCACGCTTGCCCCCTCCGCCCGCGCCGCCGCCGAAGCCTTCATCCACCGCCGCGGCAGCGATCATCCTGCCGGCTCCACCATCGTCCCCGCCGGCACAAAACTCACCGGCCGCGAAATCGCCGTCGCCGCCGCGGTCGGCGCCGGCTCCCTCGTCGTTTCCGCCATTCCGAAAATCGCCGTGATCGCCAGCGGCGACGAACTCGTTGAAGTCGACGCTCCCGTCGCTCCGCACCAAATCCGCCGCAGCAACGACTACGCGATCCGCGCCGCGCTCATCTCCGCCGGTTACCCGCGGGTCGAACGCCTTCACCTCCGCGACGTAAAACACGAAGTCGAACACCTCCTGTCGCACACGCTCGCCGACTACGATGTCGTCCTCATCACCGGCGGCGTTTCGAGGGGCAAATTCGACTTCCTCCCCGCCGCGCTCGCGTCGCAAGGCGTGAAAAAAATCTTTCACGGCGTCGCCCAACGCCCCGGCAAACCATTCTGGTTCGGCATCAGCCAGCGCCGCACGCCCGTGTTCGCGCTCCCCGGAAATCCCGTTTCGGCTTACACCTGTCTCCACCGCTACGTCCTCCCCGCGCTCGCCCACGCGAGCGGCGCCGCTCCCGCCCCGCCTCGCACCGCCGCACTCGCCACGCCCATCACGTTCAAACCGCCGCTCGCCTATCTTCTTCCCGTTAAACTTCACAGCGGTCCAAACGCCGAACTCCTCGCCGCGCCCGACCCTACCAACACCTCCGGCGACTTCGCCGGCCTCGTAAACACCGACGGCTTCATCGAACTTCCCGCCCACGAAACCGATTTTCCCAGCGGCACCGTCGCGCGCTTCCACCCGTGGGTCTAGCTTCCCTGTTTGTCATCCCTCCTCCCGCCTTCCTTCCTCTTTGTTGTTCCCTCCCCCTTTGTCATTCTGAGCGAAGCGAAGAATCCACGCTCCCGAACCCGAACATAGCTCACGCATTCTTTCCACGATCGGTCGAGTAACCACTGTCACCCCTCATGCTCTCCCACCTCGACGCCAAAGGCCAACCCGCGATGGTCAACGTCGGCGAGAAACCCGTCACCCACCGCACCGCTCACGCCGTCGCGATCGTGTCGCTCCCGCCCGAACTCGCCGCGCTCCTCAAAGACGGCGAGATCCACACGAAGAAAGGCCCGATCTTTCACACGGCCGTCCTCGCGGGCGTCATGGGCGCCAAACGCACGAGCGATCTCATCCCGCTCTGCCACCCGCTCGCGCTCGACGATTGTAAGATCGAAATCCGTCCGGACCCCTCTCACCGCGAAATCGCGATCCACTGCCGCGTGCAAACCCACGCGAAAACCGGCGTCGAAATGGAAGCCCTCACCGGCGCCACCGTCGCCGCCCTCACCCTCTACGACATGGGCAAAGCCGTCTCTCACGGCATCGTGATCCGCGAGGTCGGGCTGGTTGAAAAAACCGGCGGCAAGAGCGACTATCGCGCCCCGTAGGCCGCCCGGTCGCGGGCGCTTTTCCCTTCCGCAGCATGCCCAAACTGACAATCCAATATTTCGCCATCCTTCGCGAGCAACGCGGCCTCCCGCGCGAGCAGCTCGATACTTCTGCGACCACTCCCGCCGCGCTCTACGAAGAACTCCGCACCCGACACGCATTCACGCTTCCTGCCGACCGCGTCCGCGCCGCCATCAACGGCGACTTCGCTCCGCCCGATTCCGCTCTCCGCGACAACGACGAGATCACATTCATCCCGCCGGTCGCCGGAGGCTGAGCCGTCCGCATGTTCAAGATTTCCCCCACCCCGCTCGATCCCGCCGCGCTGAAGCAGATCCTGCTCGATCCGCACGCCGGCGCCTGCGTCACCTTCGAAGGCTGGGTGCGCGATCACAACGACGGTCGCGCCGTCCGCGCCCTCGACTACGAAGCGTTCGCCGAACTCGCCGAACGCGAGGGCAATCGCATCCTCGCCGAAGCCCGCGCCAAATTCGACCTCGTCACGGCTCACTGCATCCACCGCATCGGCTCGCTCCAAATCGGCGATCTCGCCGTGTGGACCGGCGTCTCCGCCGCTCACCGCAGCGCCGCGTTCGACGCCTGCCGCTACATCATCGACGAAGCGAAGGCCCGTGTCCCGATTTGGAAAAAAGAGCACTACGTCGAAGGCGCCAGCGAGTGGATCAATTGTGCCACGCGCGGCGATCACGCCACCTCGCGCGCGCAGCGCTAACCCATGCGCGACCTTGCAACAAACGCGCAGGGTTCGCCAAAAAAGAACACCGCTTCGGCGTTGAGATCGGCGACGCCGTTTTCATGTTCTTAGTCCCCGCTGCGCATTTATGGACGCCCACCCCTATGCGTTTCTTGCCCTGTTTCTCGCCGTCGCGATCGCGTTTCCTCTCGTCATGCTCGGCGTCGCCCGCGCGTGGGTGAAGTTCTTCCAACCCGCCAAGCCCGGCCCGCTCAAAAACTCCACTTACGAATGCGGCCTCGCGCCCAGCGGCGATTCCTGGATCCAGTTCAAAGCCCACTACTACCTCTACGCGATTTTCTTCCTGATCTTCGACGTCGAGGTGCTGTTTCTTCTTCCGTTCGCCGTCGCCTTCACCGGCCTCCCCGCCGGCGCGTTGTTCGCGATGCTCGTCTTCATCCTCCTTCTCGCCGAGGGTCTCGTCTGGGCCTGGCACCGCGGCTACCTCGAATGGAAATGAGCAACGAAGCGCCAGCAGCCGCCCCCATCACCGACGCGGAACGCGACGAGCTCCGCCGCCACGGCATCCTGCTCACGAGCCTCGAAGAGCTTCACAACTGGGGTCGCAGCAATTCCATCTGGCCCCTCCAATTCGGCCTCGCCTGCTGCGCGATCGAGATGATCGCCACCGCCACCGCGCGCTTCGACATCGCCCGTTTCGGCGCCGAAATCTTCCGCCCCTCGCCCCGCCAGGCCGATCTCATGATCGTCTCCGGCACCGTCACCAAAAAGATGGCGCCGCAGGTCGTCCGCCTCTGGAACCAGATGCCCGAGCCGAAATACTGCATCGCGATGGGCGCCTGCGCGATCTCCGGCGGGCCCTTCAAACAGGGCTACAACGTCCTCAAGGGCATCGACCGTTTCATCCCCGTCGACATCTACATCCCCGGCTGCCCGCCGCGCCCCGAAGCGCTCCTCAACGGCTTGATGGAGCTGCAAAAGAAAATTCGCGCCGAACGTCTCGCCGGCCCCCACGCCGCCCGCCACGTGCGCAACGACATCCCCAGCGAGTATCCAATTCCTGAATTCGGCGATCACGACCTCGACCCGCCCAAAAACCCATCCGTCTGGCAACCGGCCTCGCCGCTGCCGCGCACCGGAAAAGCGTAACCCCGCCCCGCGGCGGGGAAGCTCCAAGAACCAAACGCCAAGCTCCAATGAATCTCCAACCTCCAGTCTCCAAACCCACCGCCCTTGATGTTTGGAGCTTCTCTGGAGCTTGGATCTTGGAGCTTGGATCTTCGCGTTAACGCATGGAAACGCTCGAAGAGATCCGCGCCCGCCTCCTCGCCCGTTTCCCCGCGGCGCAGATCACACTCATCACGAATCCCGGCCCGGCCGCCGAACACTCGCTGCTCCTCGATTCCGCTCACGCCCGCGACATCGCGCTATTCCTCCGCGATTCACCCGGCTTCCGGTTCGACTACTGCTCCAACGTCACTGGCGTCGACTGGCCCAACAAAGAGATCGTTGAAACGACAAAAACGTCCGTCCCCGATCCCGCCGGCGGTCCCGCGAAAATCGTCGAAACCAAAACCAAGCGTCTCGAGCCCGGCTACCTCGAAGCCGTCTATCACCTCTACTCGATGGAGCTGAGCCACGGCCCCGTCATCCTTCGCCTGCGCACCACCAACCGCACCGACCAGGTCACGCTTCCTTCGCTCACGCCCGTCTGGCGCTCCTGCGAATTCCAAGAGCGCGAGATCTTCGACCTCTTCGGCATCGTCTTCGAAAACCACCCCGACCTCCGCCGTATCCTAATGTGGGATACGTTCAAGGATCATCCCATGCGCAAGGACTACGTCGCCCCCGACGACTTCGAATGGGAACCCACGCCTCACGGCGAAGTCCTCGCCCACGCGCAAAAGCACTACCCCACCCATGGAGGCGCGGTGCCCCCACCGCGCACTCCCGCCGCATCCCCCGGAGGCCCCGTCGCATGACTCCCTCCGATCTCTCAACTCTCAACCCTCAACTCTCAACTCCGTTCGCCGCACCCAGCGGCGCAACGGTCCGCCAGGTCCACGACGAATTCCACGGCGACCTCCTCGAGGTCTCGATGGGCCCGCAACACCCGTCGACCCACGGCGTGTTCCGCATGGTCGCCACCCTCGATGGCGAACGAATCGTAAAGCTGAAACCGGTTTTTGGATACCTTCACCGCAATCACGAGAAACTCGGCGAGAACACCACCTATCTCGCCTCCATGCCCTACACCGATCGTCTCGATTACCTCTGCTCGATGACGAATAACTGGGCCTACGCGCTCGCCGTCGAAAAACTCGCCGGCCAGCCCGTCCCCGATCGCGCGCAATACCTCCGCATCATCCTCGCCGAGCTCACGCGCCTCGTGAACCACATGTGCCTCGTCGGCTTCCTCTTCAACGACCTCGGCACCTCCTTCACGCCGCTCCTCTACGCCTTCCGCGAACGCGAGAAAATCCTCGATCTCTTCGAAGCGCTCTCCGGCTCCCGGATGATGCACAACTACCAGCGCTTCGGCGGCTGCCGCGTCGATCCGTCGCCCGAATGGCTCGGCGCCGCGAGCCAGCTCGTCGACAACTTCCCGCGCTTCCTCGACGAGTTCGAAGAACTCCTCACGGGCAACGAAATCATGCTCGCCCGCACGCAGGGCGTCGGCGTCCTCCCGCGCGATCTCGCCATCAACGCCGGCATCACCGGCCCCATGCTCCGCGCCAGCGGCGTCGCCTACGATATCCGCAAGGTCGACGGCTACGGCTTCTACCCGCGTTTCGATTTCCGCATCCCGCTCGGCGAGCACGGCGACACCTACGATCGCTACATGATGCGCATCCTCGAAATGCGCGAGTCCGTGAAAATCCTCCAACAAGCCTTCCGCGATCTTCCCGCCGGCCCGATCATGGACCCGAAAGCGAAGATCCGCGGCTTCCGCCCCAAGCCGGGCGAAGCCTACGGCCGCATCGAAGGCCCGAAGGGCGAAATCGGTTTTCACCTCATCAGCGACGGCGGTCCGAATCCCTACCGTTACCGCATCCGCCCGCCGTCCTTCATCAACCTCACCGTGCTCGAGGACATGTGCCTCGGCCACACCATCGCCGACTCCGTCGTGATCCTCGGCTCCATCGACATCGTCCTCGGAGAAGTCGACCGATGATTCCTCAACCACGGATTAACACGGATGAACACAGATCAATCAGTCGAACTCCTCTCTGATGGATCGGCGATCCGTGTCCATCCGCGTCCATCCGTGGTTAAAAACCAAACCCGATGCTAGGAACCGGCATTCTCAAAGGCCTCGCCGTCACCGCGAAAAACTTCGCGGGCAGCTACACCACGTCCGAACGCCTCGTCACCGTCGAGTATCCCGAGAAACGCCTCCCTATTCCCGAGGCGTATCGAAACTTCCCCTTCCTCGTCACCGAAAACGCCGAAGACCCGATGGGCACGTTGCGCTGCGTCGCGTGCCAAATCTGCGAAAAGGAATGCCCGCCGCAGTGCATCTACATCGAGAAATCAAAGGACAAAAAACCCGACGCCACCGGCAAGCCGCAGCTCTACCCCGCCGTCTTCGACATCGATATCTCCGTCTGCATGAGCTGCCAGATCTGCGTCGAGGTCTGTCCCTTCGACGCGATCAAGATGGACCAGGTCTTCGAAATCGCCGCGCCCGATCGCTTCAACGACCTCCTGCTCAACCGCGAACAACTCGCGAAGCCCAACACCTACTACCACCAGATCCATCCGACCGAAGCCGCCGAAGTCGACGCCCGCCTCGCCGCCGAACGCCAGGCCGCCGCCGAAAAAGCCAAAGCCGCCGCCGCCCGTAGCGCGGGCAGCCTGCCCGCGTCTCCCTCCGCTCTGGTCGAACGCCAAACTTCCACCCCCACCACCACGCCCCGCCCCGCCGCAACGATTCCAACACCGCCTCCCAAACCCGCCGACGCGCCGAGCGCGGAAGCCCCCAAGCCTCCGCCCGCCGCATGACCGCTCTCCCCCTCTCAACTCTCAACTCTCAACTCTCAACTTCAGCGCCGCGCAGCAGCGCGGCGCTGCTCGAACACGCCCCCCTCGCCGCCCGCGACTGGCTCGTATCCATTTTTCCCGCACCGCTGCAGTGGCTCGTCCACCACCTGATCACGATCGTCGCGGTGCTCGCCGTCTTCGGCCTCTTCTTCGCGTTCCTCACCATCGTCGAACGCAAGCTTCTCGGTCGCATCCAAAACCGCCTCGGCCCCAACCGCACCGGCCCCTTCGGTTTCCTCCAACCTTTCGCCGACGCCGTCAAAGCCCTCACGAAGGAAGACATCGTTCCGTCTGCCGCCGATAAACTCCTCCATTTCCTCGCGCCGGTCGTCGTCTGCACCTTCGCCCTGATGACCTTCGCCGTCCTGCCCTTCGGACGCGAACTCATCCCCGTCGAACTCGACGCCGCCGTGCTCTACTTCTTCGCCGCCGGCGCCTCCACCGAGCTCGCGATCTTCATGGCCGGCTGGTCCAGCCGAAACAAATACTCGCTCCTCGCCGCCATGCGCGCGCTCGCCCAGCTCATCAGCTACGAGCTTCCGCTCCTCCTCGCGGTCGTGCCGGTCATCATGCTCTCCGGCACGCTCTCCACCCAGAACATCGTCCTCGCCCAGGGCGGCTGGACCTTCGGCATTCTCCCACATTGGCACATCCTCACCCCGTGGGGCGCGTGCGCGTTCTTGATCTTCCTGATCGCCGCCCTCGCCGAAACCAACCGCTCGCCGTTCGATCTCCCCGAAGCCGAAAGCGAGCTCATCGCCGGCCACCTCACCGAGTATTCGGGTTTCAAATACGCACTCTTCTTCATGGCCGAATACTTCGGCATGACCGCCCTCTGCGGCCTCGGCGTCACCCTCTTCCTCGGCGGTTGGCAGGCGCCGTTCGCCTTCCTCGAGTTCATCCCGTCCTACGTCTGGTTCGGCCTGAAACTCTTCGCGCTGATCCTCGTGCTGATCTGGATCCGCGGCACGCTGCTCCGTCTGCGCATCGACCAGCTCACGCGGCTCTCGTGGAAATTCCTCGTTCCGCTGGCGTTGATCAACCTCGCCAACGCCGCCTTCTGGTCGCTCACCGCGAATCTCCCGCCGCTGCTCCAGATCGCGCGGTGGGTCGTCTCGATCGCGCTCGTCGTCATCCCGTTCGTGCTCATTGGCCGCCGCCTGAGCACCGGCCTCGCGCCGAGAACCTACCGCTACGCGTGATGAAATTTTCGAATCTCGAATCTCGAATTTCGATTTCCCGCCCGACGCAGCACCGGACGAGATCGGCCGCGGTTTGGAAAATTCGAAAATCGAAAATCCGAAATCGAAAATGAAATGATCGCGCTCGCCATCATCGCCGCCCTCACCGTCGCGAGCGCCGCGCTCGCGTTGACGCGTCGCAATCTCATCCACGCCGCGCTCCTCCTCATTTTCACGTGGGCCGGCATTGCTGCGTTCTACCTCTGGGCCGGCGCCGAGTTCATCGCCTTCGCGCAAGTCCTCATCTACGTCGGCGCGGTTTCCATGGTTGTCCTCTTCGCCGTGCTGCTGACGAAGCGCACGCTCGCCGACGCTCCCATCGAACCGTCTTCCCATCGCCGCGCCTGGGTCGCCGTCATCGCCGGTGGCGCGATCTTCGGCCTCCTCGCCTTCGCGATCACCCAAACGCACTTCGCTCCGCCACCGGACCGCGCCCCGGTCATCGAAGTCCGCCAACTCGGCTTTCAACTCATGGGCCCTCACGCCGCCTCGCTGCTCGTGGCCGGCATGATCCTCACCGTCGCCCTCCTCGGCGCCACGATCATCGCCGCCACCGAAGGTAGGGACGGCTCTCCGAGCCGTCCGCCTCACGCCACACATCCGGACGATCCCGCCGCATGACCGCGCTCTCCGCACTTCACCTCTGCCTGCTCCTCTCCGCCGCGCTCTTCACGCTCGGTCTCATCGCCGCGCTCACCCGCAGCAACAGCATCCTCGTCCTCCTCGGTGTCGAACTGATGCTCAACGCCGCGAACCTGAACTTCATCGCCTTCTGGCGCTACGGTCCCTCGCCTGCGCCCGCCACCGGCATCGTCTTCGTTCTCTTCTCGATCGCCGTCGCCGCCGCCGAAGCCGCCGTTGGCCTCGCCCTCGTGATCGCGATTTACCGCCACCAGAAAAACATCCGCCTCCAGGAGGCGAGTCGTCTGAAAGGATAAGGAGCCCGCGAAACACGCGAATGCACGCGAAAGCCTACAAGATCCCTTCTGAGTCGCGCCTCGATTCGCGTCTTTTCGCGTGTTTCGCGGGAGAACCATGAGCTTCAGCGCGCAACATCTCTGGCTCATCCCCGGGCTTCCTCTTCTCGCGGCAGCCATCGCTTCCTTGCTACCGCGCAACAAACGCACGGTCGCCGCTGCGACCGCCCTCCTCGGAATCTCTGCGTCCTTTTTCGTTTCGATCTTCGCTCTTGTTGCGGCCCTCCGCGAGCCCACCGTTCACCACACCTTCAACTTCGCCTGGTTCGACCTCGGCACCGCGCCCCTCCGCCTCGGCTTCGTGCTCGATCCACTCACTGCGTTCATGTGCGTGATGGTCACCTTCGTCAGCACGCTGATCTTCATCTTCAGCCTGGGCTACATGAAGAACGACGCGAACTTCACGCGTTTCTTCTGTTTCCTCAGCCTCTTCGCCGGCGCGATGCTCGGCATCGTCATCGCCAACAGCCTGCTGCTCCTCTTCATCTCCTGGGAGCTCGTCGGCCTCGCCTCGTATCTCCTTATCGGCTTCTGGTTCCACAAACCCGAAGCCGCCGCCGCCGCGAAAAAGGCCTTCATCACCACGCGCATCGGCGACCTCGGTTTCCTCCTCGGACTCCTCTGGCTCTACGACGCCTCCGGTTCGCTGCTCTTCTACGACCACGGCGCCGGCGTCCTCGAAGCCAACACCCTCGCATCACTCGCCGCGCAAACCGCCCTGAGCGGTCTCGCTGTATCCACCGGAATAGGACTGCTCCTCTTCTGCGGAGCCGTCGGCAAATCCGGCCAGTTCCCGCTCCATGTCTGGCTGCCCGACGCGATGGAAGGTCCGACGCCCGTCTCCGCCTTGATCCATGCCGCCACCATGGTCGCCGCCGGCGTGTTCCTCATGGCGCGCGTGTTTCCTCTCCTCACACCCGACGCGCTCAACGTCATCGCCTTCATCGGCGCGATCACCGCCTTGTTCGGCGCCTGCATCGCCGTCGCCCAAAACGACCTCAAGCGCATCCTCGCTTTCTCCACCGTCTCCCAGCTCGGCTACATGATGCTCGCGATCGGCGTCGGCGCGTGGACCGCCGCGATCTTCCATCTCCTCACGCACGCCTTCTTCAAAGCGCTGCTCTTCCTCGGCGCCGGCTCGGTCATCCACGCCGCGCATCACGAGCAGGACATCCGCCGCCTCGGCGGGCTTGCGCCGAAGATGAAACTCACCTTCGCCACGTTCGCCATCGGCATGATGGCACTCGCCGGCGTGCCGTTCCTCTTCTCCGGTTTCTGGAGCAAGGAAGCCATCCTTCACGCCGCGCACACCTGGACCGTGTCGCACCTGCCTTTCTACGTCGGCCTCACCGCCGTCGTGCTCACCGCGTTCTACATGACGCGCCTCGTCGCCGAAGTCTTCTTCGGCCACCCCCGCTCGCCCGCCGCCGAGCACGCGCACGAAAACTCTCCGGTGATGACCGTGCCGCTCATCCTCCTCGCCGCGTGCGCCGTCATGCTCGGCTTCCTCGGCACGCCCGCCTGGCCCTGGCTGCAAGCAAAGCTCAGCGCATCCGAGGTAGGGCGCGTTGTCCTCAACGCGCCGCTCCCCGCCGCATCCGCCGAACGGCTCGTTGAGGACAACGAGCCTTACCTTCGCTTCGACTGGCACGCGCTTTGGGAAAGCCCAGGCCTCGTGTTTCTCTCGATCGCGCTCGTCGGCGCCGGCCTCGGCCTGGGCGCATTTCTCTACGCCCGCAAATCCGCGCAACGCACCTCCGCCGACGCCCGCGACCCACTCGCCACCGCCGCCCCGCGCGTCTTCACCGCTCTCGCGAACCGACTCTACTTCGACGAGCTCTACACCGCCACCTTCGGCCGGCTCGTCGCCGGACTCGCCACGCTCGCCGACCGGCTCGACCGCTACGTATTCGATGGCGCAATACGCATGCTCGCCGCGTTCGCCCGCGTGTTCGGCCTGATGGACCAGCAGGCCGAAGACAACGCCATCAACGGCGGCTTCGATACCGCCAGCGAAAAACTCCGCGCCACCGGTCACGCCTACTCTCGCCGCCAGTCCGGCGACGCCCACGGTTACCTGCTCACGCTCGCCGTCGCATTTGCCGTTCTCGCCATCGTCCTCGTGATCGGAGGTGCGCGATGACGTCCCTTCCGCTGCTCTCCCTCGCGATCTTCCTCCCCTGGCTCGGCGCCGCCGTCCTCGCGCTATTCCGCCTTTCGCCAAAGTTCGCCCGCAACGTCGCCTTCGGCTTCAGCCTCACGACGCTCCTCATCTCCGCCGCGCTCCTCGCCGGTTTCGATCCGTCGGCGTCCGCCCTGCAATTCGTCGAACGCCACACCTGGATTCCGTCGCTCAATGTCAGCTATCACCTCGGTCTCGATGGTTTGAGCCTGCTGCTTGTTCTCCTCACCGGCATCATCTCGCCCATGGCGCTGCTCGCGTCGCGCCCCATCCTCCGTGACGTCCGTGCCTTTCACCTCCTCTTCCTTCTGCTCCAAGGCGCCGCGCTCGGCGTCTTCCTCGCGCTCGATTTCTTCCATTGGTTCATCTTCTGGGAGCTCAGCCTCGTTCCCGCGTTCTTCCTGATCAAGATGTGGGGCGGGCCTGGCGCCACCCGCGCCGCGTATCAGTTTTTCATCTACACGATCGGCGGCAGCGCGTTCATGCTCGCCGGCTTCGCCGCGCTCTTCGCCACCGCTGGCACGCTCGACTTCATCCAGCTCGCCGCGCTTCGCGCCGACGGCACCCTCGCCGCCGAACTCTCCGCCACCTGGTCCTGGATCATCTTCGCCGGCGTGCTGCTTGGGCTCGCCGTCAAAGTGCCGCTCTTCCCCTTCCACACCTGGCTCCCGCCGACCTACGCCGAAGCCCCGACCGGCGTCTCGATGTTCCTTACGGCCGTGATGTCGAAGATGGGCCTCTACGGTTTCCTCCGCATTCTCTGGCCGCTTTTTCCCGCCGAACTCCATGCGATCGCCACCCCGCTTCTCTGGCTCGCGCTCGGCGGTGTCGTGCTCGGCGCCTTCGCCGCGCTCCGCCAGACCGATCTGAAACGCATGATCGCGTATTCCTCGGTCAACCACCTGAGCTACTGCCTCCTCGCGCTCTTCGCCGTCGCCGCCGCCACCCAACCGTCTCCCGCCGCCGCCGCATCCGCCTTCAGCGGCACGCTGCTCCAGATGTTCAACCACGGTCTGTCCGCCGCCACGCTCTTCTTCTGTATCGGAATCCTCGAGACACGCAGCGGCGGATTGCGCGGCCTGAACGAATTCGGCGGCGTGCGCTCCGCGATGCCCGTCTTCGCGGGACTCTGCGGCATCGCGATGTTCTCCTCCCTCGGGCTGCCGGGCCTGAACGGCTTCATCGGCGAATTTCTGATCTTCCGCGGCGTCTGGGGATTCGCCCCGTGGGCCGCCGCGATCGCCACGCTCGGCCTCTTCGCCACCGCACTTTTCCTGCTCACTTTCTGGCAACGGGTCTTCCACGGCCCGACGACTTCTTCCACCGCCACCTTTGCCGATCTTTCCAAACTCGAGATCGCGATTCTCCTTCCCGCCACGGCGCTGATGTTCGTGCTCGGCCTCTACCCGCAGCTCCTCATCCGCCTCTTCAACCCGCTCATCACCCAATGGGCCGCCTCGCTGCCATGAAGGTGTCAGCCGTTTTTTCGCCTCTCGCAAAGTCCGCGAAGTCCGCCAAGGCGCTCGCTTCGCGCCCTTCGCGTCCTTTGCGCGAGGCCCTTGACCTGCCATGAACGCGCTGCCCTGCACGATCTACGTTTCGTTTCTCGGCGCGCTGATCGCACTCGCCGCCGGGACGCGTTCCGCCCGCGCCGCCTGCTGGACCGCGCTCATCACTGCGATTGTTGCATCCGCGCTCACTTTCTTTGCGGCCTCCGAGTTCACGCCGGCCGCCGCGATCCAGCCGCTTGTCGACATTTCCTGGATACCGCAGCTTGGCATCCGCTACCAACTCGGCGCCGACGGCATCAGCCTCACGCTTGTCGTGCTCACCGGTCTCGCCGCCGTCGCTGGCATTTTATTCTCCTGGAACATCACGGAACGCGTCGGCGAATTCTTCGCGCTCTACCTCGCGCTCATCGGCGGCGTCTATGGCGTGTTCCTCAGCACCGATGCGTTCACGTTCTTCGTGTTCTACGAAATCGCGATCGTCCCGAAATACTTCCTCATCGCGAACTGGGGTTCCACGAATCGCGAATACGGCGCGATGAAGCTCGTGCTCTACTCGTTCGCCGGGAGCGCGCTCGTTCTCGCGGGCCTGCTCTGGACCTTCGCCGCCGGCGGCGCCGAGAGCTTCGCGCTGCCCGACCTCGCAGCCGCCGCCTCGCAGATTCCGCCCGGACAACAACGCGCCCTCTTCGCGCTGATCTTCGTCGGTTTTGCCACGCTCGCCGGTTTGTTCCCGCTTCACTCCTGGGCGCCGACCGGCCACGTCGCCGCGCCCACGGCCGCATCGATGCTGCTCGCGGGCGTGGTGATGAAGCTCGGCGCTTACGGTTGCCTGCGTGTTGCGATGCCCCTCTTTCCCGACGCGCTCGCCTTCTATCAACCCGCGATCGCCTGGCTCGCGATCGCCGGCATCCTCTACGCCGGCTTCGTCGCGCTCGTGCAGGAGGATTTCAAGTTCGTCATCGCTTACTCGAGCGTGAGCCACATGGGCTTCGTGCTCCTCGGCCTTGCCGCGGCGACGTCGCGCGCGGTGAGCGGTGCGGTCCTGCAGATGTTTTCACATGGTGTGATTGCCGGGCTGCTCTTCGCTGTCGTCGGCCGCATGGTGTATGAACGCACGCACACGCGACGGCTCGCCGATCTTCGCGCGCTGCCTCTTTTCCGCCTGATGCCGTTCGCCGCGGTGACGTTCGTCCTCGCCGGCCTCGCCTCGATGGGCATGCCCGGGTTTTCCGGTTTCCCGGCCGAACTCACGATCCTGATCGGCACGTGGAGCGTATCACCTTTGTGGACACTCGCCGCTGCGCTCGGCGTCGTGGTCGCGGCCGCGTTCACGCTGCGTGCGATCCACGTGTCTTTCTTCGGCAAGGCCGAATCGAGTTCGGGCGCCGGTCATCACTTTGAGCCGATCACTCTTCCCGAAAAAGCCGGCGCAATCCTCCTCCTCGGCGCGACCGTTTTCGTCGGGCTTCGACCCGACGTGCTCCTCGCGTGGATCGAGCCCGCACTGCAATCGCCGCTCTTTCAGGCGGCGTTGAAAGGAGGCGCATGAACTCCAACTACCTCGAACTGGCCCGCGCGTTGCTGCCGGAAACATCGCTCGTCATCGGTGCGTTGCTCGTGCTCGGCTTCGATCTCGCGCGAGGTCGCAACCGTCCGCCCGCAGATCGTCTGCAAGCGTCCGTCCTGCTCGGCTCGCTCGCGCTGATCGCCGCCGCGTGGAACACTGCGCACGTTGGCACGCCCGGCGCGCTGTTCGGCTCGGTCTTCAATCTCGATCCGCTCGGCCTCATGACCCGGCTCGGCGTGTTGTTGCTCGCGTTGCTCGCACTTTCCACCACACCTGGCGTGGCGCGGGTGCGTCATCCGGCAGAGTTCGTCGCGATCACACTCTTCGCGACCTGCGGGTTCACGTTGATGGCGGTGTCGCAGCAACTACTGCTCGTCTTCCTCGCAATCGAACTCGCCAGCCTCTCGCTCTACATCCTCGCGGGCTTCGATAAAACGCGTCCCGAATCCGCCGAGGCCGGTCTGAAATACTTCCTCTTCGGTGGCATGTCCGCGGCGTTTCTCCTGTTTGGCTTCAGCTTGCTCTACGGACTTACGGGCTCGATCGAACTGCCGGCGATCGCCCGGGCTCTGCATGCAACCGACGCGAGCAGCCCGCTGTTGCTCGTTGCGCTTGCGATGATCGTTGTCGCCTTCGGCTTCAAAGCCGCTGCGGCGCCGTTCCATCTTTGGGCACCGGATGTTTACGAAGGTGCGCCGCCGGCGTCCGCGGCGCTGATCGCATCCGCCTCGAAGCTCGCCGGCGTCGTCGTCTTCGCCCGCCTCCTCTGGCCGGGACTTGCGGGCGCCTCGGGCGATTTCTTCGCGCTCTTCACGCAGCCGGGCTGGCTTACCGTCGTGGCGCTTGCGGCGGGCGCTTCGCTGTTGTTGGGAAATCTTGCTGCGCTGGCGCAGACAAACGTCCGCCGGCTGCTGGCGTATTCAGCGATTGGACACGCGGGCGTGATGTTGCTGGGGGTGATGATCGCCGGACGCACCGGCGTGGGAGTGGGACCGTTGTTCTACTACGCGGCGACCTACGGTCTCGCCACGGTCGGAGCCTTCGGCGTGATCGCGGCCGTCGATACTTTCGGCGGGGGATGCCAAAAGATCACCGATCTCGCCGGACTGCATCGCCGCTCGCCGCTTCTCGCGCTGTGTCTGCTGGTGTTCTTCCTGTCGCTCGCGGGCGTGCCGCCGCTGGCGGGATTCTTTGGGAAGTTCGTGGTGTTTGCCGGTGCTTTGCAGGCGGGAGGCATCGCATCCGCGGCCGGTGTGTTGGCGGTCGCGGCGATCCTGCTGAGCGCGGTGGCGCTCTATTACTATCTCGTCGTATTGAAGCAGGCGATTGTCGTTCCCCCGGAGCCGTCGCGCAGCGGTCGGATCGGGGTGCCGATTGGGATGGCATTCACGCTCGTGATCACCGCGGTGCTCTTGATCCTGCTGGGTGTATTTCCCTCGGTCGTGCTGAACGTGTTCAGCCGCTGAAAAATGCGTCAATTGCGCGTGCGTGGCAGAATCCGGCTCGTCTCGCCCGAGCCCTTTTCGCAACGTCCCGCCCATGTTGCTGCTGGCTGCCGCTGACGCTTCGAAATCCGCGCTCGACCGGTTGAAGGACGTGCCGCCCGCCTTCTGGCTGAAGGTGGGCATCGCGATAGTGGCTGTGATCGTGGTCGTGGTCGTGCTGCGGAAACTCGCGCAGGTGAACAAGGTCGTGCTCGCCGCCGTGGTGTTGATCGTCGCCAGCGCGATCGGCTTCAACTGGATCTACGAGCGCAACGAGCCCGCCTGGGCCACGCCGGTCGTAGAGAAGCTCGCCCAGATTTTTCCCAGCAAGGGCGCTTACAACTCGAAACAGGCCAAGTAGCACGGGTCGATCCCCGCGCGGCTCGCGCAACGACGAGCGTGGAAATTATGACCAAGGGGCAAAATCGGGGTGGTTTTTAGCCCGATCGCGGCGTAATTACGTCTCTCCTTTTGTTTATGCCCAAATCCCATTCAGACATCGGCCTCATCGGTCTCGCGGTGATGGGCCAGAATCTGGCTCTCAATATCGCCGACCACGGCTTCCAGATTTCGGTTTATAACCGCACGACGGAAAAGACGGAGAAGTTCGTCGCCGAAAACCCCAACACGCCTGGCGGTGTCGTCGGCACGAAGACGTTGGAGGAGTTCGTTCAATCCCTCGCGAAGCCGCGCAAGATCGTGATCCTCGTGCAGGCGGGCAAAGGCACCGATGCTGTCATCGACGGCCTCGTGCCATTGCTCGAGCAGGACGATATCGTGATCGACGGCGGCAACGCCCTTTGGACCGACACGATTCGCCGCGAAAAAACGCTGCGCGAAAAAGGACTGCGGTTCATCGGCTCCGGTGTTTCCGGCGGCGAAGAGGGCGCGCGTTTCGGTCCGTCGCTCATGCCCGGCGGCGACAAGAAAGCCTACAAGGAACTTCAACCGATCTGGAATGCGATCGCTGCCAAGGTCGATGCGAAGACCGGCAAGCCGCTCACCGGCGCCACGCCCGGCAAGCCGGTAAAAGGCGGCGTGCCGTGCGCGACCTACATCGGCGAGAATGGCGCGGGCCACTACGTGAAGATGATTCACAATGGCATCGAGTATGGCGACATGCAGATGATTTGTGAGGCGTATCATCTGATGTCGGGCTTGCTCGGCCTGAAGCCCGAAGAGATGGGCGCGATCTTCTCGGAATGGAACGAAGGCGCGCTCGACAGCTTCCTGATCGAGATCACGGCCGACATTCTCAAGCAGAAGGATCCGAAGACGAAGAAGAAGGCGTTCGTCGATGTGGTTCTCGACACCGCTGGCCAAAAAGGCACCGGCAAGTGGACCTCGACCAACGCGCTCGATATGGGCGTCCCCGCTCCGACGATTGCCGAAGCCGTGTTCGCGCGCTGCATCTCTGCCATCAAGGAAGAGCGCGTTGCCGCCTCGAAGATCCTCAAAGGCCCGGGTAAGAAATACCGCGGCTCGAAGAAGGCGCTGATCGCCGCGATCCACGACGCGCTCTACTGCTCCAAGATCTGCTCCTATGCGCAGGGTTTCCAGCTGATGCGCACGGCGCAGAAGGAATACAACTGGAAGCTCGACTTCGGTCAGATCGCGCAGATCTGGCGCGGCGGTTGCATCATTCGCGCGGCGTTCCTGCAGAAGATCACCGAGGCGTATGCGCGTAATCCGAATCTCGCGAACCTCCTGCTCGATCCGTATTTCAACAAGACGGTGAAGCAGGCGCAGGAAAACTGGCGCAAGGTCGTGTCGCTCGCGGCCGAGTGCGGCGTGCCGGCTCCGACGTTCGCGTCGGCGCTTGCCTACTACGACAGCTATCGCTCGGCGCGTTTGCCGGCGAACCTGCTGCAGGCGCAGCGCGACTACTTCGGCGCGCACACCTATGAGCGCGTCGATCAGCCGCGTGGAAAGTTCTTCCACGTCGATTGGCCGGAGCCGACCCGGCCGCAGATCGAGGCTTAAACGCCGCGATCCCGTTTCTCTTCTTCCTTTTCAGCGCGGCTTCGCCAGCCGCGCTTTTCTTTTGGGCAGAGAGGCCGAGCGAACTGCAGCCGGTCTTATCCTCTTCTTTGCTCCACTCGTCGATGCTCCTGCGTTCGAGGTGTCACATGGCGATCCCTCAGACGGACCCGAGGAGTTGCTTCCGAGAAGCGCTGGGGAATAGCGTCGGATTGGCGGCTAGGGGATTATCTTAAGTCTGCGATTCATGGAACGACGGGTGTTGTCGAGATACTAACCCGCGGGCTAAAAGCTTGTTGGTCGCGTTGAGAGGGATGGCTGCCTTACCTCTGATGGAAACGCGGTCGACCGCTTTGGATGTCTCCATCCTGGCGCCAGGATAAAGGGGGCACGTCCGGTTCCTAACGTGCCCAACTTTCGTTGGGTGCGCTCGCCTCCGAATGCATCCAAGCGAATCGAATCACCGACCTGGGTCGGCGTTTCCGGCCCAGACGCCGGCAGCTGCCGCACTTGAAATCACGCCGGGCGTCGTGCCGACGGACGACGCTCTCATCGGCGCGCTCCGCGCGCTGCGGGGCCGGCGCGTTGTGGCGTTGTTGAACCGGGGAAATCGCGGGGATGGAGTGATCCATCTTGGCGGCAGGCGGTTGTTCGCAGCGTTGGACCTGGAATGCGCGGAGGTGCGTGAGGCGGACGCGCCTGCCCGCATTCGAGGCGATGTGCTGCTGGTCTTTGGGTGCGGCGCGTTTTGTCGTGGGACGCACTCCTTGGTGGAAGTGGTGAAACGTTATTCGCCGCAAGTGAGCGAAATTGTTATCCTGCCCTCGTCCTTCGATCTCTCGTCGAAGCCCGTGAGGGAATTCGTGCGCACGTGGGATGAGCGTTTCGTGGTGTTTTGCCGGGAGCGGCGGAGTCACGCGGCGGTGACGGCGGCGAACACCCGCGCGCGGCAGGTGCTGCTTGCGCACGATCTGGCGTTTTGGGCGGATTTGCGGGAGTGGGCGGAGCGGTCGCATGCGGGAACCGGGGCGGTGTTTCGCCGCGATGCGGAGGCGGTCTTCGATCGACGGCCGCAGATTGCCGGTGCGCTCGATGTCTCGCGCGGGCCCGACGCGCAGCCGGAGGTGCTGCTGGATTTTGTCGCGCGGCATGCGGTGATCCACACCGATCGCACGCACGCGGCGATCACGGGCGCGATGATGGGGCGCGAGGTGTGGTTTTATCGGAATGCGTATTTCAAGAACGAGGCCATCTACGAGCACAGCCTGGCGCATCTGCCGAACGTGCGGTTCGTCGGCAAGCAGCCGTTCTCGCTGCGGCAATGCGGCCGGACGCTCTATGCTCACCACGTGCAGCGAAATGCGTGGCGGGTGCGCGCGAAGCTGGCCGCGATGAGGAACGGGCGGGGCCGGCGGGGCGTGGGAGAGAACGGGAGCGCGGGATTGTGCAGTATTCGAAATCCGGAGACGCCGGCGCTGTCGGTGATCATGCCGGCGTATAATGCGGAGCGGTTCGTGGGAGCGGCGATCGAGAGCGTGTTGAACCAGACGTGGCGGGATTTCGAGTTCATCGTCATCGACGACGGCTCCACGGACGGGACGCGGGCGATCATCGAGCAGTATGCGGCGCGCGATCGGCGGATTCGGAGTTGTCCGAACGAGCGAAACCTCGGCGTGGTGAAAACCCTGAACCGCGCGCTGTCGCTGGCGCGGGCCGACTGGGTAGCGCGCATGGATGCGGACGACATTTCGCTGCCGGCGCGCTTCGAGCGGCAGATGGCGGTCGTGCGGGAGGATCCGGGCGTGAGCCTGGTGACGTCGCCGTTCGATGTGATCGATGCGCAGGAGCGCCGCCGGCCGGGGTGGCGCGGGATTTGTTTTCAGCAGGAGCTGTTGCCGTTTTTCCTGTTGTTCTACAACCGGCTCAACGCGCATGGGCAGGTGTTGTATTCGGCGCAGCGCGTTCGCGAGGTGGGCGGTTATCGCGAGGAGTATCACCTGAGCGAGGCGACGGATCTTTGGATTCGCATGATGCGAGTGGCGAGGTGCCGGGTGGTGCCGGAGCCGCTTTATCTTTGGCGCGCGGCGAATCCCCATTCGGTGACGAAACAGAACACGTTTCGCTATGCCGAGTGGAGCTTGCGGGCGTGTCGGGACGAGATTGCGCGGACGTGCGGGCTGGAGCTATCGCGTGAGCAGATGGTGGTGCTGAGGGATTTCTGGCTGCGATTCGATGATGGCAGCCTGGATTGGGGGGAAGTGGAGCGGCTGGTGAGCGCGATCGCGGTGCGATATCGGCCGCCGCGGGCGGTTGGGGGATGGAAACGGAAGGTGGCGGTGGCGACGGGCTGCGCGTGGTTGTCGCACGCGGCGTTGGAATTGAAGCGAAGAAACACGCGGGAGTTTGTGCGACGATTGGGCGCGGCGAGTCGCGCGTCGGGTGGGTGGTTGCCGCTCGCGATGGCGCAGTTTGGGATCGAGATGCTGGCGGTGGGAGGACGTGGAAGCCGGCGGGCGTGAGGATTTCGGTTCAGCGTTTTCCCGACGCGCTCCGGGGGAGCGCTGCCCCGAGATTCGTTTCTGGTGAAGAGGTCGGCTGGGAGGTTCCCACCATGGAGAACTGGTGAGGAGTTCGGAGGTCCGGCGGGCTCGGCTCGTTGTCACACGCCCGCTTATGTCTCGGATAGGATATCGACCGGAGATCGATGGTTTGCGCGCGCTGGCCGTGTTGCCTGTCGTTCTCTTTCACAGTGAGTTGAAGTTTTACGGTGGATACGTCGGCGTGGACGTATTCTTCGTTATTTCGGGATATTTGATCACGGCGTTGATCGGGGCGGAGATGGCGGCGGGAACGTTTTCGCTGCGCGATTTCTGGGAGCGTCGGATTCGAAGGATCATGCCCGCGGCGACGGTCACGGTCGCGGTGTCGCTGCTGCTGGGGTTCTTCTTGATGCTGCCAGCGGATTTCGAAGAGCTAGGTGAGTCGGCGATCGCGCAGGCGTTGCTGTCGGCGAATATCTATTTCCATCAGACGACCGGTTACTTCGAGCGGCCGGCCGACACCAAGCCGCTGCTGCACTTCTGGTCGCTCGCGGTGGAGGAGCAGTTTTATCTGGTGTTTCCGCTGGTGTTGCTGGCGCTGCAACGATGGTCGGCGCGCGTGAAACTGAAGGTGGTGGGGACGATCGCGGCGATGTCGTTCGCGTCGAGTGTGGTCGGCGTGTGGGCGTTTCCGCAGGCGACGTTTTATTTGCTGCCGACGCGGGCGTGGGAGTTGGCGCTGGGGGCTTTATTGGCGTTGAATGGCGGGCGATTGCCGCTGCCGGAAAGAACGCGTGCGCCGATTGGATGGGGTGGACTCGCGATGATGTTGGCACCGGTGGCGATCTACGATGCGGATACCCCCTTCCCCGGGCTTTTGGCGGTGCCGCCGTGTTTGGGGGCGCTGCTGGTGATTTGGTCGACGGGCGGAGAGCGGACGTCGTTTTTGGGGCGGGTGTTGTCGGTGAAGCCTCTCGTCGGGGTGGGCTTGATTTCCTATTCGTTATATTTGTGGCACTGGCCGGTGAAGGTGTTTTCGCACTACTGGTTCACGGGCTTGCACAGTCCGGTGGCGATGCGAGTGGGTGTGGTGCTGGTGAGTTTCGGATTGGCGTGGGTATCGTGGCGGTATGTCGAGAAACCTTTCCGCGCCCGGCGAGTGCGCGTGTCGTTTCGCGGGCTGGTGCAGGGCGCGGTGGCGGCGAGCGTCGTCACGATGGGAGTGGGTGCGGTGATCGCGGCGGGGGACGGACTGCCGCGGCGATTCCCGCCGCAGATCGTCGAGTATGCGTCGGCCTATGAAGATCGGCCGGAGGTGGATGAGGCGGACTTGACGCTCGAGGCGGCGGAAGCGGGAGAGCTGCCGATGTTGGGCAACGACGGCATTCGAAGCGGACCGATGGTTTTATTGTGGGGCGATAGTCATGCGCGCGTCGTGTCGCCGGCGGTCGAGGCGATGTGTCGTCAGCTGGGCGTTCGCGGTTATCGGGCGAGTCGTTCGGAAACGGCTTCGTTGCTCGATTGGGGAAGCGAAGACGTGCGTCGGCACAACGAGGCGGTGTTTCGTTGGGTCGAACGAGTGCGTCCAACCGTGGTGGTGTTGGCGTCACGCTGGGAAAAGGTGCTGCGCACGGCAGAAGACGAGGAGAGCCTGCGCGCGACGGTGGAGCGGATCCGCGGGTTGGGTGTATCCGTTTCGGTGATGCGCCAGGTGGCTTCGCAGCAGAAAGACATCCCGAAGGCGCTCGCGCGGGCGGAACTGCTCGGAGGCGACGTCGAGGAAGTCGGCGTGCCCGTGGCGTTGCACGAGAAAGTCACGCAACGCTCGAACGAGATGATCGATCACGTCGAAGCGGCGGTGCCGGGATTGTTGGTGTTGGATCCGATCCCGTATTTATCGCGCGAGGAGCGCTGTGTGGCCGAGGTCGACGGCCGGCCGTTGTATTACGATTACCAGCACCTGACGACGTTCGGCGCGGAGCAGCTCACGCCGATGTTTGCGGCGTTGTTGAAGACGGTGATCGAGGACGGAGGACGGAGCGAGGTGGTGCCGAATGCCTGGAGGCGGCTGCGTTCCGCTAGGAGGACTGCAGTGGCGTGGCCCGCTGGCAGAGTTGAAGCGGGACGCCCCATGGGTCGCGGAGCATGACGAGCCGGGAGCCGTCGGGGAGCGCGTCTTCGGAGGCGAAGGTGGCGCCGGTAGATTCCAAGCGAGCGCGATCGGCGGAGACGTCGAGCGACACGACGGCCACGTGGAAACAGAGCGGATGGGCGGAGGCGTAGTCGGGTATGGCGGCTGCGGGGTTGCTATAGAGTTCGATGATCACGCGGCCGGTTTCGTCGGCGAGGAAGTGAGTGAAAGGCGTGTCTTCTCGGCGGCGGACGACAGAGAAGCCGAGATGATCGACATACCAGCGGGCGTGAGCGGGCGCGTCGGGGACATTCAACGCGAAATGTTCGAAGGTCATCCGAGCGGATTAGGGCGGACTCGTGGCAGATGCAACGTTTGCGCCGAGGAGCTGCGAGGCCTTGGGATCGACGTGGTTAGTGGTGCCACGTAATTTGGACGTAAGCGCTGCGCTGGATTTCTACCGGAGTGACGGTGGCGGCAAATTCAGGGTGGCTCGCATCGAGGAGATTGCGACCCACCACGGAGAGTTCGAGCGCTGGCGTGGGGCGCCAGCCGCAACGCACATCGAGTTCGAGGTAGCTGGACACGTAAGGCATCGGCAGGCGATCCACGTAGCGGAAGGCGAAATCGATCTCCACGTTGTGGGGCAGGTTGAGCGCCGACATGAGCTTGGCGGCGTGAGGAGCGTCGTTGGTTTCGAGGAAGCCTCCGGTCGGATCGATGATGCCGGGTTTGAGGCGAAGGTCCTCGTCGAAGTAGGAGTAGCTGCCGGTCAGACGCCACCATGGGGTGGGTTGCCACGTGATCGTGAGTTCGGCTCCGGCGGTGTCGCCTTCGCGGGCGTTGCGGAGGATCAATGGCTCAGTGGGTGACTCGAGGGAGAACGTGCGGAGTTTGTCGTAGCGGTTGAGGAAGAGCGCGAGATCGACGAAAAGATTGTCGTTTGGCTGCACGCGGTAGCCGGCCTCGAACGCGACGAGCGTTTCAGAATCGAAGTCGCGATCGCCGCGGAAGAGAATAAGAGGAGCGGGCACATCCGGGCGAAAAAATGCGTCGTGTTCGGCACGTGTGGGCGTGCGGACCGCGCGCGAAATCGACGTCCAAAGGATTCGCCTCGGGGTGGGTCGAAAGGCGAGGCGCACGCTCGGCTGCAACTCGAATCCGGTGAAGTCGTTGTTTTCGAATTTCGAGCCGACGGTGAGAGTCAGGCGCTCGGGCAATAGAACGATCTCGTCTTGGATAAAACCGCCAAAAAGCCGAATGGTGCGCGAAGGGGGGGTGAAAATATAAGAACGGCCGAGGCCGGTTTCGTCCGCGGAGTGGCGATAAAGGAGTCCGGCGATGAGTTGATGATGCTCGAAGGAGCCGAAGCGGTAGATCAACTCGAGTTCGGCGGTGTTGCGGTCTTCGTAGAAATCCGTCGGCACGTGGCTGATGTTGCGCTCGTAGTAGGTTTGAATCTGGAGATGGGAGTCGTCAGCGAAACTGTGCTCCCACCGGGCGAGGAGATTGCCTCCTTCGTAGCGAGCCGAGGCGCCGGCCCGGCGACGGGTGCGATTGAAGTAGAGATCGCCTTGAACGGTGAAGTGGCCGACGGAGGAGAGGAAAGAATCGATCCGGAAGCCGCCTTGGCTTTGGCGGAGCGAGTCGTTGGCGGAGGTGCCGTCTCCCAAGATGGAGTCGTCGCGGTCGACGTGTTTGAAGTAAGCGCGGTAGTAGCTGTTCAGGCCGAGCTTGTCGCCGTAGCGGATGCCGACGAAGCCGTGTTCTTCGGTGCCGCTCCCGCCCGAAACAAGGAGGCCCTGGGTTTCGTCGGCGGATTTGCTGACGAAGTTGATCACGCCGTTGACCGCGTTGGCGCCCCAGAGAACGGCACCGGGTCCGCGGACGGTTTCGACGCGGTCGAGGTCGAGGAGAAGCGTGTCTTGGATTTGCCAGGAGACTCCGGCGAAGAGCGGTGTGTAGAGACTGCGGCCGTCGAGGAGCACTTCCATTTTGTTGCCCAGGGCGCTGCTGAAGCCGCGAGCGTTGAGGGCGTAGCCGCTGCCGGCGTCGCGTCCGACGTGGATGCCCGGCGCCAGTCGAAGGATCTCTGCGAGCCGAACGGCACCGGATCGGCGGATGTCGTCGTTGGTCAGAACGCTGATGGCCGTGGGAGCGGTGCGCCAGTCTTCGAGTGAACGGGAGACCGAGATGACTTGGACCTCGAGAAGATCTTCGAGGCTCATGGTCTTGAGTTCCCCCGCGGAAAAGGATGATTCGGCGGAGATCGCGGCGTCCGCGATCGAGAACAACAGCAAGCCTACGATGCCGGCGAGGAGACCGGAGAAGCAGACACGCGAGGTCGGCGCGGCGGGGAACACGGGGGAACGTGCTAGTTGGGCGCCGGACGAGCGAAGAGCCGGTCCGGCGACAGTGTTAGTCAGCTGCCGATGGACGATGTGCGGGGAAAGTTCCGCTCATGACGCGGTCTGTGCGCGGACGCGGCTGTCCGCTCGGCCGGCCCAAGCCCACGCTGCGGCGAGTGGTAACTCTAGAGCGGCGTCGGCGAGGTAGATCGGCGAGATGACGTCACGGATCACGAAAACGATGTCGACCAGCGCCAGAACCAGGGCGAAGCCGGCGGCGAGGAGTCGCCATTCGGGGGTGAGGCGGTGCCGGAGTCCGGCGAGGGCGAGCGCGGCGCCGAAAGTGGCGAGCAAGGCTCCGACGGTTTGGACGAGCCAATCGTCGGTTTTGGGGCCGGTTAACGCTTCGAAGCTCGAGAGATGGAGCAATGGCCAGATACCGGTGAAGAAGTAGAAGGCGCCCTGCGCGACGGCGAGGCGGGTGGAGCAAAGGCTGCGAGCGGACACGTTGAAGGGAGTTGGACCGCGGGCGAGCGTCGCCTTAATGAGGTGATTACAAGCAGATTGGCGCCGTGGAGGCTTGGACTTAGGCGAGGACGGGCCGGGGCCAGGTTTGGGTGACGTAGCGGCCGTGGCGCGGGAGTCCGCGGTGGTCGAAGTCGGAGAGGAGCGTATCCAATTCCTGGAGCCAGTTGTCGCGTCGAAGGGGGAGGCCGTGGCCGGTAGCGGCGATCGCGGGGTTGAGCGCGCGGAGACGGCGCATGGATTCGTAGGCCGTGCGCCAGTCGAGGGTGAAATACGCCGGCGGGGGGCGGACTTCCATCGTTTGGCGCCACACGTCCAGGGCGGATTCCTGACGGGTGCTGACGAGAGCGTCGCCCGTGATCACCACGCGATCGGATTCGCGCCAGAGTGAAATGTGACCTGGCGTGTGGCCCGGTGTGGGGATCCATTTCCATTCGGGGAGACCGGGAATGCTGCCGTCGGCGGGGAGCGCGTTAACGGGTGTGGGGAAGTGCGGGGCATGGCGCGGATAGAGCGGTGAGCTTGCGGCCATCAGGCCTCCGCCGACGCTCGGATCCGGCGCGGGGTAGCGCGTTTGCTGGTTAAGGAAAGGAAGTTCGTTGGGATCGGCGTAAACAGGGACGGTCCAGTGTTTCAGCAGCCACGGGAGGGCTCCGATGTGATCGAAGTGACCGTGGGTGAGAATGATGGCCTGGGGCGGTTGATTGGGGCCGAAGCGGAGAGCGGCTTCGCGGGCGATGCGGGGGCCGGTGCCGCGGAGGCCGGCGTCGACGAGCACCCATTGTTGAGGTGCGTCGAGCGGGCTGACGAAGAAGAAATTGACCATCACCGTGCGGAAGCCGGTGAGGCCGGGTGCGATTTCGAAATGGGAGGCGGGGCGCATGGTGGGTGCGGGGGGAGCGGTTGAGGTTGAGGCGACGGGGGGCGACGGCGGGGTCGGGAGACCCCGCCCTACAAGGTTGTGGAAACGTAGCTCAATCGTCGGCACGGGCCATCCGGTGGCGTCCCGGAGCGGTGTTCCGAAGCTGTGCGACAGCGGGGCTCCAATGATTCCTTCGGTTCGTTTGAAAACATCCCATGCGGCGCGTCGCGATGGCCGGACGGCGGGATGAAGGCTTGCACCGCTAGCGCGGAGGCGGGCGGCGCGTTACGGTGCGTGGATTCGCGGGTGCACTCCAGCGGCATCCCTCATCGCAACCCTCAGACTCCATTCTCATGTTTTATCACGATCGAAAACTTCAGTATCGCGTGCGCGTCGATAAGCCGAATCCGCACTTCGCCAAAATGCTTCAGCAGGCCATCGGCGGCATAGAAGGCGAGATGCGCGTGTGCCTGCAGTATTTGTTTCAGGCGTGGGGATCGCGGGGGCCGGTGAAGTATCGCGACATGCTGCTGGAGACGGGCACGGAGGAAATCAGCCACATCGAGATGCTCGCGACGGCGGTGGCGTTGAACCTCGAAGGCGCGCCGACGGAAACGAAAGCGAATGCGGCGCTGCATCCGGTGGTGAATGCGGTGTTGGGCGGAATGGACCCGCGGCATGTGTTATCGACCGGATTGGCGGCGATGGCAGCGGACGCGAACGGCGTGCCGTTCAATGGCTCGTGGGTCGTGGCGAGCGGCAATCTGGCGGCCGACATGTATGCGAACGTGATGGCGGAGGCGACGGGACGCGTGTTGGCCACGCGGCTTTATGAGATGACGGACGATCCGGGGATGAAGGACATGCTGTCGTTCCTGATCGCGCGCGACACGATGCATCAGAATCAGTGGCTCGCGGTGATCGAGGATTTGGGCGGATTGAGCCAGGTGCTGCCGATCCCGAATTCGTTTCCGGAGGAGCTGCAGAAGAACGACGTCGCGTATGCGTTTGTGTCGACGCAGCGGGAGCCGGCGGAAAATCCCGGACATCGCTGGACAACGGGCTCCTCGATCGATGGGAAAGGGATGTTTTCGTTTGTGCAGGGCGCGCCGATGGGGGGCGAGCCGGTGTTGGCGCCGCCGAAGCCGGAAGGGCATGCGCAGACGGAGCAGATGACCGGGGCGCTGACGGAGGATATCGATCGGCCGTTGAAGCGGTAGAGACTTAACCTGCGGGAGATCAACCCGGCCACGATGCAGAGCGCGATCGATCGCTCTGGTCGTGGCCGGAATGGTTTTGGGGGAGCGGTGAGCCATCGAAGCCCGACGGGATGTTAGGCTCCACCTGGTCGGGTCGCCAGATTGGGTTTGAGGTTGGGGCGGTTTGGGGCGATTCGCGGGGGGAGCGAATGTTGGTCTCGGAGATATTTTATTCGTTGCAGGGCGAAGGGGCGCTGACGGGCGTGCCGTCGGTGTTTGTGCGCGCGAGTGGATGCAACCTGCGCTGCAACTGGTGCGATACGCCGTATGCGTCGTGGGAGCCGGAGGGTGAGCGGCGCACGGTGGCGCAGATCGTGGCCGAGGTTCAGAATCATCCGGCGGCGCGGCATGTGGTGCTGACGGGCGGCGAGCCGATGATCGCGAAGGACATCCGTGTGTTGGCGGACGAGATCAAGAAGCTGGGGCATCATATCACGATTGAAACCGCGGCGACGGTGGCGCCGGGCGGGATCGCGTGCGATCTGGCGTCGTTGTCGCCGAAGTTGTTGAACTCGGCGCCGGACGAACGGTTGAGCCTGGCGTGGAGGAAGAAGCACGAGCAGTTGCGGTGGCAGCCGGACGTGGTGCGGGCGTGGGTGGATCGTTATACGTATCAGTTCAAGTTTGTGATTTCGCGGCCGGAGGATGTGGCGGAGATGGAAGGGATGTTGGCGTCGTTGGGGCGGGATATTCCGCGGAGCCGGGTGTTTCTGATGCCGGAAGGAACGACGCTGGAAGCGATTCGGGAGCGAGCGGGTTGGTTGGGGGAACTGTGCAAGGCGCGAGGCTATCGGTATGCGCACCGGCTGCATATCGAACTCTATGGCAACACCCGAGGCACGTGATTCGCGCGAGACGGCGGAGGCGCAAATAAGCGCGCCGCTCAGCGGGCAGAACGTGCTGATCGGGCGGGCGGTGCCGCGGAAGTTGTCGGACGATCTGGGGCTGATCCTGAGAGAGTTCGAGGTGGAAGATGTGACGCTGCGCGAGGTGTTAGCGGTGATGCATGGGCGAGGTTATGTGCTGCTCGTGATGTTGCTCGCCCTCCCCTTTTCGACGCCGATTCCGCTGCCGGGATTGTCGACGCCGTTTGGATTGGTGATCGCGTTGATCGGGGGGCGGCTGGCGCTGGGACGGAAACCATGGCTGCCGGCGAAGTTGTTGGATACGCGGTTGTCGCCGAAGTTTTTCGCGAAGGTGTTTGCGGCGGCGCGGAAGATTTTGCGGGGCTTCGAGTATTTTCTGCGGCCGCGGATGCTGTGGCTGACGCGGTCGGGAGGAATGCAGCAGCTGCATGCGGTGCCGATTTTGTTGAATGCGTTGATGCTGCTCCTGCCGCTGCCGGTGCCGATGAGCAATGTGGTGCCGGCGTTTAGCATTTTGTTGTTGGCGGCGGGGCTGTTGGAGCGGGACGGGAGGTTTATCGTGGCGGGGTATTTGGCGTTTCTGGTGGGCGTGGCGTATTTCGTGGTGGTCGCGGTGCTGGGGGTGGAAGGTTTGGGGAAGTTGTGGGAATGGGTGGCGGGGTGAGAACGGGTTTTGGGTTTTGAGTTTTGGGTTTTGGGTTGGGGCGGTAGCTTGGCTTTTGTGAGGAGGAAGGTTTTCTCGGGGGGATGACTTTGGATGTTTTGCCGACGCGGGTTGGTGGTGCGGCGGAGAATATGGCGTTGGATTTCCTGCTGTTGCAGCGATATCCGCGGGCGGGCGTGCCGCGATTTCGGCATTACGGGTGGCGGGGGCCGTCGTTTACTTTTGGATACAGCCAGAAAATTGCGTTCGTGCGCGAGCAGCTGCCGGCGGGCGAGCGGTTCGATCTATGCCGGAGGCCGACGGGGGGCGGCGTGGTGGATCATCGCGACGACTGGACATTTTCCCTGGTGATTCCGCGGGGACATCCGTTGGAGGATGTGCGGGCGACTCAGAGTTATCGCGAAGTGCATGAGTGTCTGGCGGAAGCGTTGCGGAGACAGGACGTGCCGGCGGCGACGAAGCAGCAGCCGGATCCGCCGCATGCCAGCGGACCGCTGGGACCGGGCGTGTGTTTTCAGCGGGCGGAGCTGTATGACGTTGTGAACACGTCGACCGGCGAGAAGATCGCGGGCGCGGCGCAGAAGCGGAACAAGCATGGACTGCTGATGCAGGGATCGCTGTGGCGGCCGTCGCTGCGGGTGGCGGTGGATGAGGAACGGTTGCGCGAGGAGTTTGCGGAGCGGCTCGCGCGGGCGTTGGGCGGGACGGCGGACGCGGTGCCGTGGCCGGAGGTGAACGAGGAGGAAGTCAGCGGGCTGACGGAGGAGTATTCGTCGACGGAGTGGATGGAATTTCGGTAGAGGACGGCGGGGTCGGGAGACCCCGCCCTACATCGCAGTGCGGCGCAAAGTGATCACGCACTCGAGGTGGCGGGTTTGGGGGAAGAGGTCGAAAGGTTGGACGGCGGTGAGTTCGTAGCCGGCGGCGAGGAAGTCGCGGAGGTCGCGCATCTGCGTGGCAGGATCGCAGGAAACGTAAACGACGGCACGCGGACCGAAGGCGAAGAGTTGTTGGAGGAAGGCTTGGTCGCAGCCCTTCCGGGGCGGGTCGATGATGACGACAGAATCGGCGGGCGGGAAGGTCAGGCCGGCGAAGATCGCGGAGGCGTCGCCGGCGAGGAAGGTGGCGTTGGCGATGTGGTTCGCGGTGGCGTTCTCGCGGGCGAACTTGATGGACGTTTCGCTGATTTCGACGCCGGCGACGCGTTCGAAGGAAGGCGCGGATGCGAGGGCGAAGAGGCCGCTGCCGCAGTAGGCGTCGACGAGGAAACGCGCGCCGGTTGCGGCGGCCTGGTCGCGGACGTAGGTGACGAAGGCGGGAAGGATGAAGGGGTTGTTCTGGAAGAAGTCGCGGGCGAGGAAGTGGAGACGCAGCGGCTGCGCCGCTGCGAGTTGCGAGTTGAGGGTTGAGGGTTGAGAGCCGGAATCCAAGGACGCGGGAAGAGAGATTTCTTCGGTGATGATGGCGTCGTAGTCGGTAGTGACGGTGCCGGAGGCTTCGCGGAGGAGGAGCGTGGCGCCGCGGGTGTAGGTGTCGCGTTGGGCGTGAACGCGGGCGCGGACCTCGGTGAGGCGGGTGTTGATGGCGTCGGTTGCGATGGGGCAGCGCGGGACGTCGATGATGTCGAAGCGGGTGCCTTGGCGTAGAAAGCCGATCGGGAAATCGGATCGAATTCCTGAGGCCGAGTTCTGGGTTTGGGGGTTTTGAGTTGAAGAGACGGCGGCGGGGACGGTGGTTTCCTGGGAGGCGATGGTGGGGTCGGTGGACGGGACCGACGGCTCGGCCGGAGGCCTCGCCCTAC
>JAEWBF010000029.1 GCA_023391285.1 Verrucomicrobiota bacterium
CCCGAAAACACCTTCAACCCCACCAGCCCCGCCACGATCAGCGCAATGCACACCATCCGCGCCACCGTCGCCGGCTCCTTGTAAAACACCATTCCCAGCAGCGCCGTCCCCACCGCGCCAATTCCCGTCCACACCGCATACGCCGTCCCGATCGGCAGCGTCCGCGCCGCCACCGCCAGCAAATACATGCTGATCGCCATGGCCCCGATCGTCGCGACCGACGGCCACAACCGCGTAAACCCCGCCGTCGTCTTCAACCCCGTCGCCCAACCCACTTCAAACGCCGCCGCGATCAAAAGGATAATCCAAGCTTTCATGCAGGCTTCGAACTGAACCACTCCCGCACCCAACTCCAGCCCTCTCTCTCGGTCTTTTGACCATCGGGACCTCGAAGTTCACTCGCCTCCCCAACTCCCCGCTTGCTTCATATCAACGAATCCGCATGCGTTGCTTCCGCATGCCGCCCGATTCGCCCATTTCGTCTCTCCTTTCCGCCTCGCGCCCGCTCCGTTCGCTCGAGTTTTTCCCGCCCCGCGACGATGCCGGCGTCGAAGCTCTCCGCACCACCGCCGCCGCGCTGAAACACATCTCCCCCGACTTCGTCTCCGTCACCTACGGCGCCGGCGGCTCCACTCGCGAACGCACCGCGCAAGTCAGCGATCTTCTCCGCCGCGACTTCGGCTTCACCGTCATGCCGCACCTCACCTGCGTCGGCCATTCCCGCACTGAGCTCAACGCCGTCGCCGACCAACTCCACGCCGCCGGCTTCCGCAACATCATGGCTCTCCGCGGCGACCCGCCCAAAGGCGAAACTTCCTTCACCCCTTCCGTCGACGGTCTCCGTTACGCCTCCGACCTCGTCGCCCTCCTGAAATCTCGCCACTCCGACTTTTGCCTCGGCGTCGGCGGCTACCCCGAAAAACACCCCGAGGCCTCCTCCCCCGACACCGACCTCGTCCATCTCAAACGCAAAGTCGACGCCGGCGCCGCCTTCATTACCACCCAGCTCTTCTTCGACAACGAAGTTTATTACCGCTTCGTCGACCGCTGCCGCGCCATCGGCATCAACATCCCCATCGTTCCCGGCATCATGCCCGTCCTCTCGCTGAAACAAATCCAGCGCTTCACCACGATGTGCGGCGCGTCGCTCCCGCCGAAACTCATCACGCGTCTCGAAGCCGCCCACGAACAACCCGAAATCCTCGAGTCCGTCGGCATCGATTGGGCCCTCACTCAAATTCGCGACCTCCTCGCCCACGGCGCTCCCGGCTACCACCTCTACATCCTCAACCGCGCCAAGTCCGCCCTCGCCCTCGCCGCCGGCCTCGCCGCGTAAGTTTCTCTGAGTTTCCCGCGAAACACGCGAACCGTCGCGAACGTCCTCCGCCCTTTCGCGTCCTTTTTCGCGTGTTTCGTGGGCAAAAATTCCGTCCCCTTCACCCGCCCGCAAACACCGGCCGAAATCCCGCCTCGCTCAAGATCCGCGCCACCGTTTCGCGCTGATCTCCCTGGATCTCGATCGCGCCGTCTTTCACCGTTCCGCCGCACCCGCACGCCGCCCGCATCTTCTTCGCCAGCTGCTCTTTCTCCGGCAGACCGATCCCGACAAATCCGTCGACCACCGTCACGGTCTTCCCGCCGCGCCCGCCCGTCTCACGCCGAATATCCACGCGTCCGCGGTTCTTCGCCTCCTTGCCCGCGACCGTCTTCCCCGCTCCGCCCGTCGCCGCTGCTTGCTCCACCACGACTTTTGGCGCGCTCGGCAATCCCGCTCCACTCAACGCCGCAAACGGATTTTGCCCCAACCCGCTCCCGCCATCCGTCGAAATCTTTTCGCCCTTTGCCATAATCGTCGGCCCCTTTCGCTCGCTCGTTTCAGCTTCTCAGCATTTCAGCATTTCAGCGTTTCAGCGTTTTCCCGCCCCCGCCCGTCCCCCGCAAACTCCCACCGGAATATCGCTCTCGCCCCCCAAAAACATCAGCGCCTTCGCATAGCTCCGGTTCTGCAAAAAATGCGCGAGTTGCGGATGAAGCGTCTCCCTCCCACGCTCCAACATCCCATCGAGCCGCTCCATTTCCACCGCAACCGCTTGTCCATCCGAGCGCTTAATCGCGTCCAACAACGCTTTCACCGACGATCTAATCTCATTTTCCATGGTGATATGTGCGAAATCTTATTTCGCAGCTACCCTCCTTAAGTCCGATTGCAAACCCCGCCTGCGTCCACGGCGCACTTGTGTCATAGTCGCTCCCATGTTGTTTTGTCCGACCCTCTTCTAGTGACTCGTCCAGCGCAACTCCCTCTTTTCTCGCCCGGCCGGGCGCGCATTCCCTCCCATGAATTCGCTTAACCTCTCCGCCTCCGCCAACGCCGCGCTCATCGAAGCGGCCTACGAGGCGTGGCAGCAGAATCCCGACTCCGTCGATCCGACGTGGCGCGCCTTCTTCCAAGGCTTCACCCTCGGCACCAGCGGCGGATCCTTCGGCGGCAGCCAACCCGCCAACGTCCGAATTCTCGACAGCGTCAAACAGGGTCAGGTCGCCCGCCTCATCAACGCCTTCCGCGCCCACGGCCACCTCCAAGCCCATCTCGACCCGCTCGGCGAACCGCCCCCCGCTCACCCGCGTCTCGCCCTTTCGCACTTCGGCCTCGAGGAAGCCGACCTCGACGAATCCTTCACGCTCACGAATTTCAAAGGCGGCGGCCACCACCGCCTGCGCGACATCCTCGCCGCCCTGCAGCAAACCTACAGCGGCCACATCGGCGTCGAATACATGCACTGCCAGGACCACGAGGCCCGCGAGTGGCTCCAGGCCCGCATGGAGGAAACGAACAACCAGCCGTCGTTCACCAAAAAACAAAAGCGTCGCATCCTCCGCCGCCTCCACAAGGCCGAGCTCTTCGAAAAATTCCTCCACACGAAATACGTCGGCCAGAAACGTTTCTCCGGCGAAGGCGCCGAAACCTTCATCGCCGCGTTCGATGCGCTGATCGAAAAATGCCCCGAGGTCGGCGTCGACGAGATCGTCATGGGCATGGCCCACCGCGGCCGGCTCAACGTCCTCGTTTCCATCCTCCGCAAGCCGTTCGAAGTCCTTTTCGAGCAGTTCTCCGAAAACTACATCCCCGAATCCGTCGCCGGCGATGGCGACGTGAAATACCACCTCGGCTACGAAGCGATCCTCAGCACGTCCTCCGGCAAACAGGTCGAGATTCGCCTCGCCGCCAACCCGTCCCATCTCGAAATCGTCAACCCCGTCGTCGAGGGCAAGGCCCGCGCCCGCCAGCGCGTCCGCAGCGACACCAGCGAGCGTCGCAGCGTCCTGCCTTTCCTGATACACGGAGACGCCGCGTTCGCCGGCCAGGGTATCGTCGCCGAAACGCTCAATTTCTCCCAGCTCCCCGGCTATCGCACCGGCGGCACCGTCCACCTCGTCATCAACAACCAGATCGGCTTCACCACGCTTCCCGCCGAAGCCCGCTCGACGCGCTACTGCACCGATGTCGCGAAGATGATCGAGGCACCGATCTTCCACGTGAACGGCGACGACGCCGAGGCCGTGTGCATGGTCGCCCAGCTCGCCCTCGAATTCCGCGTTCGCTTCAAGCGCGATGTCGTCATCGACATGGTCTGCTACCGCCGCCACGGCCACAACGAGTCCGACGAGCCCGCGTTCACGCAACCGACGATGTATCGCAAGATCGCCGCTCATCCGCTGGCGTCGGCGATCTACACCGAAAAGCTCATCGGCGAAGGCAACATCACGCCGGAAGACGCCGAAGCGATCAAAGCCGAGTATTCCGCCGCGCTCGAGGCGAACTTTCAAAAAGCCAAAGCCCGCGAACAGGAAAAGCTCACCGCCCGCAGCGTCGTCGAATCGAAGGCCATCGAAGCCAAGAAATACGAGGGCTCCACCGGCTACATTCAGCCCGCCTATCGCCACTCCAACATCGATACCGGCGTCAGCCCCGAACTCCTCGACCGCGTCGTCGCCGGCCTCACCCGCGTCCCGGGGAATTTCAAGCTCAACAACAAGATCAAGCGCTTCCTCGAGAACCGCGTCCAAGCTCACAAGGAGGGCGGCCTTGTCGACTGGGGCTTCGCCGAAGCCCTCGCTTACGGCACGCTGCTCCTCGACGGCACGCCCGTCCGCATCAGCGGCCAGGACTGCGAACGCGGCACCTTCAGCCACCGCCACGCCGTCCTCTACGATTACGAAACCCGCGAGAAATACGTCCCGCTCAAGAATCTCGCCGACGATCAGGCCACGTTCTGCGTCTACAACTCGCTCCTCTCCGAAGCCGCCGTTCTCGGCTTCGATTACGGCTACTCGCTCGACTACCCCCAAATGCTCTGCATCTGGGAGGCCCAGTTCGGCGACTTCGCCAACGGCGCGCAGGTCGTCATCGACCAGTTCATCGCCTCGAGCGAATCCAAATGGCAGCGCGCCTCCGGCATCGTGCTCCTCCTCCCGCACGGCTACGAAGGCCAGGGCCCCGAGCATTCCTCCGCCCGCCTCGAACGGTTCCTCCAACTCTGCGCCGAGGACAACATCCAGGTCGTCAACATCACCTCGCCGGCAAACTTCTTCCACTGCCTCCGCCGCCAGATGAAGCGCGACTTCCGCAAGCCGCTCGTCGTCATGTCGCCGAAGTCGCTCCTCCGCCACCCCGCGGCGACCTCGAAGCTCGAAGACTTCCACTCCGGCAACTTCCAGGAAATCCTCGACGACCCGCAGCGCCCCGAGAAAACCGAGCGCGTCGTCCTCTGCTCCGGGAAGGTCTACTACGATCTCTGCGATTTCCGCGACCGTAACAAGATCACGAATACAGCCATCGTCCGTCTCGAGCAGCTCTACCCGCTCCACGCCGATCGCCTTTTCCAGATCGCCGACGACTACAAGGGCGCGCGCATCGTCTGGTGCCAGGAAGAACCCCAAAACATGGGTGCCTGGTCCTTCATCGCGCCGCATCTTCAAAAGATCTTCGGCTTCACCCCGCTCTACGCCGGTCGCGACGCCGCTGCGTCCCCCGCCGTCGGTGCCCTCGCTCTCCACAAATTCGAACTAGCCGCCTTCCTCCAAGACGCCTTCAACATCTAAAACACCGCCCGCCAAATACGCCAAACACCGCGAAAATTCCTGTTCCTTTTCGCGACCTTTCGCGTGTTTCGCGGGCAACTCCTCCTCTCATGCCCCAACTCGAAGTTAAAATCCCGCCGATGGGCGAATCCATCAGCTCCGGCATCCTTTCCAAGTGGCACGTCAAAAACGGCGACGTCGTCAAAAAAGACCAGCCGCTCTTCGAGCTCGAAACCGACAAGATCACGTCCGAAGGCACCGCCGAATCCGCCGGCAAGATCACCTTCTCCGTCGAAGAAGGCGCCGAGGTGAAAATCGGCCAGGTCGTCGCCACCATCGACACCGACGCCGCTGCTGATGGGGGCGCGGTGCCCTCACCGCGCGATGGCCAAGCCGCTCAAGCCTCCACCGGCAAAGACGCCACCGCCACCTCGCCCCTTCCGAATCCTTACGCTCCGCCTCAATCCGAACAAGCCGCCTCCGCCGCCGGCGCCGGCGAAACGAAAGCGAAATCCACCGCCGTCTCCCCCGCCGTCCGCCGCCTCGCCGAAGAAACCGGCGTCGATCCCTCGAAAGTCACCGGCACCGGTAAAGCCGGCCGCGTCACCAAGGGCGACATGCTCGCCGCCCAAGCGGCGCCACCGCCGCAATCTCAAATCTCAAATCTTAAATCTCAAATCGCGCCGCCTGCGGCGACGCCCCGCCAAACCCGCAAGAAGATGTCCCCGCTGCGCCAAAAAATCGCGCAGCGCCTCGTCACCGCCCAACACCAAGCCGCCATGCTCACGACCTTCAACGAGGTCGACATGTCCGGCGTCATGGAGCTGCGCAAAAAATATCAGGACGACTTCGTCAAAAAACACGGCGTGAAGCTCGGCTTCATGAGCTTCTTCATCAAAGCCGTCGTCCACGCGCTGAAGGAGGTCCCCGGCATCAACGCCCAGATCGACGGCGACCACATCGTCGAAAATCACTACTACGACATCGGCGTCGCTGTCTCCACGGAGAAAGGACTGCTCGTCCCCGTCATCAAGGATTCCGATTCGCTCGGCATGGCCGACATCGAGAAACAACTCGCCGCGATCGCCACCAAAGCCCGCGAAGGCAAAATCACGCTCGCCGATCTCGAGGGCGGCGTCTTCACGATCACCAACGGCGGCGTCTTCGGCTCGCTCCTCTCTACGCCGATCATCAATCCGCCGCAGAGCGGCATCCTCGGCATGCACGCCATCAACGAGCGCCCCGTCGCCGTCAACGGCCAGGTCGTCATCCGCCCGATGATGTATATCGCGCTCAGCTACGACCACCGCCTCGTCGACGGCAAACAAGCCGTCACCTTCCTCGTCAAAGTAAAGCAAGCCATCGAGGACCCGACACGCTTGCTCCTCGCGGTCTAGCGCCCGCGATTCGCGGCGCGAGTTGAGAGCTGAGAGACTCCACGCAGCCGACCTCTCAACTCTCAACCCTCAACTCTCAACTTCATGTCTTCCTTCGACCTCATCGTTATCGGCGCCGGCCCCGGCGGCTACGTCTGCGCGTTCCGCGCCGCCCAACTCGGCCTCAAGGTCGCCCTCGTCGACAAACGCTCCGCCCTCGGCGGCACCTGCCTCAACGTCGGCTGCATCCCGTCGAAAGCCCTGCTCCACTCGAGCGAGCACCTCGTCTGGGCCCAACACCACGCCGCCGAACACGGTATCAAACTCGGCAGCGTCGACGTCGACCTTCCACAATTCCTGAAACGCAAAGACGAGGTCGTCTCCAAACTCACCGGCGGCGTCGCCCAACTCGCCAAAGCCCGCAAAATCACCGTCCTCACCGGCACCGCGGAATTCACCGGTCCGAAAACCATCCGCGTCACCCCGACGGAACCCAAAACTCAAAACTCAGAACCCAAAACCGCGGCCGAATACTCGGCCGCGAATGTCGTCATCGCCACCGGCTCCGCCCCCGTCGAACTCCCCTTCCTCAAATTCGACGGTAAAACGGTGGTCTCCTCCGACGACGCCATCGCCTTCTCTTCCGTCCCCAAGAAACTCGTCGTGGTCGGCGGCGGCGCGATCGGCCTCGAACTCGGCTCCGTCTGGGCCCGCCTCGGCGCCGACGTCACCGTCGTCGAGTTTCTCCCGAAAATCGTCGCCACGTTCGACGACGACATCGTCCGCAACTTCACCCGACTCCTCACCAAACAGGGCCTCAAAATCGAAACCGGCGCCAAAGTCACCGGCCTCAAATCCGTTTCCGCCGATGGAGGCGCGGTGCCCCCACCGCGCATTCTCACCGCCGAACGCGACGGCAAACCTCTCGAATTCCCCGCCGACAAAGTCCTCGTCGCCGTCGGCCGCCGCCCCTACACCGACGGCCTCGCCCTCGAAAAAGCCGGCGTCCAGCTCGACGAGAAGAAACGCATCAAAGTCGACGCCCACCTCCGCACCAGCGCGCCCAACGTCTGGGCCATCGGCGACGTCGTCGCCGGCCCCATGCTCGCCCACAAAGCCGAGGAAGACGGCGTCGCCGTCGCCGAATGGATCGCCGGCAAGGCCGGCCACATCAATTGGGATCTCGTCCCCGCCGTCGTCTACACCTCGCCCGAAGTCGCGAGCGTCGGCCTCGGCGAGGACGCCGCGAAAGCCCAAGGCCTCTCCGTCAAAGTCGGCAAATTCAACTTCGCCGCCAATGGGCGCGCCATCGCCGCCGGTGCGACCGACGGCTACGTGAAAATCATCGCCGACGCGAAAACCGACAAAATCCTCGGTGCCCAAATCCTCGGCCACAACGCCGGCGAGCTCATCAGCGAAGTCGTCACGCACATGGAATACGGTGGCAGCGCCGAAGACCTCGGCCGCACGATCCACGCTCACCCGACGATGTCCGAAGCCGTCAAGGAAGCCGGCCTCGCCGTATCCAAAAGCGCGATTCACGCGCTCTAGCTTTCAGCCTGATGGAGGCGCGGTGCCCCCCCCACCGCGCACCTCCCCGCTGGACGCGCCCCTCCTCAATCCACGTCCACGCCCTTCCCCGCCTCGCGTTTCTCCAAACTCCGAAACGCGAACATCGTCTCGCTTTCGACGATCCCTTCCGTCTTCAGCAGCTCGTCCGTGATCACGTATTCGATTTTGTCGACCGAGTCGCACTGGATCACCACGACGAGATCGTAGCGCCCCGACACCGAATACACCTCGGTGATATCGCGGATCTCGAGCAGCTTCTCCGCCGTCCCCGTCACCTTCCGGTGATCGATCTTCAATAGCACGATTGCAGTAGCCATAAATTATCCGCACGCCCACCGCCTTGTCGCGATGCCACCGCGCGTGCTCCGACCCTACACATCCCCGCCTCGATTGCACGTCCCGAACCGCCCGCGGCTACTTCGCCCGCCTGCGCAAAAACTCCACCAGCGTCCGCGCCGCCCGACTCAACGGCCGCGCCTCGCGATGCACGATCCCGATCGAACGCGTCATCCCGTCCAACGCCCGATAACGCACCCCCTTCACATCCGGCTTTCGCGCCATCTCCGGCACAATCGACACGCCCCATCCTTCCGCCACAAACGCCAGCACCGTCTCGATCTGGGCGCTCCGAAAACTCACCCGGGGCGCAAATCCATTCAACCGGCAGAACTGCAACGCCTGCCCCGCGAGACAATGTCCTTCCTGCATCAGGATGAACGGCTCCTCCGCCAGATCGTCGAGCGTCAGCGTCCGTCGCGACGCCAATCGGTGATCCGCCGGCAGCGCCACCAGCAGCGGCTCGTCGAAAAACTCCTCCGCCGCCACCCCCGCCCGCTCGATCGGCAAACTCAGCAGCGCGAGATCGATCTCCTTTCCCATCACCGCGCGCACCAACGCGCCCGTCGTGTCTTCGTGCACGACGACTTCAATTCCTGGATACGCCTCCGAAAACGCCCGCAGCCGCCCCGGCAAATAATACGGAGCCACCGTCGGCAGCGCGCCGAGCACGACTCGCCCGCGCAGCATCCCGCTCACCTCCCGCACGCTCTCGCCCGCCAGTTCCACTTCGTCCAGCACGCGTTCCGCATGCGCGCGAAAAATCTCGCCCGCCGGCGTGAGCGCCACTGTCCGTTTCGTCCGTTCGAACAACTTCTCCCCGAGTTCCTCCTCGAGCTTGATGATCTGCTGGCTCAAGGAGGGCTGCGCCACCCGACACCGCTCCGCCGCGCGGCTGAAGTTCCGCGCGCGCGCGACCGCCACAAAGTAGCGTAGTTGATGCAGCTCCATAGGCGTTTCCTATTACTGAAAGCGGAACTTAGTCTTTCTCAATTTTTCCGCCAGTTGATAATCTCCCGGTCGTCCCGAGCCGAACGCGCTCGCGGCCGATATCCGTTACTTCATGTCAACTGCTCCTCAGCTCACCACCGCCTCCGGCATCCCGGTCGGCGACAACCAAAATTCGCTGACCGCCGGTCCGCGCGGCCCCGTCCTCCTTCAGGATTTCCACCTGCTCGAGAAGCTCGCTCACTTCAACCGCGAGCGCATTCCCGAGCGCGTCGTGCACGCGAAAGGCTCCGCCGCCTACGGCAAGTTCACCGTCACGCACGACATCACCAAATACACCTCCGCGAAGCTGTTCTCCCAGGTCGGCAACACCTGCGAAACCTTCCTCCGCTTCTCCACCGTTGCCGGCGAGCGCGGCGCCGCCGACACCGAGCGCGACGTCCGCGGCTTCGCCCTTCGTTTCTACACCGAACAGGGAAATTGGGACATCGTCGGCAACAACACGCCGGTCTTCTTCCTGCGCGATCCGCTGAAGTTTCCGGACTTCATCCACACGCAAAAACGTGACCCGCAAACCAACCTCCGCAGCAACATCGCCGCGTGGGACTTCTGGTCACTCTCCCCCGAATCGCTTCACCAGGTCACGATCCTCATGAGCGATCGCGGCATTCCGAAGAACCTGCGCCAGATGCACGGCTTCGGCTCGCACACTTACTCGTTCATCAACGCCATCGGCGAACGTCACTGGGTGAAGTTCCACTTCAAATCCATGCAGGGCATCGCCAACTACACCGATGCCGAAGCCGCCAAGGTCGTCGGCCAGAATCGCGAGTCGTCGCAGGCCGATCTCTTCCACGCCATTGCCGACGGCAACTTCCCGCGCTGGCGCTTCTGCATCCAGGTCATGACCGAGGAGCAGGCCCGCACGTGGCGCTACAATCCGTTCGATCTTACCAAGGTCTGGCCTCACGGCGAATTCCCGCTGATCGAGGTCGGCACCCTCGAACTCAATCGCAACCCGCAGAACTACCATGCCGAGGTCGAACAGGCCGCCCTCGCGCCATCAAACGTCGTCCCCGGCATCAGCTTCTCGCCCGACAAGATGCTTCAGGCCCGCATCTTCTCCTATGCCGACGCCCAACGCTACCGTATCGGCGGAAACTACCAGCAACTACCCGTCAACGCTCCGCGCTGCCCCGTCTTCAATTACCAGCGCGACGGCGCCATGCGCTTCGATTTCTCGAAAGACGTCTCGCCCAACTACGAGCCCAATTCCTTCAACGGCCCGAAGGAGTGCCCGGCCTTCAACGAACCGGCGCTCAAGCTCGAAGGCGACGCCGACCGCTACAATCACCGCGCCGGCAACGATGACTACACGCAGCCCGGAAACCTTTTCCGCCTCTTCAAGCCCGACGAAAAGGAACGTCTCTTCGGCAACATCGCCCGTCACATGACCGGCGTGCCGCAAGAGATCCAGCTCCGTCAGATCTGTCATTTCTTCCGTGCCGATCCAGAATACGGCCTCGGTGTCGCTCGTGCACTCGGCATCGACCTGGGCGCGTTCTCCTCGCAACTCGGCGCTCACACGCCAGTCGCTCGCTCATGAACGCCCTCCACCCGCCCGCGCTCACCAGCGACGAGCTGCTGATCGCTGCGCCTCTGTGGCTGCTCGCAGGCGCCTAAACGTCCTCTCGCGCGGTCCGGTCAAAACGCCGGGCCGCGCGCTTCTCGAACTTCTCTTTTAAACATGAACAACCTCCTTCCTTCCTCCCTCCGCACCGCCAATCCAGCCGACGGACTTGCCCTCGCCCGTCAACTCGCCGCGGTCTCACCGTCCGCCTCCTCCGCCCCCGCGACCATGGCGGATTGCCTGAAAACATCGGCGGCCTCCACCTCCGACGATCTCCTCGTGGCCGTTTACTTCCAAGCCGTCGCCGCCGCCAACGAAGGCTGGCGCAACTAAAACGCGCTGCTTCAACTTCGCCGAAAAACCAAGCGTGCAGAAATGCACGCTTTTTTCATGCAGCTTTCCCTGACCGTGCCCCCGGAAACGAACTCCCCGCCGCCCACCCGGTCAGACGCCCCGTCCTCCTCCAACTCGGCATGTTCGTCGCGATCCTCAATCACGGCCATGTTGCCCAAGCGCTCGACCTCAAGCGCTCCCTACTTCCGCACGCCCGCACGATCGCCATCGACAGCGGCTCCACCCTCACGCCGCTCGAACGCAAGGCCTTCGATCTGACGCTCCCCAACGTCTTCTACTCCGGCCTCCTCAACGCCGTCGCCGAACGCACCGAACACTTCGCTCCCGACGATCCCGTCTTCATCTGGTGCTCCGACGTCACCTGCGACGACTATGGCCGCGTCATCGAACACGCCCGTCGCGCCTTCACCCGGCCATGGATCGGCATCTACGCGCCGTCCGCCTCGCACTCGGATCAACCGCAAATGCGCAACTGCGGCACCGGCACCGTTCGCCGTGTCACCTTCGTCGACGGTTTCTGTTTCGCCGTTCGCAGCAGCATCCTTCATCAACTCTGCCCGATCGACACCCGCCTGAACTGCCGCGGCTGGGGCCTCGAAGTCCAACTCGGCTACATCGCACGCCACCACCGCTGGTGCACCGTGATCGACGACCGCATCGAAGTGCAACACCCGCGCCACACCGGCTACTCGCGCACCGACGCCTGGCGCGAACGCGGCGCCTGGCAAGCCGCACTCCCACCCATCCCACGGCTCTTCCATCGCCTCGCCCGCCGCCCTCTCGCCAAAAAGCCGCTCACCATGCGCCTCATGCTCGCGCTTCCGTGGTAGCGCCACGCTTCACCCCTCGCCTCCCCCGCCGAGCGCTTCCCCCGACGTAGCAATCCAACGGATACGTCTCCGCCCTTCGCCAAAGTGTCATATAATGTATGACACTTCCCCGACGCCGTTTCGCCGCGTTTCCTCGAGCTCCCACCCGCTGGCAAGACTCCTGCTAAAACCCGCCGTTCACCGCCAGCCATCGCCCTCTCGTGCCCATCTTCAGCTCCACATACGACCCCGGAAACTTCTTCGATGAAATGCTCGAACCCGGCGGCGAAGTTCGCCCGCACTACCGCCGCCTCACCGAGCGTCTGAGCAACCTCCCCGAGATCGAATTCAACCAGCGCCGCGCCGCCGTCGACCTCGCCTTCCTCAGCCGCGGCGTCACCTTCACCGTTTACGGCGACGGCGAAGGCACCGAACGCATTTTCCCGTTCGACCTCATTCCGCGCATCATTCCCGCCGCCGAGTGGACGAAACTCGAAGCCGGCCTCGTCCAGCGCATCACCGCGCTCAATCTCTTTCTCCACGACATCTATCACGACCAGAAGATTCTGCGGGACGGCATTGTCCCTGCCGCACTCGTCCTCGGCGCCAAACATTTCCGCCGCGAATTCATGCACTTCGACGTGCCGGGCGGCATCTACGTCCACATCTGTGGCACCGATCTCATCCGCGACAAAGACGGCCGCTACCTTGTCCTCGAGGACAATCTCCGCTGTCCCTCCGGCGCATCCTACATGATCGAAAACCGCGCCGCCATGCGCCGCGCGTTTCCCCAGCTGTTCAACAGCTACCGCGTCCGCCCCGTCGAAACCTACGCCGACACGCTTCTCAAATCTCTTCTCCACCTCGCCTCCACCCGCCGCGAACGGCCCAACGTCGTTCTTCTCACCCCCGGCGTCTTCAACAGCGCCTATTTCGAACACACTTTCCTCGCCCGCCAAATGGGCATCCCCATCGTCGAGGGCCGCGATCTCCTCGTGCGTGATTCCCGCGTCTTCATGCGCACCACCGCCGGCCTCGTGCCCGTCGACGTGATCTATCGTCGCATCGACGACGATTTCCTCGATCCCACCGTCTTCCGGTCCGACTCCATGCTCGGCGTTCCCGGCCTCGTGAACGCCTACCGCTCCGGCCACGTCGCCCTCGCCAACGCCATCGGCACCGGCGTCGCCGACGACAAGGTCATCTACGCCTACGTCCCGAAGCTCATCAAATACTACCTCGATCAGGATCCGATCCTCCCCAACGTAAACACCTACCTCGCCTCCGAACCCTCCGATCGGAAGTTCATCCTCGAAAACATCCCGAACCTCGTCGTCAAAGCTGCCAACGAAGCCGGCGGCTACGGAATGCTCATCGGCCCGGCCGCCACCAAAGCAGAATGCGACGACTTCCGCCGCAAGGTCGCCGCCCACCCGCGTAACTTCATCGCCCAGGACCCGATCAGCCTCTCGCGTTCGCCCACGTGGTGCGACGGTCGCCTCGAAGGCCGCCACATCGACCTTCGCCCTTACATCCTCTACGGCGAAAAAATCACCGTCACACCCGGCGGCCTCACCCGCGTCGCCCTTCGCAAGGGCTCTCTCGTCGTCAACTCCTCCCAAGGCGGCGGCTCCAAAGACACCTGGGTTCTCCAGAAAAACGAGTAAACCCCACCGGCGTCCGCCGCCCTCGAAATCGAAAATCGAAAATCCTCATTCGAAAATCCTCAGTGCCCTCCGTCCCCATCACCCGTCCGCAAGCCACCGTGATGCTCTCCCGGGTCGCGCATTCCTTGTATTGGATGTCCCGTTACATCGAACGCGCCGAAAACATCACCCGCCTCCTCGAGGTGAATCTTCAGTTCCTCCTCGATTTCCAGGACATCGAAGACGGCGCGCTCAAGGACCACTGGGGCTCCATCATCGCCAGCTCCGGCTGCGAAGAGCTCTTCACCTCGCTCTATCCCACCGCCAATAACCAAACCGTCACCGCGTTCTTCGCCTTCGATCTCCGCAACCCGAGCTCCATCCTCGCGTGCATCTACGCCGCCCGCGAAAACGCGCGCATGATCCGCGACCAGATCTCGCTCGAGATGTGGGAGTCCATCAACGAGCTCTACCTCTTCGTCAAAAACCGCAGCACTTCCGAGGTCTGGGAGGACGGCCCGCAGGACTTCTTCGAGCACATCAAACGCCACTCGCACCTCTTCCAAGGCCTCACCGACTCCACCTACCCCCGCAACGAGGGCTGGGAATTCGTTCAATTCGGCAAGTTCCTCGAGCGCGCCGATATGACCACGCGCATCCTCGACGTGAAATATCACATCCTGCTCCCGAGCGGGAACGACGTCGGCGGCGCCATCGACACCGCGCAATGGCAAGCCGTGCTCCGCTCCGCCAGCGCGCTCGAGGCCTACCGCCGCTTCTACGTCCGCGAAATCCTCGCGTGGAAGGTCGCCGAATTCCTCATCTTCTCTGACGCGTTTCCTCGCTCCCTCACCTACTGCGTCTCCCAACTCGACGAACTTCTCCGCCGTATTCTCGGCGACCACGGTCCTCGTATCCGCACCACCGCCGCCCGCACATCCCGCCGCCTGCTCGCCGACCTGCAGTCGCTCACCATCTCCGACGTCCTCAAGGATGGCCTGCACGAATTCCTCCTCGAAGCGCAGAAATGCCTCGATCGCATCGGCGACGAGGTCGTGCAAACCACCATGTTTTACCCCGCCGAAGCCTTCCCCGAAGACCAGCAGCAGCAACAACAGCAGCAACAGCAGACGTCCGCGTTGCTCGTCTGACGCTTCCTCGAGCTTGCGTTCGCTCCCGTCGCCCGCTCCCTGCCTTCTTCCGTCGGCGGCTTCGCCGCCTCCCATGCTGCTCCACGTCACTCACCGCACCACGTTCATCTACGCCGGCCCCGTCCGCGACAGCTCCAACGAAGTCCGGCTGCGCCCCGTCGACGACGAGAACCAAACCACCCGCCGCTTCGCTCTACACCTGAGCCCGGCCGCACCCAGCATCCGCGACTATCTCGATTACTACGGCAACCGCGTCCATTACTTCGATCTCTCCAACGCCCACGACGCCCTCGTGATCGAATCCGAGTCCGAAGTCGAAACCACGCCTTCCGCCCAGCGTCGCCCCATTCCGACTCTCCCCTGTCCAGCCCGCCACGGTATCTCCGCCGCTGACGAACTTGTCGCCGAATACCTCGTCGATTCGCCCTACGTCCCGTTCAGCGTCGAGCTCCGCCACGAAGTGCAACAATTCCTCGCCGCGAACGATCCCGCCGATGCCTGGACGCAGGTCTGCGCCCTCGGTCGTCACGTGTATCAGACATTCAGCTACAAACCCCGCACCACCGGCGTGCACACCACCGCCACGGAAGCGATCCAACTCCGCGCCGGCGTCTGTCAGGACTTCGCCCACGTCATGATCGGCCTGTGCCGCCTCGCCGGGCATCCCGCGCGTTATGTCAGCGGCTATTTCTTCAACCCCGACCGCCGTCCCGACGAACCCGAAGCCTCCCACGCGTGGGTCGAGGTTCATCTCCCCGGTTACGGCTGGGCCTCCTATGATCCTACCCACGACCGCCTGGCCGACGAGCGTTACGTGAAAGTCGCCGCCGGCCGCGACTACTCCGATATCCGACCCGTCAGCGGCACCTACCGCGGCGCCCCCACGCGAGAGCTCCGCGTCGAAGTCTCCGTCCGCGAAATCAGGTAGGGCGAGGCGTCCCCGCCGAGCCGCCCACCCCTCACCGCTCCTGCTCCACCGAGACCACGCGCCCGTCGCGAAACACCACTTCATCCCGCGACCGTTCGCGCCGCCCCGGAATCGTCATGTAATAGGGATAATACGGGCTGCCCCAACCACGGTGATACCAGCCGCGATACAGCAGCATTCCGTCGGGTCCTTCGTAAGAAATATACGACCACACCTCGCTCCGGCCGCTTTGGTCCACCCGTTCGCGCACACGATCAGGATCTCCGAGCGAAAGCTTCACCATGTCGGGCGTGAAACCCATCCCCACCCGACCTTCCCGAATCAACTGCTGCTCCTCGGGTGTCAGCGAATTGAAAAGTTCCGGCTGCTTCGCAATCCGCGTCTCCGGCGTCGAACAACCGCTCAACACCACGCCGCCCGTCAGCAACGCCACCATCCAAAGAATCGTTTTCATGGAAAAATTCGAAAGCCTCCTGGGAATGAATTTGCGCCTCGTTGTTCCGCAAACCGGAACATCCTTGCCGCATCCGTGACGCCGCGCGTTCATCACCGGTTTCACGCGATGAAGACACTCGTTCTCTGGGATATCGACGGCACTCTCATTCTCTCCGGCGGCGCCGGCGAACGCGCTCTCGTCGTCGCGCTCCAAACGGAATTCGGCCTCTCCGGCAATCTCGACGACATCGAGATCGCCGGCCGCACCGATCGCTGGATCGTGCGCCACATCCTGGCCAAATATAACCTGCCCATCACCGCCGAAAACATCTCTCGTTATCTCGCCGGCTACCTCCGCGCCCTCCCGGCCGAACTCGACAACCCGCACTCCCACGTCCTCCCCGGCGCCCGCGACGTCGTATCCGCCCTCGCCGCCCGCGGCGACGTCGCCCAAGGCCTTCTCACCGGCAACCTTCGCGCCGGCGCCGAACTCAAACTCCGCTATCACGATCTTTGGACGCCTTTTGCCTTCGGCGCTTTCGCCGACGACAGCGAACTGCGCAACGACCTCGGCCCCCACGCCGTCACTCGCGCCTGCTCCCATCACTCGGTCGAATTTTCAGCCGAACGCGTCTGGGTCGTGGGAGACACCCCGCACGACATCGATTGCGGCAAAGCCATCGGCGCCAGCACCCTCGCCGTCGCCACCGGCCGCTACAGCCTCGAAGAACTCCGCGCCCACCAGCCCACCGCGCTGTATCCAAATCTCACCGACACCGCCGCGGTGCTCGAAACCCTCACCCGCTAGCCAGCGTCCACTCCGCACCGCGGAAGCTCCAAGCTCCAAGAGCCAAACTCCAAAGAATCACCAAAACCTAATTGGGTTTTGCCATTTGGTCCTTCTCTGGAGCTTGGATCTTGGTCCTTGGATCTTCGCTGACGCGCTCCGCGCGTCAGCGCCGTCTCTCCACCGCCGTCACCTGTCCGCCTTCGAAAATCACCCGCATCGATTCGTCGCCGCGCCACATGCTGTCGCCGACGGTCACGCCGCCGCCCACGCCGGTGTTTCCGCGCATGCCGCCGACGCCCAGCCCAATCGAAAACTTCGGACTCTTGTCTTCGTAAAGCCACACCTCGCCCTGCCCCTGCGCCGTCGTCCGCGTCACTTTCCGCGCCGGCTCGCCGAGCGCCACGAGCACCATCTCCGGCGTAAACCCCACGTCCACTTGCTTGTCCCGCACTTTTTGCTGCACGTCCGCCGGCCACGTGTTGAACGCCGCCTCATGCTCCTTCACCCGGGAGTCGACGGTCGAACATCCCGCCAACAGGCCAACAACGCCCACCGCCACCGCCGTCTTCAAAAAATTAGTGTTCATTCGTGTGCATTCGTGGTTTCCACTGCCTGCCCTTCCATCGACACCGCCTAACTCCCCCGGTTCATCTCTCCGCCTAGCTCTTTCAGCATGAAGAAATTCACCATCGCCATCGGTTCCGACCACGCCGGCTTCGCCTACAAGGAAGCCATCAAAACCATGCTCCTCCAGGAGGGGCACACGGTGCGCGACTTCGGCACTCATAGCGACGCCGCGTGCGATTACCCCGATTTCATCCGTCCCGTCGCCGAAGCCGTCGCCCGCGGCGAATTCGAACGCGGCATCGTCCTCGGCGGTTCCGGCAACGGCGAAGCGATTGTCGCCAACCGCGTCCGCGGCATCCGCTGCGGCCTCTGCTGGAACGAACAACTCGCGATCTGGAACCGCTCCCACAACGACGGCAACTGTCTCTCCATCGGCCAGCGCACCGTCACCGAAGCCGAAGCGCTCCACATCGTGAAGGTCTGGCTCGCCACCGAATTCGAAGGCGGCCGCCACGCCGCTCGCGTCGCGAAGATCGATCCCTAATCCGGCCGTCGGCGCGCCGCCCGGATTGCTCCGACCGGCCCAATCCTTTTCCTTCGTCGCGTGCCGCCCGCCGCCTCCAGCACCCTCACCGGCGTCATCGAACGGATCATTTTCCTCAACGAGGAAAATCATTACACCATCGCCGAGCTCCGCCCCGACGCTCCGCGCCACGCTCATGGAGGCGCGGTGCCCCCACCGCGCACGGAGCGTCCCGAACCCGTCACCATCGTCGGCGCCCTTCCCGGCGTCGAATGCGGCGAAACGCTCCACCTCACGGGCGAGTGGACGCGTCACGCCACCCACGGCTCCCAATTCAAGGTCGTCTCTTTCAAGAGCGAGCTCCCCTCCAGCGTGTATGGGATTCGCAAATACCTCGGCAGCGGACTCGTTCCGGGCATTGGCAAGGTCTACGCCAACAAGATCGTCGACGCCTTCGGCACCGACACGTTTCGCATCCTCAGCGAGGAATCCGGCAAGCTTCGCGACGTCGACGGCATCGGCCGCAAACGCGCCACCGCCATCAAAGCCGCGTGGGACTCGAAACGCACCGAGCGCGAGCTCTACATTTTTCTCCAGACTTACGGCATTACCCCGAGTCAGTGCGTGAAGATCGCCAAGCACTTCGGCCCTTCCGCGAAACAAATCCTCACGACCGAGCCTTACCGCCTCGCCCGCGAAATCGACGGCATCGGGTTCAAGACCGCCGACCGCATCGCCATCAATCTCGGCTTCGCCAACGACGCCGCCCCGCGCCTCGACGCCGGCATCCTCTTCGCCCTCGAAACCCTTCAAGACGAGGGCCACACCGCGTTCCCGGAATCCGATCTCACCACCCACGCCGCCACCCAACTCGAAACCGAGTCCCGCTTCATCACCGCCCGCCTCGACGCCCTCGTCGAACAAAAATCCCTCATCCGCCACGCCCCTTCCGTCTCTCAACCCTCATCTCTCAACTCTCAACCGCACGAGCGCCCCGCGCTCGTGCAGTTGCCCCACAACGACCGCTTCGAACGCAAAATCGCCGACGTCGTCCATCGCATCACCCGCGTCGCTAGCGGCCTTCCTCCCATCAAAACCGAAGCCGCGATCGACTGGGCCGAGAAAAAAGCCGGCTTCGCCTTCGCTTCCCTCCAACGCACCGCGATCGCCCACGCGCTCACCTCCAAACTTTCCATCCTCACCGGCGGACCCGGCACCGGTAAAACCACGATCCTCCGCGCCCTCGTCGAAATCCTCCGCGCCAAAAAAGTTCGCGTTCACCTCGCCGCCCCCACCGGCCGCGCCGCGCAACGTCTCGCCGAAACCACCGGCGGTTTCGCCTCCACGATTCACCGTCTCCTCAAATACGATCCCGCCGCCGGCGGCTTCGTCGCCAACGAATCCGCTCCGCTCGGCACCGACTTCCTCATCGTCGACGAGGCCTCGATGCTCGACACCCGCCTCGCTTCCGCGCTCCTCCAAGCCGTCCCGTCGCGCGCCCATATTCTCCTCGTCGGCGACACCGACCAGCTCCCCAGCGTCGGCGCCGGCAACGTCCTCAAAGACCTGATACACTTCGGCTCTCAACCCTCGTCCTTCAACGCTCATCCCCCGTCACCTACCCTCCCGGTGACCCGCCTCAACGTCATCTTCCGCCAGCAAAATCAGAGCGCCATCGTTACCACCGCTCACGCCATCAACTCCGGCGATCCCACGCTTCCGCCCGCCGTCACCGACCTCGATCAGATCCAAGTCTGGAGCGATCTCACGTTCGTCACCGCCACCGACGCCGACGACTGCCTGCGCAAGGTCATCCAGCTCTGCACCGAGTTCATCCCGCAAAAGTTGAAATGGCCGCACCCCATCAACGACGTCCAAATCCTCGCGCCCATGCACAAGGGCATCGCGGGCGTCGGAAACCTGAATCTTCAACTCCAAGCCGCGCTCAACCCCAACACCCGCGGCCTCCGTGCTCCCGGCGGCGAACTCCGCCCCGGCGACAAAGTCATCCAGCTGCGCAACAACTACGACAAAAACCTCTTCAACGGCGACATCGGCACCCTTCGCTCCGTCGATCCCGAAAACGCCACGCTCGAAGCCGACTTCGACGGCGAGCACCACACCTTCGAGCGCGCCGAATTCAACGATCTCGCGCTCGCCTATACGATCAGCATCCACAAATCCCAGGGCAGCGAATATCCCGTCGTCATCATCCCGCTGCTCAAGGGTCACTTCATGATGCTGCAGCGAAACCTGATTTATACCGCAATCACCCGCGGCCGCAAAAAAGTCTTCATCGTCGGGGAACCCGCCGCCTACGCCATGGCCGTCCGCAACAGCGAATCCAAGCAACGCCTCACCCACCTCCGCGAAAAACTCGCGATGTAGGGCGGGGTCTCCCGACCCCGCCGCTCCGGCCAACGCCTCAATTCACATTCGCCGAATTCACCAGGAACGGCGAACCCTTCAACGGCAGCTCGCCCGCGAACTCGTATCCATAATTCGGATCGCCCGGGGCATACGACACGTTGTTGCGCAGGTCCTTCAGCGTCCCGATGCGGAAGCTCAGGATCTTCTTCCCGCTGAAATCCGCGACCGTGAGGATATTCCCGCGCACCGCCGTGCTCACCGCTACCGGATCGCCCATCCGCGAATCCTTGATCCGCTGATACATCGCGCCTTGGCCGTGCCACGTCACCACCTTGTCGACCGACCGCTCGCCGCGGCAGGCCACGTAGAACAGATTGTTATACGGATCGGGCGCGCGTTGCTCGCCGTTGTCCGCATTCGGCAACAGCGGCAGCCCGCTTTCCTTGCGACGCGCGAACACCATGCTGACCGGATTGCGCCCGACTTTCACCGAGCCAATCTGCTCCAGCTTGCCGCGCACTTCCCACGAGTTGCGCGCCATGATCGGCGACGTATCCAGAATATGGATCGTGCCGTCCCGCGTCGCGACGTAGCCCTTGTAGCGGTCCTTCGACCAGCGATCGACTTCGAAGCCGGCGAGCACCGTCGTCGGCCGGTTGAACGTTCCCTGCCAGATCACCGCCGGCTTGATCGCGGGCTTCACGTCGAAGGTCTGCGGAAATTGTTCCGGCGCCGCGCCGCGCGCCGCGAGCGTCGCATGGAAGCTCTCACCGCTCTTCAAGTAGCTCTCGCGCATGTAGGCAAAAAGCGGCGTCAGATCGACGATCACGGCTTTGTTGTCCTCGTTCGACGAAACGATCGCGTAACCCGCGTTCGCCACGACCGACTTCCACGCGCCGTCATAGATGTTCTTCCGCGCGCTATCCGTCTTGAGATCGATCTGGCTGAGCACCTTGTTGCCCGTCGAAGACGGGCCCTGCCACAGCCCATTGCTCGCCGCGCTGATCGCATCCGGCGACTTCATCGGCAGGTCGACGTAACCAAGAAGTTTGAAATCCGAAAAGCTGCCTTGATTCGGCATGCCCATGTAGGGCCAGGTGTGAAACGGCAGGAACTTCCCTTCCATCGCCACCACCGCCAGCTGCCCGATGTTGCGCTGCGTGTCCCACACCACCACGAGCGCGAATTCGTTGCTCGTCGTCACCGCGATCGCGCGGGGTTTCTTATGGCTCGGGAATTTGAATCCCGGATACGGCCGCTCCGATCCCGCGCGGCTCGTCTGCATCCCCGCCACCGCAAAAAGCCCGTCGCGATATACCATCACCTGTTCGTTCTGCTGCATGCCGTAGCTGCGCACCATCGCGACCGGCTGCATCGGCTTCGTGCCGCCATTCAACTTGATGTAATTCGAATCCCGCGTCTGCGGATCCGGATGCGGCGTGCCGCTCGCCCAGTCATGCCGCGGGCTGATCGCGAACACTTTGTTGTAATACGCATAAAGCTGCACGCGATCGAGCCCCGGATCGTTCGTCGGATCGTCCGGCACATAACCGACCTGACCCGACTCGCTCCAGTAATCGCCGTCGCTCGCCGGCTCATCGCCCAACTCGTAAGGCTTGATGCGCACGTAGTATTTCGCCGGGGGCGTTTTCGACTCCCGCTTGAAAAGCGTCGGGCGATCGTCCGCCGCCCCCGGGTTCAACTGCTCGAACGTCGGTCCCAGCCTGGCGTTCACCGCCTCGCGCGACCAACTGATCGCCGACGCCGAATACGCTCCATAACCGGACAACGCGTCCGACGCCGCCGCCTTCCCCGTCAAATCATACACTTCCAGCAGCGCCACCCCGCTCGCGCCATTCGCGCTCTTTACATGAATCGAGTAAGGCCCCGCCCCGAGTTCGGTGATCACCGCCGCATCCTTGCTCCCCGCTTCGAGCGGAAATGCCCCCGCGCTCGCCGCCAGCGCACCCATCGTGCCACCCACCCCATTTTCGTCCCAATTGTCGTTCGACGCCACGGTGACGCCATGACGGTTGATGACCGAGACCGTCGGGTCCGACAGCACTCCGCTCACGCCGTGCGACTCCAACCCCGGACCCACCGCGCGAATCAACACGCGCCGGCTGCCCTGCGTCACCACCAATCCCGAAATCAAAATTCCTTCGCCCGCCTCCACTCGCGCGCGCGTCGACAACGCCATCAGCCGGCTCGCTCCATCCATTTCATACACCTCGGCCAACGCCACGCCGCGCGCACTGTTCACCGCCGACACGTGCGCCGTGTAAACGCCCGGAGACAACGTCAACCGCAACGCCGCATCGCGGCTGCCCGCCGCCAGCGGCGACGCGCCCACGAGTTTGAACGCGTCCGACAACGATCCCTCCCAATTCTCGTTCGTCGCGATTTCTTTCCCCGCGCCGTTGAACACCTGCAATCGCACTTCGTTTAACGCCCCGCCCACGCCCGCCTGCGCAAGCGTCGGCCCGACGCCGCGGATCAACACGTCCTTCGGCGCGCTTCCGTCGACGACGAAGCCCGCGATCAACGTGTCTGCGCCAGAGCGCACCACACCCCGTGACGAGAGCGCCACCACTCGGGAATTATCATCAGCGGCCCACGCCGCGCTCATCAGCAATCCCGCCAACAACCAACCACGGCCGAGCCGTAACACGTAATTCATCGGACTAAAGTATCAGGAAATCTACCAAGGATTCGTTAGGGTTTTGCTGGAGAGGTCTGGGATACTCGTCGTCCGCCGGTGGAAGCCAGCTTCACCTTTGGCTCATCATGCCTTTTACCCGGTTTTCACCCCATCAGGGATGAACCCGGGATTTGGATACGTTTCCCACCTGTGGGACGGCGGCGTTCCGCGCGCGAACACTTGCGCTTGGCATTTTCTTCGCCCCCGATTTTTAACGCGCTCACCTGCAGCCACTCACAACAGCGCGTTTCGCCTCGGCACGCCGTCTGCAATACCGCCACGTCATGGCTCGCCTGTTTCTATCCGCTGGCAACTTCATGTTCTCTTGTCAGGCTCCATGCACCCTTCCCCTCCCATGAAACTCGCAGCGCTCGTTCTCTTCGTTTCGCTCGCCGGTTCTGCCGTCGCTTCGGATGCCGCTAAAAGTCACGATTCAACGTCTTCATCGTCGAGCGACTCGTCGAAAGCCGCCAAGGCCACCGAAGACAACGGCAACGCGCCGGCGAAACCCGACACCCGCGCCCGCCCCCCTGCCACCCCGCGCCGCATCCCTTATCACATGCTCATGATCCGCTGAGATCGCTCGATCTTCCCATCGCAGACCACGCCCGCCGCTTTCATGTCCCTCATCACCCTGCGCCACATCGACCGCGTTTACCCGCTGAAAGGCGGCCCGTTCTACGCCCTTCGCAACATCAACCTCGACATCGAGCCGGGCGATTTCCTCTCGATCATGGGCCCGTCCGGCTCCGGCAAATCCACCCTTCTCCACATCCTCGGCCTCCACGACAGCGCCTGGACCGGCGAATACTTCCTTGCCGGCGAACCGGTCCACTCCCTCGACAAAAAGAAGCGGTTCGAACTCCAGAAAAAACACATCGGTTTCGTCTTCCAAAGCTATCACTTGCTCGACGACCTCACCGTCTACGAGAACCTCGAGATCCCGCTCTCCTACCGCGACACGCCGAAGAAGGACCGCGACAGCATCGTCTGCGACGCCCTCGATCGCTTCCACATCGTCGGCAAAAAAGATCTCTACCCCTCCCAGTTGTCCGGCGGCCAGCAACAGCTCGTCGGCATCGCCCGCGCACTCGTTGCAAAGCCCGCCATCATCCTCGCCGACGAACCGACCGGAAACCTTCACTCCGACCAGGGCCGCGAAATCATGCAGCTCTTCAAGAAGCTCAACCGCGAGGACGGCGTCACCATCGTTCAGGTCACCCACTCGGAAGAGAACGCTTCCTACGGCACCCGCATCGTCCGTCTCGCCGACGGCATGATGGTCTCGTAACCGTTTTCTCACTACACGCAGCGCGGCGCCCTCACCGTCCGTTCATTCCTGCTTTCTTTCGCCTCACAGAAGCGCGCCTTCTGTTTCCGGCGATCCGCTCGCGTTAACCTGCTACAACGGAATAGTCTTCGTGCGTCTCCCCGCCGCGCCATGCCGTCCGATCCTTCCTCCGACTCTGCCGATCGTTCGCCACCAGAAATCGATTCCGACCTTTTGCTCGGGACTTCCGCCGCTATGCGCGAGGTCATTCGTCTCGCTCAAGAGGTCGCTCGCACCGATGTCACCGTCCTCATCGAAGGCGAGAGCGGCACCGGCAAGGAACTCGTCGCCCGTCTGATTCACCGCCAGAGCCGCCGCGCCGCCCAACCGTTCGTTTTCGTCAACTGCGCCGCGCTCACCGAATCTCTCGTCGAATCCGAGCTCTTCGGACACGCCCGCGGTTCCTTCACCGGCGCCATCGCCAACAAGCCCGGCCGCTTCCACCTCGCGCATGGCGGCACGCTGTTCCTCGACGAGATCGCCGATCTCGGCCCCAAGGGTCAGGGCGCCTTGCTCCGCGTCCTCGAAGACGGCGCGTTTCGCACCGTCGGCGGAACGGATCTGCAACACGTCGACGTTCGCGTCATCTCCGCCACCAACCGCAACCTCACCCAAGCCGTCGCCACCGGAAAATTTCGCGAGGATCTTTTCTACCGCCTCCAGATCGTGCCCATCACGATGCCTCCGCTTCGCGACCGCGCCGATGACATTCCGGTGCTCATCGACGCCTTTCTCCGTCAATTCGCGAAGAAACACCGCCGCCCACGTTCACGCTTCTCCCCTGACTCCGTCCAACTCTGCCAACGCTTCACTTGGCCGGGCAATGTCCGCCAACTTCGCAACGTGATCGAACGCGTCGTCGTCACCACGCGCATCGCCGTCGTCACCCCCAGCGACCTCCCCGCGTTTCTCCAGGAGCACGAACAGGTCGGGCCATCGTTCACGGTCCAGGTCGGCACCACAATCGCCGACGTCGAAAAGCTCCTCATCCAACGCACCCTCTCGCAACTCACCTCCAATCGCGCCGAAGCTGCGCGCATCCTCGGCATCAGCCGTCGCGCGCTCCAATACAAACTCAAGCGCTACGATCTCCTCCCCTGAACATTCCCCCGCCCGCCCCAATGCGTGCACCACTCATCGCCTTTCCTGCGCAAACTCTGCACCGAACTTCACTCGCCGCGTTTTCCGCCCGTTCGTTTCCCACGAGAAATCGACAGCAACTTCCCTAACATCATCGGGTTCTTCGCACGTTTTCCGTGGCGGCACGGCGCATGCGAATACATCGGCGTATGAGATCACTCGCCGAATCACTCTACTCCGCCCAACAACGGCTTCGTTCGCCGTCGATCACAGCCGCGGACCGCCAAGCTCTCCTCGAAAACCTGCGCCTCCAAATCCCTGCGCCCGTCCTCGCGCACTTCCTGCGCCTCTTCAGCCAGGGCCGCAAAGCCGTCGCACTCGTCCACCACGGCGTGTGCTCCAACTGCCATCTGCGCGTCCCTTCCGGCATCGTCGCCGCACTCGCTCAACCTCGCGACCTGCATCTCTGTGAAACCTGCGGTTCCTATCTGCTCCTTCCCAGCTCCGAGCAGTCCACCCCCACCGCTCGCCCCATTCCGGTCGCGCGCCGCGGTCGAAAACCCCGCGCCATCTTGGCGGCCTAGGTCTGCGTCGCCGCCGCGTTTCCCCTTCAACACCTTTCCCAATTCCGGGAATCTTTGATTCCGCCGCCGGACAACATCTCAGTCCGGCGAAGTCGTTCCTAATTTTAAACAGCTACAATTTAGCCGCTTACGACGGAACGTCCGCGCTGGCACGCGCCCTGCGAAAGCACCTCGTCTCGCAGTCATCTCACTCTCTTACGCTCGTGCCAATTCGCACCTTTTTCCGCCCCGTCTTCCTTCTCGCCGCCGCGATTCTTCCCGCCCTGCTGCCGGCCCAAACCCTCACACTCGAGGACGCCGTTCGGCTCGCCCTCGAAAAGAATCCGCAAATCGAGGTCGAATCCTATGGCCGTTCCATCGCCCGCGCCGACTACCTTACCGCTCTCGGTCGCTTCGATCCGGCCCTCACGTTTCGCCGCAGCTACGCCGAAGACGACAGTCCGATCTCGTCCAATCCGATCGTTTCGCAACTGATCAAAACCGACGACTACAGCCTCGCCCTCGAAGGCACCACGCCGTGGGGCATGAACTACAGCATCGGCGGCAGCGCGCGCAACCAACGCGGTCCGCTCGATGGCTACGACCACAACTTCGCCACGTTCGGCGGCATCAGCGTCACCCAGCCGCTCCTCCGCGGCTTCGGCTTCGGCCCGAATCTCGTCGGCGTGCGCATCGCCAAAGCCGACCGCGGCATCGCCGACTGGATCTTCCGCCAAACCGTCATCGATACCGTCACCGCCACCGTCATCGCCTACAGCGAAGTTGCCTACGCTCAACAACTCCTTCGCATCTCCACCCGTTCCCGCGAACTCGCCGCCGGCCTCCTCGCCGAAAACGAACGCCGCTTCAGCGTCGGCAGCATGTCCGAGAGCGATGTCACCCAAGCCCGCGCCCGCACCGCCACCCGCGATGAATCCATCCTCTTCGCTCAACAAAATCTCCGCGACGCCACCAACCGCCTCCGCCAACTCATCGGCGAAAGCGAATTTCCTATCGACCCCGGCACGCTCGTCGTCGAACCGCCCGCCGTCCCCGAAATAACCATCGATGCGGCTGCCGATCTTCAACACGCCCTCGCCGACCGCCCCGATTTCCAAGCCGCCAAACTCGGCGTCTACAAACGCGAGGCCACCTACGCCTCCGAGCGCATGCAGATTCTCCCGCAGGTCGATTTCGTTGGCAGCTACGGCTACAGCGGTCTCGACCGCGATTTCGGCGTCAGCCGCCGCATGGTCGCCGACCACGATCACCGCTCCTACTCCGCCGGTGTCGTGGTGAGCATTCCGCTCACCTTCGCCGAGGGCCGCGGCCGCGCTCGCTCCGCCAAACTCCGACTCCGCCAGGCCGAGGCCGACATCGTTCGTCTCGAACAAGACATCGCCCTCTCGATCGCCAGCGCCGCCGGACAAATCGAAACCACGCGCCGCCGCGTCGAAGCCAATCGCGCCGCCTACGATCTCGCGCGCCAGGCGCTCGACGACGAACTGAAAAAACTCCGCGCCGGCACCAGCAACACGTTCTTCGTCCTCAATCTTCAAGGCGAACTCATCGGCGCCGAAAACAGCCTGTTCCGCGCCCTCGCCGACCAACGTCGCGCGCACGCCGCCTACGACCGCGAAATCGGCCGCACGCTCGGCGTGCACAACATCACCCTCGCGCAACCCTGAGCGGCTCCACTTTCTCATTCCGAGCCTCACCCTCGTCTGTCATTCTGAGCCTCACCCTTGTCTGTCATTCTGAGCGAAGCGAAGAATCCACTTCGATTCCCGCCCTCACCTTCACCTCGCATCCGCAATCAAGCTCCTCGCCCCACTCAGGACGACCGTTTGCAGCGTCGACCCTCCTCCGCCACTTGCGACGATACGGCTCCACGCGGATACTCCGCGATGCCGCCTGCACTTCTTTCTTTCGAATACGCCTTCGAGCCCTCCTCCCTCGCCTCCGCGCCGCCGCTCCTTCTCCTTCACGGCACCGGCGGCAACGAACACGATCTCCTGACCCTCGGCCGCACATTGTCTCCCGGCTCCGCGCTGCTCTCTCCGCGCGGCAAAGTCAACGAGCGCGGCGCCGCCCGCTTTTTTGCCCGACTCGCTGAAGGCGTTTTCGATCCCACCGAAGTCGCCCAACGCACCAACGAACTCGCCGACTTCATCGCCGCCGCCGCCGAACGTCACCAAATTGACATCACTCGCTTGATCGCGGTCGGTTTCTCCAACGGCGCCAACATCGCCGCCACCCTCCTCCTCATTCGTCCCGTCGTGCTCGCAGGCGCCGTCCTCATCCGCCCCATGGTCGTCGTCGATCGTCCCGCTTCGCCCGATTCTCTCGCCGGCAAACGCGTGCTGATTCTCAGCGGCGACCAGGATCCGCTCGTCCCTGCCGATCACCCACGCCGCCTCGCCGCCCATCTCCGCGCCGGCGGCGCCGAAGTGAACCTCGAAACCTTCCCCGCCAGCCACGCGCTCACCCGCAACGACATCGCCGCCGCCCAGCGCTGGCTGACCGCGTAGGTTGCGCGCTCGTCGCGCAACTCCGCCCTCCCTCCCATGCGCCTCACCTACTTCGGCCATTCCGCCTTCCTCCTCGAAGTATCCGGCACCCGTCTCGTCTTCGATCCCTGGCTCCGCGAAAATCCTCACGGCTCCGTCGATCCGGCCGCAGTTCCTTGCGACTTCGTGCTCTGCTCCCACGCGCACGACGACCACATCGCCGACGCCCTCGAACTTGCTCGCACGCATCGCGCGCAAATCGTCGCGCCCTACGAACTCGCCCTCCACTTCGAATCTCAAGGCGCCCGCGTCATCGATCTCATGCCCGGCGGCGGCGTGAATCTCTCTTTCGGCCGGATCGAAATGACTCCCGCGATCCACAGCTCCGCGCTCGAACTCCGCCACGGCGACAACAAATCCATGGGCGTCGCCAGTGGCCTCGTGATCCGCGCCGAAGAGAAATCGCTCTACCACGCCGGCGACACCGCGCTCTTCAGCGATATGCAGCTCATCGGCCGGCACGGCCTCGACGTCGCGATGATTCCCATCGGCGATTTCTACACGATGGGTCCGCGCGACGCCCTTCACGCCCTCGACTTCCTCCGCCCGCACCTCGCTGTGCCGATGCACTACAACAGCAACGAAAAGATCTTCGTCGATCCGCACGCCTTCGCCGCCGACGCCGCCCGCGCCAACCACAACGTGCGCGTCATGACTCCCGGCGAATCGATCGACGTGTAGCGGAACGCAGCCTGCCCCGATATGTCGGGGTGAGCGTTTCGTTCCCCTGCCGGAAAACTTCCGTTTTCCGCTACTCCAGCGGATACACCCGCACGTAATCGATCCGATACTCCTGCGGAAACTCCGTCGTCGCGTCCGGATACCCCGGCCACAACCCGCCCACCGCCAAATTCAACAACAGAAAAAACGGCGCGTCGTCGAAAACCCACTTCGCCCCTTCCGGCAAATCCGCCGGCGTCAGCGTTTGATAAATCTCTCCATCGAGCAGCCAGTCGATCCGTCCCGGCCGCCACTCTACCGCGAACACATGATACGCGTCCGCGAAGGTTGCGCCGCCCGGCAGTGTCGTGGATTTCGTGATACCTTTCGCCGCCGAATACCCCGGCCCGTGCAGCGTCCCATGCAGAACCCCGGGCGCGTGCCCGACCATCTCCATCACGTCGATCTCGCCACACTCGGGCCACGACACCTCGTTGATATTTGCACCCAGCATCCAAAACGCCGGCCAGATTCCCTGCCCTTTCGGCAGCTTCAACCTCGCTTCGATCCGGCCATGCGTCACCGCGTATTTGCCCTGCGTCTTCAATCGCGCCGAGGTGTAACGTCCATCCGCCCCGCGCACCGCTTTGATCACCAGCGCGCGCCCATCGGTCGCATCGGGATCCTCGACCACGAATGAATTTTCCCGCGAGTCGGTGTAACGCTGCAGTTCTTTGTTGCCCCAGCCGTTATCGCCGAGGTCGTGCACCCACTTTTGCGGATCGGGTCCGGACCCCGGCGGCTGGTTGAATTCGTCCTGCCAAACAGGAGTCGAGGCAACGCAAGGAGTCATGAGAAGGAAGAAGAGGTTGAGGCGCCGCGTCTTCATGATTCAGGCCGAAGCGGCGGCGGATTTGCGCGCGGCAAGGTCGCGCTCGATTTGTTTCACCTGCGGCTCGTCGAGCCGGTAAAAGAAGATCGCAACTCCTGCGAGCAGCGCGAACGCACCCGGAATGAGGCTGAACAGCAGCGTAATGCCGTGAACGACCGACGGCGTTTGCGCCGCATTCGCCTCGAATCCGAGATAACCCAACAGCCAACCAATCGTCGCCGCGCCAATCGCGAGACCGACTTTCTGCACAAACACCGTCACCGAAAAAATAAGTCCCGTCGCCCGGCGCCCGAACTTCCACTCCCCGTAATCCGCCGTGTCCGCGTAAAGCGACCACACGATCGCCGGCGTCGGTCCGGCCGCGAAGCTCGCGACGATGTTGCACACGTAAAGCAGCGGCACGTTCGCGGGGTTCACGAAATAACACGCCGCGATGCCGAGCGCGTTCACGATCGTGAGCCAGATCATCAGCGAGCGACGCGAGAAAAACTTCGTGAACAACTTCGTCGAAAGCGCCCCCACGATGAAGCAGAGAAAGCCGACGAGATTGAAGGTCCCGATCAGCGCCTCCTGCCCGACTACATACTTGAAATAATAAATCCCCGCGCCGTTGCGCATGCCCGTGTTCGTCAGATTCAGAAACGCCACGAAGAACAACACGAGCCACGGCCCGTTGCGCGTGAGATCGAGCAGATCGAGTTTCAACGATCCTTTCACCGGCGGCGGCGAAACCACGCGCTCGCGCGTATTCGCAAAGGTGTAGACGAACATGCCGACCGAAATCACCGCGAAGATCGCCATCGTGTTCCGGAACCCCTGCGCCGCGTTTCCGCCTTCCGGCACGAGCACGTCTTTCAACGTCGGCACGAGCCAGCCGATCAACAACGCGCCGAGAAACGCGCACGCGAAGCGATACGACGACACCGACGTGCGCTCTTCCGACGAGGTAGAGATCACCCCCATCAACGCGCCGTAAGGCGTGTTGATCGCCAGATACGCAATCAGCACCGCCGTGTAGGTCGCATACGCGAAGATCAGCTTACCCGTCGGACCAAATGCCGGATTCGCGAACATCACGTATCCGAGTATTCCATACGGCAGCGCGCCCCACAGGATCCACGGACGAAACTTGCCCCAGCGCGTCTGCGTGCGATCCGCGAGCATGCCGACCACCGGATTCAACGCCGCCACCGCGATCGGCACGACAAACATCAACGTGCCGACCGCCACCGGATTCAGCCCGAAGATGTCCGTGTAGTAATACGCCAGGAACAGGTTGAACGCCTGGAAGTAGAAATTCGAGGCGGTGTCACCCAGCCCGTAGGCGAGCTTTTCGCGAAAGGAGAGTCGGTCGGGGGAAGCAGTCACGGCAGCCGGCAGTTCTTCCACAGCCGCAACCATCTGACCATCCCGAGATTGAACTTCAGCACTCATGGTGGAGCCCGGCAGCCGCCGGCTGGTTGGCAAGGTAGGGCGAGGCGTCTCCGCCGAGCCGCGCCCACTGGCACGATTCGCCCTACCTTTGTTCTCAATCAGAACGCATACCCAAGTTCCAACCGCGCACTCCGCCCCGGCGCGTAAATCAGACCATAAAGATCTTTGTCATTCGCGACATTATAGACGTTGAGCTGCACCCACGCGTCGTGGTCGCGGATCTTGAAAGGATAACGCACCATCAAATCGACGTTCAGCCGCGGATCGTGCTTCAGGATCGTCAGCTCACCCTTGCCGTTCGTTTGTTTCTGTCCCGCAACCGTGACGCCCGAGAAATACTCGCGCTCGGATTCCCACTGGCCGCCGAGACCGAAAACGAGGCCGTTCAACGCGCCGCTCGTGAAGCGATAACTCGCCCACGCGCTGACCGCATGTTCCGGCGTATCGTCGCGGCTCTGGCCCGCGCCCCAGCCGATGCCCGTCCAGGTCGAAGTGTCGCTCGGATCGGTATAAACCTCCTCGAGATCATAACCGGTCAGACCCCAGTTGCTGTCCGGGAAATACCAGATCGCCCAGCGATTCTCCGGATGCGGATACTTGATGAACTTTCCAGGATTCGTGATCACGCGCTTCGTGTGCGCATACGTGACGATGAACTGCAGATTGTCGTTCGGCGTGAACATCAGCTGCGCGTCCCAGCCATCCGACTCGTCCTGCTGCTGCACGTAAGATTGGTAACCGTTGCCGTCGCCGCGATCTTCCCAGCCGTTGTTCGTGTGCGAATCCGCCGTGTAAAGCCAGCCTGGCCAGCCCGGATTCGTGGTCTTGGTGAGATCGAAAACGCGATCGAGATAGGCAGCGCCCGTGGATTGCGACGCATTCACATACCACTGGTCGTTCAACTGATAAATCGCGCCCGCGGCGACGCCGGCATTCCACTCGGAAAGCGCCGCGTCCGCCGCGCCATTGCCGCCATTGCTGCCGCCCGGCACGGTGCTCGGGCTGAAATTGCCGACATTATAAATGATCGGTCGCGTCGTATCGAACGTGCCTTTCAGCGTCGGCATCCACCACTGTCCAAACGGCACGCCCGAACGCTTGATCTTGAACTTGCTGATCGTGCCCGAAATCCGGCCATCGAGAAAATCCACCTTCAAGCCAATCTCCTTGCTCTTCGCCGTCACCGGCCCGAGCGGATTGCCCGCCGCGTCCCGCAGGCCTTCGAAGTTCGGCTGAATGCCCGCCGCTTCGAGGCCGTAAACGCTGAGATAATCCGTCAGCTTCACCGTCACACCATACTGCTCGGTGTTGTCGCTCTGCGAAGGACGCGAAACCGAGCTCGCACTGGGATCGGGATGGAAGATCTGCGAATCGACGGAGTTGTCATTCTTGTCGCGCCGACGGCCCGCGACGACGACCAGCCGCTCATCGAGAAACGTGCCCTGATAAACGATGTAGTCGCCGGTATTCTTCGCGCTGCTGTAGATGTGATTGATATCGACCATCGCCGCATCCGCACTGCCGTCGCCCTGTTTCCCGAAACGAATGTAGGACGTGTCGGTCGGACGCTTGTAGTTGAACGTGTTGTTCGCCGTGCGCTTCAACCGCGTCGTGCGATCCGCTTCCTCCACCGAGCGGCCAAGCAGGATGCTGTTGTCCATCTTCAGCCACTTCCGATCTTCGAAGAGCTGAAACGCATAGTTGAGCTCGAATCGCGCCTGGTCGCGGATGTTCCGCTCGGCCGTATCCGCCCATTGATACTCGAAAATCGTATTTGGCGTCTCCGACATCTGGAACTCGCTCGAGCCGTTCGCCACGTCGATCGGGATCACCGTGATTGTGTCGCGCAATCCCACCGGACCGACATTCTGCCGCATCGAACCATTCACATCGCGCGCATCGAACGTCACGCGTGAGCGATTCCAGCCCGCGAGGAAATTGAGCCCCGGCAGAAGCTCCTGCGTGAGCTGGGCCCGCACATTGTTCTGGTTCGAATTCCGAAACGTATCCGGGCCCGACCAGCGGAAGGTGCGATTATTCTTCCCTGCAAATTGAACGAAGCCCGAGCTCTGCAAGCGGTCCGCCTGCCCAATGCCATCGATGTCGGATCGGGCACGCACACTCTGAAAACCAAGCGCGTCCTCCTCCTGCTGCCCCGCCTCGAAGTCGACCACGATCTGCGTCTTTTCCCACGGGCGGAAGCTGACGCTCGGCGAGATGAACCAATGCTTCTCGTTGTAGAGCTCGGTTTGATTGCCCGTGTCCTGAACCGCACCCGTCAACCGATATGCCAACGTTCCCGCTTCGTTCAGCGGCCCCGTCGTGTCAAACCACGCCCGCATGAAATCATGGCTGCCGTAATTCACGCCGACCGCCGACTGCCGCTCCGCTTCCGGCGCTTTCGGCAGATAATTCACAATGCCGCCGAAATTGCCGATGCCGTAGAGCAGCGCCGCCGGACCGCGGATCACTTCGATGCGGCCGATGTTGATCGAGTCGGTCGCACTCTGACGGCGATAGCCGTCGCGCAGCACGATGTCGGAAATATAACCACGAATCTTATACGTCGACTGCGTCTTGTTCGCCGTCGCGCCTTCGGGATTGTGCACGCCGCCCGCGCCATAAAACGCATTCGAGCCCTGATCGTTCTGCGACTGCAGAATGATGCCGGCGCTGTAACGCAGGCTCTGCCGCAAATCCGTCGAACCCGTGTCGCGCAAAAATTGCTCCGTGATCACCTCGATCGGCATCGGCAGCTCCTTGATCGGCGTGTCGAGGCGCGTGCCCGAAATCGAATTCGTCGCGCGATAACCTTTGTCCTTTTCCGTGCTGACGACGAAGGGCGATAAGCGCACCACTTCGTCCTGTTCGGCGGAAGTCGCCGATGGCGAGGCCTCCTGAGCTGCCGCCGTAGTCAGGGACGGCGCCAGCGTGCACGTGCACATTACCAGTCCGGCATAAAACGCGGAACGTTGTCTGGGGTTCATGGGGGGTTCGGTTTGGGTGTCCCCGGCACGGAACCGACGCAGCGCCCGAAAACAAAGCAGGCGGCTTCGACACGGCCGGAGTGGGTTTGGGAAGGATCACGCCCGCAAACGAAGCAGGCATGCCGCAAAAGGAGCCGCCGGCGTTCATGAATGTCAACTTTTATGTGCATGCTTTGTTGCATGCGTCACAGCACGCCAAATCTGAGACTTTATATTCTAAATAACAGCGTCTTACGTGTCTTCCTAGCGCGTCATTCTCTTGTTTTGGTCGTAAATTTGTTTATGTTGTTGCATAACTTTCCGCACCGTTTGTTGCTTCACAACGTGCCCCCGATGCCTCATATCGCTCCGCAATGCCCCGCCCTTCCCCGGCGAAAAGGTCCATGCCGCCACTGAATCAGGAGCTCATCGCGCAGCGCCTGAACCTCTCGCGCGCCACCGTCTCTCGCAGCCTCGCGAATCACCCCGCGATCAGCGAAGAAACCCGCCGCCGCGTCCAGGAAATGGCCGCCCAACTCGGCTACCAGCAATCCCCCGGCCGGCTCGGCCGCCGCAGCAAAAATTCCCGCGCGCTCACCATCGGCATCCTCATCGGCATCCCCGCCGAGAAGGTCGTCATGGCCACGTTCCCTTACATCCTGCGCGGAATCCAACAGCGCGCGGAAGTCGATCACGTCACCATCGACGTCTGCTACCAGGCCCCCGCCGACTTCCACCCCGAATCCACCCGCCAACCGATCTTCCGCAACATGCGCCAGAACGACTGGCGCGGCGTCATTCTTATCTACCCGTTCGAGGAAAAGGCCGTCGAAATGATCTCCCGACGCCTCTCCACCGTCGCAGTCCTCGAAAGCTACAGCCAGCCCGCGATCGACATCATCGACACCGACGACGCTTCCGCCATGGCCTCGCTCGTCGAACGCCTCGCCGCCACCGGACACCGCCGCATCGGCTTTCTCTCCTGGGACTACCCCGTCGGCGGCCACTGGGTCGCCCGCCGTTTCAGCGGCTACGTCGAAGCCGTCTTCAACCTCGGCCTCGAATTCAACGAAAGCTGGGTCATCAACGTCCGCCGCAATCTCCCTCCCGTGAAACCACCCCAAGTCGCCGACACCGTCGCCCGTCTCGTGCGCGAGGAACGTGTCACCGCGTGGGTCTGCGCCGCCGATCACCAAGCCTACCAACTCGCCCAGGATCTTCCGCACCGCGGCCTTCGCGTCCCCGAGGATTGCTCGATCACCGGTTTCGACGGCCTCGACCCCGCTCACGGACAAAAACGCGTCACGTCCATGCGCGTCCCTCACGAGCAAATCGGCTCCGCCGCCGTCGCGCGCCTCGTCAACCGCATCCAACACCCCACCGCTCCGCGCCGCAAAATCCTCGTTGAAGCCCAATACATCGCCGGCGAATCCATCGCCCCCGCCCTCGCCCGCTAATCATCCGTTGGCTTAACCTCCCATACCACCGATGGAGGCGCGGTGCCCCCACCGCGCAATGCATCTGCGCACTCTCCCAACCACTCGAGCTGAGCGGAGCGCCCCCCGAATCTCTCGCTTGCCCGCTCCCCCACCGAGTCTCACCGTGACGCCATCGACATGGCTCTACCGACTCCTCCCGCGATCCTTTCAGCGCGCGATCTCCGCGCCGCGGACCTCGAGAACCCAACGCCCGACACTCTCCTCCGCCTCTACGCGTGGATGCAGCTCTCGCGCACCGGCGACAACCGCAACCTCGATCTCTTTCGCCAGGGCCTGATCAAAGGCACCGTCACCGGCGGCCAGGGCAACGAGGGTCTCATCGTCCCGCTCACGCTCCTCGCCGATAAAACGATCGACGTCGTCAGCTTCACGCACCGCGATTACGGCGGCCATCTGATCTGGGGCGGACACCTCTGCGATCACTTCAACCAATACTTCGCCAACGCCCTCAGCCCCACCAAGGCCCGCGAGGGCAACGTCCACCGCGGCGATCCCGCCAATCGTTCGCTCCCGATGATCAGCCACCTCGGCGCGATGCTCGGCCCCGTTCTCGGCACCACCGACTCCCAACGCCGCCAAGGCAAACCCGCCGTCGGTTTCGCGATCTTCGGCGACGGCGGCTCCAGCACCGGCGACATCCACGAGTGCCTCAACCTCGCCGCCCTCCTCTCGCTGCCGATCGTTTTCGTCATCGAAAACAACTGCTACGCCTACTCCACGCCTTGCGCCGAACAATTCGGCCCCGACGTCGAACTCTGGCGCCGCGCCGCCGGCTACGGCATCCACGGTTTCGCGCTCGATACCACCGCCGACATCGTCACGACCGCCCGCACGCTCGCCGCCGCGATCGACAAAGCCCGCGAAACCTCCCGCCCGATCCTCATCGAGGCCCATACACTTCGTCTCCGCGGCCACGCGGCCTACGACACCTGCAACTACCTGAAACCGGGCGAAGGCGACGCCTTCCTCGCGCGCGATCCACTCCCGAAATTCCGCGCCCAACTCGTCGCCGCCGGGCTCACCACTCAACTCGACGCCCTCGACGCCGAGCTCTCCGCCTACATCGAGGCGTGCATCAAGATCGCCCTCGCCGTTCCGCGCCCCGAGCCCGACGCCGACAAACTCAAATCCGACGTCTTCGCCCCCGCCTCCGCACCCATGACGTGGGTTCCGTCTGTCGAACCCAGAACCCAAAACCCAGAACTCAAAACCGACGACGGCCCCGCCGTCCTGACCCTCGCTCAAGCCGTCAATCACGCCCTCCGCAAAATCCTCACCGAACGCCCCGAATCCATCGTGCTCGGCCAGGACATCGGCACCTACGGCGGCGCCTTCAAAGTCACCGAAAATCTCCTCCACGAATTCGGCCGTAACCGCGTTTTCAATACGCCTCTCGCCGAAAGCGCCTGCACCGGCTACGCCATCGGCCTCGCCGTCAACGGCCATCGCCCCATCGAAGAATTTCAATTCGCCGATTTCTCCACCGAAGCCGTCACGCAAATCACCCAGAACGCCGCCACGTTCCACTACCGCTCCGGCGTCGCCTGCCCGCTCGTCCTCCGTTTCCCTTGCGGCGGCGGCATCACGCTCGGCTCCTTCCACTCGCAGGAACTCGAATCCGTTTTCCTCTCCTTCCCCGGCATCAAAGCGCTCTACCCGAGCACCCCCCAGGATGCCTTCGACGCCACGCTCGCCGCTTACGAGGACAACAACCCCGTCATCCTTTTCGAGCACAAGGGTCTCTACCGCCGCGGCAAACATCCCGTGTCGTGGAATCCCAACTACCGCGAGGTGTGGACGCCCAAACAACTCCGCACCGGCGACTACGCGACTTTCGTCAGCTACGGCGAAATGGTCCACCTCGCCGCCGAGGTCTGCGATTACGTCGGCGCCGAATACGAACACACGTTCGACCTCTTCGACCTCCGCTGCCTTTCCCCGCTGAAACTCGATGCGATCCACGCCTCCGTCGCCCGCACCGGCCGCCTCGTCGTCCTGCACGAGGGCCGCCGCACCCACGGCTTCGGCGCCGAACTCGTCGCCCGTTTAACCGAACAAAACTTCTCCGCGCTCAAAGCCGCTCCCCTTCGCATCGGCTCACTCGACATCCCCGTCCCGTTCGCCCCCGAGCTCGAACAACTCCACCGCCCCACGCTCGAGAAAGTGATCGAGGAAGTGACGGCCTGGCTGACCTGAGCCTCGCCCCATGACCGCGAAGGTCGCAAAGAAAGCGTTGGCGTTGCGCCCGTGGCGGCCTTTGCGTGAGGCACTTCGCCGATGACGCCTCTTTCCTCTGAATCTCTCCCCTGGTCCGCCATCCGACTCTTCGCGATGGACGTCGACGGCATCCTCACCGACGGCACCGTCCAAATCCATTCCGACGGCACCGAATCCAAAGGCTTCTCCATCCTCGACGGAATGGGCCTCAAGCGCCTCGAAAAAGCCGGCATTCTCACCGCCTGGATCAGCGGCCGCGGCTCCGGCGCCACGTCCGTTCGCGCCGCCGAACTCAAGATCCCACACCTCGTCCAGGGCCGCACCGATAAACTCCCCGCGCTGCAAGAACTCGCCACCCAACTCAACCTCACCGCCGCCGACTGCGTTTACATGGGCGACGACGACATCGACGCGCCCGCGATGCAGTGGGCCGCTATCGGCGCCACCGTCCCCGACGCGATGCCTTCCGCTCTCGCCGCCGCCGACTACGTCACCCAACGCGCCGCCGGCCGCGGCGCCGTCCGCGAAATCTGCGAGCTCATCCTCGCCGCCCGCGCATGATGGTTTCCTCCCGCATCTCCCATGGCGCGGCAGCGCCGGTAGGGGGGGGGGGGCCCCCCCCCCCCCCCCCCCCCCC
>JAEWBF010000043.1 GCA_023391285.1 Verrucomicrobiota bacterium
TGAGAGTTGAGAGTTGAGGGGTGAGAGTTGAGAGTTGAGAGGGGCGATGGGAGAGAAAGAGGACGAAGGAGGAGAACGATTTTTCGGGGTGGCGGTGGCGGGCGAGGTGGATTGGATGGAAGGGATGAAAGCGATGGTGATTTCTCAACCGGGTGAGGCGGAGGTGTTGAAGGTGGCGGAGCGGGCGGAGCCGCAAGTGGGCGCGGGGCAGGTGTTGATCCGCGTGAAGGCAGCAGGGGTGAATCGCGCGGATGTGATTCAGCGGAAGGGAAAATATCCGGCGCCGAAGGGTGTCGCGGCGGATGTGCCGGGATTGGAAGTCGCGGGCGTGGTGGAGGAGTGTGGCGCGGGCGTGACGCGGTGGAAGGTGGGCGATGGGGTGTGCGCGTTGTTGGCGGGCGGTGGTTATGCGGAGAAGGTGGTGGTGGATGCGGGGCATTGTTTGCCGGTGCCGCGCGGGATGTCGTTTACCGATGCGGCGGCGTTGCCGGAGGCGATGTTCACGGTGTGGTCGAATGTGTTTCAGCGCGGGCGGTTGAGTGCGGGAGAGACGTTGCTCGTGCATGGCGGGACGAGCGGGATCGGGATGACGGCGATTCAGTTGGCGCGGGCGCTGGGGTCGCGGGTGTTTGCGACGGCCGGAAGCGAGGAGAAATGCCGGGCGGCGGAGGCGGCGGGGGCGGAGCGTTGTATCAATTATCGCACGACGGATTTCGAGGTGGAGTTGAAGGGCGTCGGCGTGGACGTGGTGCTCGACATGATCGGCGGCGATTATGTGGCGAAGAACCTGAACCTGCTGCGGCCGGAGGGGCGGGTGGTGTTTATCAACACGGCGAAGGGCGCGAAGGTGGAGGTGAATCTGTTGCAGGTGATGGCGCAGCGGTTGACGATCACGGGGAGCACACTGCGGGCGCGGGAGACGGAGTTTAAAAGCGCGCTGGCGGCGGAGATCGAAACGCGGGTGTGGCCGCTGATCGAGACGGGGAAGGTGAAAGCGAGCGTGTTTCGGGTTTTTCCGATGAGCGAGGCGGCGGAGGCGCACCGGCTGATGGAGAGCAGTGCGCATGTGGGGAAGATTGTGCTCGAGGTGGTTCAACCACGAATGAACACGAATGGACACGAATGAATACCGGGCTTGGAGATCCGGTTTCGAGGCGAACTGAAAAGTCAGCGAAGCCACTCGCCATACCTCTCCTGTGGTCGCTTTGCGCTCGGGGGAGGGCGCGGGCTGTCGGTGCGGTGCTGCGGTAACGGCGGCGACGGAGCGCCGCCCTCCAGGAAGGGAGCGGCTGCGCGTTGAATTATCTCACTATCGGGAGCGCGAGCTTTGCGCGGAGGTCGGTGTAGAGTTGGGCGAGGGCGGGGGTGGGGATGTTTTTTGCGCGGGCGCGGCGGAGGGGTTCGCCCCAGATGGGTTCGAGTTCGACTTCGCGGCCGGCGAGGTAGTCGACGAGGCTCGAGGGTTGATAGGCGCCCATCGAAGGGGTGATGCGGAGTTGTTCGTCGATGAAGGTGTCGGTGATCGTCACCCCGTGGGCGGCGGCGGCGTGTTGGATGTCGTGCATGAGTGCACGGGCGCGCGCGACGAGTGAAGGATCGGCGCAAATGCGGTCGGTGGCGAGGCCGCCGGCGGCGATGGCGAGGCCGTTGAAAGGGACGTTCCAGACGAGTTTGTGCCAGCGGGCGGAACGGACGTCGTCGGTGAGTTGGACGCGGATGTGCGCGGATTCGAACGTGGCGGCGAGGCGGCGGGTGCGGGCGTGGGCGGGTCCGGAAAACTCGCCGAGAACGATGTGGCCGGCGCGGAAGACGGTGACTTCGGCGGGCGCGGTGCGGGTGGCGCCAATGATGCCGAGGGCACTGAGGACGCGGTCGGGACCGATGAGCGAGGCGAGATGTTCGTCGGGGCCAAGACCGTTTTGGATGGTGAGGACGGCGGTGTTGGCGTGGAGAAGCGGTGGGAGGAGTTGGGCGAGCGAGGCGTTGCCGGTGGCTTTGAGGGTGATGAAGACGAAGTCGACGGGACCGATGGCGGCGGTATCGGTGAAAGCGGCGACGGGGCGGAGTTCGAGGGTTTCGCGGGTTTCCTTGAGGTGGGCGAGGATCGAGCCGCGCGCGCGAACGGTCGGCACGTCGCTGCGCAGAAGGAAACGGACATCGTGGCCCGCGAGGGAGAGACGGGTGCCGTAGTAGAGTCCGAGGGCTCCGGAGCCGAGGATCGCAATGGTCATGGCTGAGGAGAAGCTGAGAGCCTGGAGCGGAGAGTCTAGAGCGGGAGGTGGTTTGGGGGTTGGGGAGAAAGAGGAAAGAGAAAGACTAGGAGCGGCGGGGGCGGAAGTAGTAGAGGCTGAAGAGGAGCATGAGGATGCCGAGGTAGCGGAGGCCGGGGCTGCGGAGCATCATGAAGGCGGCGCCGAAGTAGCAGACGGAGATGAGGATGGTGACGAGGGTGCGGCGGAAATCGTCAGTGGGTTGGTTGTGGTTGGTGTGACGGCGGCGGGTGGCGGAGCTGGGGTTGGACAGATTTTGGGCGAGGTGGCGGTCGTAGGCGGCGCGGCGGGCAGGATCGCTGAGGATTTCGTAGGCGGCGTTTATGGCTTTCATCGCAGCTTCGTCGTGGGGGGTGCGGCTGCGGTTGTGGTCGGGATGGTATTTGCGGGCGAGGGAGCGGTAGGCGGCTTGGATGACCTCGATGGGGGCGTCGCGGGAAACCTTGAGCGTGTCGTAGTGAGTGGGCACGAAAGGAGAAAAAGCTGAAACGCTGAAAGGCTGAAACGCTGAAATGGAAGTTGAGAGGAGAGGCCGAGGGTTTTGAGGGGGGGGGCGGGGCGCTGTCGGCCGGGAGGCGGGAAACTTTAGATAAATTTTCGATTATTTTGTGGCGGGCGGGCGGGCGGTGGATTGTTTGGAGCGTATGCGCGCGCGCCGAGTCGCAGGTATCTTGCTGGTGATTGGGCTGATCGGAGGCGCCGTGGCGGGGTTTCGCGCAACGGGCCGAGGCGAGGCGAGTGGGAGCGGACGCGAGGTTGACGGCGGATTTTTGCGGGAAACAAAAAGGATGACGGACAGGAAAGCGGTGGAAGGAGCGCGTGGACACTCGCGCGCGTTTGCCGCTCGGGAAAGCCGCGTGGTGGTGGCGACGGAGGAAGAAAATGCGGCGCTGGCGGAGGTGATCGGGTTGCAGCAGATGGCGGTAGGAACGGGTTTGGAATTGGCACCGGAACAGTGGGTGGCGCTGGCGCAGGTCACGCGGCGCGCGCAGGCGGTGCGTGGAGCGGTGGAAGCGGAGATCGGCGCGGTGCAGGTGGTGGCGCCGGGGCGGTGGCGGATGGATGTGCCAGGTTACGTGGAGACGGGCGCAGCGATGCGGGCGCGATTTTTTTTAGAGATGGGTGATGTGTTGGGGAAGCGTGTGGCGGCGGAGGTGATCGATAAGCTTGGGCCGGCGTTGGAAGGATATTTTGCGGGATTTGGGGTGAGCTTGCAGACGTTGGATATCGTCGATGATCCGCGCGGTGGAGAGGGCGAGTGGATCGTCACGCGAACCGTGGCATATTCGAAAGATGCAACGAGTGGTGAACAGATCGCGGTGCGGCGGGAGACGTTTTTCGCGGGCAGGCGGGATGGTTGGGTGGCGAAGTTGAGAGTTGAGGGTTGAGAGTTGAGAGAGGATGTCCGGAAGGGGGAGGTGTGTTCGTCGTAAGGAAGACGACTTTCGATTTATGAGCACACAGACGTTTCCCCTGCCGAGAGTGGTATCGCGCGAAGAGTGGTTGAAGGCGCGAAAGGAATTGCTGGCGGACGAGAAGGCGCTGACGCGGGCGCGCGATGCGTTGGCGGCGAAGCGGCGGCGGCTGCCGGTGGTGAAGGTGGAGAAAGAGTATGTGTTTACGGCGCCCGGCGGAAAGCGCGTGGGGTTTGTGGAATTATTCGACGGGCGGCGGCAGTTGTATGTGCACCACTTCATGTGGAATGATGAACGGGGGCATTGCATGGGCTGCACGGCGGCGGCGGATACGGGTTTCGATAATCCGAAGATGCGCGCGGCGTTGGCGGAGAAGGACGTGACCTTCGTGGCGGTGTCGCGCGCGCCGATCGCGGAGATCGAGAAGACGCGGAAGGAGAGAGGGTGGACGTTTCCGTGGTATTCGTCGGAAGGAAGCGATTTTAATTACGACTTCCACGTGACGCTCGATGAGGGGAAGGCGCCGATCGAATACAATTATCGCAACAAGGCGGAGCTGATCGCGGCGGGCATGAAGGAGGAGGATTTGAAAGGAGATTGGACGGTGAACAGCGTGTTCGTGCGCGACGGGGAGGCGGTGTATCACACGTATTCGGCGTTCGCGCGGGGGTTGGATCATCTGTTTGTGCCGGCGAATTTTTTGGATCTGACGCCGTATGGGCGGCAGGAAGATTGGGAGGATTCGCCGGAAGGGTGGCCGCAGCGGCCGACGTATGGGTGAGCGAAGGCGGGAACGGCGGGGTCGGGAGACCCCGCCCTACAACGGACGGGAGGCGTGTCTCCAGCGAGAGGGAGAAAGAGCAGATTTTTTCGGGTGCGGGTTTGGAGGGTGGGGTTTTCAGGGAGAAGACAGGAGGTTGGGCGTTGAGGGCGGCGCGGCGGTGGCGTAGGGACGGAGGATGAGCAAAGAGTCGCGTCGGAGGAATCTGGTGATCGTCGTCCTGCTGCTGTTGGCGGTGGTGGTGTTGTTGCTGGTGCGGTGCAGACCTGAGCAAACGGGTGTCACGCCCGCGACGGCGGCGCAGGAAATGAGCGAGGCGTCGGAGGCGGCGGTGCCGCAGGTAAGCGGGCCGGCGGAAGCGACGAAGGAAACCGAGGATTTGACGCCGGCGACGATCGAGGGACCGCGCGAGGTGGGGGCGGGGGCGAAGTTCGCGGTGGCGTGGACGGGGCCGAACAACCGGCAGGATTTCATTACGATCGTGAAGCCCGAGGCAGAGGATCGGGCGTATTCGAATTATGAGGAGGTGCGGAGGGGAAACCCGTTGGAACTCACGGCGCCGATCGAGGCGGGCGACTGGGAACTCCGTTATGTGACGAGTTCGACGCGGACGGTTTTGGGACGAGCTCCGTTGCGGGTGACGGCGGCGGAGGTGACGATGAATGCGCCGGATGCGGCGGTGCTGGGCGGCGAGGTGCAGGTGACGTGGACGGGACCAAACAACGCTCAGGACTACATCACGGTCGTGAAGGAAGGAACGCCGGAGGGGCGATATGGAAACTACACGGAGACGAAGAAAGGATCGCCGCTGACCTTGCAAATGCCGCCCGAGGGGGGCGACTGGGAGTTGCGTTACGTGACAGGGCAGGGGGCGAAGGTGCTGGCGCGGCGAGCGATCAAGGTGACGGAGCCGGAAGTCGCGTTGTCGGCGCCGCGCGAGGTGGTCGCGGGCTCAGAGGTCGAGGTGGAATGGACGGGACCGAACAACACGCAGGATTACATCACGATTGTCGCGAAGGGGACGAAGGACGGGCAGTATGGAAATTACCGGGAGACGCGGCATGGGTCGCCGTTGAAAGTGACGGCGCCGATTTTGGACGGGGAGGCGGAGATCAGGTATATGACGGGGCAGGGATCGCGCGTGTTGGAGCGGCGGGATATTCGGGTCGTTGCGGCGGAGGTGACGTTGAGGGCGGTGGACGCCGTGAAGGCGGGCGAGGAGGTGGAGGTGACGTGGACGGGCCCGGATAATACGGGGGACTACATTACGATTGTGCCGGCGAGTTTGCCGGAAGGGCGCTATGCGGCGTATGCGGAGACGCGGAAAGGGTCGCCGGCGAAGATCGCCGCGCCGAAGGAGGCGGGAGCGGCGGAGATCCGTTATGTGGCGGGGCAGGGATCGAAGACGCTGGCGAAGCGGGCGCTGCGGGTGGAGTAGCGGCGGCCCTCTAGGCTGCGCGTGTAACTGGAATCTCAATACACCTGGGACCAGAGATCGCGGCCGTAGACGGCGGCGAAATGGGCGGGGATCTCGTCGAAGGAATCGATCCAAAGGGCGCGGGTGCCGAGACGACGGAGCGAGATGTCGAGGAGTTCGTCGACCTCGCGAGAGGCGGTGCGACGAAGGATGGCGAAGTGGCGGAGGGCGACGCGCGGGCTGGAGGCGTCGCGTCCGGTCTGCCGGCGACGTTCCGCGGTGGAGTAATGGAGGAGGCGGCGGATGTTTTCGTCGTTCATCGAGAGGCCGATGAAGACGCAATTGTATTCCCGCAGCAGATACAGGAAGGTGTAGTTGAAAACGCTGTGGGGTTGGTTGAAGACGTCGAAGTATTCGCCCTCGGTGAAGACGGAGCGAAGCTCGTGGGTGTCGTCATCGCGATGGTGACGGCCGAACTTGAGCAGGCCGTGCATGTGATAGATGGGGATGCGGCCGATGCGCTGGGCTTTGTCGGCGCGCTCGATGGTGCGGAAAAGGTAGGCGTCGTAGCGGGCGGCGGCGTAAGTGCGGAGAACGGCGTCGAGGTTGAAGTTGACGACGGCCCGGATGCGCGGGTTGGGGAGGAACTCGGCGTCGGAGGAGTCGCGTTGCACGCAGAGCGCGGTGACGGCGCGCAAGGTGGGACTGTGGGCGTGGACGAAATCCACGAGCTTGCGGCGTTGCGCAGCGGTGGAGACGGCGTCGTGGAAGGGGAAGTCGCGGTAGAGTTGTTCGCGCAGGATGTCGGAGAAGCGCTGGCCGCGAGGCGTTTTGGATTCGAGAATGCCGGCGATGGCGGGAAAGGTGGCGCCGGTGTCGATCAGGGCTTGAACGGTTTTTCGGCCCTGGCGTGGAGGGAGGCAGCATTCACCGACGCGAAGGAGGAGTTCGGGCCAATTGGGAAGACCGCAGCCCGCGGAAACGCCGGCGCCGAGGGCGAGCACCAGGCCTTGGGATTCGTAGCGCGAGCGCAGAAGCTGCCAGCTGTCGCGAGAAGTGTCGGAGCGGGTGCGGGGCATGGGCCTTCGACCGGCGAAGGGAGCTTGGGTTCAGGGACGGAGCGCGGGTCGAGGAGGAGAAAGAGAACGATAAAGAGGAAGGAAAAAGAACGCTATTCGGCGGGGAGGGAGCGGAGGAGGTGGGCGAGGAGGGCGAGCCAGAGGAGCGAGGCGACCGTGACGGGTATCCACATTCCTAGCACGGCGCCCATGGGGATGAGGAATGTGAGGATTTGCCAGAGGAGCGCGGCGGCGAGGCGGAGGACGTCGGAGCGGTGCTCGATGGCGTCGGACTTCGTGCGCCAGTCGCGAGGCCAGAGGCCGAAGGGCCGGATGCGTTGGTAGAAGGCGCGAAGTTCGTCGGCGGCAACGGGAGCGGTGGCCCAGGTGGCGAGGAGCGAAAAGGCGAGGGACGTGCCGGCGATGGCGAGGAATTGTTGGGCCTCGTTCCAGCCGGCGGGTTGCAGGCGGAAGAGGACGAAGGCGGCGGCGAAGCCGGCGGCGACGCCGATGGCGAAACCGGCGCCGTTGAAGCGCGACCAATACCAGCGGAGAGCGAAGGGAACGAGGAAGGCGGGGAAGAGAAGCATCACGATGTTGACCCACACGCCGAGGACGCTCGCGCCGGCGGCGAGCGCGATGACGAGGCCGGCGGCGACGAGCAAGGCGGACGCGAGATAGCCGGCCCAGACGAGTTCGCGGGCGGAAGCGCGGGGACGCAGCGGTTCGTAGAGGTCTTTGACGACGTAGGAAGCGCCGGCGTTGATGGTGCTGTCGAACGTGGACATGGCGGCGGCGAGGAGTGCGGCGATGACGAGGCCGCGAATGCCGGGCGGGAAGTAGTCGGATTGGAGGACGAACGGTAGAACGCGTTCGGCGTCGGCGATGGAGGAGCCGTCGAGTCCGAGGGTGACGGCAAGGATCGCGAAGCCGAGGACCATGGGCCAGCGGAAGGCGAAGAGGACGGTCCAAAGCATGCCGATCTTCTGGCACTCGGCGTCGGAGCGCGCGGCGTAGTAGCGTTGGGCCATGTAGGCGGAACCGCCGCTGCCGCCGAGACCTTCGAGGATGCCTTTCAATGCCCAGACGGCGAGGAACCAGCCGAAGGGTTCGTAGGGCGCGAGGGTGGAGTGATCGCCGAGATTTGGGATGAATTGGTTGAGCGAGGAACCGGGCCACGCGGCGAGGAGACCGGGGGAGACCTGTTGCGAGGCGACTACGGCGACGTAGATGGCGGCGGCAGCGATGATGACGGCTTGAAAGACATCGGTCCACACGACCGCGTAGATTCCACCGATGAGGGTGTAGATGAAAGTGACGATGGCCATGCCGATCGTGCATTGAAGCGGGGAGAACGGGAGGAATTCGGCGAGGAATTTTCCGCCGGCGGTGAAGAAGAACACGATCATCGCGACGGTGATGATGATGTAGGTGAGGGCGGCGGTGGCGCGGGCGGCGCGGCCTTGGGCGTCGTGTCCGAAGCGCAGCAGCATCCATTCGGCGGTCGTCATGACAGCGGAGCGGCGATGCCATTTGCCCATGAACGCGAGGAAGACGGCGATGGGGAGAACGACGCCGCCGCGGAATTCGACGAAGAAACCGTGGAGCCCGTAGAGGTGAATCAGCGCGACGATCGCCATGGTGCCGGCAACGTCGAGGTTGCTCGACATGCCGGAGGCGCCGAGGGCCCACCACGGCATGGCGCGACCGCCGAGAAAATAGGCTTCGCTACTTTCAGCCGCGCGGCGGGCGAGAACGATTCCGATGATGGCGAGGGCGACGAGGTAGGCGGCGAGGATGGCGTAATCGATCGTCTGCATGAAGCGGGACGGGTGGAGGGAAGGCGGGCGGCAGGCGGCGCGCCCGAAGATGCAATGGGGTGTTCCGTGGCGGCGGGACTGGAACGGGACGAGTCGGGGTGGCTGACAAGTTTGTCAGATGAGGGAAGGTGGGGTTGGACTGAGACCGTTCAGTGCAACGACGAATGGAATGAATGAACACGAACGGCCATGGTGGGATGGCTCGTGGGCGCGGAGCGCAGCGCGGTGAGGGCACCGCGCCTCCATTAGACGAAGACGAAGATGGCGGGACGGGCTAGCGGCGGCGGGCGGCGAAGGCGGTGGCGAGACCGGCGGCGGCGACGACGAGGGAACTCGTGAGGACGGGATGGAGCGACGCGCGGGTGTAGTAGCTCGTGCGCATGGAGTGTCCGGGGTATTGCCCGTGGACGCGACCGTCGTTGCCGGGACGATGTAGCGAACCTTCCTGATGGGCGTAGCCGCCGTGACCCGGCTGGGTTTGCTGACGGATCATGGCCTTCTCGCCGACCTTGTCCATGAAGCGTGGGGCGAGGCGATTGGCGACGCTCATGATGCGGCCGCCGCTGCCAACGAAGATGTCGCGTTTCCGGTGGGTGGCGGCGAAGAGGATGGCGTGGGCGACTTCCTCGGGCTGGTAAACGGGCGGAGGGAGGCTGGCTTCGCGGTCGAGGTAGTTGCGCGCGTGCTGGATGTAGGGCGTGTTGATCGCGGACGGTTTGACGAGGGTGACGGAGATCGGGGCGCGTTCGGCTTCGAGTTCCATGCGGAAGGCGTCGGTGAAGCCCTTCACGGCGTGCTTGGAAGCTGAATACATGCCTTGAATCGGCACGGCGGTGTCGGAGAGGACGGAGCCGATGTTGATGATGGCGCCGCCGCCGCGCTGACGGAGGTGGGCGGCGGCGATGAGGGAACCGTAAACGACGCCCCAGAAGTTGGTGTCGAAGAGGCGGTGGTGATCTTCGTCGGAGACCTCGGCGAGGTGGCCGTAGATGGTGACGCCGGCGTTATTGACCCAGGTGTCGAAGCCGCCGAAACGGTCGACCGCGAGATCGGCGGCTTGTTGGAGATCTTCGCGGCGGCCGACGTCGGCGACGCAGTAGGCAGCGTGGACGCCGCGCGAGGTGAGTTCGTCGGTAATGGCCTGGAGGGCTTCTTCGTTGCGCGCGACGAGGACGAGACGGGCGCCTTTGCGGGCGGCGGCGCGGGCGGTGGCGAGGCCGATGCCGCTGGTGGCGCCGGTGATGACGATGGTTTGTTGAGAGAGGGGGCGCATGGGAGTTGAGAGTTGAGGGTTGAGAGATGAGAGGAGCTCAGAGCCCAGAGCTCACACTTGGTTGGACGGTAGGCGGGGAATGGGGGGCGTGCTATGGGGGTGGGGCCCGATTTTCGCGGCGCTTTGGGACGGCAGGGAGAAGAAGAAAGATAAAGAGAAAGAGAAAGAAGGGGGGCGGCGGGAGGGCGCAAAAAAGCTCCGGGCGGGGTGGCCCGGAGCGAGACGAGGCTGGAATGGAAGGGAGTTTTAGGTCGTGGCGGGCGCGGGGCGGCGGGTGCGGCGCCAGGCGACCACGCCGATCAAGCCGGCTGCGGCGAACGCGGCGTAGGTGGAAGGCTCGGGGACCGGCGTGAAGTTGACGGAGGCGTAAAGGTCGACTTTGCCGGTTTTGCCTTCGCCGATCTGTTGGCCCGATTCGCTGAGGTAGTCCTGATCGCTGAACGTCACCGTGAAATCGACGAGCGTGTTGTTGACCTTGAGCGACGCGGGGGCGGAGTAGCCGATGAAGAAGATGTCGGGAACGAAGCCGACGTTGGGCGTGTTCTCGATCGCGAACGTGAGCGTGGTGAGTTTGTGATTCAGCACGCCGTTGGAGGGCAGGTTCAGGTAGAGGTCCATCGTCGCGAACGATGCCGCGCTGTCGAAAAGCGTGAGGCCGTTCTTGATTTTCACGCGTCCAAGATCGAATGCGTCGCCATGGCCGACGCCGCTGAAGGTGTCGCCGGTGAATTCGATGGAAGTGTTGGGAATGATCAGCAGCGGGATGCCGGTGTGGAGGGTGGAAGTGACGGGGCCGTTGTTGATCCAGGTGAAGATCGAGTCGGAGCCGGTGAATTCGCCGCGGGTGGAACCGGAAAGCGAAAGCTGGGCGTGAGCGGTGGGAAGGAGCGCGACGAGGCCGAGAGCGGCCAGCCGCGCGAGCGAGCTGAACAGGTGCATGGGTGCGTAATGAGGGTTGGAGTGGACGAGCGTTGAAGCGGTTGAAGCTGACGAACGCGTGCGAACAGCACGCGGATTGGACGCGGAATCGGTCGCGCGAGTGGAAAGGCTTCGCAAGCGGTATGGCTTGTCGGAAACCGGGTAGGGTGTTCTACGGAAAACCCTTAGCGGGAAGGAGGAGCGCGGTGAGGGCACCGCGCCTCCATGAGCGATCCGGCTAGGCGAACTGTGCTACGCAGGGGTCATGATGCGCAGGCTGGCGGGGCGAAGCGTGAATTCCACGACGCGGCCGGCAGAGTGGAGTTCGCCGTCGGTGTGCAGCGGGGCGGGGGTGGAGCGTTCGACGGTGAAACGCGGACCGCGGAGATGGAGGACGCCGGCGTGGCGGTGGACGGAGCCGTGAAAGAGGCGCGCGAGAAGAGAAGCGGAGTTGGTGAGCGTTGGACGTGGAATCGCGGTGAGATCGAGCAAGCCGTCGTCGGCGCGGGCACCGGGAGCGATGAGAGCGTTGTTGCCGTATTGGTCGCTGTTGGCGACAGCGAGGGTGAAGGCGGTGACCTCGTGACGGGCGTCGGCGGTGGTGATGATGAAGCGTTCTGTTTGCCAGCGAGCGAAGGCGGTGGCGCTGGTGCTCAGGTAACGGATGAAGCCGCGCGACGTGAGGGTGTTGAACTTTTCGGCGATGTGGGCTTCGAAGCCGAGACCGGCGACGGTGAAGAAAGGGTGGTTATCGGCCAGGCCGGTATCGATGAGGCGAGGTGTCCCCGTTTTTAGGATACGCAGCGCGTGCGCGACGGTGCCGTGAATGCCGAGATGACGGCCGAGTCCGTCGCCGGAGCCGCAGGGAACGAGGCCGAGGGTGGCGGGCGAGCCGATGAGCGCGGTCGCAACCTCGTTCATGGTGCCGTCGCCGCCGACGGCGACGATGAGGTCGCAGCGGTCTTCGAGCGCGCGGGCGGCGAGTTCGGTGGCGTGGCAAGGGCGCTCGGTGAGGATGAGTTCGGCGCGGTTTTTGTCGGCGAACGTGCGGAGCGCGGGGAGCGCGCGCGCGGCGCGGCCGGAGCGGGGGTTGACGATGAAGCGGGTTTTCAAACGGCTACAGCGAGAGCCAGGTGCGGAGGCAGGCGTCGAGCGCGCCTTGATCGGTGGGCGTGAGCGTTCCGACGGATTTCACTACCAACCGATTTTCGATTGTGGCGATTTGGGATTTAATGCCGCAAGGGACGTTCAGGCGGGCTGCGCGCCAATCGCGAAGAGGAAGGGCAACGTTTTGAAGTTGGGACGAGATCGGGGCGACGAAGAGGTCGCCTGGATGGGAGCTGTGGCCGACGACGACGGCGGGCCGAACTTTCCGGCTGGTCAAGTCGGTGAATGGGATCGGCAGGAGCACGATCTCATTTCTCGAGTAGCTCATTGAAAACGTCGTCGGAGTCGTCCCAAGCCGTCGCGAGTTTGTCCTCGCTCACGCGAAGCCACACCTCGCGATCTTCGTCGGTCTCGATGGTGACCCGAACGGTAGAGTTATTCGGCAGCGGAAGCGGTTCCGCGAGGCGGAGGACGCCGTTCTCGTAAACGGCTGCGACGATTTTCGTCATGGGGCGAAGTTACGGTGGCGACGCCTGGATGCAACGATGCAAACCTCAAACCGCGCGAAGGACGGTGTAGGTGCGTTTGCCTTTGCGGAGGAGGAGGTATTGGCCGAAGAGGAGGTCGGCGGAGGTGATCGAGCGCGCGAGGTCGGCGGAGCGGAGGTTGTTCACGTAGATGCCGCCGCCTTCGATGTCTTTGCGGGCTTGGCCTTTTGACGGGCAGAGGCCGGCGTGAACGAGGACGTCGACGAGCGAGGTGCCGGCGGATTCGAGTTTGGATTTCTCGATATCCTTCGTGGGAACTTCGCCGACGACATCGTTGAAGACGGATTCGGAGATCCCTTCGACGCCGCCGCCGAAAAGGATCTCGCTGGCGCGGATGGCGTCGGTGGCGGCGGAAGCGCCGTGGACGAGGGTGGTGACCTCGCGGGCGAGGGCGCGATGGGCTTCGCGAGCGCCGGGGTTGGCGAGGTGTTTGGCTTCGAGATCGTCGATCGAGGCTTTGTCGAGGAAGGTGAACTTCTTGAGGTAGGTGATCACCATCGCGTCCTCGGTGTTCACGAAGAACTGGTAGAACTTGTAGGGGCTCGTGCGTTGAGGATCGAGCCAGACGGCGCCGGATTCGGTTTTGCCGAACTTGGTGCCGTCGGATTTGGTGATGAGAGGGAACGTCCAGCCCCAGGCGGAGGCGCCGAGTTTTTTGCGGATGAGATCGGTGCCGGCGACGATGTTGCCCCATTGATCGCTGCCGCCGATCTGGAGTTCGCAGTTGAAGTCGCGACGGAGGACGAGGAAGTCGTGGGCTTGGAGGAGTTGGTAGCTGAACTCGGTGTAGCTGATGCCGCTGTCGGAACCGAGCCGCGATTGAACGGAGTCCTTCGCGAGCATGACGTTGAGCGAAAAGTGTTTTCCCACGTCGCGGAGGAAATCGAGAAAGCTGATGGGAGCGGTCCAGTCGGCGTTGTCGACGAGGCGCGCGGGATTGGTGGGTGCGTTGAAGTCGAGGAGACGGCCGAGCTGGGATTTGATGGAGGCGACGTTGTGAGCGAGTTGCTCGCGGGTGAGGAGGTTGCGTTCGGCGGATTTGCCGGAGGGGTCGCCGACCATGCCGGTGGCGCCGCCGGCGAGGGCGATGGGGTGGTGGCCGGCGAGTTGGAAGCGGCGCAGCGTGAGCTGGCCCATGAGGTGGCCGACGTGGAGGGAGTCGCCGGTGGGATCGAAGCCGCAGTAGAGCGTGACGGGACCTTCGGCGACGCGCTTCGAAAGAGCATCGAGGTCGGTGCAGTCGGCGAGCAGGCCGCGCCATTGCAAGTCTTCGAGGAAGGTCATGGGAGGAGGAGTTAACGGAGTTGGGGAGTTTCGGGGCAAAACAAAAGTCGGGGGAGCAGGCGAGGGGGCGGGGGGGGGGGGGGGCGGCGCCC
>JAEWBF010000116.1 GCA_023391285.1 Verrucomicrobiota bacterium
GGCGCGCTCTCCGAGCGCGCCGCTCCCCATTCGAAAATCCAAAATCGAAATCGAAAATCTCCCGATGCCCGAGCTCGCCGAAGTCGAATTCTTCCGCAAACGCTGGCACCACGCCGCGCTCGGCCAACGCATCCTCCGCGTCCTCCTCCACCCCAAAGCCAAAGTCTTCCGCGGCACCGACCCCGCCGCCATCGAACACGCTCTCACTCGCGCTCGCTTCCTCTCTTCCGAAGCCGCCGCGAAACAAATGCTCTTCCTTTTCAGCGGCAACGCCTGGCTCGGCCTTCACCTCGGCATGAGCGGTGATCTCTACGTCCACGCTGCCGATTACGCGCCCGCCAAGCACGACCACCTCGTCCTCTTCACCGCAAAACACGCGCTCGTCTTCACCGATCCGCGCATGTTCGGACGCGTCCAGTTCCACATTGGCAAAACCGCCCCCGACTGGTGGACGCGCATCGCCCCCCCCGTTCTCTCCGCCGATTTCACCGCCACCGCCGTATCCGAATTCCTCACACGCCGCGCCCGCGCCCCGATCAAGGCCGTCCTCCTCATGCAGGAACGCTTCCCCGGCATCGGCAACTGGATGGCCGACGAAATCCTCTGGCGCGCCGCCATCCATCCCGCCCGCCCCGCCGGTTCGCTCACACCCGACGAAACCAAAATCCTCTGGCGCAAATCCCGCGAAGTCGCCCGCGACGCCCTCGCGAAAATCGCCGGCCACGGCGGTCGACTCCCACCCGATCTCAACGTCAACATCCCCGAGTCCTGGCTCTTTCATCACCGCTGGCGCGACGGCGGTCGCTGCCCCAAAACCGGTGTCCTCCTCGAACGCGCCGAAATCGGCGGCCGCACCACCTGCTGGTCTCCCGCTCGCCAAAAACTTCCGTCCTCTTCCCGCCGCAAAAAGTCCGCATGACGTCCGCGAAAAAACTTCGCCTCGACGAACTCCTCGTCACCCGCGGTCTCGCCGCTTCGCGCGCCCAAGCGAAGGCGCTCATCATGACCGGTCGCGTCCTTCACGGCACCGAGCGCCTCGACAAACCCGGCCGCGAATTTCCCGCCGATCTCGATCTCACGGTCGAACAACCGCCGCGCTTCGTCTCCCGCGGCGGCGAAAAACTCGCGGGCGCCATCGAGCGTTTCGCCCTTGATCTTCACGGCGCCCACGTCCTCGACGTCGGCGCCTCCACCGGCGGCTTCACCGATTGCGCCCTCCAATCCGGCGCCGCCGATGTGATCTGCGTCGATGTCGGCCGCGCCCAACTCCACGCCAAACTCCGCGCCGACGCTCGCGTCACCAATCTCGAAAAAATCAACGCCCGCCATCTCACCGCCGCCGACCTCCCGCGCCGCGACTTCGATTTCATCGTGATGGACCTTTCGTTCATCTCCCTGAAAGCCGTCCTCCCCGCCGTCTGGCCGCTCCTCCGTTCCAATGGCACACTCGTCGCGCTCGTGAAGCCGCAGTTCGAAGCCGGCAAAGCCGAAGTCGACAAAGGCCGCGGCGTCATCCGCGATCCCGCCGTCCAAGAAGCCGCCCTCGCCTCCGTCCGCGATTTCGCCCTCGCCGAACTCCCCGCCGCTCACCTCGTCGGCGAAATGGACTCCCCCATCACCGGCACTGACGGCAACCGCGAATTCCTCCTCTGTCTCCGCAAAACCTCCGAGCTCTCCGCTTCGCCCGGTCAAACCCGCGAGTGATACATCCAATCACATTTCCGATCGGCGTCGCTCCTCTCACATCTTCGCCAAATTCCTTCTGACATTCCTCGAATCCGTGTTCATCAGTGTCCGTCCGTGGCCTCCCTCATGAAACCCCTCCGCCATCTCGCCTTCGTCATCAACGAAGACAAATCCGGCGCTCCCGAACTCGCCCGCGAGCTCGTCACGATCGCTGCCGCGGCAGGTGTCACCGCCACCCAGACCACGCAATTCCCACTTCCTCCAGGCTACCTCCAAGGCTACGACGCCTGCTGTGTGATCGGTGGCGACGGCACGCTTCTAGGCGTCGCCCGCGAAGCCGCGCACCAACAGGTCCCCATCATCGGCGTCAATCGGGGCAGCCTTGGCTTTCTCACCACCTTCTCCGCCGAAGAAGCGCGCATTCATTTCACCCATCTTCTCTCCGGCGCTTACCGCCTCGCGCACCGCTCCCTCCTTGAGTGTTGCACCGGCCCCAGTTCGCACGACCTCGCCCTCAACGACGTCCTCGTTAAAAGCGATATCAACTCCCGTCTTGTCCAACTCGAGGTCCACGCCGACAACGAACTCGTCACGAACTACACCTGCGACGGTCTTATCTTTTCCACGCCCACCGGCTCCACCGCCTACAATCTCTCCGCCGGCGGCCCACTCATCCATCCCGACGCCGCCGTGATCGCGATGACGCCAATCTGCCCCCACACGCTCAGCAATCGCTCGATCATCTTCCGCGACCAAGTTTGCCTCCGCGTCTTCAACCGTTCCGCCGACTCCCGCCTGCTCGTCGCCATGGATGGACAACGCGACCTAAAAGTCGGCGTCGACTCCCCGATCGAGATCACCATCTCCTCCCTTCGCCTCCCGCTCGCCCAACGCATCGACTACTCCCACTTCTCCGTCGTCCGCGAAAAGCTCAAGTGGAGCGGCGCCCTCCACGACGACTCCAAGCGGTAAGGTCGGCCCGGTAGGGCGAACCCTCCGGGTGAGCCGCAGCCACGCACGATCCTCTCTGCTGCACCAACGCAGCTAGACTAATGCTATTGTGGCATTTGTCGGGCCGGAGGCACCGCTTTGAACCAGGGAGACGCCGAGAGCAGACGCCGACCACCACCGGGTTCTCTGTGTCTTTGCGTCTCTGTGGTTCGCCACAAGCTACAGTTTGCTATAAACAAAGACCCCGACGCCGCTCACAGCATCGGGGTCCAACGGATTCTGGATCGCATTCAGAACCCTGTAACCGGCCAAATCTAACTCTCTCCGCCTACTCCGAGCTTTCGCCCGCCTCCTTCGCCTTCTTTTTCTCGGCGCGCTTCTCCTTCTGCTTCTGCTTATCCGCCTCCCACGCCGCCGTCTCCGCCTCGTTCAACACTCCATCCTTGTCCTTATCGAAACGTTTGAGCGTCGTCTTGCTCGGCGGCTTGTCCTTCTTTGCTTCTTCGTCAGCCAACACCGCAGGAACTGCCATCACGCTGAAGCACGTGAGCAGGAAGGGGATAATCAGTTTTGGAGTTTTCATGGACCGGCGCGACCATGTGCTTTCGCCGTCCATTGGCGATATCTTTTCTGCATAACGATGGCATTTTCTGTGTCATGCCAGCGCCCGGACGAGCTCGGTGCGGATCCCATCCAACCGCTTATACGCCAGCATGGCATCGGACATCGTAAGGAGCGCCCGCGCTAATCCTCGCGCCGCTCCCCCATCCGCTTTCACCGCATCTAAGCGATGCAACCGCACCCGAATACCAAACAACACCCCGCCGTTTTCGGGCAAACGCACCAGAATCTGATGCTCCACCCGCAGCCATAAACGCTCCAACTCCACCGGCAACGCCGGCCCCAGGAACCCGCGCGCGGGATGGAGATTCAACTCATCGGTGGCCGCGATGCCCCAGTTATCCCGAAGAAAACCGATCCCCGGCCGCAGCCGCTCCATGAACTGCTGGATCGACGCGCCGATCGTCGAATTCAGCGCCGGCACCACGCCATGAATCTCGTCCATCGTCTGCCCGAGCTTCTCCTCCAACGCCCATCCCGTCGGAAAACAGAGCGCCCCGCCTCGCAACCGGAAACACCCCTGCGCATCCGACGATAGCATCAAAAAGTCCGGCTCGATTTCACCTCCCAACGCGTCGATCGCGTGCTCGTCCGCCACGCCCCACTCGCGGCACCAACCCGCAAACTCCCGCAACATCGCCACCCCTTCGTCCTCCACGATCGCATACCGACCCGGCGTATCCGCAATCCAACGACGCCGCTCCGCCAACACGCGCCCGCTTGAATCCTGCGGCACAAAGAAGTCCCGCGGTTCACCCCGCCGAAGCGTCAGGTGCAGACGGAAATCCTCGTCCGGAAACAATGCCGCCAGTTCGCTCACACGCGCCAAACTGCCCCCCGCCCACCCGCCGCGTCAACGCCGCCGCTCAGGGCCTCACTACCAGCTGCACCCGCAACTCCGGCCGAAAATATCGCTCCGCCAACGCCGCCAGGTCCGCGATCGTCACCGCATCGATCCGTGCATCGTAGTTCTTCCAGTCGTTGATCGGCTGGCCTTGCAGCGCATTCAACGCCGCCTGCATCGCGCGCGACCCATTCGTCTGCAAACTCTGTCGTCGCCCCGCCTTCAACCTCGCCTGACACCGCGCCAACTCCACCTCCTCCACGCCACCCGCACGCACCCGCGCAATCTCCGCGTCGATCTCCGCCAGCACCTCGCCTTCTTTCCCCGGCTGCGTGCCGGCGAAGAAATAAAACATTCCCGCATCCAACCCCGTCACCCGCCCCGAACGCACGAAATACGCCAAGCCTTTTTCTTCCCGCACACGCTCGAATAACCGCGACGCCATTCCGCTGAACAATTCGTCCGCCACCTCCGCGATATAAAAGTCCTCCGCATTCACCCGCGGTCCGGGAAACGCCTGCAGGACCACCGCCTGCTCGCGTGGCTGCTGCTCCACAAATTCTCCCGTTTCCGCTGGCAGTTTCAGCGGCTTCCCACCCGCGCGAGGCGCCGCCGCCTTCGGCAAACGCCCCAAAAACGCTTTCAACTTCGCCGTCAGTTCACGCGGATTGAAATCGCCCGCCACCGCCAGCACCACATTCGGCCCCACCGCCAGCGCGCGATGCAGCGCCTTCAAATCCTCGGCCCGAATCGCCTTCACGCCGTCCTGCGTGCCTTGCGCATCATGCGCCAGCGGATGCGCCCCAAAGAACCGCTCGCGCACCCGCTTCCGCGCGAGCGTCACCACGTCATCGTCGTCTTGTTGCAACCCCGCCACCTGCGCGTCGCGCTCGAGTTCCAACGTCGCCTTCTTGAACGCCGGCGCCAGCAACGCCTCGCGCAACACCTCCACCGCGCGATCGACATCCGTCGGCAACACTTCCACCGCCAAACCCACGCTGTTGTTGCCCGCCACCGGATGAAAACTTCCGCCCACCGACTCGATGAACTCCGCCACGTCCGCCGCGCTGCGTTTGCGCGTATCCTTCGTCAGCATCGTCGACAACAAGGCCGTCGCCCCGCGCTTTGCCGGATGCTCGAACAACGGCCCGCCTTGCATCAACAACCGCAGATGCAAGTTCGGCAGGCGCCGGTCCGGCTGCAGCAACAGCCGCGCACCGTTCGGCAGTTTGATCTCCGAAAAATCCCGCGGCGCCCCCGCATCGTTCGCCTCCGCCTTCCCTCGCACGTCCGACTTCGTCGGATTCGACGAAATCGAAGTGAGCCGCGACGGCACCAGATACCGCCTCAACACCCGCACCAGGTCCGCCGCCGTCGTCGCCGCGAGTTGCTCGAAATACACGCGGCTGTGATCCAGATCACCCACCACCACTTCCGCAGCCCCGAGCCGCGACGCCTGTCCGCTCATTGTCTTCCGCGAGTTGATCTCGCCGACGACCAACTGACGAATCGCCTTCTTCAACTCCGCCGGCTTGAACCCGCGCGCCGCACAACGCGCCAGCGTCCGCTCGATCGCCGCCGTCGCCGCCGCGCGCTTCTCCGGCTCGCAGGTGAACGAAACGCAAAACAACCCCGTCGTGCCCGGATTCCAGCTCGACGCATCGATCGTGTGCACCAGCCCCGTCTTCTCGCGTATCGCTTGCCACAATACGGAGCTGTCCCCTCCGCCCAACACCCCCGCCAACAAGTCGAGCGTCGGCGCATCCTCGTGCGTCAATCCCGGGATCGGCCACGCCAGCGCCGCCCGCGTGATCTCCACGTCTTCGAATCGATGCTCCGTCCGCGCTCCCAGTTGCAACGGTTCCGTCGGCACCAACACCGGCGCGAGCCGCGCCCGCGGCACCGCCCCGAAATGCTGTTCCACCGCCGCTCGCGTCGCCGCCACGTCGATGTCGCCGACGATCACCACCACCAGATTATTCGGCACGTAACGCGCGCGATAATACGAAACCAAATCTTCCCGCGTGACCGCCGAAAACACATCGCGATGCCCGATGATCGGCTCGCGATAGGGATGCTCCCGAAACGCCGTCGAGAACAGCGACTCCCACAGACGGTTGTCCGGATCATCCTTCGTCATCGCGATCTCGCGCAAAATCACGTCCTTCTCTTTCGCGCACTCGTCCGCCGGCAACGTGGAATGCAGCACCGCATCCGCCAGCAAATCGATCGCCACCGTCGTATGCTCGCTCGGCAAATCGATGTAGTAAACCGTCCGATCGAAGGTCGTGTAAGCGTTGATGTAGCCGCCATGCGCCTGCACCGTCGCCGAGATGTCGCGTCCCGCGCGCCGCTCCGTCCCCTTGAACAGCATGTGCTCGAGATAATGTGACAGCCCCGCGCCCAGATGCGCGCCTTCATGCGTGCTGCCCGTCTTCACCCAGACCTGCACCGACGCCAACGCCGCCGACCGGTCCGGCTTCATGATCAACGTCAGCCCGTTCGGCAGCAGCGTCCGCTCCACCGGCTCGCGCCAGAACGCATCCAGCAATCGGAAATCCGCCGCAGCGGCAGTAACAGCACGCATCGGTCGTTCGCTCACGCGGCTTCGACGTTGGACGAACCCCGCCGCGATTTCTCCGGCAGGAAGGGTTTCACGAACGCTTCCTCGAACGTGTAGATGTCTGCAAAATCCTCCCGTCGATCGCTGTCGGTTTTGCTGAATACGTTATACTCGATCAGATTGAACACGATTTCCCCAAAATCCGTGCACCGCTTCACGCCCCACGAATTCAACACCGTCTTCGCCAGCGGCCCGTATTGATCCAGCGCATACACCCGCAGGCCTTCCAATAACTCCGGGCCCGAAACGTGACGCGAACGGCCCGCTTTCGTGCCGTCCTTCTTTCGCAACTCCTTGACCGTATGGTCCAGGCCCAGCCGGATAAAATCGTAAGCTTTGCGATCGTAGCGAGGGTCCTCCTTGCAAATGAGGCCGACGACCTCTGCGAAATCCGGATCTTCCATGTTTGGGCGCGCGATGTAACACACCGCTTTCCCCCGCGCAACTAGCAACCCGAGACTGCAACTCAAGCGCATGGACTTCAGGGAAAGACCTGATGCAAACCTATGATTATTACCTCGAACGTTCGCGCAGTCGTCATGACATTAAATGTGAAATGATCGCATCGACCCAGACCAACTCGCCGTTGGCGGACAAATCCGCTGCCGGCAAAAATCTATCTCCTCTCAATCTCGCCTGCGCGCGCCTCAAAGCCGCAGGTCTGCGGATCACTCAGCCCCGCATCGCCATCCTGACCGCGCTCATCAAGCGCGGCCAGCCCACCACCATCGAACAAATCCACGCCGACCTCGAAAGCGGTTCGTGCGACCTCGTCACCGTTTATCGCTGCTTGAGTGCATTCGAAGACATCGGCCTCGTTCGCCGTTCCTTCTATCACAACGGCACCAGCCTCTACGCCCTCAGCCTGGGCGAGGTTCACCCCTACCACGTCATCTGCAAGGAAACCAACCAGGTCCAGGAAATCGATCCCGACACCACGGCCGAACTTCGTCGCAACGTCCAACAGATCGAAGACCTCCTGAAATCCCGCGGCTACAACAACGTCACCCACGTCGTCGAGTTTTTCGGCCTCGCGCCCAAAAACTAAACGCGTGCTCAACCCGTCGCCGCAAACGCGGCGGCATCCGAGTCGCTTCTCCGCACAACGCGGGCCCACAAGGCCCGCGTTTTTTCATGCTGCCCACGCGCTCGAGAAGCCTTGCCGACAAGAGCAAGGGCAAGCCCGCGTCCCGCTCCAAGTCGTCCTTCACCTTCCGCCCCTCAAGCCGTCATCGCACCGCGGTAATTCTCCCCCACCTGCGTCCAATTCACGATATTCCAAAACGCCTGCACATAGTCCGCGCGCCGATTCTGATATTTCAAATAATACGCATGCTCCCACACATCCAATCCGAGCACCGGCGTTGCACCTTCCATCAAGGGTGAATCCTGATTCGCAGTCGAGTGCACCTGCAGCGCGCCATCTTTCACGCTCAACCAAGCCCAGCCGCTGCCAAACCGCTTCGCCGCCGCATCCGCGAACTGGGTCTTGAACGCATCCACCGACCCAAACGACTTCGTCAGCGCCTGCTCCAACGGTCCACCCGGCTTCCGCTCACCGCCCGGCGCGATCACCCGCCAGAACAACGCATGATTCGCGTGTCCGCCCGCATTGTTCCGCACCGTCGTGCGGATCGCCTCCGGCACGCGATTGATGCTCCCCAACAACGCCGCAAGCGACTGCTTCCGCAGATCCGGATAGTCCGCCAGCGCGTTGTTCGCCGTATTCACATAAGCCTGATGGTGCTTCGTGTGATGAATTTCCATCGTCCGCGCATCGATGTGCGGCTCGAGCGCATCATACGCATACCCGAGCGGCGGCAGCGAAAATGTCTGATCCGGCAACGGCGTCGTGCCGCCCGCGGCCGCGGCCTTCTCCGCCCCCAACATCGAAAGAGGCAATCCGCCCAAGCCCAAGAGCGCAGCGCCCGCGCCCAACGTCTTCACCGCCTCGCGTCGCGACAAACCGCTTCGGGAAACATTCATGCTCCGACGCTACGACCCCCAAGCTGAGATGCAAGTGGGCCTTGCCAATCTGCAGCGCCGGATTTGCTGTAGTTTCTCTCCGGCATTTCGCCGATTCACCCCATCCCGCCTTATGCACGCCCAACTCTCCCGGCGCGAAGCCATCACCACCCTCGCCGGCGCCGCCGCCCTTGCCACCCTGCCCGGTCTCCGCGCCGCCCAACCACAATCCGCCCCCATGCCCACCGCGCCCGTTTCCTCCAGCGGCTTCCGTCACTCGGTCTGCAAGTGGTGCTATAACAAGATCCCGCTCGACGAATTCGCCCGCGCTGCCGCCGAGATCGGTCTCCATTCCGTCGAACTTCTCGGCCCCGAAGACTGGCCCGTCGTCAAGAAATACGGCCTCACCTGCGCCGTCGCCAACGGCACCACCACCATCCCCGACGGCTTCAACCGCCTCGAAAATCACGAGAAGCAGGTGCCCTCCATGATCGAGCGCATCAAGGCCTGCGCCGACGCCGGCATCCCCAGCGTCATCGTTTTCTCCGGCAACCGCGCCGGCATGTCCGACGAACAGGGCCTCGAGAACTGCGTCGTCGGCGTGAAAAAAATCGTCGGCGAAGCCGAAAAGCGCGGCGTCACCATCGTGATGGAACTCCTCAACTCCCGCGTGAACCACCCCGACTACATGTGCGACAAAACCCCTTGGGGCGTCGAACTCGTCAAACGCGTCGGCTCCGAACGTTTCAAGCTCCTCTACGATATCTACCACATGCAGATCATGGAGGGGGACGTCATCCGCACCATTCGCCAAAACGCTCAATACATCGGCCACTATCACACCGCCGGAAATCCCGGCCGCCACGAATTCGAGCCGCAGGACATCCAGGAACTCAACTACCCCGCCATCATGCGCGCGATCAAGGAAACCGGCTACACCGGCTTCGTCGGCCAGGAATTCGTCCCCAGCCGCGATCCCATCGCCTCTCTCCGCGAAGCCGTCAAAATCTGCACCGTTTGATCCGGTGGAGCCCGCCGTCCCCGGCGGGCTTTTTTGCGCCCGCATTCCGAACCCACCCGCCTCACGCGCGGTCGTTCCGCAGGTGCAGCGCATCTTTCTCCTTTCCCCCGCCAAGGTCAGCGGCGTCCGCGCCAAGCTTCTCCTCAACCGCGCCGCGCCTTTTCCTCTCGCCCGCACCTTCCATCGCGAGGGCCTCCCGCTCGCCGACATCTTCACCTTCGCCAGCGGCCTCTACTTCCGCGGCAAGATCACCTACGCCCGCCATTTCGTCCGCCCCGATCGCGGCGAACTCATTCGTATCATCACCACCAATACCGGACTTCTCGACCCGCTCACGCACGTCACGCCCGCCGCCCTCCGCGCCTTTGGCAAAGTCGACATCCGCGAGGACAATCCTCGCTACTCCAAACCTCTCCGCCGCGACGCCGCCACCTTCGCCCAACAACTCGCCCCCGACGGCATTGCCATCCTGCTCGGCTCCATCGCCACCGCGAAATACCGCGACGTCCTCCTCGACGCCTTCGGCGACCGCCTCGTTTTCCCGTCCGATTTCATCGGTCGCGGCGACATGAGCCGCGGCGGCCTTCTTCTCCGCTCCGCCCGCGAAAATCGCGAACTCCCCTACATCCCCGTCCGCGGCGCCATCTTCAAAGGCAAACGCGCCCCACGCATCTCCGAAATGTGACCCCATCTGCTAGCTCTGTCATTCTGAGCGAAGCGAAGAATCCACGCCCCCGAAGTCCATACCCCGAAAGCAAGTCCCCCATCATCACCCTTCATACCGATATCCCACCCCATGCACCGTCACAATCGGCGCCTCTCCCCCGCTTGCTGAAATCTTCTTCCGCAACTGCGCCACATGCTGATCCAGCGTCCGCGTCGTCCCGAAATAATCGATCCCCCACACCGCGTTCAGCAACGCATCGCGCGTCAGCACCTCGCCCGGCCGGCTCGCAAACACCTCCGCCAGCTTCAACTCCCGCGCCGTCAGCGCCTGCGTCTTTCCACCGACCGTCACCGAAAATTTCTTCCGGTCGATCGTCGCCTCGCCCAACGCGAACACCGCCGGCAGCTCACCTTCGCCCGCTTCTCCCGCGCCGCTCTGCCGCGCCCGCCGCAACAACGCTTCCACGCGCGCCAGCAATTCATGCACGCCAAAGGGCTTCGTCACATAATCGTCCGCCCCGAGTTTCAACCCCACCACTTTGTCCACTTCCTCGCCTTTCGCGGTTAGAAACAACACCGGCACCCGCGCGCCTTTCGCCCGCAACTCCCGACACACATCATACCCGCTCGCCTTCGGCATCATCACATCCAGCACGACGAGATCGAACTTCTCCTGCGCAAACAGCCGCAGCGCCTGCACCCCATCCACCGCCGCCGTCACCGCATAGCCTTCGCTCTCCAATGTAGCCGAAAGTCCGATACGGATGTTCGGGTCGTCTTCCGCAATCAGGATCTTCGCAATCATGGCAGCTCCAAGATAAACTCCGCGCCTCCGCCCGCGCGATCCGCATACTTCAACTCCCCGCCGAGCCCCCGCGCCAGTTGCCGCGCAATGCTCAACCCCAGCCCCGCCCCCGCTTTCTCCGCCGTCAACGAATCGTCCACGCGGTGAAACTTCTCGAAAATCTTCTCCCGATGCGCCGCCGGCACTCCCGGTCCGCGATCCGCTACGGTCACCTCCACGCCGCGCTCTCCCTTGGCGTTTAGCGTCACCACCACCTCCCCGCCGTCGCTCGCATACTTGCACGCGTTCTCGATCAGATTGAGCACGATCTGCTCCACCGCATCGCGATCCGTTTTTACCACCACCGCTCCTTCCGGCAGCTCTCGCACCAGCCGCATCCCCGCCTCGTCCAGCCGCGGCGCCTGCGTATCCAACACCCGCGTCAGCTCCGCCTTCAAATCCACTTCCTCGCGGCTAAAGGTCTTCCGCCCCTGCTCCAGCCGGCTGAAATCCAATGCATTGTTCACCAGCCGCGCCAACCGCTGCGTCTCCCGCCCGATCGTCCGCAAATACTCGCTCCCCTGCGCCGCGTTTCGCACCCGCCCTTGCTCCAAGAGTTCCGCATAAAGCCGGATCGTCGTCAGCGGCGTTTTGAACTCGTGCGACACGTTCGCGACAAAGGTCGTCTTCTGCGCCGCCTCCTCCTCGCTCCGCCGCGCCTGCCACAACAACAGCGATCCTCCCGCCACGATCGCCGCCAAAAAAATTCCCACCAACAACAACCCCACCCAGAAAAACGCCGCCCCGCTCTCGCCCGAATACATTCCGCCCGGCACAAACGCCGCCACGTCCCACCCCGCCAACAGCGCCGATGCAATCGGCACCACCACGTTCGCCTCTCCGCTCCGCGCCACGGCCCCCGCCTGATGCACCACGCGTTTTTCCGCATCGCGCAACACGTATCCATCTTCCCCCGACACCTCCGCCGGCAACGCCTGCGCCAGCCGGCTCACCAACCCACCCAGGTTCAACTCCACCCCCCTCACTTCGCCACTCGCGCGAGCTTGCACCCAACCGATCACATGCGAGCGCCCGTCGATCGTTACCGCCTTCCATCCGCGCAACACCTTCGCCCGCCGCTCCGCCTCTTCGCGCGGCGCCGCCGCCCGACTCGCCCGCGCCGACAACTCCCGTTGATTCCGCGCCCACGCTTCCGCGCGCTGCACTTCCATCGCACTCGCTTCCGCCATGCGCTGCCCCTCGAGCGCCGACGCATCCATCGTCGCCGCATTCGGCGCCTTCACCAACTGCTGCACGTCCCGCCGCGCCGATTGCACCTGTGCCACATTCGACGTCACCGCACCGCGCGCCTTCTTCGCCTCCGCTTCCATCGGCTCGGACTTCGTCCCCTTCGGCTCAAGCTTCTCCGCCTGCCACGGGGGGCTCTCACGAAACGACGCCCCGAGCCGCCGCAAAAATCCCCGCGCCGACTCATCCGCATTTCGCGCCTCCGGCCACAACAATCCCCCATCCTCTCGCGCCACGAACCCGCCCCGCACCAGCGGATTGTTCGCCTCCCACTCGCTCAACAAACCCACCACACCTTCCTGCGGCTGGTCCGCCAGCGCATCGAGCAATCCTTCCTGCACGTCACCGGTCAACAGTTCGACATTCTCCACAATCAACCGCGCCCGCGCTTCCGCCGCCGCTCGTCGCGCCTCCCACGTCGCCGCACTCTGCTGCGCGATCCGCTCCTGCTCGCGTTTCAACAACGACACCGCGCCGACACCCACGACCATCGTCGGCACTAACAAGAGCAGCCAGTAGAGAAAAATGCGGCGCGAGGTCGGCGTCACGATCAGCAGCGTAGAGATTCGGTTCTTCTTGGGAAGAAGCTAAGTAGGGCGGGTTTCTAAGCCCGCCCTTTCTTCACTCCATCATCGCAGGTCGTTCTCTCAATTCCCCGCGCTTTGCTGATTCCGCGTCTGCGCACTCTGCGCGCGATACGCCTTCCGCTCCGCATTGCCGAGCCCCTCGCGCTCGACGCGAGCCGCATCCGCCGCCGCCGGCGCCGCCAGACTCTGCAGCGCGGAATTTCCATAAACCGTCCCCATGCGCGCCACCCGCTCCGCTTCTTCCCGCAGCCGCGCCCCCGCCGCTTCACGTCGGTTGGCGTCGACCAGCGCAATCGCCTCGTCCTTCGCCAGCGCGATCACGTTCGCCGCATAGTCCGCCTGCACGCGGTGATCCGCCGATTTCACCACGTCCGCCTCTTTCGCGCTGAACCGCACCTTGCGCACCGCCGTGAGCGTCGCCGCGCGCTGTTCCAACGCGTCTTCATAATTCACGCGCGCCCGCGCAATCTCCCGCTCACGTCCCGCTTCCGCCGGCGAAACTTCCACTTCGATCAGCGCAAACTTCTCCTGTCCGCCGTAAATCTGGCTCAGCTTCAACTCAGCCTTCCGCTCGCGAATTTCCCCGTCGCGTCCCACGAAACGCAACGGCCGCACCCCTTCGGGAAATTCGATTTCAATCACCACTCGCCGCGCCACCACGTTCAACACGTCCCCCAGCTCCGCCGCGAAGATCCGCGGCAGATCCGAGCTGTCCTCCACGAAATAGGTGTTTCCATCGCTTCGCTGCGCGAGTCGCGTCATCAAATCCTCGTTGAACCCGAGCCCCAGCCCAATCGTCGTCACCGCGATTCCTTCGCGCATCAACGACGCTCCCAGTCGCCCCAATTCCTCCGGCGAACTCGGCCCCACATTCGCCTGCCCGTCCGACAACAAAATCACTCGATTCACATAACGCCCATCCTCGCTGAATCGCCGCACTTCGTCCGCGCCGCGCACCACGCCTCCATAAAGCGCCGTGTTCCCCGTCGCCTCCAACCCCCGAATCGCCTCCTCCAACCGCCGCCGATTTCCCACCCGCTGCGCCGGCACGAGCGTTTCCACCCGCGAATCGTAAGCGATCACCGAAACGATATCGTCCGCCGCCAGCTGCCGCACCGCCTCGAGCGCCGCCTCCCGGGCCTTCGCGATTTTGTCTCCGCTCATCGAACCCGACCGGTCGATCACCAACGCGAGATTCACCGGCGGCCGCACCTCGCGCCGCGGCAGCTTCACGCCATCCAGCGCCACTTTGATGATCGCCGTATCCGTCGTTCGCGCCGGCAAAACCAAGCGATCGATATCGAGACGAAGCTGAACCGAGTCCGCCGCCAGGGCAGACGATACCAACGAGCCGCCAACAAACGCGGCAGCAAGAGCGAGCAATGGAGTGAGTTTCATGGTGAATCCGTGTTTTGGAACACCGCCATTCAACCACACTCGCGCGCGCCGCGTGTCAGGACGCCGTCAGCCAATTGTCAGCGAATTGTCATGCGTTCGCCGAACGCCCAAAAAAAAGCCGGGCTCCATGAGCCCGGCCGAAAAACCATCCAGCGTCCCTTACGCCGTCGCCGTCGCGAAATACGGCAGCTTGCCCGCCGTGTCCTTCACCGTCGGCAAACCTTCGAGCAACTCGCCGATCGGATCCCAACGACCGTTCACCAGCGCATCGCGCGCCGATTCACGTTGCGTGATCTTCACCGTCTGCCCGGCGAAACGGACTTCGAGCTTCTCGAGATCGATCGTGACTTCCGTCGACGGATCCTTCTCCACCGCCGCCGCGATCTTTGCGATGTCTTCGCGGCTCGCCGACACACACGGAATCCCCAGACCCGTGCTGTTGCCGAAAAAGATCTCCGCAAAATTCTCCGCGATCACCGCCTTGAAGCCGTATTTCTGAATCGCCTGCGGCGCATGCTCGCGCGACGACCCGCAGCCGAAATTCGAACCCGACAACAAGATCGTCGCGCCCTTGAACCGCGGATCGTTCAACGGGTGCTCCTTGTCCGTGCCGTCCGCATTCTTGCGCACGTCATAGAACAGGAATTCGCCGAGACCGTCGAAGGTCACGCACTTCATGAAGCGCGCCGGGATGATGCGGTCCGTATCAATGTCATTGCCCGGCACGCTCACCGCGCGACCGGTCACTTGGGTAATTTTTTCGAGAGCCATTTTAGGAGGGTTTAGTTGCCCGCGAATCACGCGAAAACTCGCGAACTCACCAGGCGCTTTCGTTTGTTTCGCGTGTTTGGCGGGCCGTAAGGATTGTTCGCGCTTAGTTCTGGCTGACACCGAACACTTCACGCGCATCGGCCACCTGCCCGGTCACCGCCGCCGCCGCGACCATCACCGGACTCATCAATATCGTGCGTCCCGTCGGGCTGCCTTGGCGGCCCTTGAAATTACGATTCGAGGAACTCGCACACAGCTGCTCGCCGATGAGTTTGTCGGGATTCATCGCCAAACACATCGAGCAACCCGCCGCGCGCCACTCGAAGCCGGCCTCACTCAAAATCTTGTCGAGCCCCAGCTTCTCGCATTGCAACGCCACGATCTGCGACCCCGGCACCGCGATCGCCTTCACACCCGGCGCCACGCGCTTTCCCCGGATGAACTTCGCCACCTCTTGGAAATCGCTCAGACGTCCGTTCGTGCACGACCCGAGAAACGCCACATCGATCTTCGTGCCTTTGATCGGCGCGCCCGGCTGCAGCTTCATGTAAGCCAGCGCCTCTTCGATGTTCGCCTTCTCGTCCGTGTCCTTCGCCTTCGTCGGATCCGGAATCTGTTCGTTGATCGAGATGCCTTGGCCCGGATTGATACCCCACGTGACCGTCGGCGCGATCTCGCCCGCATTGATCTTCACGACGTCGTCATAGTGACAGCCCGCATCACTCGCGACCGCGCGCCAGCGCGCCACCGCCGCATCCCATTCCGCGCCTTTCGGCGAATACGGACGGCCTTTCAAATACTCAAAGGTCGTGTCGTCCGGATTCACATAGCCGACGCGCGCACCGCCTTCGATCGACATGTTACAGACCGTCATCCGCTCTTCCATCGTGAAGCGGTCGAACACCTCGCCCGCGTATTCGTAGGCGAAACCCGTTCCACCGTTCACGCCGAGCGTCTTGATGATGTGCAGGATCACGTCCTTCGCATACACGCCCGGACGCAGCTTTCCGTTCACTTCGATCCGGCGCACCTTCAACGGCGCCAGCGCCATCGTCTGCGTCGCCAGCACGTCACGCACCTGACTCGTGCCAATGCCGAAAGCGATCGCGCCAAACGCGCCGTGCGTGCTCGTGTGCGAGTCACCGCACGCGATCGTCGTGCCCGGCTGCGTGATGCCCTGCTCCGGCCCCACGATGTGCACGATGCCTTGCTTGCCCGTCGAACGGTCGAAAAACGTGATGCCGAACTCCGCGCAGTTCTTCCGCAACTCGTCCATCATCGCCTGCGCGAGCGGATCGCGATACGGCTCCACAAACTGATCCGTCGGCACGATGTGGTCGACCGTGGCGAAGGTCCGTTGCGGAAACGCCACCTTCAATCCGAGATCGCGCAACATCCCGAACGCCTGCGGGCTCGTGACTTCGTGAATCAAATGCGTGCCGATCAGCAACTGCGTCTGCCCGTTCGCGAGCTTTCGCACGGTGTGCGTATCCCAGACTTTCTGAAAGAGTGACTTGGCCATGATGATTGAGGTAAGCGGCAAACGTTCGTGCCTGCCGTTTGGAAAGCGCCCACCCTACCAGAACGTTGCCATAACGGGAAATACTTCTTTCGCTGCCTGTGATGCCGCGTGAGTATCACCTGCCGTTCGAGCTTCGCCACCTCGTTTACTTCCGCGAGGTCGCCACCCAGCTCCATTTTCGCAAAGCCGCGGAAACGCTCGCCATCGCCCAACCCGCGCTGAGTCGCGCCATTGCTCAGCTCGAAACCGCACTCGGCGCCGACCTCCTCAACCGCACCCGCCGCGGGGTCGAAATCACCCCCGCCGGCCAGCTGCTGCTCGATCGCATCGAACCGCTCCTCCGCGCCCTCGCCTCCATCCCCGCCGAAGTCCAAGCCCTCACATCCGGCCAGATCGGACACATCCGGGTCGCATTCACCGGCCTCGCCATGGCCACCGTCCTCCCCGGCATCCTCCGCGAATTCAACCAGCGGTTTCCCGGCGTCCGCGTCGAACTCAACGAATCGCCGACGTCCATCCAACTCGCCGCTCTCGAATCCGGCGATCTCGCCTGCGGCTTCTTCCATCCCGACGCTCCTACACCTCATCTCCACACCCGGCTCCTCCTGCGCGAGCGCAACGGCGTCCTGCTCCCCGCCAGTCATCCCCTCGCCTCGCGCCCTCACCTCCAACTCCGCGATCTCGCCACCACCCCGTTCGTTGTTTTCCCTCGCACGCACAATCCCGGCTACTACGACCGCATCCTCGCGGCTTTCACCCGCGCCGGTCTCAGCCCGCGCATCGCCGAAGAAGTCTGGCCGCGCGCCAACGCCGTCGGTCTCGTCCGCGCCGGCTTGGGCGCCACCTTCATGACACCTTCGGAAGCCCAACACCTTCCGCCCGAAGTAATCTTCCGCCCGCTCGAAGGCCCCACCCCCGAAAGCCGCCTCGTCATTGGCTGGCGCAAATCCCCGCCACCCGACGCCGCCCTCGCCGCGTTTATCCAAGTCGCCACAGCTGCACCCGCGGAATCCTCGCGGACCTGACGTCCACGTTCGAAATTTCAACTCGCGAAACACCCTCGCACCGCCGCAGCCTCTCCCCTGATTCGCATCATGTCCAAATACGTCTTCCCCGCTCGCACCACCTCCGCCGAAATCGAACTCGGCACCACCCTCCAACCGAAATTCGGCGCCGATGGCCTGATCCCCTGCATCACCCAAGACGTGCACACGGGAGAAGTGCTCATGTTTGCCTTCATGAACGCCGAGTCGCTCTCGCACACGTTGCAGACCAAGAAAGCCACCTATTGGAGCCGCTCGCGCAACAAGCTCTGGGTCAAAGGCGAGGAGTCCGGCAACGTCCAACACGTCCGCGAGCTCCGCACCGATTGCGACCAGGATGTCCTCCTCATCAAGGTCGAACAGACCGGCGCCGCCAACGCGTCCTGCCACAACGGCTACAAATCCTGTTTCTACCGCCGCCTCGCCTCCCTCGACGACGCGTCCTTGAAACTCGAATACACCGCCGAGCGGCTCTTCGACCCCGCCACGGTCTACAAGAAGAAATAAGCGAACGCTCCGCTTTCCGCCTCTGCACGGCGCCGCTCGGTCGGCGCCGTTCTGCTACACCCCCGGCGCCAACCCCCGCTGGCTCGCTTTCGCAAACGCGATCATCGCCTGAAACTCCGGCGTCGTCGCCTTCTCGTGCCCGACCAGTCGGTCCATCGCCTGCGTGCGATTCAGTCCGTCGCGATACAAAATCCGAAAGACCTGCTTCACCCGCTCCAGTTGCTCCGGCGTGTAGCCCGTCCGCTCCAACCCGATCTTGTTGAACGTTCGCACCGTCGCCGGCGCGCCATCGGCGATAAAAAACGGCGGCAGGTCGTGCACGAGTTTCGAACACGCCGACAACATCGCGTGCGCCCCCAACCGACAGAATTGGTGCACCCCGCCATACGCGCCGATCAACACGTGATCTTCCACCACCACGTGCCCCGCGAGCCCCGCATAATTGCTCATGATCACCCGACTCCCCACCACGCAGTCATGAGCGATGTGACTGTAAGCCAGGATCGTATTATCCGATCCGACCGTCGTGAACTCCCCATCGAACGTCGCCGCATGCACGCTCACGTATTCGCGAAACACATTCCGATCGCCAATTCGCACGCCTGGATTCCCGCCCTTGTATTTCAAATCCTGCGTCTTCCCGCCTATGCACGCATACGGAAAAATCTCACAACCCGCGCCCACCACCGTATTCCCCTCCACCGTCGCGTGATGATGCAACCGCGTGCCGGCGCCGATCCGCACGCCGTCTCCAATAAACGCATACGCCCCCACCTCGACGTCTGCGGCCAGCTCCGCGCCGGATTCGACAATCGCCGTGGGATGAATTTTCGCGCTCATGGATCCGCCGTCAGGCGTTCGTTCCGTTTTCGACCACCGCAAACATCAACTCGGCCGACGACACCACATTGCCGCCGACGGTGCAGGTCGCTTCCGCCGACGCGAGTTTGTTGCCGCGCACTTTCACCAGCTTGCAATTGATCACCAGCTGATCGCCCGGCCGCACCGGCCGACGAAACTTCACCTTGTCCACGCTCATCAGGAAGGGCGTTTTTCCTTCCGCCGATCCGAGCCTCAGCAGCATGATGCCCGACGCCTGCGCCATCGCTTCGATCTGCAACACGCCCGGCATCACCGGCTCACCCGGGTAGTGCCCCTGGAAATACGGCTCGTTGATCGTCACGTTCTTGATCGCAACGAGTTCGCCCTCGCCAATGAACTCGATCACGCGATCCACCATCAGAAACGGATAACGGTGCGGGATCGTCTCGATGATCCGCTTGATATCGAGCGACGTTTCGTGCGGCTGCAACGCCTTCGGCTGCGCCGCCGGCTTCTTCTTCGTCCCCGCCTTCTTCCGCTCCTGCAATTTCTCGAACAACGCCTTCGTCAAATCCGCGTTGATCGCATGCCCCGGCCGCGTCGCCACGATGTGCGCCTTCAACGGCAGCCCGAGCAACAGCACGTCGCCGATGATATCCAAAATCTTGTGACGCACGAACTCGTCTTTGAACCGCAACGGCTCTTTCGAGATGATCTTGTCGCCGCGAATCACCACCGCGCAATCCAGCGAGCCACCCTTGATCTTCCCGAGTTTCAACAATTCCTCGATGTCCTCGTAGATCGTGAAGGTCCGCGCCGCCGCGATCTGCGTCATGTAGGATTCCGGATCGATCGTCAGCGAAAGATGCTGCGTGTGGATCCCGCGATCGTCGGCCGACGTGCACGAGATCTTCAGCTCGCTCGCCGGCAGCGCGATGATGGATGAATTCCCGCGCGTCACCGACACCGGCGCATCCAACTCGAAATACTCCCGCTCCGCCTCCTGCTCCACCGGCTCACCCTGCAAAATCAGATTCACAAACGGCCGCGCCGATCCGTCCAGAATGGGCGGCTCCGACGCATCCATCTCGATCACCACATTGTCCACACCACATCCGTGCAACGCACTCAACACGTGCTCGACCGTATGGATCTTCGCATGCCCGTCCTGAATCGTCGTGGCCCGCACGAGATCCGTCACCTGATCGACCCGCGGCCGCAGCTCCGGCGCGCCATTCAGGTCGACTCGTTTAAACACAATGCCGTGCCCCGCCGGCGCCGGCTTGATGGTGAGCGTGACCGTCTCCCCAGTGTGCAGCGCACTGCCTTTGATCGAAACTTCACGCGCAAGGGTGCGTTGCTTCATGGATGACACTTAGTGTCGGCAGCCGCCTCACGCCAGCGCAAGCGCGGAGATGGCCCCAACAGCTCTCGCGATTTCAGTGCAGAAACACTCCGGAATTTTGCCGACCGGCCCGCGGCCTTGACAGACGCAAACCCGTTTCCCCACTCTCGACCCTCCCTCATCCGACAACTCATTCCTCCATGCCCGCAGCTAACGACATTCGCAGAGGCCAAGTGATCAAATTCAACGGCGAGCCCCACCTCGTCATGGAGACGCAGCACCGCACCCCCGGAAACCTGCGCGCCTTCGTCCAGATCAAGATGCGCAATCTTCGCTACGGCAAAGCGCTCGATCAACGGTTCGCCTCCACCGACACCATCGAAGTCCTTCCCACCGAGAAAAAGACGCTGGAATTCAGCTACGCCGATCGCGACACCTACGCGTTCATGGATCCCGAGACGTTCGAGCAAATCGAACTCACCGCTCAGACCCTTGGCGATACGATCAGCTACCTGACGCCCGGCGGCAAAGTGGATGTCCTCTTCGTCGACGAGCGCCCGCTCTCGATCGATCTTCCGTCGACCGTGTCCCTTAAAGTCGTCGAATCCGCCGACGGCGTGAAGGGCGACACCGCGAGCAACGTGCAAAAACCCGCCAAGCTCGAAACCGGCCTTGTCGTGCAAGTCCCGCTCTTCATCAAGGAAGGCGAGATCATCAAAATTAGCACCGCCGACGGCTCCTACCTCGGCCGCAGCTAATCTCGCCGCCAGACTTCCACTCAACTCCGCCCGCGGTTCCCCGCGGGCTTTTTGTTTTCCTCCATCCTGGCGTTCGCCGGTTGCGCTCGCCGCCCAACGCCGCCTCGCACCCGCCCGCCCGGCTCACTCCAGCGCCGTCACCGCATCCCGATACGACTGCTCCGAACCGTCCACGGAGTTCGCCGAACACCGCAGATCGCGCAGCAACCCGTCCCCCACGCCGTAAATCCAACCGTGCACCGTCAGCGGTTGCCCGCGGGCCCACGCGTCTCGAACAATCGTCGTCTCGCAGAGATTCTTCACCTGCTCCACGACATTCAACTCGCACAAGCGGGCATGCCGCGAGGTCTCGTCCGGCAACGAACACACGCAACGGTCATGCTTCACCTTCACGTCTTTCACGTGACGCAGCCAGTTGTCCGCCAGCCCCACCCGCTCACAGCGCAGCACCGCACGCACACCACCGCAGCCATAGTGGCCGACCACCATGACGTGTTTCACTTTCAACACGTCCACCGCGAACTGCAGCACGCTCAGGCAATTCAGATCTGTGTGCACCACCACGTTTGCGATGTTGCGATGCACAAACACTTCGCCCGGCAAAAGCCCCATGATCTCGTTCGCCGGCACCCGGCTGTCCGAACATCCGATCCACAAATACTCCGGGCTCTGCTGCCGCGACAGTTTCTCAAAAAAACGGGGATCTCTCGTCGTGATTTCTTCAGCCCAGGCCCTGTTCTGCTCGAAGAGATGCGTCAGCGTATCCATGCGTATCCGCCGCATGGTTTGCGCGCCAGGCTCGTTGTCCACCCTCGATTTTGCAACGCGCCAACACCCTCACAGCCCGACGCCCACGCCGAGAGAACCTCACAACTGCAGGCTCTTCGGCGTATACTCCATCAACTCGATATCGTTCCCGTCCGGATCCTTGATCCACGCCTGCTTCGAATGATCCATCCCGACTTTGATCGGACGCACCTTGATGCCTTTCGCCTCCAACCGCGCGACTTCCTCCTCCAACCCGATCACTTCAAAACACAGATGCCGGTAATGCGTGTCGCCGTGCCCACGTAACGGCTGCACCGTCCCACCCCATTGCTTCACCGCGCCTCTCTGATCGAAGATTTCGACAAACGTCATCTCGCCCGTCGCGAAGTAATACCCGAAGGCAAAGCCATCGTCGTTGTGCATCTTGAACTGAATCGGGAAGCCCAACACGTCGCGATAAAACGCGATCATGGTGTCGATCTGGTCGGTAAACAAACAGCAGTGCGCAAGTTTGCGGATCATGGGGAGGGGTGTTTGGGGAACGGCAGCAGGACGCAGCCGCCGAGTGGGGGATGCACCAAGTAAAAAGAAATCCCGCGGCGGAAGCTCCAAACCCCAAGATCCAAGCTCCAGAGAATCTCCAAGGGCCAAGCTCCAATTGAATATTGTCGTTTGGAGGTTCTCTGGAGCTTGGTGCTTGGATCTTGGAGCTTCCCGCGTCGCTACGCGACGCGGGCCCAGAGCACCTTCAGATAGCGGCTATCCAAACAATTCGAATACACCGGATGATCCGCTCCCGGACCCGTCCGATCGAAAAACTGCAACCGTCGGTTCTGCCGATGCGCCGCCTTGATCACGTGCGCCTCGAAATCCTCCAAGCTCAACAGGCCCGAACACGAGCACGTCACGAACACCCCGCCCGGCTTCACCAGTGAGATCGCGAGCAGGTTCAAATCCTCATACTTCTGCCGCCCTTCCCAATTTCCGCTCTCATCCCGCGTGAAAATGAACTTCGGCGGATCCAGCACCACCACATCCCACGTCTCGCCGTTCTGCTGCATCTGCCGCGCATACGCGAACGCATCCGCGTGCACGAACTTCAATCGCGCCTGATTCAAATTCGCATTTCGCTTCGCCTGCGCAATCGCCGCTTCGTCCAGATCCACACTCGTCACCTCCTCCGCGCCGCCCACCACTTTCGCGTTCAACGAAAACCCGCCCGTGTAACAACACAGGTCCAGCACCCGCGCCCCTTTCGTGAACTGCGCCACCCGCCGCCGGTTATCCCGCTGATCGCAGAAGAATCCCGTTTTGTGCCCTTCCGCGAAATCCACTTCGTAGCGCACGCCGTGCTCGCGAATCTTCACCAGCCGCGGCGCCGCCGCATTCGTTTCCTTGAACACCGACGGCTTGATCCCTTCCAAACTCCCGAGGTCGTGATCGACGTGCACGCGTGCAAACTTCGTTCCCGCCAATTCGTGCAACAACGGCAGCCACCCCGGCAGTCGTTGCGCAATCCCCAACGAATACACCTCGCACAGAAGCGTCTCGCCATACCGATCGATCGTCAGCCCGCTCAACCCGTCGCCATCCGAATTGATCAACCGATACGCATCCGTCACCTCATCCAACTTGAACATGCCCCGCCGCAACTCCACCGCCCGCCGGATCGCGCCTTCGAAATAACTTTCACTCACCGGCTGCGTGGAATGCGCCACCACCCGCAGCGGAATCTTCGCCCGCGGATTGTATAATCCGCCGCCCGCCAGATTCCCGTTCTTGTCGTAAACGTTCACGAAATCTCCCGGCCGCGCATCGCTCGACACCTGCCCGAGCAACCGCGGAAAGATCGCCGGCTGAAACGTGAAATACTTCAGCTGCGCCCACGGCTTCGCCCAGGTCGCCCGATCGTATTTCGGCGGCGCGCTCTTCTCCGGTTTTTCCGTCGGCAAGGATTCAGCCATGCCCTTACTTGGCCCAACCCCCGCCCCGCCCGCAATTTTTTTGGCGTTTTCTGAATCCAAACGTCCGTCAACCGACACCCACGTTTCAACTCCTCCTCCATTCCCAATGAACTTCCCCACCCTTCTCGCTCTCGCCGGTCACGAAATCGGCCTCATCTTCGGCCTCGGCGGCATGGCCATCGGGCTTATCTTTGGCATCGCCGCGATGTATTTCCATCATCAGCGACGCGTCCTCTGGCACGAAACCGCCCGCATCGCCCTCGAAAAAGGCCAGCCGCTGCCGCCCGGCTTATCTGCCTCCAATTCCTCCGACCACTCGCAGTCCTCCCCCGGCAATGACATCCGGGGCGGACTCATCTCCATCGCCGTCGGCGCCGGACTCTACTTGTTCTTCGAAGGTTTCGGCATGGGCCCCCTTCGCTTCGTCGGCGCCATTCCCGCCTTCGTCGGCCTTGCGATGCTGCTCTTCGGCATCCTCGCCGCGCTGCGCCGCAAAAAGACGCCCTGATCCCCGCGCCCCCGCCGCCCCGCCGTGAATCTTACCGACGCCGAGCTCGTCCGCCGCACCGTCGCGCATGACGATCGCAAGGCCTTCGGCGAACTCGTCCTCCGGCATCAATCCGGCGTGCGCAGCTTCCTCCGTCACCTCACGCGCGGCGACGCCGCCCTCGCCGACGATCTCGCGCAAGACACCTTCATCACCGCCCATCGCAACCTCGCGCAATTCCGCAACACGTCGGCATTGTCCACCTGGCTGTTCGGCATCGCCCACAACCACTGGCGCAACGCCCGCCGCCGCCAGCGCGAACACGACGAGCTCGATCCCAATCACGCCGACGACCCCGTCGATGCCACGGGCCGCTCCGATTTGAAACAAGACCTCGCGTCCGCGCTTCAACACCTCACCTCGGACGAACAACTCGCCCTTCACCTGGGCTTCCACCAAGGCCTCTCTCACCACGAAATCGCCGCGCTTCTTGCCTGGCCGCTCGGCACGGTCAAAACTCACCTCGCCCGCGGCAAAGAAAAACTTCGCCACCTCCTCGCGTCATGGAATCCGCTAACGTGAAACCTCCTTCCGACGACGACGCCCAGCTCGCCTCGCTGCTTCGTCAACATCACTCCGAGCTTCCCGACGACGGTTTTACCGCCCGCGTCCTCGCCGCCCTTCCGCCTCGGGTTCCGCATTTCGTCCCGTGGTTCGAACGTCCCGCAGCCCGCAACATCGTATTCTCCTTCGCCGCCCTTTCCGGCCTCGCCTTCGCTCTCTCGCAGGGCCTTTCCCTCGATACCTTCCGCGCGCTCGCTCCCGCGGTGCGACAAACCGCCGCCGAGGCCTCCATCTCCCTCGCCGACCCTGCCCTTTCGACCGCTCTCCTCGTCGCCGCCGGTTCCGTTCTCTACGCGATGAAACATCGCCTTCTCCGCTCACTGTAGCGCTCATAAAAAAAAGCCGACCGTCTCCGGTCGGCTTCGAAACTGTGGGAAGGGCTTTACGCCCCGACCTTCGCGTATCGCACGCAGCCTTACGCCACGCGCTCCACGATCAACGGCGGCGGCGTCGGCCGCTTCGGCGCCAGCCGATAGGCATTCTTGAAATACTCCAGCGCCTGCTCGAGCTTCGCCTCGTCGTTGTAGTGAATCATCATCAACGGCTCGCCTTGCTTCACCTGCGTGCCGACTTTCTTGATCTCCGACACGCCCACCGCGTGGTCGATCTTCGCATGATGATTGCCGTGACCATGGCCGTGGTTGTGATTGCCATGCGACGCATTCGGCTCGATGCCGGCGCCCAGGAGATGCACGCCGCGCGCAATCATCGCCGCATTGATCGTGTGAACGTATCCACGTTTTGGAGCCGGCAGCTTCCGAATGTGACGCGCCGCCGGGAACTTGTCCGGACTATCGATGAACGACGTGTCGCCGCCTTGCGCCTTCACCAGCTCCTTGAACTTCGCCAGCGCCGAGCCGTCCGTCAGATGGCGTTGCACCGTCTGCTTCGCCGACAACGTCGAGCCCGCCACCCCCGCGAGCCGCACGATTTCCATGCCAAGCTTCAACACGAGTTCCTTCATGTCTTCCGGGCCTTCGCCCTTCAGCAGCTGGATCGCTTCCTTGACTTCGAGCGACGTGCCGACCGTATCGCCGAGCGGCTGATTCATGTCGGTCACGAGCGCCACACAACGCCGCTTCATCGAGCGTCCCACGCGCGTCATCGAACGCGCCAATTGCTTCGCTTGCTCGAGATCCTTGATGAACGAGCCATTGCCCCACTTCACATCGATCACCAAACCTTCCGAGCCTTCCGCGAGCTTCTTCGACAACACACTCCCCGTGATCAGCGGCAAACTCGGGATCGTGCCCGTCTCCTTGCGGAGTTCGTAAAACTTCTGATCCGCCGGCGCCAGCGCTTCGCTCTGATGCACAATCGCCCCGCCGATCCGGCCGAGCTGCGACGTAAACGCATCGATCGACAGGTTGCCTTTGAACCCCGGAATGCTGTTCAACTTCTCCAGCGTGTTGATCACATAGTCGTGCTCCACGCCGCACATCATCGGCACCACCACGCCACTCGCCATCGCCAGCGGCACGAGCACCAGGGAGGTCTTGTCACCCACGCCACCCGTGGAATACTTGTCGATCTTCGGCTTCGCAATCGACGACAAGTCGATCACCTCGCCCGACAGCATCATCTCCTCGGTCAAATCCGCCGTTTCCTGCGCGGACATATTCGAAAAATAAATCGCCATCATCAACGCCGCCAGCTGGTGCTGAGGCATTTCGCCGTCGAGCGTGCTATCGATGATGTAGCGAATTTCCTCCTGCGTGAACTCGCCGCCATCGCGCTTCTTTTCGATCAAGAACTCGAAGGACGGCTTGATGAACCGGCGGGCCGGAATAGTGCGTTTCGTCATGTGGGTAGTATAATCGCCCGCGGTGCCGCGGTGCGGAAAAGTTTGCGAGAAAACCCGCTTATGACAGGAAGTCGAGCCAAAACCCTGGAACCAGACGCTTCCGCACCCGCCTCCGGATCGTTGCCCGGCCAACACTATACACCCGCCCGCTCGGCCAGCAACCCGCCCACCCGGTGGGGCCAACTCCCAAGCCCAATCGCCGAAAGTATCGAAATTTCACCTACCCGCCTCGTTCCTCATAGCGTCACACGCCTCATTACCAACTCTTGGTAGAGGGGTTGCGCAGTTTGCATCAGCAACCACACGAAGCGTCCCGCCCCTCTTCGCGCGTCCCCTCTCTCTGGAGTTGCGCCTCCCGACGCCCCGCCAACTCCACGCTTGCCCGCCCCTCCCGGCGTCCCGTTTCCTCGCCGAATGCACGTCTCGTTCAACCTCGCCGCCGAACTCGACTCGGTGCTCAAATCCGCCGCGTCCACCGCCGGACTTGACGCCACCGCCTTCGCTCCCGAGGTCCGCGTCGCCGATCCCAAACACGGCGATTTCCAAGCCAACGGCGTGCTCGGCTACGCGAAATCGCGCAAACAAAACCCCCGCGCCGTCGCCGAACAACTCGTCGCTGCCCTTCCCGCGGAAATCCGCGATCTCGCCGACGTCACCATCGCCGGTCCCGGCTTCATCAACTTCACTCTAAAACCCGCCGCGCTCCTAACCTGGCTGAACACCTTCTCCACCCGCGAATCCCTCGCCGCTGGCGCCGCCGCCGCACACCGCGGCCAAACCTGGGTCGTCGACTACTCCTCACCGAACACCGCGAAGCAGATGCACGTCGGCCACCTCCGCTCCGCGGTCATCGGCGAGGCCATCTGCCGCCTGCTCGCCTTCACCGGAGCCCGCGTCATCCGCGACAACCATCTCGGCGATTGGGGCACCCAATTCGGCAAACTCATCTACGGCTACAAACGCTGGGCGAATCCCGACGCCCTCGCCGCCGACGCGATCGAGGAACTCGAGCGCCTCTATAAACTCGGCCATAACGCCACCCCCGAGGGCTCACCCGAGCTCGACGAAGCCCGCCGCGAACTCGTCGCTCTCCAAAACCGCGATCCCGAGAACCTCGCCCTGTGGCAGAAGTTCTCCGAGGTCTCTCTCGCCGCGTTTCAACAAATCTACGACCGCCTCGGCATCCGCTTCGACCACCACCTGGGCGAGTCCTTCTACAACGACAAGGTCGAGCGCGTGTATCAGGAACTCACCGACACCGGCCTCGCCGAAGACAGCGACGGCGCGCTCGTCGTGTTTCACGACGAACACCCGCGTTTCAGCCGCCACGCCGAACGCCCCAACCCGTTCATGGTGCGCAAAGCCGACGGCGCCAGCGGCTACGCCTCCACCGACCTCGCCACCGCGCTGTATCGGGTCGAGCACTTCAAGGCCGATGGCATCGCCGTCGTGACCGACTTCCGCCAGTCCGACCACTTCGAGCAGCTCATCCTCACGGTGAAAAAATGGTTCGCCGCGAAGAAGTATCGCCTGCCCGAATTCCATCACATCACTTTCGGCGCCGTCACCGGCGAGGACGGCAAAGCCCTCAAGACCCGCGACGGCGGCACCATCAAACTCAAAGCCCTCCTCGACGAAGCCGAGGAGCGCGCCTTCGCCATCGTCTCCGAAAAGAACCCCGATCTCCCCGAATCCGAACGCCGCGAAATCGCCCGCATCGTCGGCATCGGCGCCGTCCAATACGCCGACCTCTCCCAAAACCGCAGCAGCAACTACGTCTTCTCCTGGGACAAGATGCTCGCCCTCGACGGCAACACCGCTCCCTACCTCCTCTACGCCGTCGCCCGCATCCACTCCATCTTCCGCAAGGCCGGCACGTCGCCCGAAGACGCGTCGCTCGCAAACCTCGCCACCCCGCCGGAAACGCCCACTGAGCTCGCCCTCGCGCGCAAGCTCGTCAAATTCCCCGACGCCATCCGTCTCGCGACCGATTCCTTCCGCCCGCACTTCCTCGGTCTCTACCTCTTCGAACTCGCCGGCGACTACAGTTCCTTCAACAACGCCGACAAGGTCCTCGTCGACGACCCCGCGATCCGCGCCCGCCGTCTCCTCCTCTGCGCCCGCACCCTCCTCCTGCTCGAAACCGGCCTCCACCTCCTCGGCCTCCGCACCCTCACGCGAATGTAATCCGCGAGCCCGCGCGGACCTCCGGCCGCGCTGGCTCGCGGCGGCTTTAGCTTGCCGCTCCCGCCCGCCAAAACCACCCTCCGCACCACCCACATGGCGACGCAGGAATTCTACATCCGCAACGAGTCGGACACCGAGGCCCGCGGGCCTTTCACCACCGAGCAACTCACCTCGCTCATCGACTCCGGCCAGCTCACGTCCGCCACGCTCTACTACGACGCCAACACCGAGCAGTGGACGCCGATCGATTCCAACCCCGAGCTCAAAGCCACCCTCTTCCCCGAGAAGAAAAAGCTCACCGTCCGCTCCAAACAAAAACTCGAAACCCTCAACCGCGAAGTCGAAGGCGCCGCCCCCATCACCGTCAACGACATGCTCGCCGCCGCCGAGGGCCGCACCGCCGACACCAAGGATCGCCAGGACCCCGCCGAAGCCATGGGCCGCGCCGCCGCCATCGGCCGCTGGACCGCGATCGCCGCACTCGTGCTCGCCGCCCTCGGCGAACTCGTTCCCGCCGCCGACGCCCTCGTGGCATTCGATATCAACAAGCTCCTCGCCTCCCCTCTCGTTTTCCTCGGCGTCATCGACCTGCTTCTCGCCGTCGTTCTCGGACTCGGCGTCGTAACCGTCTATCCATTCGTTCGCTTCCGCGCCGCACTCGGCCTCGGTTTCCTCGGCTTCATCTTCTGGACCCACGGGCAAACCCTTCCGTTTATCGCCTTGGTCGCCGGCAGCGCCGGTCTCTACATCAGCACCGTCGTGGTCAGCCTGTTTCCCGCCGTGATCGCCGCCGTCGCGGCCCTCGCCGGCTTCGCTTTCGTCGGCTGGCACCTGCTCTCCGCCTGACGCACCGGGTCTCCACCGCGCTGTCTCACGCGTCATGGCTCGTTTGGCTCAGCACTGGAAACGTCTCGTTCAACTCTATCAGACTGAGATCTGGGAGCCCGGGCAGCTCCGCCAGCTCTCGGTCCGCAGCTTCGGTTACGCCACTCTCCGCGTGCTTTCCATCACGTGGACCGTGTTCTCCGAAACGAAAGCCGCCAGCCGCGCCGCCGCTCTGAGTTTCAGCTCCCTGCTCGGCCTCGGCCCCTTGGTCGCCCTCACCGTCCTCATCGCCGGGTTCGCCCTCGACAGCAAAGACCCCAACCTCGCCGCCAACACCCTCAGCCGCCTCATCTACTTCGTTGCCCCCCAAGTCGCGCAATACGGCAAGCTGCCCCATCACGACGAGGAACCCGCCCCTCGCTCCGCGCCCGCCACTCCATCCAGCAACTCGCCCGCCTCTTCCGCGCCCGCACAACTCTCACCGGTCACCTCGCCCGCCGATGTCCACATCAATCCGCGGCTCGTAGGCATGATCAACAATTTCATCAGCCAGGGCCGTTCCGGCTCCGCCGGCACCGTCGGCTTCTTCGGCCTCGTCGTCATCGTCCTGCTCCTCTTCAAAACCGTCGAGGACACCTTCAACGAAATCTGGGGCGTCCGCAGCGGCCGCTCACTCCTGATGCGGGTCGTCTATTACTGGACCACCCTCACGCTCGGCGCCGTTCTCTTCTTCGCGTCCGTCACTCTCCTCAGCGCGGGCGCCTTCCTGAGCGTCTTCAACGACGCCATCGCGGGCATGCCTTTTTCCCAACAGGTCGCCGTCGCCCTCCAATGGTCGCTCCCGGCGTTCTCGTTCACGCTTCTCGTCGTTCTCCTGACTGTATTCTATCGCGTGATACCGCACACGCGCGTCCTCTGGCGCGCCGCCTTCACCGGAGCGCTCGTCGTCGCATCGCTCCTGATGCTGAACAACTACCTCGCGTTCCTCTACGTCCGCCGGGTCATCCTCACCGAAAGCCTCTACGGCTCCCTCGGCTTCCCCTTGGTCGTCATGTTCGGCCTCTACATCTTCTGGCTCTACGTCCTCATCGGCGGCCAGATCAGCTACGCCGTCCAAAACGTCCACTTCCGCAATAGCCAGGCCGCCTGGGGCAAGCTCTCCGAAAACATGCGCGAGCGCCTGCTCCTCCTCGTTCTCCTCACCATCTGCCGCCGCTTCCAAGACTGCCTTCCCCCCGTCGCCGCCTCGCATCTCGGGAGCATGATCAAGGTCCCCACTCAAATCCTCAACGAGTGCCTTAATCGGCTCACCGACCTCAAACTCATCACCCCGCTTCCCGCCGCCCCTGACGACGATCCTGCCGACCTCCTCTATCAACCGGCCCGGCCGCTCAACCGCATCACGCTTCACGATTTCAAGCACCTCGACGACAACCTCGGCGAAAACCCCATCGGCACCTCGCTCGATCAACTCGATCCCATCCTCCTCCGCTACAGCATCGCCTCCAATCGCCTCGGCGAAGACGAGTTCTTCCAAAAATCGCTGGAGCAACTTTTCACGGAGCATCCGTTCGACGAATCCCGCCCGCCCTTCGCCCTCGGCACCTCCCGCAAAAAGCCCGCTTCCATGTAAGGCGGGGGCTCCCGACCCCGCCGCCTCCTCCTCCCAAATTCCCCCTTGCCACCCCCCTGACCCCACCT